>NZ_DFMC01000003.1:0-3471 GCF_002375335.1 Methylophaga sp. UBA3603
ACACAGAATTTTTTACAGTCCCGTAAAGAGTGAAATGGGCAACGTTATCTGCTCCCAATAATGAAACGGGATCATCACTTATTTATTATCTCAGATTCATCATCCTCCTCATTTTATCTTACTGCGCAACTTAGTAGCTCAGGTTGGATCTGAGTCGTAAATGGAGCCCTTGCCAAAGCGCTTAATATCAAACTCCCGTATTTAATTCACTTAAATCTAAAGCAACTTTGTTCTGACTATGTTCTAATTTTGTTCTTTCTGTATTCTCTATGGGTGGATTATGCTTACTAAAAGACAAAAAGATACACTCAACTTTATTCGACACTACATTTACAAAAACAATGAAGGACCGCTGGTACATGAAATAGCCAAAGGGCTGGGTATTAGCTCCAGTGGTTCAACACACAAACATATACAAGCATTGATTGATGCTGGACATTTAAAAAACCTTCCAATGCGTACTCGTGGACTGCAACTTGTTGAAGATGAAGACCTAACGTCATCGGTGACGTTACCAATGTTGGGGAGAATAGCTGCTGGCAGGCTTATTGAAGCCATTGCAGATGAAACGGAAATTGACGTCAGCATCCTGTTCAAAGGTAAAGGACGCTATGTACTCAAAGTCAGCGGTGAGTCCATGAAAGACAAAGGGATCATGTCAGGGGACTATGTTGTTGTTGAAACGACTAGACAAGCCAAACATGGGGACATCATAGTTGCTTTAGTGGATGGGTATGATGCGACGCTTAAAACGTTATTTATCAATCAAGACGATACTGTCACTTTGGTGCCAGCAAATGACGCGTTTGAACCGGTCACATTAGAAACGAAAAGGTTAAGTATTCAAGGTGTGATGGTTGGTCTCTTACGTACCTACCCTTAATGAGATGAAAGCTACCAGTGAAAATTTTTGGGACCGCGTAATTATCTTAGTGGATATGAACTGTTTCTTTGCCCAAGTTGAGCAACAGGACAATCCATTTTGGCGTAATCGGCCTGTGGCTATTACCAATGGCAAATTAGGCAGCACGATCATTACCTCATCATACGAAGCCAGGGCGTATGGCGTGAAAACCGGTATGCGTCTGAAAGAAGCAAGAGAGCTTTGCCCTGATTTGATTCAAGCACCTGGCCGGCCACATCGATATGTAGAGAAATCCACTCAGATTATGCAGGCATTGGAGAAGATTACACCGGACCTAGAAATCTACTCGGTGGATGAAGCCTTTTTGGATGTCACCATGTGTCAGAGTTTGTGGGGCTCACCTGAAACGATCGCGAAACTGGTGAAAAAAACGGTGAGTGATGCATCTGGGCTCACCTGCAGCGTGGGTGTGAGTGGTGATAGAACGACTGCCAAATTCGCAGCTAAACTGGTCAAGCCTGATGGGCTAACCGTGATCGCGCCATGGGAAGCAGAAGCCAGGCTGGCCAATGAACCGGTAACGGAGCTCAGTGGTATTGCGAGGGGGATCGGCGGCTTTTTAAATAAATATGGCGTATACAAATGCGGTGATATGAAAAAGCTGCCAATCGGCATTCTGGCCAAACGTTTTGGTAACCCTGGCCGGCGCATTTGGTTGATGGCCCAGGGCAAAGATCCGGAACCCATCACCACGGTGGTGAAAGCACCTAAACAGTAGGGCACGGCAAAGTCATGCCACCTGGTACCCGTGATTTAAGGACCGTATTAATTTACCTGCAGCACATGGCTGAAAAGGTCGGCACCCGATTGCGCCGGCATAATTTTCAATCAAATCATTTTTTTATAGGTATCAAAACCGAAGAAGGTTGGCTGGGCACCAAAATAAAACTGGATAACACCACCGATGATGGTCAGATCATTTATGACCTCGGGCGGCAATTTATGCAAAAGCATTGGGTTGGCCAGGAAGCCCGGCAGGTGCAAATCACCGCGTTAAACCCAACTGAGTGCCGGCAGCAGGATATGTTTTTGGATACTAAGCATCAGCTGAAGCGCGAGAAAATTAACCAGGCAGTCGATAAGATTAATGAACGCTATGGTGAATTTACCGTGGCGCCAATGCCAGTGATGGGCCGTAGTGAAATGCCGAATGTCATTGCCCCGGCTTGGAAACCTACTGGCCATAGGAAAACGATCTGATGTGCGGTGGAGCTCACTTTCAATATGGGGATGAATACATGCGGATGTACTTCCCCAACCCCAAAGCTATGTTGCCGGTATTAAAAATAGATGGCTCAATTGAATTATTACCCTGGGGCCGACGATTAAAGCAACCAGGTAATTTACCGGTCACTGGCTGGGCAAAGATTGAATCCATCTATGGCGGTGTGTGGGAGCGGTATTTCCCCAAACCAGTAAAGATCCCTGTGCTGAGTTTTATGGAGAAAGATTTGGAAGGGCATAGCCACTGGTACGATTTACAAAAGGGCCAGTATATCCAGGGCCTAGTGGCGAGGGATGGGAATGAGAAGAGGGTGTATGTGGTGACGCTGGAACCGGAACCGGAAGATGCTCAGATCCATAGTCGTTGGCCTAGGGTGGTGCAGGATGGGGAGGAGTCAAAAATCAGAAAATTAATATATGGCTGAAAGTTATTTATCGCCCTAAAAAGGGCGATAAATAAAACATTCAGTCTAACTTATTCTTTTTTGATTCCTTCATTTATCATCTCAGTACCTTTATCGCTCGGAATGGTATAACCATCTTGTACAGATACTGTATCCGGAACAGGTGTATCTCTGACCGGCTCGGGTGGGGCCTCTACTTTTAAATTTTCTTCTTCAGACATTTTTTGCTCCAGGTGGTTTAAATAAATTTCTCTATTACCATCAAAATAATCGATATGGATAGTGCCCACATGGATATTCCGATATCTTTATACGCTTTAATTAATAAGTCTGATTTTGTTTTATTACCAGCACGAGCTTTACTCAGACAATTACTCGAAGCTTTTGTTAAAACATATTGAATACTAGTTAGATCAAGTGGTTCATAAGTTTCCAAGAATTTTTCATCTAAAGGCAACCTTTGCATTTCTATAAATTTCATGGCTCTGAATAGAAAGCTCCATGAAGTCAAAAAAGCCAAGTACGTGAAACATACCGAAATGAAGACAAGCCAAGATATAAAATTATTAAGGTTCAATATTTCACCTGCGTTGGATTCAATTAATAATGTATATCCAACAATGACTAATGAAAAAAGGCTTAAAAATTTAGAAGCTTTATCTTCTAGATTACGAAACCGCTGAAGCTCATCGTCAAATGCAGCACGAGCATATTTATATAAAAATTCGTATTTTTCATTTTTTTGAGGCTGCATAGATTTTTTTACACTCAAATCTTAAAATGAGCAATAAAAGAGAGGGATGATAGTGCCATTTTTTTATTCATATTAAATACTTTATTTATATGATGAACTTCACAATTATGGATGAATGAAAGATGATCGGCAATGTAATCGTGAATCGTACCGGGTTTATCGGA
>NZ_DFMC01000006.1:0-267559 GCF_002375335.1 Methylophaga sp. UBA3603
CCGTTTTAGTGGGGGCAACTACAATAACTAACTAAGTTGAACAATCATTTAATAGCTGGATAAGTAGATATCCTTACAGGAATATAGATGGTCTTGAAAATAAAACGAAATACGGTTTTAGGTGCCCTTGATGCTGAAACAGATACAAAACTATTAGAAAGCTGCTTTGTTGATAAAGGCGATTTATCTAGATTGATGGATGTAAATGACCCTTCGGCTATTATCCTAGGTAGAACCGGTTCAGGCAAAAGTGCATTAATGTATAAAATACACTCCGTTTCTGAAAACTCCATTCGCCTTGACCCGAACGACATATCTGTAAGCTTTCTTGAGTATTCAAATATTATTCAATTTTTTGAGGCTTTGAATATCAACTTGGATTTATTCTATAGGCTGCTATGGCGCCACATACTTACTGTTGAATTATTGCGCCTTCGATATAATATAAAAAGTGCAGGAGATGCAAAAAGTCTACATACAAGAATTTCTACTTTTTTTAAGAAAGACAGGGTTAAGACTAAAGCCTTGGAATACTTTGAAGAATGGGGTGATAGATTCTGGTTGGATACAGACGAGCAACTTCGTGAGATAACCAGTAGATTAGAATCACAAACTAAAGCTGGTATCACGGGTAAATTTCCGAATGTTAATCTTTCTGTTGAAGGGGTAGAAAAACTATCCGAGAATGAACGCACGGAGATTAAACAGAGAGCAACTCAAGTTGTTAATTCCCTTCAAGTTAAAAAGCTAAATGAAATTATAAATTTGCTTGCTGAATTTGCTTTCGATGATATGCAGCGTAAATATTATATTCTAATCGATCAGCTGGATGAAGACTGGGCAAATACTAATACTAGATGCAGGTTTATACGAGCTTTAATTGAAGAGATTAAAAACTTTAGAAAGCTTCCTCCGGTTAAAATAATAATTGCGCTCAGAAAAGACCTTTTAGAATTAGTTTTTGATAAAACTAGAGACTCAGGTTTCCAACAGGAAAAATATGAGTCCTATATTTTACCTTTGATATGGTCAGCGGAAGATCTAAAATCGTTAGTTGAGCTGAGAATAAATGAAGTATTTAAAAGTCAATATACGAGACAGGATGTGGGGTTTGACGATATATTTCCTGCTGCAAAAAAGGGTGGAGGGCAGACATCCTTTGATTATATGCTCGAAAGAACGCTCTGGAGACCAAGAGATATTTTACAATTTTCTAATGAATGTTTTAACGTTGCTTTTGATAGAGAAAGAATTTCATGGCGCTCAATAGTTGCAGCTGAGAATTCTTATTCTAAAAAAAGGTTGAGATCGCTTTCAGAAGAATGGAGTGAATTTTATCCAAACCTATCAATCGTGATGGAGTTGTTACGGGGCAGGGTTGCAGAATTTTCAAGAGGCAAGATTACTACTTCACAGTTAGAAGAAATCATGACGCAATATGCTGACGTCACAACTCCTGATGACTGTTTTGAGATTATTGATGCTTATTTAAATTCAAAAGTTAGAGAATTCGATGTTCAAGCCACTCTACTGATGTGTTTGTATAGAGTAGGTGCAATTGGTGTAAAAATAAGCACATTAGAAACTTTTATATGGTCTTTTATAGATCAACCAACTATTTCAAAGGGCGAAATAAAAAGAACCGATAAAATTAAAATTCACAAAATGCTCTTCAGAGCTTTAGATATATCTGCCGAGTTCCATCAAGAGTATGGTCAGATGAGTGCCGATTAAGTCTAGAATTAAACTATAACTTGGAATTTAAAACATCAACCTCTTCTGCTTGAGTTCTTTATTTGCGTTTCCATCAACTGGATATTATTAAGGATAGAGAACTGCCTAAAATTGCTCGTGAGAAAAAAAGTCGAATAATTTCTTCGTTACTGTTTTCCTTAACGAGCTTGGTATCAAAAATACCTTGGGAACATTCTCTAGGTATTTTTTAGTATTGGCTGGTCTTGGTTAGCTCATAATTGAAGCTGTAAAGTCTGATAAATTCAAATAAAACGATTTTCGATTATTTCCATACAGATCCTCTCCATGAAGAGAAATTAATATTTATCTCTCAATAAATGAGTGTTCTGAATCATCAAATACGCTCTAATCTCCATTTTCAGCGATTTAGTCAGGGTGGTGGAAAAGCGATGACAAGGCTCTATCTATTGTTTATGTAGATTACTCATCAATAGCCGAGCCGAGCGAATTCAGTTTGCTCTTTATACACAGGTTATGACAGATAAACTTAGTTAGATTTTCGAACAGCAAACGCCAGAAACAAAAAAGCAGCTATCAAATTAATGATAACTGCTTCGATGTACTTCAATTTTTGGTGCGCCTGGCACGATTCGAACGTGCGACCGCCTGGTTCGTAGCCAGGTACTCTATCCAGCTGAGCTACAGGCGCTTTAAAGCGTGAAATTGTACTGTTTTTTACTGATTATCACAAGGATAATTTCAGAAAAAAATGGCGGAGAGCGAGGGATTCGAACCCTCGATAGGGATTAACCTATACACCCTTAGCAGGGGCGCGCCTTCAGCCACTCGGCCAGCTCTCCATCAAGCCGGCCATTATACCAGCTGTGATTCTTTTGGCTAGTCGATTTGCCTAATTAACCTGCGTTTGATTGATCTTTTTCAGCTTGAATACGATCATAGATTTCTTCACGGTGAACTGTGACATCTTTTGGTGCATCTACACCGATTCTTACTTGATTACCTTTGACACCCAGTACATTTACAACAACATCATCACCGATGATGAGAGATTCTCCAACGCGACGTGTAAGTATTAACATGTTATTCCCCTTTCAGTATAAAATCTGGCACCGAGGGGGAGGAGAGTGATGACTCCTTTCGTTGAGCTAGGCCTCGTGCCAGTTCCGTTTATTTCCTTTTGGAAGATCTTCTGTCTTCCTTCCTCTATGACAGCGTTGGACAATAAATTATCCGCTTATCTTTGGTGGAAAGTATATCAGGATAGTTGCACCTTATCGATAGGAAAAACTTCCTGATATCAATGGTTTACTTAGCTTGTTCTAGCTGGAATGCCTTATGTAACGCTCTTACGCCCAGTTCCAGATATTTTTCATCCACCACAACTGAGATTTTAATCTCGGAGGTGGAGATCATGCTGATGTTAATATTTTCCTGTGCCAGGGTTTCAAACATCGTACTGGCAATACCTGCATGTGAACGCATACCCACACCAACCAGTGAAATTTTTGCGATATGCTCATCGCCTGTAACTTCACGGGCACCCATGGATTCTGAGGTTTCTTTCAGTAATTTCAACGCTGTTTGATAATCATTGCGGTGAACGGTAAAGGTGAAGTCGGTAGTGGAATCATGACCAGTGTTTTGGATAATCATATCCACTTCGATATTTTTCTTGGCAATTGGCCCCAGAATTTTATAGGCGACACCTGGTTGATCAGGGACGCCTAAAATAGTTAGTTTTGCCTCATCGCGATTAAAGGCAATACCTGAAATAAGCGCTTGTTCCATTGAGGGTTCCTCAGAGGTAATTAATGTGCCGCCACCGTCAGTAAATGATGAAAGTACGCGTAATGGCACGTTGTATTTTCCAGCAAATTCGACCGAGCGAATCTGCAAAACTTTTGCTCCCAGGCTGGCCATCTCGAGCATTTCTTCAAAGGTAATGTGATCCAGCCGACGTGCTTCCGGGACAACGCGTGGATCAGTGGTATATACACCATCCACATCAGTATAAATCTGACATTCATCGGCTTTTAACGCCGCAGCCAACGCCACCGCAGTAGTATCGGAACCACCACGACCCAGCGTAGTAATATTGCCTTGCTCGTCACACCCCTGGAATCCTGCAACGACGACAACTTTGCCATCGCTAAGATCCTGACGCATTTTTTCATCATCGATCTGCATGATGCGGGCTTTGTTATGTGCATCGTCAGTGAGGATTTTTACTTGGGATCCGGTATAGGATTGTGCTGGCATACCCATTTGCTCAAGTGTCATGCTGAGCAGGGCAATCGTGACCTGTTCACCCGTTGACAATAGAACATCCAGTTCACGGCCACGTGGGTCTGGATTAATTTCTTTCGCCAAAGCCAGTAAACGATTGGTTTCGCCGCTCATCGCGGAGACGACCACCACGATATCGTGACCATCTTTACGATATTGAATAACTTTTTTAGCGACTTCCTGGATACGTTCTACAGAACCGACTGAAGTACCGCCGTATTTTTGTACGATAAGTGCCATGACTTAATTTTCCAGCTTAGATGCCACCCATTCGGTGACGGAGTCGAGTGCAGCAGTTAATTTTTGTGGTTCGCTACCACCGCCTTGTGCCATATCTGGTCGGCCGCCACCTTTACCACCTACTTGTGCGGCGACATGCGATACCAGGTCACCGGCCCGAATTTTATCGGTCACATCTTTAGTGACACCGGCGATTAAGGTGATTTTTTCACCTTCTACAGTTGCCAGAATAATGGCGGCACTGCCCAGTTTGTTTTTAAGTTGATCAACCGTATCACGCAGGCTTTTTACATCAGCCCCTTCAAGATTGGCGGCCAGAACTTTTATCGATCCAATTTCGGTAGCAGATGCTGCCAGATCGGATCCGGCACTGCTGGCGAGTTTGGATTTAAGGGATTCCAATTCTTTTTCAAGCTGACGGGTGCGTTGCACCAGTTGCTGGGTTTTTTCTTCAATATTTTCTGGTTTGGCTTTGACCAGTTCGGAAATGCTATTGAGGCGGTTTTCTGATTGTTCAATATAGTTCAGCGCTGCTTCACCGGTGACCGCTTCAATACGGCGAACACCTGAAGCAATGCCGGTTTCATTGGTGATCTTCAATAAACCGATATCACCTGTGCGGCCAACGTGTGTACCACCGCAGAGTTCAATCGAAAAGTCACCCATGCTCAGCACGCGAACTTCGTCATCATATTTCTCACCAAACAGTGCCATGGCACCGCTTTGACGCGCTTTTTCAATTGGCATCAGGCGGGTTTCAACAGCATGGTTCACACGGATGTGCTGATTAACCATTCGTTCAATTTCACGAAGTTGTTCAGCGGTCACCGGTTCAAAATGCGAAAAGTCGAACCGCAAACGTTGTGAATCAACTAATGAGCCTTTTTGTGTCACATGTTCACCAAGCACATTTCGCAATGCAGCATGTAACAGATGTGTCGCAGAGTGATTCAGTGCCGTTGCCTGCCGATTATATTCATCGACATGTGCAATGACCTGTTGGCCTACTTCAAAGGTACCGTCTTTACATTCGCCAATATGGGTAAAGGCTTTACCCTGTTTGCGAGTGTCTTTGACAATAAAGTGTGCACCCGCCGTATTAATTTCACCCTGATCACCGACCTGACCACCGGATTCAGCATAAAACGGAGTGTGATCCAGAACGATAATGCCTTGCTGACCGGCATGCAGTTTGTCGACATTTTCGCCATCAACCAGCAGGGCAGTGATCACGCCTTCATTACGCATATGATCGTAACCACAGAAAACAGTTTCACCATCAATAATCAGCGTTTCGGACAAACCACCACCAAACTGACTGGCGCTGCGGGCACGATTGCGTTGTGCTTCCATATGACGTTCAAAACCTGCAACATCAATCGTCAAACCACGTTCGCGGGCAATATCGGCCGTTAAGTCAATGGGAAAACCATAGGTGTCGTACAACAGGAAAATGGTCTCACCGGGAATTTCTTTATCGCCCATTTCTTCAATAGCATGGTCCAGAATTTTCAGACCGTTATCCAGCGTATCGGCAAACCGTTCTTCTTCAATTTGCAAAGCCTGTTCGACAACTGGCTGTGCCTTAGTAAGTTCTGGAAATGCTTCGCCCATTTCATCGACTAAGGGTTGGACCAGTTTGTAGAAAAAGGCTTCTTTTAACCCCAGTTTGTGCCCATGACGAATGGCGCGGCGGATAATACGACGCAGTACATAACCACGCCCTTCATTTGAAGGTTGAACGCCGTCGGTGATCATAAAGGCACATGAGCGGATATGGTCAGCGATAACACGCAGGGAAGTATTGCTGGAATCGGTAGTGCCCGACAGTTTTTGAATCGCTTTAATCAGATTCTGAAACAAATCGATGTCGTAATTATTATGTTTGTGCTGCAACACCGCTGCCAGACGTTCAAGGCCCATGCCAGTATCAACTGAAGGTTTTGGCAGTGGGGTTAGCGTGCCATCTGCAGAGCGGTCAAACTGCATGAAGACCAGATTCCAGATTTCGATATAACGATCGCCATCTTCTTCTGGTGTGCCGGGTGGGCCGCCGGCCACTTCGGGACCATGGTCATAAAATATTTCAGAGCAGGGGCCACAGGGGCCGGTATCGCCCATTGACCAGAAGTTATCTTTGGCGCCAATGCGGGAGAATCTGGAAGCATCAACACCGATTTCTTTTAACCAGATATCCGCTGCTTCGTCATCTTCTTCAAAGACGGTGATCCATAACTTGTCGGCTGGCAATTGCAGTGTTTCGGTCAGAAATTCCCAGGCGTATTGAATTGCTTCACGTTTGAAATAATCACCAAAGCTGAAGTTACCCAGCATTTCAAAGAACGTATGGTGGCGGGCAGTGTAGCCAACGTTTTCCAGATCGTTATGTTTACCACCGGCACGGACACAGCGCTGGGTAGTTGTAGCTCGTGTGTATTTTCGGGTTTCCTGACCGAGAAAGACTTCTTTAAACTGAACCATGCCGGCATTGGTAAACAACAATGTCGGATCATTGGCTGGAATTAATGGACTGCTGGAAACAACTTCATGACCTTTGTCAGCAAAGAAGTCCAGAAACAATTTGCGTAAATCAGCGCTCGTTTTCATTAGTCAGTTTAAAACTTTCCGTTATTTGTTCATGAGTAAAGCCCCGATATTGTAAAAACCGCATTTGTTTGGCACGGTCTTTAAAATCATCGGGGCTCTGCTCGCCAAAACGCTTGCATCGTACTTCGATGGCAAGCGCAAACCAATCAGTTTCTGCCTGTTGCATGGTGGCGTTAATCAGCTCATCCGCCACGCCTTTCTGTTTCATTTCTTGCCGAATTCGTAGTTCACCATATCCGCGAAGAGCACGAGATCGGATAAACGCTTCGGCAAAACGTTCATCATTTTGCAGGCCGCTATGTTGCAGCTTTTCTAAAGCGGCATGAATTTTATCTGTTTCATGACCGGCTTGTTGAAGTTTTTGCTGTAACTCTGCAGCGCTATGTTCTCGTCTGGCTAAATAGCCAATGGCTTGTTCGGTTGCAGAGCGGGATTTCACGCGTCGATTTCATCATCCACGGGTGTTTCAGCACTTACCTTGATGTTCTTTGGCAACATCACGGCACGGATCTTAGCTTCAATATCTTTGGCCATTTCAGGATGTTCTTTCAGATAAATACGTACGTTATCTTTACCCTGGCCGATGCGGTTACCATCGTAGCTGTACCATGCACCGGATTTTTCGACGATATTTTCGCTGACACCCAAGTCAATCAATTCGCCTTCGCGGGAAATACCTTCGCCGTAAAGAATATCGAATTCGACCTGTTTAAATGGGGGAGCGACTTTATTTTTAACCACCTTGACGCGGGTCTCGTTGCCAAGGATCTCATCGCCTTTTTTGATGGCACCAATACGACGAATATCCAGACGAACAGAAGCATAGAATTTAAGGGCATTACCACCGGTAGTCGTTTCCGGGTTACCGAACATGACACCGATTTTCATACGGATTTGGTTAATGAAGATAACCAGCGTATTTGAACGTTTAATATTGGCGGTTAATTTACGTAAAGCCTGAGACATTAAACGGGCCTGCAGACCCATGTGACTGTCACCCATATCACCTTCGATTTCAGCTTTAGGTGTTAATGCTGCGACTGAGTCGACAACCACAATATCAACGGCACCTGAACGCACCAGCATATCGGTGATTTCCAGAGCTTGTTCACCCGTATCGGGTTGTGAGACCAGCAAGTCGTCAATGTTGACGCCCAGTTTTTCAGCATAAAGCGGATCAAGTGCATGTTCTGCATCAACAAACGCCGCAGTGCCACCCAGTTTTTGCATTTCAGCGATGGCATGCAAAGTCAGCGTTGTTTTACCTGAAGATTCCGGGCCGTAGATTTCAACAACACGTCCACGCGGCAGACCGCCGATGCCCAGAGCAACGTCTAACCCGATTGAGCCCGTTGAGACCGCATCAATATCACGGTGGGCAGTTCCATCGCCCAAACGCATGACTGCACCTTTGCCAAATTGTTTTTCGATTTGACCTAAGGCTGCGCCAAGCGCTTTCTTCTTGTTTTCATCCATTTGGTGTGCCCTTTAGCTGATATCAGAAAACTATGGATTATCACACAGATAGCCATGTCTCACCAGCGTCGATTACGGTTTCAAACAGGCATATAGTGGATATTAATTTTGAATTTGTGTTCAGGCGTAATATTCGGTGGAAGCTAATTTTTTCACCAGGCCATCCAGTGCTATAAATACTGCCTGGCGGCGAATGAATTCGCGATTGCCGCGCAGATGAAAAGTATTACAAAACACACTTTGTTTATCTGCCCAGGCAAAGCAGACGGTACCCACTGGTTTTTCAACTGAACCGCCATCTGGTCCAGCAATGCCACTAATTGCGACGGATATATCTGCGTTAAAATTTTGGATGGCTCCAGAAGCCATCTCGATGACAGTTTGCTCGCTGACGGCACCATATTTTTCGAGCGTGCTGAGTTGAACATCAAGATGCTGTTGTTTGATTTGGTTACTGTAGCTGACGATGCCACCTTCAAACCAGCCTGAGCTGCCAGCCAGATCCGTACAACATTTCGCCAGCCAGCCACCGGTGCACGACTCGGCAGTGACTAAACGCAAGCCTTTCGATTGAAGCGCTTGTGCCAGTTGCTGGGTAAGCTGATAAAGTGTTGCGTCAGAATAATCTTGCATACGCTAAACTATAAAAATGACCGAAAAAACCAATCATACGCCAATGATGCAGCAATATCTGCGTATCAAGGCCGAGCATCCAGAATTATTATTGTTTTATCGAATGGGCGACTTTTACGAGTTGTTTTTTGATGATGCGCATAAAGCTGCCGAGTTATTGGATATTACACTGACAGCACGCGGTAATAGCAATGGTGCGCCGATTCCGATGGCGGGGGTGCCATATCATGCGGCTGAAGGTTATCTGGCCAGATTGCTAAAAGGTGGAGTGGCTGTTGCCATTTGTGAGCAGATTGGTGATCCGGCAACCAGCAAGGGCCCGGTAGAACGGAAAGTAGTGCGGGTGTTAACTCCAGGCACCTTAACCGATGAGGCTTTACTCGACAGTAAACAAGAGAATCTGCTGGTTGCGATTGCCCGGCAAAAGGATCAATACGGTTTAGCCGTAGCCGAAATCAGCAGTGGCCGTTTTGATGTATGTCAGCATCAATCGCTAGCGGATTTGTTAGCGGATTTAGCCCGATTACAGCCTGCAGAAATTCTGATTGATGACAGTCATGGCGACACCTTAAATAGTTATAACAAACAACTGAAGTTTGTTCCGGAATGGCATTTTGGTCTGGATGCGGCGCGGCGACGTTTATGTGAGCACTTTGGGACCACCGATTTAAAAGGCTTTGGCTGTGATGATTTACCGCTGGCCATTATGGCGGCAGGTTGTTTACTTAATTACGCCCAGCAAACCCATCGCACAGCGCTGCCGCAGTTACGCAAGATAAGTGTTGAAACACCGGCCGACAGTATTCGCATTGATCCACAATCAAGACGCAATCTGGAACTGGAACAAAACCTGTCAGGTGGTCGGGAAAATACTCTATTGTCGGTACTTGATAATACCGTTACGCCGATGGGCACACGCTTACTGCGACGCTGGTTGTTACAACCGAAACGAGATTTAACTACCTTGCAACAGCGTCAGGGGGCGATTGGCAACCTTATTGAACAGGATGTCATTGCTACCATTCAAACCCTGTTAAAACCGCTAGGCGATATTGAACGTATCGTTACCCGCGTAGCACTAAGTAGTGCCAGACCACGTGACTTTGTGCAGTTACGTCGCATGTTGACTGCTCTGCCAAATCTGCATCAATCTTTATCGGCTACTCAAGCCAGATTGCTGAAACAGATCGATCGCGAATTGGGGACTTTTCCAGAATTACTTGAGCTATTAAATAGAGCCATTATCGAAGAACCGCCAGTGTTGATTCGGGATGGCGGGGTCATTGCCGAAGGCTATCATGCGGAACTGGACCGGTTACGTAATCTGCATCTGAATGCCAATGATTTTTTACGCGATTTGGAGCAGCGTGAGCGTGAACGCACCGGTGTCAGCACCTTAAAAGTCGGCTATAACAAAGTGCATGGCTTTTTTATCGAAATCAGCCGAGCCCACAATATTCAGTTACCGGCTGATTATCAGCGTCGGCAAACGCTGAAAAATGCTGAACGCTATATTACTGCCGAGCTGAAGACCCATGAGGATCAGGTACTCAGCGCCAGCGAAAAAGCATTGGCATTGGAAAAATCATTATACGAAGAGCTTTTTAAACTGATTCACCCAGAGCTGGCCGCATTGACTCATTGTGCTGCGGCTCTGGCAGAACTTGATGTTTTGACCAATCTGGCTGAGCGGGCGCAAACGCTTAATTATGTCGCGCCGCAGTTAACTGCAGAGCAGGGCTTATCGATTCAGGCGGGCAGACATCCGGTTGTAGAAGCTGTTCAGAAAGCGCATTTCTGTCCCAATGACTTGCAGTTAAACGAACAATCGATGCTGGTGATTACCGGCCCCAATATGGGCGGGAAATCCACCTATATGCGGCAGACAGCATTAATTGTGATTATGGCGTATATGGGCAGCTATGTTCCTGCTGATTCGGCTGTTATTGGCCCGCTTGATCAGATATTTACCCGAATTGGTGCCAGTGATGATTTGGCGTCGGGTCGCTCTACTTTTATGGTGGAGATGAATGAAGCAGCAAATATACTGAATAATGCTTCAGCTCAAAGCCTGGTATTAATGGATGAAGTAGGGCGAGGTACCAGTACCTTTGATGGCTTGGCGCTGGCTTGGAGCTGTGCCGAAAAGCTGGTGCGGGATATTGGCGCGTATACCTTATTTGCTACGCATTATTTTGAAATGACTCAGCTGCCAGGATTATATGACAAAGCCTGCAATGTGCATCTTGATGCGATTGAACATGGCGACAAGATTGTGTTTTTGCATCAATTAAAACCGGGGGCAGCCAATCAGAGTTACGGTTTGCAGGTGGCGCAGCTGGCAGGGGTGCCAAACGATGTGATTCAGGCGGCGAAACATAAATTAGCCGCTTTGGAAACTCAACGTACCGTTGGTTCAAATTTGCAGGAACAACCGCCGCAACAGGATTTATTTGCTCAGCCAGATAATTCGGCCTTGATAAATAAAATCGAGCAAATCAATCCTGATGAATTAACGCCCAAAGCGGCTTTGGAATTGCTTTACGAGCTGAAAAAACTTATCTAAATGCTGTCGCTCAGTTAATGTAACTGGCCGGTGCGTTCACGCTGCAATAACAAATCATTGGTCGGCGGCATTTGTACATGGAAACCCTGTGTTTCCAGATTATGAATGACTTTATTGACATCTTCACGGGCCAGTTTGCGATCTGGGCTCAGCTCCAGTTCCATCACAAATATTGGTTCGTTGCCCATTGAACCATAGAGGCTTGGTGGCACTTCTGAAAAGTCATCTTTCTTGCTGAGATAAAGATATAACTCTTCTTTTTTACGGCTTTTGTAGATATAGGTTTTCATAACACAACTCTGATTTACGAAATCGGGGGATGGTAGATGATCTGTACAACCGTTCCGGCCGGATCATAACAATAGAAACTACGCGCTCCATCACGATGGGTACGTGGTGGCTGACGCATTGGAACCGCATGGTGGTCCAGAAAGGCATACCATTCATCAACCTGTTCAGGCGTTGGAATAATAAAACCAATATGATCCAGAGGCTGAACAGGTGTTTTATTGATATTTTCGCCACGGTGTAAAGCCAGATTGTCATTGCCAGAAGTCAGATAAACGTTATCCGCATCAGGACGCCATTCGACTTCCATGCCCAGTAAGTCCACATAAAACTGTTCGCAGGCTTCGAGATTTTCGACGGTTAATGCCACATGACGCAAACCGCCAGTTCGTGTTGGTCGCTGCATGGTTATGCTCCGGTTTATTGAAATTCGATTAGGCTTGTTCAATCACTTCATAGTCATGAGTGATTTCAGCGGTTTTTGCCAGCATAATAGATGCCGAGCAATATTTTTCTGTAGATAGTTTTACCGCACGGTCGACAAAATTCTGTTTAAGGTTGCGGCCAGTGACGGTGTAGTGCACATGAATTTTGGTAAAAACTTTTGGTGCTTCCTCACTGCGTTCTGCGGAAACTTCAACCACACAATCCGTTACATCTTGACGTGATTTTTTCAGAATATCGATGACATCAAATGATGTGCAGCCACCAAGGCCCAGCAACAGAAGCTCCATTGGACGCATGCCCGTGCCGTGACCACCGGCTTCTTCAGGACCATCCATTACGATGGTATGTCCGGTTCCGGATTCACCGACGAATAAAACATCCTCAACCCACTTTACTCTTGCTTTCATTTAACTCATCCTGCATAAAATACGTATAACAACGTTTAATTTTGCCATATTCATCGGAATTGGGCAGAATTAATCCTTATAAAAATAAGCTGGGCCTTCATGACATGGATTATTTAAAACACAAAGAGAGAGAAGAGCAGTTGGCAGAGTTTTTCAAACACTGCCACAGTAAAGTCTACCCCGCCAAAACAATGCTGGCGCGACCGGGTGATATTCCTGACAGGCTCTACTACATTCGAGAAGGCTCTATCAGCATCTGTGTTGAAAACGAAGAGGGCGAGGAATTAATTGTCGCCTATCTCAATCAGGGCGACTTTATCGGTGAAGTTGGCTATTTTCACGATAATATCAATGACCGCATGTCGGTGGTCAAAGCCAGAACCGATTGCCGCACCGAAGAAATCAGTTATCAAACCCTCAAGGCGCTTTCCAAAACAGAATTAAAAGGTTGCTATCCCTATCTGTTGGAAACGTTGGGTGAGCAGATGTCCAAACGTTTGCTGACCACGACTCGTAAAGCCACCAACATGGCATTTATGGACGTTTCCGGACGGGTAGAAGAAGCCCTGCGTGATTTGGCTGCGCAGCCTGATGCGATGCGCCACGAACAGGGGCGGCAAATCAAGATCACCCGTCAGGAAGTCAGTCGCATTGTTGGCTGTTCGCGGGAAATGGTCGGCCGGGTATTAAAAGAATTACAGGAACGCGGCATCCTGTGGGCGCACGGTAAAACGATGGTATTGTTTGACGAAGACCATCGTGGTGTGAATGCCTCAATTAAAAAGGTTGGCTAACGCTTCACCTGGTTCATCTGCCCGCATAAAAGCCTCGCCAACCAGGAAACCATTCACACCGTGCTCACGCATGAAAGTGATATCTTCCTTACCAAGGATACCGCTTTCGGTGATCACAATTGTTTCATCGGGAATGAAATTAAGTAACTTGATAGTGGTTTCCAGCGACGTTTCAAAAGTATGTAAATCGCGGTTATTGATGCCTATCAAAGGCAGATTCAATACCAATGCACGATGCAACTCTTCTTCGTTATGCACTTCAACCAGCACATCCATATCCAGCTGAATGGCTAACTGACTTAACTGTTCCAGTTGATCATCATCCAACGCGGCAACAATCAACAAAATACAATCGGCGCCGATCGCCCTGGCTTCAAATACCTGATAGGGATCGATAATAAAATCTTTACGAATGACCGGTAGCTGACAGGCCGTACGCGCCTGTTTCAGATAATCTTCATGGCCCTGGAAAAAATCCTTATCGGTCAATACCGATAAACAGGCCGCGCCACCGTTTTCATAAGACAAGGCAATTTCAGCAGGGCGAAAGTCTTCGCGTAGCACGCCTTTACTGGGTGAGGCCTTTTTAACTTCAGCAATAACGGCGCTTTGTCCAGCAGCCAGTTTACGTTCAATCGCCTCAACAAAACCGCGTACCGGTTCAGCGTTTTCAGCCAATTGCTGTAACAGATTAATAGGCAAACGTTTACTGCGCTCGGCAATTTCCTGTTGTTTACGTTGTAGAATTTTTTTCAGAATATCGGGTGTGTCAGTCATAAACGATCTTTAAAGTTGGCTGCAGGTGATGAGTGCATCTAGTTTTTGTTGAGCAATACCGCTATCAATATAATGTTTTGCCTGACGAACGCCTTCAGCAAGGTTGTCAGCCAAATCTGCTGTATAAATGGCAGCGCCGGCATTGAGCACAACAATATCGCGGGCAGGGCCAGGTTCACCGGCAAATACACGCTGAATAATATCGAGACTTTGCTGTGCATTGGTGACGGTCAGCTGACTGATATCAACTCGTTGCATCACAAAATCTTCGGGTTTGATTGTGTAGGTGGAAATCTCGCCATTTTTAAGCTCTGCGACAAAGGTGTCGGCGCCGATGCTGATTTCATCCATACCATCTTCGGCATGCACCACCATCACATGTTTACTGCCCAGTTTTTGCAATACCTGGGCAATCGGTTCAACCCATTTTTTATCAAATACACCCATTACCTGATGTTTGGCTTTGGCTGGATTGGTCAGTGGGCCGAGCAAATTGAAAATAGTGCGGACACCCATTTCACGGCGAGGCCCAACGGTATATTTCATTGCACCGTGATGGCGTTGGGCAAACATAAAGCCGACACCAGTTGTTTCAACACAGTGGGCTACCTGCTCAGGTGTTAGTTCCAGATTCACACCCGCTGTTTCCAATACATCAGCGCTGCCGGAAGTGCTGCTGACAGAACGATTGCCATGTTTTGCGACTTTGCCACCGGCCGCAGCCACTACAAAGGCACTGGCGGTGGAGACATTAAAGCTGCTGGCACCATCGCCACCGGTACCACAGGTATCAATAATATGTTCACCGGTTACCTGTACTGGCGTGGCTAATTCACGCATTACCGACGCTGCTGCCGCAATTTCGGTAATGGTTTCGCCTTTCATCTGTAAACCAATCAAGAAGCCACCAATTTGAGCGTCTGTTGCTTCGCCGGTCATAATCATCCGCATTGCTGCAGTCATTTGCTGCTCAGACAGATGCTGATGCTGGGTGATCAGCTTGATGGCTGCCTGCATGGTAAATTCATTGTCCGCCATGGTGTTCATCCAGGAAGTTTTTTAATAATTGATGACCTTGTTCAGTCAAAATGGATTCAGGGTGAAACTGCACCCCTTCAATTGGCAGGGTTTTGTGCCGGACACCCATAATTTCATCAATGCTGCCATCCGGATTTTCTGTCCATGCAGTCACCTCAAAACAATCGGGCAGCGTTTCTTTTTTTATGACCAGTGAGTGGTAACGAGTTGCCTGCAATGGATTATTCAATCCCTTAAATACACCGACATTGTTGTGATGCACCGGTGAAGTCTTTCCATGCATGATTTCGCGTGCGTGCACAACATTGCCCCCAAATGCCTGACCAATTGCCTGATGGCCCAAGCAGACACCCAGAATAGGTTTTTTGCCGGCAAATTGATGAATAACGTCTAATGAAATTCCAGCTTCATTTGGCGTGCAAGGACCGGGTGAGATCACTATAAGTTCAGGGTTAAGGGTCTCTATGTCGTTAATGGTCAGTTTATCGTTACGCTGCACCTTCACCTCAGCACCCAGTTCAGCAAAATACTGCACCAGGTTGTAGGTGAACGAATCATAGTTATCAATCATTAACAGCATAAGGTGTCCTGTTATTTATTCAGTTGGTTTTGGCGGCTCAAGACCTGCCTCAGCCATGGCAACAGCTTTAAATATCGCACGGGCTTTATTCATGGTTTCTTCCCATTCCATTTCCGGAACAGAATCATAGACAATACCGGCACCTGCCTGGATATGCAGTTGCTTGTCTTTGATGACGGCTGTGCGGATAGCAATGGCTGTATCCATGTTGCCAGCCCAGGACAAATACCCAATGGCACCAGCATAAACGCCGCGTTTAACCGGCTCTAATTCGTCAATAATTTCCATTGCACGCACTTTCGGCGCACCGCTGACGGTACCGGCCGGGAAGGTAGCACGCAGTGCATCCATTGCCGTCATTCCGGGGAGAACCTGTCCAGTCACATTGGAAACAATATGCATCACATGTGAATAGCGTTCGATGACCATTTTATCGGTCAGATTTACCGTACCTGTCTGACTGACCCGGCCCACATCATTACGCCCCAGATCGATCAACATCAAATGCTCTGCCAGTTCTTTTGGATCGTTGAGCAGTTCTTGTTCCAGTGCTTTGTCCTGTTCTTCCGTCTTACCACGACGACGCGTGCCGGCAATCGGGCGAACCGTCACTTCATTGTCTTCCATGCGTACCAGAATTTCCGGAGAAGATCCGACAATGTGGAAGTCTTCCAGGTTCAGGTAATACATGTACGGCGATGGATTTAATGTGCGTAAGGCGCGATATAAGTCAATTTCTGCCGCATGAAAAGGCACTGACAAACGCTGTGAAAGTACCACCTGCATGATGTCGCCATCGTTAATATATTGTTTTGCCTTACTGACCGCATCGATAAAGCCGTCATGGGTAAAACCAGAAACAAAATCCTGTTCGGAAATCGAGTTCTGTGGACGTTTATCGTTAAATTTAGGGGTGGATTCCCGCAACTCAGTAATCAGCTGATCCAGACATTGCTGTGCCTGGTCGTAGGCATCGGGTAGTGTTGGATCAGCATGTACGATCAAAAACAATCTTCCACTGAGATTATCAAACACCACCAGTTCGTCTGACACCATCAGCAACACATCGGGGCAGCCCAGCGGGTCATTTGCAGGGGCTTCGCCTAAACGGGTTTCAACATAACGAACCGTGTCGTAGCTGAAATAGCCAACCAGGCCACCGTTGAATTTAGGTAAATGTTCCAATGTGGGCACATTGAACTTCGCCTGAAAATCGGCAATCCAGGTCAACGGGTCGTCATGCTGAATTTCATTTATCAATACATTACGTTGATAAACTTTGATTTGATCACCGAATACTTTGATAACGGATTCACAGGGAAGACCAATAATTGAATAACGTCCCCATTTTTCGCCGCCGTGAACCGACTCGAAAAGATAGGAATAGGGCGCATCTGCCAATTTAAGATAGGTACTTAATGGCGTGTCTAAATCCGCGAGGACTTCGCGATAAAGAGGGATACGGTTATAGCCTTCACTGGCCAGTTGGTCGAATTGTGCCTGTTTCATTTTCGGCTTCTAAAAAAGAGTGTTTAACTCAGCAAAACTATCAATTACTGCGTCTGGGTGAGCAGCGCGGATATCATTGCCATGGTTATAACCGTAGCTCATACAGACGATTTGAAAACCGGCGGCGCGTGATGCATTGACATCACTGACCGAGTCGCCAATCATCAAAGCCTGCTGTGGCTCGATTTTAAAATAATTGGCTGCATAAAGCAGCGGTGCAGGATCCGGTTTTTTCTGCGGCAAGGTATCACCGCTGACAATCAGTTCAAAATAATCGCGGATCCCCAGATTATTCAGAATGGGCAGCGTAAACTGCTCATCTTTATTCGTCACACAGCCCAGATGAATGCCCTGATCCTTGAGCCATTGCAATCCCTGTTTTACACCGGGGTATAGCAGACTGCGTTTACTGGTGTTTTCTGCATATAACGCCATAAAGATTGGAGCTGCCTGGGCATAAAGTGCTTCAGCAGGTTCACCATCAAGTTGATTTATCAAGGCACGTTTTATAAGTCTTTCAACACCATTACCCACCCAGTTTCTGACTTTGGTTTCGCCACGTTCGGGCAGGTTGAGTGCCCGCATGGTCTGATCGGTACACCAAGCCAGATCAGGCACACTGTCAACCAGTGTGCCGTCCAGATCAATTAACGCAAGCTCTGGCTTGATTAATGCCATTGATTAGATTTTTGCCTGGGCCAATTCAGCACGCAGTGCTGCAATTACGGTTTCATATTTATTAGGATCATTATCCTGAGCAGCACCAAATACGGCAGAACCAGCAACAAAAGTACGGGCGCCGGCTTCAGCAATTTCACGGATATTCTGAACGTTTACACCACCATCAATTTCCAGATCGATATCATAGCCACTTTCATCAATCATTTTGCGAGCCTGACGCAATTTTTCCAGCGTGTGAGGAATAAATTTCTGACCGCCAAAACCCGGGTTCACAGACATCAGCAGAATACGATCTACTTTGTCCAGAACATGTTCAGCCAGCGTTAATGGCGTCGCAGGGTTAAATACCAGACCGGTTTTACAGCCTTCTGCTTTAACCAGTTGCAGGCTGCGATCAATGTGATCCGAAGCTTCAGGGTGAAAAGTGATGTAACTTGCGCCAGCTTTGGCAAAATCAGGAATAATGCGATCAACCGGTTTCACCATTAAATGTACGTCGATTTCAGCGGTAACACCATGCTTGCGCAAAGCTTCACAGACCAAAGGTCCGATCGTCAGGTTAGGGACATAATGGTTATCCATAACATCGAAGTGAACGATATCAGCACCTGAGGCCAGTACATTTACCACTTCTTCGCCAAGGCGGGCAAAGTCAGCGGAGAGGATAGATGGGGCAATTTTGAATTCGGCCATGTCGGATTCTCTCTAAGTTAGTTAAAAATTTGCTATCAAAACCCGTTACTCTACCCCAAAAGCCGGGTTTTTTCAGCTTTTGAAATTCATTATCGCTCTTTATACTGGCGTCAGTTGTCCAACCGAGCTAAATAGGAAAACAAGTGCGAATTCACCCACGATTGTTTATTACATTTTTGATGTTTCTACCGTGCATGACTTTACAGGCCGGTGCTTTAGATGAAACATCAGCAGCAAAGCCGCAAATATTGCGTCAGGATTCAATAACGAAAGGCTATGAGCCATTAGCTGTAGGTGATCAAACCATTGCTTCAGCGTATTTACCCCAAACCTTAGGTATACCTCGTGGTGCTATTTTGTTACTGCATGACATCAATGAACATATCGACAGTGCTGCGATTGGTATTCTAAGACGACAGTTACCGGGGTATGGCTGGAATACATTATCAATCAAGATTATTCGGTTTACTGAAGCGAGTGAACAAGAGCCTCCCGCCACAGAGGAAGGCGCTGCTGTTGTGGATGAGGCAAATTCAGCAGAACAGGCTGAAACAGATGAAGCTGCAGCAACAGAAGCTGAGAATACGTCCGCAGATAATGAAAATACTGAAACAGCCGATACAACTGAAACGGCAGAACCAGCGGAAGCAGAATTTACAGCGATAACCACTGCCCAGCGTCTGGATGCGGCGTTATTAAAGTTACAGCAGCAAGGTCATGAAAATATTGTTTTGATTGGTCAGGGTGCAGGGGGAGAACTGGCCTTAAAAACGCTTAACGAAACTGCGGTTCCGGTTGCCGCAGTAATCATGATAAATACCGGTGAATTAGCAGAAGGAACAAGCATGACTGAAACGGCGATTCCAATACTGGAAATTCTGGGCAGTCGTCAGAAAGACACTATTAAACAAGCTGTTCTGCAACGGCAGATACAGATGAAAACCGAACAGAAAACCAATTATCAATTGCGACAAGTTAATGGAGCGGCTCATTATTTCGCCAGCTCGTCCAGACGATTAACCAATCTGGTTCATGGCTGGTTATATACGCAGTTTTTTGAAGAAGAGGATGCGCCTT
Source organism: Methylophaga sp. UBA3603 (assembly GCF_002375335.1). Taxonomy (NCBI): domain Bacteria; kingdom Pseudomonadati; phylum Pseudomonadota; class Gammaproteobacteria; order Thiotrichales; family Piscirickettsiaceae; genus Methylophaga; species Methylophaga sp. UBA3603. The sequence goes on from NZ_DFMC01000006.1 coordinate 19,816, forward strand.
AATGCGCCTTTACTATGGTGGCTCAGTGGTTTATCAAGCCGCTTCTGATGAGGGCATTATTGAAGTCGTTGATATTGGCGATCAGCGATCGCTGCATTTCGGAACTTATCCACGTCAAAGCAGCATGTCCTTGCAATCACCCCATTTGCTTGAACTGAGTTATACCCGCGCCATGATGGCCAGCTTATTATTTCAACCGAAGCCCAAAACTATCTGTGTTATCGGACTGGGTGGTGGATCACTGGTCAAGTTTTTGTTGCACCATTTTGAAGATTGTCAGATTGATGTCATCGAATATCGGCAGGATGTGATTGATGTGGCACATCGCTATTTTGAAGTGCCGCATAATGATCCCAGACTGCGGATTCATCACGATGATGGTTATCAGTTTGTCAGTAACCAGTTTTTCAGCAATGGCGCGTTTTATGATCTGTTGCTGGTCGATGCTTTCGATCATGTGGGAATGTCGGCCAGTGTGGGTGGCCAGGCATTTTTCGATGCCTGTGCCGGCGTGCTTAATGACGATGGACTGATGAGTATCAATCTATGGGGAACCGATCGGCCAGGATTCAGTCAATCGATGCAACGGATAAATCAAAGTTTTGATAATCAGACCTTAGTGCTACCGGTGGCGGATAAAGGCAATGTGATTGGTCTGGCGTTGAAGCAAAAATTCAATGTGAGCCAGTTAAAAAGACATCGAGACCTGGCCGAAAATCTTAATCAGCAGTTTGATATCGGTTTACCGCAATCATTGCATGATCTGATAAAACAGAATATTTCATTTTTAAACCGATTATTTCTTTAAAAATATTAATTTACAGGTGATAATTCAGGCGTTTTATGATAAAAATCTATTGTCTTTTCTTAGCGGATTAACTGCCATATGCTCAGGCTGCTTTTCTTAGTCTTTTTATTTCATTGGCCTGCTGCTGCCACGATGGCAGATTCAGAGGCCATTGAAGTGGTGATTGTGCGTTCAGAAAATAAATTACTGGTTAGAAAAAACGACAAAACCTTACGCAGTTTTAAAGTGGCCTTTGGCAGTGGTGGTCGTCAGCCAAAAATGCAGGAAGGTGATCGCAGAACACCCCAGGGACATTATCGAATCAAAGATATCCGCAGCAGCGATAAGTTTTATCTGTTTATGCATCTGGATTACCCCAATATGGATGATGCAAAACAAGCGCTTAAAGATGGCAGAATAACCCGCACGCAATACCGCAAGATTCTCGCAGCGTTTATCTACAATGAAACTCCGCCGCAAAATACACCGTTAGGTGGACAGATTGGCATCCATGGTATCGGTGAAGAGACACCAGACAAACTGGATATTCATGCAATATCGAACTGGACCAAAGGGTGCATTGCAATGCGCAACTCTGAAGTGCGTGAGTTAGCCATGTGGGTTGATGAAGGCACACCGGTCATTATTATTGATTCACTTGAGTCTTTTAAGGCGGCAGTTAATCCCTAGGGCGTGTTTATCTTTCATATCCACCACTGCTGGCGACTATTTTTGTGTCCGGCAAGGCGGAAAGCACGCAGTGTAGCCTTCCTACATAAGTGATTGACAACGCAGGCGGCCGCAAAAATAGTCCCAGCCCTTCGGGTTGTGACTGAAAAAGCGCCACTCTGCGTTGCTCGTCACTTATTTAGAATAACTAAAAGGCGCTCCTCGTGCCTTGATTGACGCTTTTTCAGCTCACAACAGAGGCGGAGATGAAAGATAAACACGCCCTAGCAAGTTTATAACAGCCACATTTGTCAGAACATAAATGTATTGGTCATATTTAACTGCATCGAAGATACCTAAAACCTAAGAACAAGCCATCAGGTGTTTGCTACAATAAGCCATTGATTTTTCGCTGTTGTTGATCTGAGGTTGTATGCAAGCCGCTCCCGATATTTTTTCTTACCGCAAATTCTGGGCTCACCGCTTTGGTGTTGCGCCACAATTGCCAATGTCACGCAGTGAAATGGAAGCTCTTGGTTGGGACAGTTGTGATGTGATCATCATTACCGGCGATGCCTATGTGGATCATCCCAGTTTCGGCATGGCATTAATTGGTCGATTACTGGAATCTCAAGGTTTTCGGGTCGGAATTATTTCGCAGCCCGACTGGAACAGCACTGAAGATTTTCAGCGATTAGGTAAACCGAATCTATTTTTTGGCGTCACTGGCGGCAATATGGATTCGATGGTCAATCGTTACACCTCAGATAAAAAAATTCGTCGTAATGATGCTTACACTGCCGATGGAGAGGGTGGTAAACGCCCTGATCACAGTGTTGTTGTATACAGTCAGCGTTGTCGTGAAGCTTACAAGGGTGTGCCAATTGTTATCGGTGGCATAGAAGCCAGTTTACGTCGTATTGCTCACTATGATTACTGGTCCGAAAAAGTACGCCGCAGCGTGATTATGGATTCCAAAGCCGATTTACTGGTTTACGGAAATGGTGAGCGGCAGGTAGTTGAAATAGCTCATCGACTGGCGCAGGGTGAGGCGGTTAGTGAACTGATCGATGTACGTGGAACAGTCTATACAAAGCGTCATGGGCGACGTGATGACTGGTGGGAAAAAGATTCCACCAGTATTGATAAACCGGGTCAGCTTAATCCGCCGATTGATCCATACCAGATGCAGACTGAAGAAAGCTGTGAGCAATCAAAGGCTGAAACTGCTGAGCAAAATGCTGTGCCAGTTGAACCCGCTACCAATGTAATCAAAATTCATCGCGTTTCTCCGCGTAATGCTGAGAAAACCGTTATACGCCTGCCGCGTTACGAAACCGTTAAAGACGATCCAATCATCTATGCACATACTTCACGGATTCTGCATTTAGAGACTAATCCGGGTAATGCATTGGCGCTGGTTCAGCAACACGGAGATCAGGATGTCTGGCTCAATCCACCACCGATTCCTTTGACTACCAAAGAGATGGATGCGGTATTTGATCTGCCTTATAGCCGTTTGCCGCATAAGGAATATGGCCAGGCCAATATTCCGGCTTATGAGATGATCCGTTTTTCGGTGAATATCATGCGTGGCTGCTTTGGTGGCTGTACTTTCTGTTCGATTACCGAACATGAAGGTCGCATTATCCAGAGCCGCAGTGAAGATTCGATTATTCGTGAGATAGAGGCCATTCGCGATACCACGCCCGGCTTTACCGGCATTATCTCGGATCTCGGTGGTCCGACCGCCAATATGTATCGACTGGCTTGTAACAGCGAAGAAATCGAAGCCAGTTGCCGGCGTCTGTCCTGTGTTTTTCCGGGTGTCTGTAAAAACCTGAATACTGACCATACGCCTTTAATTAATTTATATCGTCGTGCCCGCAGTCTGCCGGGTATCAAGAAGATCCTGATTGCCTCTGGATTGCGTTATGACCTCGCAGTTCTGTCACCGGAATATGTCAAAGAACTGGTCACTCATCACGTGGGCGGCTATCTGAAAATTGCGCCGGAACATACCGAAGATGGTCCACTGTCACAGATGATGAAACCCGGCATTGGTACCTACGATAAATTTAAGGCCATGTTTGATAAATATTCCAAGCAGGCTGGCAAAGAACAGTATTTGATTCCGTATTTTATCGCTGCCCATCCGGGTACGACTGATAAAGATATGATGAATCTGGCGTTATGGTTAAAACATAATGGCTTTCGAGCCGATCAGGTTCAGGCATATTTGCCCTCACCGATGTCAGCTGCAGCCGCAATGTATCATTCGGGCAAGGATACCTTACACAAAGTACGTCGTCAGGGCGGCGATATTACCGTTCCGAAAGGCTTGAAAGTCAGGCGTTTGCATAAAGCGTTTCTGCGTTATCACGATCCGGAAAACTGGCCGATGTTACGTGAAGCACTGAAAAGTATGGGCAGATCTGATTTGATCGGTAATGGCAAAAAACATCTTATACCGAGCTTTCAACCCAAAGGCACTGGCGAAATGGGTGAAGGCAAACGTATTACCCGTAAGGCAAAAACGCCTTCAACAAAACCGGCTTTCCGTACCCAGCATGTTCGCTCCAAAAAGGTAAAAAGTGGAACGCAACGTTCCCGTAAACGATAGCATTTGAATGGAACCCAGCCGGTAAAAGCTGGGTCTGAAAACCATCTCAAGAGATTCCTATGGAGAGGAGTGCATGCGTTTAATCAACAGCAAAGATCACTACGGTTTAATCAGCATACTGCTGCATTGGTCGGTCGCACTACTCACCATCGGCTTGTTCTTTCTTGGCATATGGATGGTCGACCTTGGCTATTATGACGACTGGTATTACCAGGCACCCTGGTGGCATAAAGGTTTGGGATTTATTGTTTTTCTATTGGTAGTGTTGCGCTGGATCTGGCGACCCATTGCAGGAAAACCAAAAGCTATTTCATCTTCCCCCGTTTGGCAGCAACTGGCAGCCAAAGTCGTTCACCAATTGATGAACCTGGCCATTGTCCTTCTGGCAATAACCGGCTACCTGATTGTCACTGCAAAGGGGGAATCTTTGGGGATTTTCGATTGGTTCAGTATTCCAGCTATTTCCAAATTATCAGTTGAAACCAGTGATCTGGTCAGCAAACTGCATTTATGGTCTGGCTACTTCATTATTTCATTGGCTTCATTTCACGCCCTGGCGGCATTGAAACATCATTTCATCAATAAAGATGCAACGTTGCGTCGCATGCTTAATCTTTAAACCAACAGGAGTTACCATGAAAAAAACCATCTTTGCCTTGGCTATGAGTACGGTGTTTACATTGCCTGCTCATGCGGCTGACTATGTTATTGATACCCAGAAAGCCCATGCATTTATTGATTTTCGGATTCAGCATTTGGGATTTAGCTGGATGAGCGGTCGCTTTAATGATTTTGAAGGGACTTTCAGTTATGACTCGGAAAACCCGGAAGCGTCAAAAATTGATGTGAAAATTGATGTTGCCAGTGTAGATACCAATTTTGCTGAACGTGATAAACATTTGCGTGAACAATTTCTTGAAACGGCGCAATATCCCGATGCTCGCTTTACTTCCACCAGCTTCGAACAGCTGGAAGACGGTACATTATTGATGAAAGGCGATTTCACGTTGCATGGTGTTACCAAACCGATGACCATTCCAGTTGAGAAAGTCGGTGAAGGTGATGATCCATGGGGTGGTTATCGAGTCGGTTTTTATGGCGAAACCAGCTTTATCATTGAAGATTATGACATTGATGTCAGCAAGTTGGGACCAAGCTCGCAGGAAGTCTTTCTGATTTTGTCTATTGAAGGTATCAGACAGTAGTTGATTTGATTAATCTTGTCGGGCGAGTTTAAACAAACGTTTTAGCTCGTCCTCTAGACTGTTTGCTGGTACAGCCTCTTGACCACGGTTGTACCAGTAAGCAGCGTTAGAAAGATCCCCTTCAATTCGATGCAGGTAACCATGGATTAAACAGGCCAGTGGATCACTGTACTGCTGGATAAGTTGATGAGCGCCATGCCAATCCTGTTCGCGAATTTTATCCAGTGCTTGCAGATGTATGACGCTCATTGGTTTCCTCAATATTTATGACTGCCAGGTAACACTACCCAGCATCAACAAACTACCCACGACGGCGAAAGGTGATGTTACTACCACAAACAGCAGCTTCATCAATTCGCGGAAAATATAGATGGTATCAACGATATAACCCATAGCAAAACTCCTTTGTAGTGCACGGTTGAATTATAATGCGCGACTGTGACGGACAAATGACATGATGATGACCAACCTATGAATTTGCTTGCCCTTGATACCAGTACTGAAAGTTGTTCTGCTGCAATCACCATAAACGGTGTGTTGTATCAGCAACAGCAAATGACTCAGCGAGGGCATTCGACCCTGATCTTGGGGATGCTCGATCAACTTTTCAAGCAAGCCGATGCCTCAATTGCCGATATCGATGCATTGGCATTTGGTAGGGGCCCTGGTTCGTTTACCGGTGTGCGCATTGGTGTCGGAGTTGCGCAGGGAATTGCGTTTGCCCGTGAACTTCCAGTCATCCCTGTTTCAACACTTGCTGCTGTTGCGCAGGCTGCTTTTGATGCTTTTGGTCATCAAAACATAGCCGTGGCCATGGATGCCCGTATGGATGAAATCTATGCAGGCTGTTTTCAGGTGAAAGGTGGGTTTGTGACGCTAATCGACGAGGAAAAAGTGTGTACTGCTAAACATTTTTTTCCAGCAAATGCCGAAAAGTGGTTAGGTGCAGGAAATGGCTGGCAGGTTTATGCTGAGATGTTGCAAGCCAACTTTTTTGAACAATTGATTGACCAGCAAGCCGATATTTATCCTGGTGCAGCAACGATTCTTAAACTTGCTGAGCAGTTTTATCGGCGTGGTGAGTTTGTCAGTGCTGATAAGGCGTTACCAGTGTATCTGCGGAATAATGTTGCTAAAAAGAAGGCACAACAGGGATGATTAAAAAAGCCGATAACATATTCGCCTCTCCGCTGGAACAGATGGTGGACTTTCGTTTTGATGAACGCGTGGTGGACGTGTTTCCCGATATGATCCAGCGTTCGGTGCCTGGCTATGGCACCCTGATCTCCAATATCGGCATTCTGGCCGCTCGTTATGCTCAGGAAAACAGCAGTTGCTATGACCTGGGCAGTTCCTTAGGGGCGATTACCTTGTCAATGCGCCAGCGTATTAAGGCGGAAGGTTGTCAGATTATTGCTGTTGATAATTCTCTAGCAATGATTGAACGGGCGGAGAAAATCATCGCGGCGGATAATAATCGCGTACCGGTTGAGCTACGCTGTGAAGATATTAACCAAACGCTTATTGAAAATGCCTCGGTAGTGGTGATGAACTTTACCTTGCAGTTTATTGCACCAGCGTTACGGGATGAGTTGATTGATAAAATCTATCAGGGCCTGAAACCGGGTGGCGTATTTATCCTGTCGGAAAAACTGGCTTTTGATAGTCCTGAACGACAGACATTTTTCACTGAAGCGCATCACGATTTCAAACGGGCCAATGGCTATAGTGATCTGGAAATCAGTCAGAAACGCAGCGCGCTGGAAAACGTATTAATCCCCGAAACTCTGACAATGCACCAACAACGCCTTAGCCAAGCCGGTTTTTCCCGCAGCGAATGCTGGTTTCAATGTTTTAACTTTGCCTCTTTGATAGCGTTTAAATGACCGTATATGACCCGTTTTATCGTTGGCTTGAATCCGTTGGACAAGCTGACTGGGCCAAACAATTGGCCAAATTTACCGATCAGCGACTGGCTGATGATTTTCATGGCAAGATGCCGTTATGGCAAAAAGCGTTGGCGGATTTACCCTCCATAAAACCTTCTGTTATAGAACTGCAACAACAGGTGGCTATTGGCGCAAAAGAAGATTTGGCGGCTTATGACACATCTTCGTTTATTGAACTGATCAAAACCTTTCATCCCTGGCGCAAAGGCCCGTACCAATTATTTGATATACACATTGATACTGAATGGCGATCGGATTGGAAATGGGATCGCGTATTACCGCATCTCAGCCCTTTGCATGGACGAAAGGTTCTGGATGTTGGTGGTGGCAATGGTTATCACGGCTGGCGCATGGTGGGTGAGGGCGCCCAGATGGTAATGGGGATCGATCCAACATTGGTATTCAGTATGCAATATCAATTGATGCAGCACTTTATTCAAAGTGAAAAGCATTTTGTTTTACCGATTGGTATTGAACATATGCCTGAAAAATTGCATCTCTTTGATACGGTCTTTTCCATGGGCGTTTTATACCATCGCCGTTCACCGCTAAGCCATTTGATGGAATTACGTCATTGTCTTCGTAGCGGCGGTGAACTGGTATTGGAAACTCTGATTATTGATGGGGAAGAGGGCATGAGTCTGATGCCAGAGGAACGTTACGCCAAAATGCGCAATGTCTGGTTTATTCCATCAATTCCAACGATGCTGATATGGCTGCGTAGATGTGGTTATAAAAATGTGCGCTGTGTGGATGAAAATCTTACGTCACTGGAAGAACAACGAGCAACAGAGTGGATGACATTTGAATCGTTAGCCGATTTTTTGGACCCTCAGGATATGCATAAAACCATTGAAGGATATCCGGCACCAAAACGAGCCGTATTTATTGCTGATGCGCCATAAAAGACCCAAGCAAGAAGCCTTTAAAAAGCCATTGAGCTGGGTGATACCGAAATCCACTTGCCACTACGATGCTGGCAGGCATCCAGCGATTTTTCCTGTAAGTCATCACCGTTTTTGATTTTTAACTGATAGGCAAGGCAGGGGTAGTGCCCATAAGAATAACTTCGCAACAGCTGGATTTGATATTGGATGCCAGTATGGTGATTAATCCAGCCATGTTCGGACTCGAAATCATTAGATGAAAGGATTTCCTGAGTTCTATCAAGATCAATCGTGGTCATCGCGGTGTCGGTTTCAATACCTGCTTCGACGCCTGCTAAAAGATCCAATGAGGCATGAGCAGTTGGTATTAAAAGCGCCACAATGAGTAACGGGTAAAAACTATTATGCCAAATACGATTCAATGTGCATTCCCATCTTTGGTAGAAGTCCATTAGAAACCGAAATATAACATCCTTCAATAAGTAAACTATCCTTGTTTAAGCAGGATATTTTTCCTTTAAATCCATGGGTTTATTTTTTTCGTGCTTAAAATCTACTTAAAAATCGTTATTTAATTTAACGCCATGGCGGATTTTTTCAGCAATAAGACACTGTGTTTACGCAATAAGCTCCAGTGAAACTTTAATTTTATGCATTTTCATCAACAGCTACGACATTGAATGAACCATCTGCATTTACACTCACTGAAAATTCGATTGGGCGGCAACAGACAAAGCAATCCTCAATATATTGTTGGTATTCCACACTGGCATCCAGTAAAACTTCAATAGTTTCACCGCAATAGGGACACATTACGGATTGTTCCTGTAAAGCTTGCATCGCCATGCTCCAAAATTGTTTATTATCGTTAAGAAATGTTTAGGCATGCATTAGTTCAATCTGTCATTCATTAAATATATTTTTGTGTAAGACATAGGGCATTTTGATCTTTGATAGCCACCATAGCTGGAGGCTATCAAAGATCAAAAAGCCAATAGATAAACTCTGGGAACAGCACGATGCAACAGGCAATAAAACAAACCCTTTCTGCTTTTTTGATAAGTTGGCGTACACAATTCAATAGTCGTCCAGTAATTTCTATCCTACTGCTGGTATCAATCGCTGGGCTTGCAATATTGTTTCTGATGAATTTGCTGTATCGGCAGTCCACTGTTGACCCACAGTTTTTAAAATGGGCACTTATCGGTGGAGGCGTTGGGGCCTTGTCAACGGCTCTGGGTGCAGCACCGGGTTTATTCGTTAAAAAGCTTCCCGCCGTAACTGAAGATACTATGCTGGGCATGGCTGCAGGTATGATGTTGGGAGCCAGTTTTTTTTCGTTGATTTTGCCGGGGATTGAAGTAGGTACTGCATTGACGGGAAATGCTGTCAGTGGAGTAGTTATCATCATTTTTGGCATGATTGGCGGAGTGGTGTTGATGCTAGGGCTGGATTATTATCTGCCGCATGAACATCAACATCTTGGTCCGTGCGGGGCAGGGCATCAACAGGTAGGTCGGGTTGGACTGTTTGTTTTGGCGATTGCCTTGCATAACTTTCCGGAAGGCATGGCAATTGGGGTAAGTTACACCAATGGTAATCTGGCGGTGGGTATTCCGTTAACCGCAGCGATTGCCTTACAGAATATCCCCGAAGGTCTTGCTGTGGTATTGGCATTGCGACGTATCAATATCTCTTCCGGCAAAGCCGTAGCGATTGCTGCAGCAACCGGTCTGGTCGAGCCGGTTGGCGCCGTGATGGGTATATTCCTGTCCAGTGGTTTACCGGTTTCCTATCCTTTGGGATTAGGCATTGCCGCCGGGGCAATGATATTTGTGGTTTCGCATGAAGTCATACCGGAAACGCATCGTAACGGACATCAGACAAGAGCGACAGTGGGATTGATGGGCGGCTTATTTGCCATCATGCTGATAGATACATTATTAGGTTGAGTGACTGTACTCAAACAAATAACGACGATCTCCGAGACCAATGCCTTCGGCAATTTGTTTAAAGCCAGACTTTCGATAAAATTCAAGTAATTGAGGATAATGCGCTACTGCATCCAAATGCAGGGTCCGATCACTGATTAACCCTAAACAGTGCTGAAGCAGTAGTCGTCCATAACCCGCTTGTTGGTGTTCGGGATGCACGGCCAATTGCGTCAGATAGAAGTCAGACCGCGGGGCCTGTGGCCAACAGTCTGCATAATAATCGGCTGGTTTAAGCCCTAAAGCGACACAACCTATAACCCGGCAATCCTGCTTGATGACATAGACTGTTTTTTGTAACAGATTCTGGCGGACAGATTGTTCATCATAAACATCCAACCAATGTGACATGCCTTGTTGATACATATGATTGGCACACTCCGTTAACAGTGTGACTAACGCTGGGATATCTTGCTCACAAGCGAGCTGTATTGGCGTATTAGCTATCAACATTTAGTTTAATGGCCAAATCAACATAATGACTGCCAGGGTTACGGCACCAATAAAGAAATTCATCGGCACACCCACTTTTAGAAAATCACGGAAATGATAGCCGCCCGGCCCATATACCATCAAATTGGTTTGATAGCCCAATGGGGTTGCAAAACTGGCTGATGCCGCCATCATAATGGCAAACACGAATGGTTCATTATGCAGTTCGGCTTTGGAGGTTAATTCCAATACGATCGGCAACATTAATACCGCTGCCGCATTATTGGTAATTACTTCGGTCAGTACAGATACAGCAATATATGTCATCACCAGCATTAACCATGCTTGATTCTGGCTTAATGAAACAATACCGCTCGCTACCACATCAGCAACCCCGGTCTGCTGCAATGCCACACCTAAGGCAAACGAGGCTGCTATGGTCAGAATTACGGTTAGATCCAGACTGCGCTCTGCCTGACTTACCGAGCAGCATCCTGTTATTATCATTAACACCGCACCAATTAATGCAGCATTCAACATGCTAATCACACCAAAGCCAGCGGCAGTGACCAGAGCAATCAGAATAACCCAGGCGATTCCGGCTTTATCGTGATTTGGGGATTCTTTTCCAAGGTCATTAATCAACAAGAAATCTTTGTTATAACGTTGTCGACTTACAAAAGCCGGTCTTGCTTCCAGTAGTAATGTGTCTCCAGCTTTTAAAACAATATTACTCAAGTTGCCTGCAATACGTTCCCCATTTCGTGCTACGGCCATTATCACAGCACCATATCGTTGGCGAAACTTTGCATCGCGGATGGTTTCTCCAATAGCGGCACAATGTGGTGAAACCACTGCTTCAACCAGACTGCGCTCAGGACGATCGGCCGAAAATACACTACTTTCAGCATCTGAAGTGGAAGCGACAATACCGCGGATCCTTAATAGATCAGTAATCCCTTGAGTGTCACCCGCAAATACCAAGCGGTCTCCACTTTGCAGACGCTGTTCCGGTGTGACGGCTGTCAGCAATGTCCCATTGCGCTCGATTTCCACAAGATAAACACTTTTTTGCTCGCGTAAACCTGCTTGCTGAATGCTCTGTCCCACAAGTGGACCATTAGATTCAACCATCACCTCCAGGGTGAATTCCCGAACATTTTCGAATGCATGACTTTTACCAATATCCGGTAACCATTTAGGAAAGAAAAGCCACATAAACACTAGTCCACAAATCGCAACAGGCAGTCCAATAATGGTAATCGAAAATATTGAAAACCCGGCTTCACCAGTTAATGTCTGGTATTGCCCATTCACTACCAGATTGGTACTGGTTCCAATCATCGTTATAGTGCCTCCCAAAATAGCGGTATAACTCAACGGAATCATGATCTTTGACGGGCTGATGTTGATGCGTTTGCTCCAGGCCAAAAGGCCAGGAATCATGGTAGCCACAACAGGAGTATTATTTAAAAACGCACTGAGAAAAACGACCGGAGTAAAAATACGTAAATAGGACCTACGTACTGTTTTGGGTGACCCCAGAAACGATTTCACCATTATGTCCACACCACCAGACGCATGCAGACCGGCAGCGACAATAAACATGGCAGCGACGGTAATCAAACCACTGTTACTGAACCCTGCTAGGGCTTGTTCGGCATTTAGAATGCCGGTTGCAAGTAATACTGTGAGGGCAGTGATCATAGCAATATGTGGGCGAACACGACTGAATATCAACACGAGTAACACACTAGTTGTTACGATTAACGTAAACCACGCTTCCAAAGACATTTTTATCGCCCAAGCCATATTCAAGGCGACTATCATCGCAAGAAATCGATATAAACAGAATTAATAAATATGTATTTACATATGATGTTTACATATATTAATTATCCCATTGCTGAGGGACTTTTTTAATCTGCGAAATATCATAACCCTGCTCAGCAAGCAGTTTCAGCATTTGCAGGTAATCCTGTTCAGGAATTTGCGGTGTTCTGGCCATTATCCAGACATAATCGCGTTTTTCACGACCTATAATTGTCTGGGTGTAATCGTCATTTATGTAAACAATTCGGTAGTCGGCTTTGATAGGCCAGATAAACTGCATTCCCCAGACGGCGTTAGATTCGTCATCCAGAATAAAGCCTTTGGGATGATATTGTTTTAGTTCGCCATCAAAGCTGCCTTTATTGAAAGTAAAGGTCGTGGCAATCGTGCCATCTTCATTTAATTCGTAAGATTCCACAGCATTGTGTGCACCTTTTTCAATAAAGGTGGGAATATTGGCGATCACATACCAATCACCCATAAATCGGTTTATATCTACATGGTTTTCGGTACGAATCGGTTTTGACATTGACTGACATCCTGCTAACAGCGTGATAAACAGCAACAGAGATAATTTACGACCAATCATCGACATCCCTCCTGAAATAGAGATGCTGATGTTCGGATGTCTGTTGTGAATCAAATGTGAAGGCGGCTTGCAGAATGACGTCGCCGGATTACTTCAGGATCGGGTTTTGATGAGCGCTTTGAGTTCTTCAAGCTGTGCGGATAAATCTTCTATGGTCATATCATTTTTATGCGCTTCTTCATGCTCTTCGGCACGCTCCTGTTCCATCACATTGACGACAATACCAATCAGCATATTGAGGAAGGCAAAAGTATTGAGGAAGATAAACACCAGATAATAAATCCAGCTCAGTGGATACACTGCCATGGTTTCGTACATGACATCAGTCCAGTCCTCGAAAGTCATTACCCGGAACAACGTCAGCATTGAGACAGCAATATCCCCCCAAAGAAACTCATTTATCTCCTCGAACAGCGTGGTGCCGATGGCGGCAAAAATATAGACGATAATAAACATCATCAAGGCAACATAACCCAGCTGTGGTAACGCTTTGAGCAGAGAGTTGAGCAAATGGCGGAGTTCGGGGATTACCGATACCATCCGTAATACCCGAAAGATACGTATTAACCGGGCCACATAAGCCAGTTCACTATCATTGACCGGTATCAAAGAGACCGCGACGATAATAGTATCGAACACATTCCAGCCACTTTTGAAAAAATCGCGCTTATTGGGTTCTGCCAGAAAACGAACGCTTATTTCAACAACAAAAAACAGGGTAATCGCATAATCCAGCCAGTCGACTAAGCGCAGAATTTGCAGGGGGATTTCATAGGTTTTAACCCCGGTGACCATGGCAGAAAATAAAATAACGCTGACCACGATAATTTCGAACAAACGATTTTGTCGCAGGCGTTCTAACTTATGTTGAAAACTGAGCGGAGAGGGTGCGGTGGTTTGCATGAATCAGGGCCAAAAAGACAATCAAGGCCGCGATCATAATCGGAATTTCTAACGGGGCAAAGACGTTTATTTGAATAAATCAGAGAGCCAGTCAATCATTATCCGTAAGATTGTTGATTAACGTCATTATGACTTTTTTATTAGCCTCATTCAGACCGCGAAATAAACAGAGTAATCGCTGTTCGGAATCGGAAATAGTAAATTGTTTCTCAGCAACTGCGCGGTAACCACCCCGGTTGATGTTTGCAGCAACAGAATGCTGGCGATGTTTTTCATAATCCTGAAACAATCTCATGACAATTTCCAGGTTGAGACTGATTTCATGCTGATGGCTGAAATCACGCAAACGGTCTTTCAAATCATCCGGAATGCGCAACCCGAAAGCCTCAGTGTAGGTGCTGGTAGGGTGTCTCAGCAGAAATTCTCGCACAGCTGTTTTGCCGAAGCGATGCGTCAGGCTGTTTTGTAATAAAAACAATGCCTCACTGGTCGTGCTCCGATTGTGCTGTGTTGCCTCAGAACGTAGCCAAGACATAAGCTCAGCAGGCAGTCTAAGGCCAAAAGGTCCTTTTCTCGCGCTCATTATTTAAAGAGTGTAAACAGTTGTTATTGACATAGTTAGTTACCATCTGTAGTTTCATTACCACTGGTATCTATCACCGTGGTATTAGATAAAGCCAGTGTTGCTCAGTACACGTGAAAGACCAGTGAATAGGACTTGTGCAGCTGACGGAACGAATGGCTAAAGATCAACGTTAAGGACAAGGCACGTAGTGTGAGAAACACATTATTAGAAAATGCTTTCAAATTTGCACATGAAGGCATCGTCATCACGGATGAGCATCAGAAAATTGTTGATATCAATGAAGCGATGCAACATATCACTGGCTACTCCCGTTCTGATCTTATCGGCAGCAAACCGCAAATCCTTAGTGCTGAAAGCCAAAATAAAGTATTTAATCAGTCTCTATGGCAGTCATTGCAGCGCAACGGTTTCTGGCAAGGCGAAGTGTCCAATAAACGCAAGGATGGATCGCACTACATAGCCCGGTTTAGTGTGAAACGAATCAATGCCCACGGCAAAGTGTTTTACTTGGGTCATTTAAGTGATATCACCACCGACAGGAAGTATCGTGCTGTTCTTTCTGATCTTGTTCTAAATCGAAATTCACATCAGATCCTCAATAAAAACCGGCTGGAAAATGAATTCAGTCATATGAGTACCCTGGCAGACCAGAAGGATGAAAAACTGGTTGTGGCCTTTATGGATCTGGATGAGTTCAAAAGTATTAATGATATTCATGGCAAGGTCACCGCTGACCAATTATTGGAAAAGGTTCCCGAACGTGTTCGAACTGCTCTGAAGGAAAGCGATAGCATCGTGCGCTACGGAGGCGATGAATTTGTGCTGATTATCGGTGGTGTTTCCAGTCATGCTGCTGCCACAGACATTATTAACAAAGTGCTTTCAGCCATATCACTCCCCTTTATCATTAATGATGTGCCGATGATGATTACAGCTTCAGTAGGCTATACGCTCTATCCCGAAGATAAAGGCAGTCTGGACACATTAATCCGCCATGCTGACCAATGTATGTATAAAGCCAAGCTGGATGGCAAATCTACCGTGGTTGCCTACGATCCAGGTGAAGAGGTCCAGATTACCGAGCGTAACCAGCAGCTGCGAGAAATTGCGACGGCAATAAGTGAAGATCAGTTTGTTTTGTTTTATCAGCCCAAGGTGACGCTGAGTACCGGGCATATCTTTGGCTTTGAAGCCTTGATTCGCTGGCAGCATCCCAAACGTGGTCTGCTGTCACCCGATAAATTTATTGATCAGGTTTACGATACTGAATTGGAAGTCAGTCTTGGCCAGTGGGTTATTCGTCAGGCATTAAAACAGCTCGCAGCCTGGCAACAGGACGGTCATAACTATCAGCTGAGTATCAATCTCACCGCATATCACTTATCGACAGCAGATTTTTTTGACTGGCTGCAATATCAGATTCAGCATTATCCTGGCCTGGACACCAGTCGTTTCCAGATTGAAATACTGGAAAGTAATCGGTTAAGCGATTTGAGCCTTATCAGTAATGTGGTCGAATTCTGTAAATCAGAGTTCGGCATTACTACGGCATTGGATGACTTTGGTACCGGCTATTCATCGTTGACCCATATCCGGGTTTTACCGGTGGATGTTGTCAAAGTAGATCAGACATTTGTCAGACGAATGTTAAGTGAGCCTGAGGATTGTAAGATTGTAGAAGGTGTCATTGCGTTGGCACAGTCATTCAATATTCAGGTTATTGCCGAAGGCGTTGAATCTATTGCCCATGGTGAAGTGTTATTGGCAATGGGCTGTAATCAAGCACAGGGCTACGCGTTAGCCAAGCCTTTGCCGATTGATCAACTGATGAAGTTTTTAAGCTCATATCAGCCCTTCAGGCAATGGTGTTCACAATCGGGTCTATTGAAAAACCATAAGCAGGCACGACTCAGTCTGTTTTATTTTTATCTTAAATACTGGTTGCATCAACTTCAGGAAAGACTTTTTGCTGAGCCTGAGATTAAAACCGAGTGGCCGATAACCCAATTATCCGATACTCATTGCGGAATCTGGCTTGAAAAGGCCCGATACCATCATTATCTGGACAATGCCACGCTTGACCAGATCAGCCAATTTCATCATTACATCTTTCAATCTGGAAATGATTTACTGGCCAGTTATCTAGCAGGGGACGTGCATGCCAGCCGGGCAGGATTTAATGCCCAGGAAACCACGTTCCAAACCACACTTTATGAATTACATGTGCTAATCAAACGAATGTCTGAATAAGAATTCCGTTTTAACTTGTTGACAGTTGCCGCAGTTATTGAAATGATATGATATATCATAATTTATGGGATAACTGAAAATGAAAGATGATTTGGCCGTGGCCTGTTCAGGTGCATGCATGATCCATTGCTTAGTAACACCGATAGTCATTGGATTTGGCACAGCGGGACTGTTAGGGGATTGGTTTACTTCTGAATGGGTGCATAAGGTAATGCTCGTTCCGGTGATCCTGCTGGCGATTCTGAGTTTACCGGGAGCTTATCGCAGACATAAAAATCATTGGCCTTTATTACTCGGTGGAATTGGACTTTCCACCATGGTTTCAGCATTAATCGGTCCGGAATCTCTGGAGACATGGATCACATTGAGTGGCGGACTGCTGTTGATTACCGCCCATCTCTGGAACCGAAATCTGTCACTTCGACTTCTTCCTGTTACGAGGGAAATGTAAATGGATAAACAGGATTTATTAAATGAACAAGGAGAAGGGCTTTATGAACACAAATCTAGATAAACGCCTGCCAGTTACTGTGTTATCAGGTTTTTTGGGAGCCGGTAAAACCACCGTATTGAATCATATTTTAAATAATCGCGAAGGTCGAAAAGTGGCAGTTATTGTCAATGATATGAGTGAAATCAATATCGATGCTCAACAAATTCAGCAGGATGTGCAGCTTAATCGCGCCGAAGAAAAGCTGGTGGAAATGAGCAATGGCTGCATCTGCTGCACCTTGCGGGAAGATCTGTTGATTGAGGTCCGTCAGCTGGCAGCAGAGCAACGCTTCGATTATCTGGTCATTGAATCAACCGGTATTTCCGAACCTTTGCCAGTGGCTGAGACGTTTACCTTTGCTGATGAAGAGGGAGAAAGTCTGTCACAGATTGCTCGCCTCGATACCATGGTAACGGTGGTGGATG
Organism: Methylophaga sp. UBA3603; assembly: GCF_002375335.1. Taxonomy (NCBI): domain Bacteria; kingdom Pseudomonadati; phylum Pseudomonadota; class Gammaproteobacteria; order Thiotrichales; family Piscirickettsiaceae; genus Methylophaga; species Methylophaga sp. UBA3603. The sequence continues at coordinate 37,438 of NZ_DFMC01000006.1, forward strand.
CAGTGAATTTTCTGCGTGATTTTAATGAAGCCAGACAACTGCAGGAAACTGGTGAAAACCTTGGTGAAGATGATCTGCGAAGTGTGGCCGATTTGCTGGTGGATCAGGTTGAGTTTTGTGATGTCATTTTGATCAGTAAAACCGATTTATGTACCGCTGAACAATTAACTGAACTGACTGGCATTTTGAAAAGCCTCAATACCGAAGCAGAGATAATTTCGATAGAAAATGGCCAGATCCCATTGGATAAAGTATTGGGGACGCAGAAGTTCAGTTTTGAAAAAGCCGAACAGGCAGCTGGATGGCTGAAAGAAATGCGGGGCGAACATATCCCTGAGACTGAAGAGTATGGCATTAACAGTTTTACCTACGTCGCCCGTCGACCTTTTCATCCACAGAAGTTTTTTGAGTTTCTGCATCAGGATTGGCCCTGTGGCAAGTTGATTCGCTCCAAAGGCTATTTCTGGTTAGCCAGCCGCCCCCAGTTTGCCGGGCAGTGGAATCAGGCGGGTGGTATTGCCCGCTATGGTTTTGCCGGAATGTTCTGGAAAGCTATCCCTGAAAATCGCTGGCCACAGGATGAGGAGAGTCTGCAAACCATAAAAGAAAACTGGCAGGAACCCTTTGGTGATATGCGTCAGGAGCTGGTGTTTATTGGTCAGAACTTAAATGCTGAAATGGTGACAGCAGAACTGGATGCCTGTTTATTAAATGACAGTGAATTATTGGCCGGGAAGCAGCTCTGGGAAACATTGCCCGATCCTTTTCCAGCCTGGGAGGCAGCTTAAAATGAATCAGAGTGCTATTGCCCTCAATCCAGTATTTGAGCATGTGCAAAAAGCAGATTTAGCTTTAGTGATGACCTCAATTTATCAACCGCATATCAATCTGGTTATCTGGCAGCGACAGTTGCAAAAGACACTGCAGGACTATATTGATGCATTAACGCAAGGACTCAATGCGTTACAATTACGCACAATAATTGCTCCGGCTGAAGTCAGTGCGTGGCTTGGTGGATTATTACCAGAGGATCCTCAACGACATTTATTTATTGAGGATGTCAGTCAGTTAGTGGAAATGTATGCAGATCTGTTCGATTTAAACGTTGTAGGCTTGTGCCTCAGCCTGATAAACGAGACTATGTGCCCCAGATTTCATACTGATCATTTAGCTTGTCGTTTGGTAACAACCTATCACGGAAAGGGCAGTGAATGGTTGCAAGAAGACAATGTCGATCGTTCAAAACTGGGTGCTGGTGCTAATGGATTACCTGATCATTTGTCAGGAATATATCGACATCATCAGTATATTCAACAACTGCAGCAAGGAGAGGTTGGATTGTTCAAGGGTGATGGCTGGATTAATAGTCAGGTGAATGGCATTGTGCATCGTTCGCCTCATATCAATAAGACTGATAAAAGGTTATTGCTAACCCTGGATTTTGCCGAGTGAGTAGGAGACTGTTGGACATGCGAGTTGCAGTATATTTAGTCACCCTGTTTTGTGGCGTGCACCTGAGCGCTATTGTCTATGCTCAGGACAAACATCATGATCATGATGCAGATCATCGTCATCATGGTGCCCATGTGCATGGAATGGCCACACTGGATTTAGTGATGGATGATCACGTATTGATGATGCATTTAAAGTCACCATTAATGAATTTTCTAGGTTTTGAACACCAGCCGGAAACAGAACAGCAAGAAGCCATTTATCAGGATATGCTGCAACAGCTTGAAATGCTTGCTACCCTTATAGAAGTTAAGGGATCGAGCTGTAAAGCTGAATCAATCGAAGTCGAAGAACCTTTTGCTGACTCTGACGAAGCAGGACACGCTGACGTAGATGTCAGCTATTTTTTACGCTGTGAAAAACCTGAAAATATTACCGAATTGAAAATCAATTTATTTGATGTTTATAGTAATCTGGAAACTATGCAAGTGCAGATGGTTTTACCGACCGGCCAGCAGCAATTAAAACTTAATCAACAACGAACCTCTATCCGGATCCAGTAATGGCGAAAGTCGATACTCATAAAGTAATGCAACAAGCTGAACGAAGTTGTGCTGATCATGGTGTGCGGTTAACCAGCAAACGCAAACATATTCTCGAAGTGTTGTTAAATGCACAGGCCCCACGTTCAGCCTATGAAATTGCTGAGCTATATCGTCAGAAAACCGAGGAAAATATTCCAGTCATGTCGGTCTATCGAATGCTGGATTTTCTAATGCAGAACAGTCTGGTGCATAAACTGGCCTCCAATAATAAATTTATTGCCTGTGCTCATATCGCCTGCTCGCATTCACACCAGACACCACAGTTTTTGATTTGTGACAACTGTCAGCAAGTAAGAGAAATAGGAGTGGATAAGCAACTGATTCATGCACTCGAAGAGAGTATTGAACATAATCATTTTCAACTAAACAGTCCGCAACTTGAACTACATGGATTATGTGAAACTTGCCAGCAAGAAAGTTAACTCTTTTTTTGGCTTAATAATGATGTGATATATCGTATTTTTATAATATTTTGCATCTTTTGTGATATTTAAATCCAGGAGAAATCATGCTGGAAGTGAACCAGTTAACCAAATCATTTGGTAATCGAATTGCCGTTGATCATCTCGACTTTAAAATCGCTTCTGGCGAAGTTTTATGTTTATTGGGTGCAAATGGCGCAGGAAAAACTACCACCTTAAATATGTTGTTAGGCTTTACCTCACCAACCAGTGGCAGCGCCACTTTAGAAGGTCAGGACCTCTATCAGCAGTCATCGTCTTGTCGACAAAAAATCATGTATGTGCCCGAAAACGTCAATCTATATCCCCGGTTTGATGCAATTGAAAATATTCACTATCTGGCGGTATTGGCCAAAATGAAATTAACCGATCAGCAAATCCATGAAGCGTTAATCAGTGCAGGGCTTAAACAGGCAGACTTTTCCAAGCAGTTAGCTGAATACTCCAAAGGCATGCGACAGAAAGTAGCCATTGCATTTGCTTTGTTAAAGCATGCCCGTTTGATTTTGATGGATGAGCCGACTTCTGGTCTGGATCCGGTTGCCACTCAGGATTTTATTCAAGTAGTGAATACGATTAAATCTCGCGGAGCAGCAGTGTTGATCGTCACACATGATCTTTTATGTGCCCATCAACTGGCTGACCGGATTGGCATTATGAAACAAGGCCATTTAACCGATCTCATTACCACGCAATCGTTAACACTGGATCAGGTAACGCAACGTTACTTTGATCAGTTTGCTGCATAAAAAAACAAAAGGACTTTACCGTGAAAAAAACTTTTATCAGCAGCCTGATTGTGTCTGCTCTGCCGTTATCTGTTGTTATTGCCGAGACCGATAATGAACCCGCTGCTCGTATTGATCCCCTGGTGGTGTTGGGTACGCGTCCGGATTATGCCGATGAAAATCTGGCCGGTTCACAGGATATTATCTCGCGTGAGGAGTTATCCATCAGTCACGTGAACAATACCATGGAGCTGTTTACCAAAATTCCCGGTGTTTATTTTGCCCGCTACAATCAGGGCATCATTAATACTGATATTGGTATTCGCGGTTTTGCTGCTGAGGGAAGTACTCCTCATGCCAAGCTGTTAATCGATGGCATTCCATCTAATCTGCACAATGGTTACAGCGAGATGGATCAACTGTTTCCAGGCAACATTGACACTATTCAGGTTTACAAGGGTAATAGTGATCCACGCTACGGCACATTTAATGTGGCGGGTAACTACCATATTGCTACCCGTTCAGATATTGGCCGTGACGTTGAAGTAACCCTCGGTAGTTATAACGCACGTGAGATTCAGGGTTATTGGGGAGAACAGACCGGCGCATTGCAACACAGCTATTTTGCTGGTTACCGCGAGTCAGAAGGCTATCGGGATAATTACGATATCGATAAATACAGTGTCGGTGGCCGCTGGTTTTATGACTTATCAGACGATACCTCACTCGGTTTTATTGCACGAATGGCCGAGTATGATGCTGATGCACCGGGATATCTCACCCAAGAAGAAGCACGCAAACATCCGACTCGCTCTGCAGCGTATGCAAGACAAGATGGTGGTGATAAGGAAACTCAATCTTACAGCCTGCATTTTGATACCGCATTACGTGATGATCTGACCTGGTCAGCCAAAGCGTATTACAACTATTACGAACGTGAGCGCTGGGTGAGGTTTAGTGAAGCTGGTTCATTGGGCAATCGTTATGATGAGCAGGATCATTATGGTTTTATCTCGACCTTGTCCTGGGATATTAATGAGCAGTGGGTATTAAACTGGGGGCTGGACATCGAACGCCAGGATGTATTGGAGCAGCGCTTTGGCACAATTGGCAATATGCGGCAACGTGATACCAGTAATGTGTCGCGTAACTTTGATTATGATTTTGTCAGCAAAGGCACCTATCTGCAGGTATCTCACACACCGAATAAGTTTATCGCCTGGAATGCCGCCATCCGTGCTGATCGAATTGATGGAGATTTTAAACAGCGTAACGCAGCCGATGAGGTGATCAGTAATCAGGATAGTTATGACTATGGCACCATTGTGCAGCCTAAATTTAATCTGTTCCTCTACCCAACTGATCAAGTGACTTTGTTTGCCAATGCAGGACGCAGTTTCCAGCACCCGGTCAGCAGTAGTGCCTATACCGATGGTGACCGTTCTGCACGTGATGTTTCAATCAATGATGGCTGGGAACTGGGGGTGAAATGGATGCCAACCTATAGCCTAGAATTTCGCTTGTCCTATTGGGAACAGAAAGCCAAAGACGAGTTTGTTTTGGTTGATGGCGTGGCTCGAAATGTGGGTGAAACGCTGCGTCAGGGCGCGGATTTTGGCATGAGTTGGATGGCAACTGACAAACTGACTCTTTGGGGTAACTTCAGCACTGTGGATTCAGAGATTCAAAGTCCCGGAGCTGACAAAGGAAATGAATTACGCAGTATTCCTTCCTATACCGCTTCAACGGGTGTTAGTTATCTGTTTACTCCGGCGCTGACTGGACGTTTACATTACGATGCTCAGGGGGCGTCTTATATTAACGAAGCAAATGCTGGCGGCAAGTTTGGTCAATATAATCTGGTCAATGCCAGTCTTGATTACGAGACAAGCTGGGGCAATATCAACTTTCAGGTTAATAGCCTGTTCAATGAATATTACGAATACGTATATGACTTTGGGAATGCAGGCGATCCGGTTGACACCATCCATTCACCTGGTGATGGCGTTAATGCCAGTGTTTCAGTGGCTTATAAGTTCTAATCATGATGCAGACTATTATTGAAATTGCTCGTCATGAGTTGATCACCCAGTGGCGCAGCCAGACTCTGAAAGTCCTGTTGCCGTTGTTAGTAATATTAACGGCATTAATTGCATTTTCTCATTGGCAACAGCAGCAGGATTTTATTGAAGCCCAGACTCTCTGGCAGCAGCAGAATGATGCTAACTGGGATGCTCAGCCAGATCGGCATCCGCATCGGGCAGCGCATTACGGCACCATGGTGTTTCGCATCATTTCTCCCCTGAGTTTTATTGATAGCGGAGTGAATCCGTTTGTCGGAAATGCGTTATTTCTGGAAGCACATAGGCAAAACAGCAGCAGCTTTAAACAATATGTCAGCAGTACGGCCTATATGGGGCTGGGCTATCTGTCAGGTGCGACGGTCATACTGGTGATCTGGCCTTTGGTATTGATTGCTTTGGCATTTAATAGTGTCAGTGGTGAGCGTGTACAGGGCACTTTGCGCCAATTGGTCTCACAAGGTATTAGCGTCAAACAGTTGTTATTCGGCAAAACGTTGGCATTCAGCCTGATATCGCTGGTATTTCTATTAGTGATATTTGTTATTGCAACTGGCTTTATGCTGCAAACGCCAGTACATGGCAGTGATGTATTACGAATGTGCGCTATGTTTGTTTTGTATTTGTTTTACTGCCTGTTATGGACCTTCACAGTGGTGCTGTTCTCCAACTGGTGTCGTACCAATCAACAAAGCTTGTCTGCATTGCTGTTGTTCTGGCTGCTGACAGTGATTGTGATGCCTAAAATGGCTTACAGTCTGGCTGATATGCAATATCCAATACCTGATCGGGCGGTGTTTGATATTCAGACAGCGCAGGAAATTGCCAAAGTTGGTAATTCACATGACCCCGATGATCCTTACTATAACGAGTTTCGTGAGCAGGTATTGGCAGAATACGGCGTTTCACGAGTTGAAGATTTACCAGTGAATTGGCGCGGCGTGTTGATGCAGGAGGGCGAGCGAATTACCAGCGAGGTGTTTACCCAGCAATATGCAAAGTTGATGCAAATCGCTGAACAGCAAAATCAATTGGTCAGCAAGGTGGCGTGGTTTTCACCTTATTTATTAGCCAATAAATTGTCGTCCATTTTCGCGGCGACCAACGCGGATAGTTTTTTGCATTATGAAAACGCTGCTGAGCAATTTCGCTTTAATTTCATCAAGCAGCTGAATCAGATGCATGCAGAACAAATCGACCATGCCCATGACCGTGAACAAAAAGTCTCGAATGAGCATTTGGCAAATCTGCAGCAATTTGATTATCAATCTCCTACCTTGCAGGCCGAACTGAATCTGATTTACCCGCCTTTATTAATATTATTGGGGTGGTTAATCATCGGTGTGTTGTTACTTTCCTGTAGTCGGAACGAGGTTTGATTAGGTGAGATTTATTCAATTTGAATTACGCTTGTTATGGCAGAACAAGCTCTTTAAATGGCTGATGGCAGCTTATCTTCTAGCAGCTTTATTAGCCATTATCTGGGGCCAGATGGGACTGCAACGTGAATATCAACAGCGGGCTATCAGCGAAGCAAATTACCAAGCCGAATTGGCAGACTATAAGAAGGATGCTCAGTTAGCTCCATACGACTCGGGTTATATGAGTTATTACCAGTTTCATCCTGTCTGGCAAAAACCTTCTGCCTGGTCGGCATTGATTCAAGGTGAGCGCAGTGAAGCGGCCACCCACACAAGGGTTCGTTTATTAGGTTTGCAAAGCCAATTGAGCAATACGGCGACGGGCAATATTGCCGCTATGCCCATCGGTAAGCTGGACTTGAGTTTTATCTGGATTTACCTGATGCCGTTATTGATTGCGGCATTAAGTTTAAATCTGCTGGCAGAAGAGAAGGCCAGCGGACGCTGGTCGTTATTGGCCTCCCAAGTGGCTAATAGCGGATTATTATTAACTAAAAAAATGCTCATTGCAGCAGGCTTACTGGCGATGGTGAACGTACTGATTCTATTGGCGGCTGTTGTGCTGACAGATATCAGATTCGATGGATTATGGTGGCAGATTGCAGCCATATTATTGGCATATCAACTCTGCTGGTTTGTGATCACAGGCTGGATTATCAGTTTGCAACGTAGCGCCATTTTTAACAGTTTATTATTTATCAGTCTGTGGATTGTGTTTGCTTTTGTGCTGCCAGGATTGGCTTATCTGTATCAAACGCAACAACAGCAACCGGCTGAGCATGTGTCAATGGTGTTTGATCAACGTGAATACATGCATGATAGTTGGGATAGGGATAAGCAGGCAGATTTTGATGTTTATTTGCAGGACTATCCTCAGTGGCATACTACAGAGTCGACCTTACAAAAGCCTTTCGACTGGCGCTGGTATTACGCGATGCAACATATGAGCGATGTGATTGTAGCGGATGCAGTGAATCAATTTCGTGATAGCCGGATACATTCCCACCGGTTCGGAGAAACTTTTGCCTGGCTATCCCCGGTGATGCGAGTGCAATACAGTATGAATCGACTCGCTGATACCGATATGCTGGCAAGTCAGTCTTTTCTGGATCAGGTTGCTGACTATCAACAGCAGTTACGCGATTATTTCTTTCAATTCTATTTTTTTGACCAGCCGTTCACTGCGGCAGATTTCACTAAAATTCCAGTATTTGACTATCGACCAATTGTTCCTAACAACGCGCTTATAACTCTGATTAATTTAGTGATCGTCGGGTTATTTTTTATTGGGTTAATTTTGCTACAAACTCGCCGAAATCGTGGTTGAACAAACTTTCAGGCTTTTTCAAAAAGCGATACCGACTAATGTGATTACCGGTTTTCTCGGCGTTGGTAAAACCACGGCGATCCAGCAGCTACTAAAGACCAAACCGCCAGGTGAACGTTGGGCAGTATTGATTAATGAATTTGGCAAAGTGGGTATTGATAGCCAGCTGCTGCAAACCGATGACCATTCTCTAGGTGAGGTCACGATTCGCGAAGTACCCGGAGGCTGTATGTGTTGTGCTGCGGGGTTGCCGATGAAGGTGGCACTCAATCAGCTTATAGGCAAAGCCAAACCCGACAGGTTATTGATTGAACCTAGTGGGTTAGGGCATCCGGAAGAAGTGATCGCCGTGCTGTCAGGTGAATTTTATCAATCGATCATTGATTTACGTGCCACGCTGACATTGGTTGATGCACGTCATATGGCTGATGCGAAATATCGCGAACATGAGACTTTTCAGCAGCAGTTACAGATCGCCGATCTGATCGTGGCGAACAAGTCAGATATGTATGGGCAGAGCGAAATTGCTGCGTTAAAAGCTTACCTGAATGAAATGCATCTTCAGGAGCTACCTTTACAAATCACTCAGGACGCAAAAATTAATACTGAATGGTTAAAGCCAAACGCTAAATTTAATCAGGCGGTCTGGCAAGAGCAGCCTGCGGTTTTTGATCTGAAGAATGAAACTCAACCTATTCCCGACTGTGGTTACTTGGCGTTAGGACAACAGTTGAGTGGCTGGTATAGCTATGGCTGGCGGTTCAAATCAACATTCTATTTTGATTACCAACCGCTGATAGCGTGGTTGGAGCAATTTAAACAGATTCGGTTTAAAGCCGTTTTTCGAACCAGCGAAGGCTTTGTTGCTATCAATCAAGCTGATGACAACTTGACGATTGATGGACTAGCCAGTCAGGCAGCAGAAAGCCGTATTGAGTTCATTACCGATAAGCCACTTGATGCAAAAAAAATGGAAAGCCAATTATTACAGATGTGTGGGATAAATCATGTTAACCCGTCTTAAAAACGCTCGAGTATATGACCCGGTACAAAAACTGGATGGTGAACTCATGGAGCTGTGGATCCGAGATGATCGAATCGTTGATCCGAGTCAGATCACAGATAGAGAGTCGGCCATCACCCATGATTTGGACGGTGCCATTACCATGGCGGGCGGTGTGGATATTCATAGTCATATTGCAGGTGGTAACGTAAATACCGCACGTTTATTAATGCCCGATCAACATCGAAATCATCTACAAAGACAGGAAAATCTGCCGTTTTATAATGCTCGCTGGTCGAGTTTTGAAACCGGTTATCGCTACACCGAAATGGGGTACAGCATGGTGGTTGAACCGGCAATGTTGCCAGTGAATGCGCCGCAGGTACATCGAGAAATGGCGGATATCCCGATCATTGATACGGCTGCGCTGGCGATTCTGGGCAGTGATGATTTGCTGGTATCCATGTTGCGCAGTGGTGCTTCGCAAGATCAGATTAATGACTATGTCAGCTGGACCATTAACACTACCCAGGCATTAGGTTTGAAAGTGATTAATGCCGGTGGTTCGCAGGCGTTTAAAGCAGGGGTTGAACAGTTTGGTCTGGATGATGAAGTGCCGGTTTATGGCATCAGCTCCCGCCGCTTATTAACCTCATTGCAGACTGCTGTGCATCAGCTGGGTATACCACATCCGGTACATGTGCATTGTAATAATCTGGGTGTTCCCGGTAATGTACAAACCGCCATTGCTACCATGGAGGCTGCCCAGGGCTTACCGATGCATCTGGCGCATGTGCAGTTTTATGGTTATGGCGCAGAGGGTAATCGTGGTTTTTCTTCAGCCGCAGCCCAGCTAATGGAAGCGTTTAATCGACATCCCAATATTACTATGGATGTCGGGCAGGTGTTATTTGGGCAGACGGTGACAATGTCTGGCGATATCATTGCTCAGTTCTCCCGTCGAGGCGATGCCAGCCCGCACAAATGGGTGATGTGGCATGCCGAAGATGAGGGTAGTGGCGGTATCGTGCCTTATCAATATAAAAAGGCAAGTTTTGTTAATGGTTTGCAATGGGCCATTGGTCTGGAGATTTTTCTGTTATCCGGCGATCCCTGGCGTTTGTTTTTCACCACCGATCATCCCAATGGCGCACCGTTTACCCGTTATCCGGATTTACTGCATTTATTGATGGACTATGATTTTCGCATGGCCTGTCTGGCAGAACTGGATCCGGAGATCATGGAGTTGACCCTGCTCAAAGATCTGAAACAGGAATTCAGCTTATACGATATTGCCATTATGACGCGGGCGGCCCCGGCAAAATTACTGGGATTGAATGACCGTGGACACCTTCAACCTGGGGCTTTGGCCGATATTGCGGTTTATCATGAGCAAGATGATAAAGCCGCGATGTTCAGGAAGGCGCAATGGGTATTCAAAAACGGTCAGCTGATTATTGAACGCGGAGAGTTTGTGAAGCGTCAGTTTGGCCAAACCATGACCGTTAAACCACATTTTGATCGGCAGATTGAAACCACAGTAAAAGACTACTTTGATCGGTTTTATTCGATGAAATTATCCAACTATGGGGTACAAGACGATTTGTTATTTGATCAGCCCGAGCGTTTTTCTGCGATTAACTTATAAAGCACTATTCTTCATAAAGCTCAATATTATCGGCATTCATGGAATAAGCAGAAACCGCTACCTCATTTTCGGTGATTGTAGTGGCCAGCGTGCCCTCGACCCAATAGGGATCATAAAGATTCTGTTGAGCAACGCCTTCTTTGGAGGTCACATAAATAATCTGATTCGGCGGTGGTGGGGGATAATGGATACAGGCGCCAAAAAAAGGCACCAGAAAGAACTCGGTCACCAGCTGTTGTTCATTCATTTCGACGGGAACGATAAAACCAGGTAGGCGGATGGGGCGTTGATCGTATTCAGGCTTGACCTTGGCTGAAGTCAAAGCTTGTTGATAACGGTCATCGGCAGAATTTTCCAAGGCTCCTAGCAATTGACTGCTGATTTGGTCTTCCATCGAACCATCTTCAATCTCATCTAGATATTCTGGTGGATTCATCAATGCCTCCAAATCATCATCCGGCATCAGATCCACCCAATCGATAGACTCATATTTACTGTCAGCGAATAACGGTTGAGCAAATGCCAAACCAGTTAATACCAGAAGAGAAAGCCAGAACTTTGCAGGTTTCAGTGAGGTCATGGAAAATCCGAGAGGTTAAAAGTCGAGCAAAAATGCTATGTTATAACAATTAGCATCCTTGCCAAAATTATCAATCATTCAATCCGGTAAACGTATGACCAATCGTCCCGCAATCCAAATCGAAAACTGCCAATTTCGTTATCAACCAGATTCAGACAAAGCTTTATTACATATTGCTCACTGGCAAATAGAAAAAGGTGAAACGGTATTTGTTTATGGACCTTCAGGTTCGGGAAAATCGACCTTATTAAATCTCTTGGCCGGAATTTTAATACCACAACAAGGCAATATTACGCTTGATGATGTGACACTCAATCAACTGAATCACCGCAAACGCGATGCATTTCGAGCACAACATATTGGCATGGTGTTTCAACGATTTAATCTCATTCCATATTTAACTGTAGCTGACAATATCAAATTAGCCAGCCACTTTTCTAAGCTGGATAAACAACATCTGCAACAACGTACTCTGGAATTGATGAAGGCTTTGCAATTGGAGGTGGCGTTACTGGAGCGACCAGCCTCCCAATTGAGTGTTGGTCAACAGCAACGGGTAGCGATTGTTCGTGCTTTGGTTAATCAACCTGAGTTATTAATCGTCGATGAGCCCACCTCAGCCTTAGATAGTGATGCACGCGATAGTTTTGTTGATTTGTTACTGGGCCAGGTCCAAGCAGCAAAGGTCACGCTAATCTTTGTTAGTCATGATCGCAGCTTGGCACAGCATTTTTCCAGACAGCTGGATATACAGTCGTTTGTGGTCGCAGGAGAGAAACATGCTGTTTAAACTGGCCTGGAAAAGTCTGCTGGCAAGACGTGTTAGCGTGTTACTGACTATATTGATGATGACGGTGAGTATTTTTGTTCTGCTCAGTGTTGAAACCATCCGTTATCAGGCCAAAGACAGTTTTACCAAAACCGTTTCGGGGGTGGATTTAATCGTTGGTGCACGAACCGGACAGGTCAATCTTTTACTATATTCAGTCTTTCATATCGGTGTACCAACCAATAATATTTCCTGGCAGAGTTATCAGGAAATTGCTTCCCAACCTGCTGTTGCCTGGACCATTCCAATTTCTTTAGGTGATTCACATAAAGGATATCGGGTCATTGGAACCAGCACCGACTTTTTCGAGTTTTTTCGCTTTGGTAATAAACAGCCACTCGAATTTCAACAAGGGAAAGCATTTGATGATCATTTTGATGCAGTAATTGGTTCAGAAGTCGCCAAGCAACTTGGATATCAAGTCGATGATGCTATCGTGCTTTCTCATGGAATTGCCAATACCAGTTTTAGCAATCATGATGATAATCCATTCAAAATCACGGGTATTCTGGCGCCAACAGGAACGCCGGTAGATCAATCTGTCTATGTCAGTTTGCAAGGTATTGAAGCCATTCATGCCAACTGGCAGGGAGGGGTGCAAATACCAGGTAGAGCTACGCCAAATGTTAAAGATCTGCAGCCGCAAGCCATAACGGCATTTATGCTGGGACTGAATTCGCGGATACAGACCTTTAATTTACAGCGGCAGATCAATGAATATCAGCAGGAACCCTTACAGGCTATTCTGCCTGGCGCCACATTGATGTCATTGTGGTCAATGTTGAGCAGTGTGGAACAGCTATTGTTATTAATTGCTTCACTGGTGCTGTTAGGTGCGCTGATTGGGATGGCCAATATGCTATTGGTTTCAATGCGTGAACGGCGCCATGAATTATCCGTTCTCCGAGCATTGGGTTATCGGCCAAGCTTCTTGTTTGCATTGCTACAGATTGAAGCGTTATTAATCAGTTTGGCTGCGGCATTCACCGCCTTTATCAGTTTACAACTAAGTATGTATGTATTGAAAGATTGGTTATTGCAGGAATATGGGATTTTGCTTACCCGATTATCCATCATTAATGAGTTTATGTTTATGTTGCCGATGGTGCTTATCGCCAGTTTTGTGGTCGCTTTAATTCCGGCTATCACCGCTTATCGACAGGGGCTACATCAGCAATTAAATCTGTAGCTTAAATACGTTGTAGCTTTGGAAGATGCTGTTTCAGATGTGATTTAATATCTTCCACACTAGCTGAAAAAACCAGTGCATAAATCTCGCGTTGCATGGTGTCGGTAATAAACGGGTAAATTTCATAGCCTTCAGCATAAAGTTCAGCGCGGGCGCGACATACTTTACGAATTCCCTCAGCAAATGATTGATTCTCTACAGCAGGTAAATTGGTTTCCCCCAATGTCCATTGCTGCTCTGTCCAATGCTGAAAACACCAGTCAGTTAACTGAATCACCGGATCGACTCTGTCCTGCTCAACTTTGTCAATTTGCTCACCGCAGCCAATCAGGCAGAACAGACCGAGTAGCAAAAAATGTTGACGCATATCTAACCCCTCCAGCGTTATTTCGCTATCAATATTGCCTGTTTTGTTTTCAAATACCAACTATTAGGGCTTGTTTATCTTTCATCTCCACCACTGCTGGGACTATTTGTGTGTCCGGCAAGGCGGAAAGCACGCCGTGTAGCTTTCCTACATAAGTGATTGACAAATGAGTCTGGAACTCATTTGAACAGCTTAGCTGGCCGCGTAGCGGTGAAATACAGGGATGTATTTCATACAACGCTGGCGGGCGCAAAAATAGTCCCAGCCCTTCGGGTTGTGACTGTAAAAGTGCCACTCGGCGTGGCCTACATGGATATAGGTCAGGGGCGTGAGCAGGATGCGGAAGCTTTGCTCGTCACTTATTTAGAACAACTACAAAAACGCCGGGAGCGTTTTTGAGCGTAAGCCCCAATGGGGTGAGATACATGGATGTATCTAACAAAAGGCGCTCCTCGTGCCTTGATTGACGCTTTTTCAGTTCACAACAGAGGCGGAGATGAAAGATAAACAAGCCCTAGGAAAAAATGACAAAAAACGCTTACAGCGTCATTATTAAACTGTAGCTATCAGAATTTAGGTTTGAAATGGATAGATTTTCAACGATTGGCATCATTCTGTTATTGATTCTGGCAATTGTCGGTGGATATATGACAGGCCTCTTTGCCGGCTATCTGTTTGACTTGGGAAAACGCCGTCTGGGAAAAACGCTAACGGTTTTGCTCAATTTAGTGTTTTATGTGGTGCCGCTCTGGGCTTTATTGGGTATAGCCTCTGAAGATGGCCTGCTGTTTTTTTATCTGTTACTACTGGTTTTTTATTATCTGGGTATTCGTGATTCAAAGCACCCAGCTGTAAAAGACGATAAACCGGATAAAAACTATGAACCTTATGATTAGGGTTGTTTATCCTTGTCTTATTTCTTGCCTTTTTCTTCTGAGGCTATGACAATCAAATAGAGTCATTTTTTGTATAGAGATGCTTTCAAGGTAAATTATTTCTTGAAAGGGGGAGGCAGGGTGAAAACAACGATTTTTCCCGGCACTATCAATGGTCTGTTGAATCTGCTGTTGACCACCTCGCTCTATTATTTATTTGTCCGACTGGGTCTTACCTGGTTTTCCTTTCCCCCTGGCAATATCAATTTATTGTCGCTTTCATCCGGTATCGGGCTGGTAATGTGCCTTTTGTGGGGAGTGCGTGCGTTTCCGTTTATTGTAATGGCAACATTTGCAGCCCATTTTCCACTCATAGTAGAAAACACGTTTCACCACAACTCGCTGTATATTATTGTCGCTTCATTGATCATGGGTGGGGAGAGTGTTTTTGGAATGTTGCTTATGCGTCGATTTCTGCCCTACGGCGTAAGCAGACCCCATCATTTACTTAAATTTCTGTTGTTACTTTGTGGCCTTGTTCCGGCGTTATCAGCGTTATTGATAGGCACCAATCTGCTGTTAAATGGATATATTGAAGCTGAAAAGTTTATAGACCTTTATATTACTCTGCTAATTGCCCATGCCTTGGGGATACTGCTGATTTATCAGGTCTTTACAGGGTTTGCACATAGCCCGGCGGTGCAGCTAAGCGAATTAAATAAGCTGTGGTCAGGGGCAGCGATAATCGGATTAATCGTAATATTGGCTGCTACCGTTTATGGGCCATTAATATTTTTGCTGTTACCAGTTATGGTGATGATGGCTATTTATTTGAAACTGGTTTTTATCAACTTGTTCAGTAGCCTGTGCTTTGTGATTGTTATCAGCATTATGGCTTTTGATAACAGTGTGTTTTTAACAAATAATTATCAATTTACTTTGACCGGTTTGATTGCTTACATATTTTCCAGTGCATTGGCTGTATTTGTTATCGCTATACAACAAAACCAAATTAATCTGACGATGGCTTCACGTCAGGCCTGGAAAAAAGCGGCTGAGCGTGATCCGTTAACTTGCCTGTCAAACCGGCGTGCCTTTATGCCCCGATTGAAAACTGAACATGCCAGAGCCGTGCGTACAGGGAGAAGCTATTGTCTCGTTATCTGGGATATTGATGATTTCAAATTAATTAATGATACCTATGGTCATGATTATGGGGATGTCGTTTTAAAGAAACTGGCTGACATTCTGCGTGACAACTGTCGTGATATTGACTTCCCCGCTCGGATCGGCGGCGAGGAGTTTGCGGTCATTCTTCCAGAGTGCAGCAGTGAGGAGGGTGAGTTGGCGCTGGAGCGCTTTCGCAGTGAGGTGGAATCTACCCGATTTATAGCGCCAGATGGAAAATTATTACAGATAACTATCAGTATTGGTATCGCAAGCTTCAAAAGGTCGTATAAGTCTGAAATGGCTTTAATGTCGGATGCGGATAAGGCATTGTATCAAGCTAAATCACAAGGAAAGAATCAAATACATGTATTTTGATATACGGCCCGATAGACAACGGAGTTATTCTTGAAAACGATATTCCATCGAACACAGATTATTGCTGTACTGCTAATGCTTTTGTGTTTGATTCTGGCGCTGATACCTTTTGAGTCAAATGCGGGGGCTCAATTAGGCCATATGCTCAGGATCACACTTACCGTCTATGCGATTGCCCGGGGATTAAATGCGGTTATTTCAGCGGCACAAGGCACTGAATTATCGATCGAACCAATGGGGGTGGGTCTGACATTGACTCCTGGCGAAATTCTGGACCCCCTGAATGATTTGATCGAGCAGTTTTCAAGCGTTTTATTAGTGGCTTCTGCATCGCTGGGCATTCAGAAAATCCTGTTAGCAGTTGGTGATATTGACATTTTGCGTTGGGCAATAGCGGGTTTTGCTGCCATCGTTTTACTTCTGTTGTTATGGCAGAAACTTCCTGACCGATGGTCTTCCATGCTGTTTAAGATGGTGTTGATCATGACCTTATTACGTTTGGCGATTCCGGTCACTATAGTCGCTTCCAATCAATTACAGCTCTGGCTGGAGCAAGATAGACAGGATGCCATTGCTATTTTGCATAGCACACAGCAAGAAGTAGCTGAGATTCAGCCTGAGTCAGATGATTCCGAACGCGGCTGGTATCAGGGATTCAAAGATAACCTGGACATTAAAAACAGATTACAAAGTATTGAGACCAAAGCAGAACAGGGGATAAATGCGGCCATCTATTTGTTGGCTGAATTTGTATTGATAATGCTGATTTTGCCTATTGGTTTTTTATTTATAGCCTGGCGATTAATAGTCCGAATAACCAGATAACAGATGAAATAGCTATTTCAGAAAGCCGAGTCCTGAAGCAAGCTTTAATTGTCTCTCAAGACAACGTCGTGTCCGCTGGTACATTGAAGTGTTATCGGTGAGCCAACAGCAAAAAGTGATCAAATACACCCCGGTTAGCACTGTTTCATCCACTGCTCGCCATGGTAATGTCGAGTGCTGATCTGATGCTTCACGCAGCCATTGCACAGTACGACTGATTCGTAGTAATGCAGGAATCTGAATATGAAGATGCCCCGGTTCCAGTTTATTTGAAATCATTTGCCGGGTTACTTTTTGATTGATTGCAAGTGGTTCCAACCATGCCATCATCAAGCGATGAAATTTTTGCTGATTATTTAATGTTGCAAATACACTGGATTGCATCACCTTCAGCATATTCTGATCGGCACGATCAAACCAGGCGTCACCGATTTGTTCTTTTTCAGCAAAGCAATAATAAATATCGGCAAGTGAAATATTGAGTTGGGCAGCAATTTCGGACAAACGTACTGACTCCCATGAAGAATGAGAAGCCAGGCTGACAGCAGTGTTAACAATGGCTTCATACAATTCGGAGTCTTGGTTCATCATATTTTCCTTCCCGCTAACAGGATTTAACAAACACGCTCAGCATAACGCATAAAAACTATAGGCAAAAAAAAGCCCCGAACTTGTCGGGGCTTCTTAGGTTTCGCTTAACTGCAAATTAACGGTTGCAGATGTACATTGTTACTTCAAAGCCGAAACGCATATCTGAGTATTCTGGTTTAGTCCACATGTCGATTTCTCCTGTTAAAAGTGAAATTACTTTTTACAATTCAAATAATACACCTGTACTAATGTAATCAAATAAGCATTTACCCCGTTGCCACTCAGGATTTTCCTGAATCAACGAATCGCTTCACCACTGGCATTAAGAATTTTA
The DNA here is from genome assembly GCF_002375335.1 of Methylophaga sp. UBA3603. Lineage (NCBI taxonomy): Bacteria > Pseudomonadati > Pseudomonadota > Gammaproteobacteria > Thiotrichales > Piscirickettsiaceae > Methylophaga > Methylophaga sp. UBA3603. The sequence continues at coordinate 55,299 of NZ_DFMC01000006.1, forward strand.
ACTTCACGTTGTGGAAATGGGATTTCAATTTCATGCTGTTTTAACGCATCCCAAATCATTAACAATAAGTCGGCACCCACACGGTTAACACCATCATCGATGCCTTCCATCCAGAATTCAATCAGAATATCGACACCAGAGTCCCCAAATCCCGCAATTTCTGCATCCGGACGTTCTTCTATGGGCACATCGTCACCACTTATCACCCGAGGATGGCTGGCGACAACCTGTCGTAATAAATCAAACAGAAAATGCAGGTCGGTTTTATAGGCGACCTGAAATTCAAGGGAATAGCGTTGCTTGAGATTTTTATGGGTCCAGTTGGTAAAACTGGTGGTGATGAACTGTTCGTTCGGCACCATGATATCTTTTCCGTCGAAGGTCTCCAGCGTAGAAGAACGCATATTCAACTCACGAATAATACCTTTGCGTCCATCCTCCATCTCAATGTAGTCGCCGACACTCAAAGAACGTTCGAGCAGCAGGATGATGCCAGAGATAAAGTTGGAGGCAATTGACTGTAAGCCAAAACCTAAACCCACACCCAGAGCACCACCAAACACCGCCAGTGCAGTTAAGTTAATCCCCATGATCTGCAATAGCAGAATAAAGACGATAAAGAACAGGGCGATCTGAAACAGTTTGGCAAATACTTCACGGGTACCAATATCCAGATCTTCCTGACTACGGATAATTTGTTGCCCGGCAGTACTGGAAATACGTCCTAGCCAGAATAAAATCGAGCCGAATATCAGCACACGAATAATGCCGTAAGCAGAAATCTTGATATTGCCTAACTCAAATGACAAAGATTCAAGATAAACGATAACTGCATCCAGCCAACCAAAAAGATGTAGCACAGCAATGGGTAAAACAATAAAGAGGGCGAGCTTTTTAAATAAAGCCTTATGAACAACTCGATTTATCAGTTTGTAGAGCATATAGATGACAGCCCAGCTCATACATATTTGAATTAACCAGCTTTGACCTATCCATAACTGACTGATATCAGCAGCAATCGAAAAAGCCAGAATTATCATCAAGGGAAAAATCAGATCCCGACTACGATAAATGCTGTTACGTAACTTAAGTAAAGGACCTGAAGCGGGGAGCTGTCTTAAAAGTGGTGAGCGGCTCTTTAAAAAACTGGCAATTGAAAAAGCCAGTAAACCGCCTAATACTATCAGTCCGATTTGAGAGTAAAATTTTGGACTACTAGCCCAGTCCATCACGATGTGCAGAGATTGAAAGAAAAGGGTTTCAATTTGCTGGATATCCATTACGATTCCGAATATTTACTAAAAAGACTGCTAATGTAGGTGAGCACAAGCATTGGATCAAGCTGGTCTGAATATGATTTTCGATGTCAGGGCTGATGATGTGAAATAGTGGGAGTGTTTTAGATGAATGAAACCTATGACATAACAGGTAAAATAGCCTTGGTGACAGGGGCTAACCGGGGTATTGGTAAAGCGATTGTCGAGGCTTTTATCCATGCGGGTGTCAGCAAAATTTATCTGGCTGTGCGTGATGTCACATCCGCTGAAGCATTATTGGCGCAATATCCCGAACAGCTTGTTGCCATTGCAGTGGATTTATCAAAGCCAGAAACCATATTTTCTGCTGCCAAGAAAGCCAATGATGTTGATCTGGTAGTAAATAACGCAGGTATTTTGCAAATGGCAATGCCGTTAGATGAGCATGCGGTTGAAGCCCTACAAACTCAGATGGCGGTTAATGTAAACGGTTTGCTCTATATGGCTCAGGCTTTTGCACCGGTATTGAAATCAAATGGTGGTGGAGCCTTTATCCAACTCAATTCAATTGCTTCATTAAGATCATTCCCGGCCTTTTCAGGCTATGCCGCCTCTAAAGCTGCAGCCTATTCATTAACTCAGGCCTTACGGGGGCAGTTTGCTGAACAAGGCACCAGAGTAATGAGTGTGCATCCTGGTCCAATAGCAACTGATATGGCAAAAGACGCCGGGTTTGGTGATATTGCAGAAACCGCTGATACAGTTGCAAAAGCTATTATTGATGGTCTCAAAGCTGGTCAGTTTCATGTGTTTCCTGATGCGATGGCACAGGAAATGTGGGGTAAATATCAGAGTTTTGCCCGTTATGTTGTGGAAGCTGACAGTGTTTAATAACACGCAGATACAAAAAAGCCCCGGAAAACGGGGCTTTTTCGTTTCACCCGAAGGTGAAAATCAAACTGTTATCGTAGCAATTATGCAGGAACGATGTTTTCAGCTTGTGGACCTTTTTGACCTTGAGTAACATCAAATGTTACACGTTGGCCTTCAGTCAATGTTTTGAAACCGTCACCTTGGATTTGACGGAAATGTGCGAAAACGTCAGGGCCGTTTTCTTGTTCGATAAAACCAAAGCCTTTAGCTTCGTTAAACCATTTAACTGTTCCAGTTGAAGACATAAATCATCCTATTTTTTGTAAATCTAAAATGCCCAATTTGGGCGGGTATGCTGTAAGTGGAGCGGGTATTTTGAAAACAGGACGAGTACTCTTTGGATCTAACATTAAAGCGGAAACATCGAACTTGAAAACAAATATCTGTCGTACTTGCAAGCACGATTGAATATATAGAGATTATATGTAAAGGTCAAACTCTATTTGATAAATAATCAAAATATATCTGCATTGGCTCCACAGGTACTCCTTATAGCCACTCATAAGTCAGAAATCATTGGCTTAGTTAATTCATCGCAACTAACGGGGCAGTTTTATAACGTCTTTCGCGAAACCAATTCAACGCAGGCTTTTCTACGTGAAGGTGAATCAATATGGCCAGTAGAAATGACACTCCAATGGCAATAGCAACTCCGGTGACGCCTGATAACCCAATTGCATAGCTGTAATTGATGATTCCGTAACCAATATTTTGGTGGACCAGATAAAGAGAATAGGACAGGCTGCCCAACCATAAGGTGAGCCGATTGACAATAAAATCCAGATAACCGCTTATTGCCAGCACAAAAACAGCGTAACAACCTAAAACAAAAAGACTGAATGGTGCGGGGTAGGCAATGAGTGCATGGCTCATCGACAGAGCGAGGAACAGCACCTCACTGGCGGTCAAATTCCCCGACTTGTACCAGCGGTATAGCAACATCCCACTGATAAACAGAGGGGCATACATGGCAAATAATAATTCATGGGTCAAAAACAGTAATGATGGGGATAGATTTTCCAGATTAAACACCGCTATGTAACTGATAATCAGCCAACCAAACAAAACCATGCGGAGCTGCTGCCAGCTTTTCAATGCATAAAACAAGATGGCCATCCATAGATAAAATGTACCTTCAATCACCAGGCTCCAATAGGCACCATCGACATGGGAATAATCCAAGTAACTATGTAAAAGCGTGAAGTTTATTAATGCTGTGCTGAACGAGACAGAGCGATCATCCGGGCCAAGCACTTGAACCATAAAGAAAGTCAGCAGAATGCAAACCCATAAAGCCGGTAACAACCGAAAAGCTCTGGCCAGACCAAACCAGCGCACATTGTCGGTTCGTTCCAGTGTCATCAAAATCACAAATCCACTCAGTATAAAGAACAGGTGAACGCCATAGCGACCAAATTCCAGCACATCAGGTGATGAGAAAGTGTGACCATAAAGTTCATCGTAATAAGGCAGGTAATGAAACAGTACTACGCCGAGTGCGGCAATACCTCTTAAGGCATCTAGAGCCTGTAATCTGTTTTTGGCTTTCGCCATCTAACGCTCCTGAGGATTTAGCTCGACCAGGACAAAGTGATTAATTAAACAAACTAAACCGAGTTAAACTTTGAAAGTTGATATAAACGCTTTCACGTATCAGGCGACTACGCAGTTTTTGCCCAGATGTTTTGCTTCATAGAGTTTACGATCCGCGCGATAGAGCAGTGCAAAAATACCATCATCTTCTTCACCATATTCTGTCAGACCTATGCTGACAGTGAACGTCACGTTTTCACCACTGACTAATGGCAGGCTCAATTGTTCTACACATTCACGCATCCGTTCAGCTAATGCCAGTGCTGAGTCAAGATCGGTTTCAGGAAGAATCATGGCAAACTCTTCGCCACCAATGCGACCAAAAATATCGTACGCACGCTTTGAATTCATAATACATTCTGTAAATAATTTGATGGCTTCATCGCCAGTGTTATGTCCGTGCAAATCATTGATGCGTTTAAAGTTATCGATATCAAACATTAAAAGGCATAATGTTCGATTATGCCGAGAGGTTCGCTGCAGTTCTGTCTCTGCTTGAGCAATAAAAGCCCGTCGATTCCAGATACCTGTTAAATCATCTGTATTGGCAAGATATTCGAGTGTTTTGGCCACTTCTTCCAGCTCAAGATTTTGTTCCAGAATATCCAGATGGGCTTCAAAAATATTGCGTAACTGCACCATCATTTTGAGTTGTAATTCGCTGTAATAATGCGTTTTTGTGTCAAGAACACATAAAGTGCCAAACGGGTCTCCATTCGGCCAGGTGACGGGCACGCCAAGATAATTAATCATACCTAGCGTCGGGTCATATTTGTTCTTCCATGCCGTATCTTCATATGCATTGGCAACAAACAGCGTTTTCTGTTCCCGAATGACAAATTCGGAATATGTTTCAGATCCGGTTAAATCGAATTTCTGATCACTCTGATATGGGTTGGTCGACGCCCGGTTTTTAACCATGACCGCAAGCTGATTATTTTCATCTACATGCGTTAGAAGTGCAGCAGGCACTTGCATGAATTCGGCTAACAGATCAATCAGATCCTGCCATTGTTGAAAATATTCATCACTCACCATTGGATGAGATGTATCTGTCGTAATCGTCAAGATACCTATCCTATTTGTTTAGCCTGTTATGGAGCATACAATAAATTTATAACGAGTCTTTAACCTATTTAAAGTGTCACAGTCAATTCTCTGAGTTTTAGATCCTTTCGACCAGCCATTTAATGAATATTCCATATCGAATTTTAGTTCTGTTTAGCCTTATGTCGTTGCTTGGTGCCTGCGACCCGTTGGCAAAACCGGAAACCTTGATGGATGAATATGTGAAGCGGTTAGCCAATGTGTTGGATGTGGAACCGGTCTATTCAGATCTGATTGATATAGAGCGAATTCCCCGACCACGAGACCGTCGATTATTCATACCTGAACACGATATCAATATGTTGGACTTTTTGTCTTTATATGGCTGTGAACTGCAATTTGTGGTGGGAGAAAAAAACTCGATACTGGGACGAGTGATGCAGCCTTTAAATAATTTACGTTACGAATTACGGTTTATAGAAGCGTCACAACAATGTCTGGTCGAGATTAAAAGTGAAACATTAAGAACAAAGCTGGCGCAAGTCATTGAAATAAAAAAACAGTATTTACCACGTGTGATTTGGAATGCCACTTGGGGAACAGAGGAAATCGCGCAGCTAATGAGTTTATCATCAGGACTTTATGATCCTGAGAAAAGCCAATACGAAATCAGCAGCTATAGTCAGGATATTGTTTATGTAAACAAACGGGTTCAGCAACTTCTGCAAGGCGAGTATGAACAGGATCTTGAGTATATGGGCGAGATTCAACAACGTTGGCAATATGGAAGCCGGGCAGGGCAATTACAGAATAGTGCGAGATTACTGATAAGTCGGCTGGATGATGGAACTCAGATTCTGAAGCAACGCATTGAGCAAAAACCACTATGTGTACAGGGCAAACCGAATACTCAGGCAAAGATTCTGGAATCGATGTTTTTCAAGGTTTATATTGAAAAAGTCCAACCCTATATGTCTGCTGTAAACAGTGGGGCTGATCAGCTGTTTCAGCCCTTAGCCAGACTGGCACAGCTGCAAAAAGAGGTCATGCCGCAGACGTTTAATGCGTATTATCAACAAACGTTAAATGTGGATAATAAGCAGAATATCTGGACGCTATATCAACAACGTATAAAAGAACACACTGAAGCCTGGCAGGATTTGCTGGAACAGTGCGGTCTTCGACCCACTCCCGACTAACACTAAACTTTAAAGCGGCTCATCATTTGTTTCATGCTTTCAGAAAAACGTCTGATTTCCTGTGATAACTCTTCACCCGTTTCAGCTACTTCACTGGCAGCTTCTGTCTGTTGGTTTAGACCGTGCAGGTTTTTACTGATTTCTTCAGCGACACAGGTCTGCTCTTCAGTTGCCTGAGCTGTTTGGGTCGCCATATCATTTACCCGGTTAGAGGACTGCTGAATTTCATGGAAAACTTTATCGGCTTCAACAAAGGTATTTGCTGTTTCATCAGCATTTACCTTACCTTCAGAAATAGCCTTTGAAGATGCGCCGACAGACAATTGTAATTTCTGGATAATTTCATCTATATCATTGGTACTTTGCTGAGTTCGGGTTGCCAGAGTTCGGACCTCATCTGCCACAACAGCAAAACCTCGTCCATGTTCACCTGCCCGAGCGGCTTCAATCGCGGCATTCAGTGCCAGCAAATTAGTTTGTTCGGCCACGCCACGAATAACTTCCAAAACGGTAACGATATTGTTGGAATTGGTTTCAAGCTCCTGAGAGGAGTTCAATACCAAATCCATATTGCGAATCAATGCGGCGATTTTTTCATTCGACGTTCTGACTACGGCCATACCGCGATCAGCTAAACCAGCGGTTTGATCGGCCTCAGAAGCGGAATTGGTTGCAACTTGTGCCATTTCCTTGTTGGCCAGCGTCATTTCATGAACAGCACTTACAATGGATTCTGTCGATAAATTCAGTTTATCGTTAATATCTTTGGTATGAACTGATGCATCCGACAGGCTGGCAGTGAGATTGCCGAGGTTGGCAACCTGGGACAGAATATTTTTGATTAAATCCTGCAGGTTAGAGACAAAAACATTAAACGCCTGAGCAAGATTACCGAATTCATCTTTAGACGACACATCAATTCTAGCGGTGAGATCGCCATCACCTGAGGCAATTTCATTAATTCGTTTTACCAAATAATTGATGTCGTTAGTCAGTTTTTTTGGAATGAGATAACTGAAAATCATCGCGATTATCAAAACGATCGCGACAGCAATAAATGTGATCGTCATTTTGGTGCGGATATCAGCAGCAAGTTGCTTTTCAATGACCTCAAAACCATTAATCACTGCCTCGCCGGACTTATCCAGAATATCTCGTAATTCAGCAAACTCCTGATCTTCAGTTTGCTTAAGGAGATTTAAAGAAAGCCCATTGTCATAAGCTTGTACCAGCGCATCAGAGGAAGCTACCCATTCTTGATAGGCCTGATTAAACACCGCCGGGTCACCGGATATTTCAGGAAATTCTTTCAAGTATTCCCTGTATTCAGCGTAACGTGCCGCCACCTGTTGGATATTTTCCTGGCGATTTATTTCTTCTTCATCGGCTGCGTTGCTTTGACCCGAAAGGATGTTGAGTTGGGCTAGTTTGGCCTGGTACAGATCCCGGTCAGCATTAAGAATGACTTCACTGGCAGGCATAAAGCTGCGCGACTGAATTTCAATCAGATTATTCTGTAAGGACATCATCCACCAGAACATCGAGATGACGATAATAATGGTTAACCCCATCACCATTACCGGTAAAGAGCTTTTGGTACGTATGCTATGCATGTTCATTGAATTGTCCTTAAAGATCGCAACTTGGTATTGCCAACTTTTTTTATTTAGCGCTATTGTTCAGTCTTGTTGTCGACAATTCATGACGGATCTTTAACAAAAAATATCCAGTTATCAGCACCGACAAAGCAACGCTGCATTAGGCTATATTTTTTAGAAATATTTGGTTCAAAAAAAACAGGCACTAGAAAACGCCAGAGAGCTGGATAATTTTAATTATCGTTTAGCAGAGCGGGGAATATAGTAGAGATTGCTTAAATAATAGTGAAAAGCGTGGTGATGAACACTATTCAAAGGTTCCAGCCGCCCGATTTCATTGGGACTCGGCAACTGCGGCTGGATGTGAATAATTATTTAGACTTGGTTTTTTTACTTTTCTTTTTATTCTTTTCTGATTTTTTGGGTTTATCTTTAGCTTTCTTGTCAGCTTTTTTTGCTTTTTTGGGTTTGTCTTTTTTCTCTTTCTTGGGCTTGGTATCAACAGCCACAGGAAAACAATCAATTCCATTTGCCCGGTAGCGTCCCAGCCAGTAGCGAATCTGACCTAAACTCAATGCTGTTTTTTCAGCCACTTCTTCTTGAGTCGCCCCTTCAGATAAAAGTAATAAAGCCTTGGCTCTCCCACTATTTACCGAAGTTTCTTCACTGATTTTATAAAGCTGTTTTTGAGCCTTTTTCTTTAAATCCAACAAAGCTACCGAGTCGTTCATGTGAGATCCTTAGAAGAATGAATCAATCGAAAAGCATATAGATAAACATTTCCACATTACTACAACTATATTTCTAAATTATGACAATCAATTATTGAGCCAGTTGATGCATAGTCTTATGTAACTGCTTGTCAAATTCAGTGTTGATAACTTTTCCGTTATCAGTATCAAAATTATCATAAAAAGAGGGGAGCGACATATTCCCTTTTATGTCGGCAGCAAAGCGGGGCATTGAGTTGAGGGCAATTTCCATAACTGTTGCCCCACCGCGCTCACCCGGAGAGGTTGAGAGCAGGATAGTGGGTTTTTTCTGAAAGACTTTTTGTTCGATTCGTGTGCACCAGTCAAACAGGTTTTTCCATGCCGCCGAATAATTTCCATTATGTTCGGCCAGTGAAATAACCAAGGCATCAGCGTTGCCCAGTTTATCCAGAAAGGCTTGAGCCAATGCGGGTTGACCAATTTCTTTTTCAATATCAACGCTAAACAGTGGGAGTTCATAATCATTCAAATCCAGCACTTCTACATCAGCATTCTCAAGCAGACTCGCTGCATAAGTGACTAATTGCTTATTGATAGAGTGTTTACTATTGCTGGCTGCAAAAGCGACGACTTTCATAAAATCTCCTTTGTTAAAAGTATTCAGTGTCTAGGGTGTGTTTTTCTTTCATATCCACCACTGCTGGTGACAATTTTTGTGTCCCGCAAGGAGGAAAGCACGCAGTGTAGCCTTCCTACATAAGTGATTGACAAATGAGTCTGGAACTCATTTGAACAGCTTAGCTGGCCGCGCAGCGGTGAAATACAGGGATGTATTTCATACAACGCAGACGGCCGCAAAAATAGTCCCAGCCCTTCGGGTTGTGACTGAAAAAGCGCCACTCTGCGTTGCTCGTCACTTATTTAGAATAACTAAAAAGCGTTCCTCGTGCCTTGATTGACGCTTTTTCAGCTCACAACAGAGATGGAGATGAAAGATAAACACGCCCTAGTGACACATAGCGTGGCGAAAAGTTGTACGTATTGCAAAAGTAAAAAAGGCATCCGAAGATGCCTTTAAATGTTACTGACTAATCGTAGCTGTAATGTTTTTTCAGCTGTTTGGTCACTTGCCACATGCTTTTCAAGCCTGTTGGGAAAATCGCATAATCACCTGGAACGATTGTGACTGGCTCGCCGCCGTCTGGAGTGACGACAATTTCACCTTCAAGAATGTAAGCTTTTTCGGTTTCATCAAAATCCAAACGGAATTCGGTAACTGGGCAATCCCAAATTTCCCAACCGGCAACGCCCAGTTCTTTTAAGCGTGCTTCACTTGGGTTTTTTTCAATAATAATCTCTGGCATAAAAATCCTGAATATATAAGAGGGTCAATCATGGCTGTCATGCGACAGAACCATTGCTTCTTTTCGTCAGCCATGCGCGTTTACACAGCGACATGTCAGTATTTGACTGGCAAATAATAGCAAAACTGAAGGGGTTAAGTTGAACTGTATCTTTCATACTTAAATTTGCACGTGTTATTTGTATCTAAATAACAACGATTTGTATTTACATTAATCTGTTCGATGCGTAGCATATGATTTTTTCTTTTCTTCCCCGGAGAAGTTCATGTGTATCAAATTATCGCCGCTAGCGATATCGATTGGCTTAGCCTTATTAGCTTCACAAACTGTATCCGCTGCTGAAAGCGAAACGGATTCGGCAGAACTGGAATCGATTACGGTCACAGCGAGTGCGGATGCTTCAGCCGAGGGTTTATCTCCAGCCTTTGCAGGTGGTCAAGTTGCTGAAGGTGGACGTGCAGGCATATTGGGTACAAAAGATAATTTGGATACACCTTTTAGTATTACCAGCTATACCAACGAATTTATTCAGGACCGTCAGGCGCAGAGCGTCGGGGACGTACTGCAAGCCGATCCCGGTGTCAGGGTCGCTCGTGGCTTTGGTAACTTTCAGGAAACCTACTTCATTCGGGGGTTTCTTCTTTATTCAGATGATGTTGCCTACAATGGCCTCTATTCTTTGTTACCCCGTCAATATATCGCGACAGAGTTATTTGAACGCGTTGAAGTTTTGCGTGGTGCCTCAGCGTTTCTGACAGGTGCCGCTCCGGGTGGAAACGGTATCGGTGGCGTGATTAATCTGCTACCTAAACGGGCGCCTAACTATGACTTAAACCGCATCACTGTCGGTGCATCACACAATGATCAACGCAATGTTGCTGCCGATGTGGCACGACGTTTCGGTGAAAATGACGAGTTTGGTATTCGGGTCAATGCTGCCCATCACAATGGTGGTACCTCGATTGACGATGAAAACGCCGAGCTGAACCTGTTCAGCGTAGGTATGGATTATCGGGGTGATCGACTGCGTTTATCGGCGGATATGGGCTATCAAAATCATCAATTAGATGAAACGCGAACCAATGTTTCGATTAACGGCTTAACCGATGTCGTACCGAAAGCGCCAGATGCGAGCAAGAACTGGGCACAGCCCTGGAGCTATTCCAATGAAGAGGATGTGTTTGGCACCTTCCGTGCAGAATATGACCTCAACGATAATGTAACTGCCTGGGCAGCGTATGGTCTACGTCGGACAGATGAGGATAATTCGCTAGCTAATTTTACGCTTCAGGATGCCCGTTCTGGTGAGGGTGTGATGGGCAGATTTGATAATGCCCGCGAAGATCGCGTTGATACCGGTGAAATCGGCTTCAGAGGCAATTTTGATACGGGTGCAGTCGGCCATGAATGGGTGGTTTCATACTCCTATTTCCAACTTGAAACAAAGAATGCATTTATTGGGGAGTTTGGTGAGCGCCGCCTGGACAGTAATTTATACAATCCGGTTTATTACAACAGACCTGGTTTTGGTAGTGGCTCTGCCACCGGAACATTCTTTGGCAATGACCTCGACTCGCCTAAGTTAACTGGCAGAACAAAACTGAATAGCTTTGCCATTGGTGACACGCTCTCTTTTATGGATGAGCGTTTGTTATTAACGCTGGGCGCCCGTCATCAGGCAATCAAAGTAGATAACTATAGTAGCGACACAGAATCTGAGACGGCTGGGGTGCGGACTTCCTATGAGGACAGTGAGATCACTCCGGCAGCTGGTGCGGTATTTAAGGTCACTGATCAAGTGTCACTCTACGCCAACTATATTGAGAGTTTGGCGCAAGGCGACACTGCACCGGGCACCGGTGTGATTAATGTCGGAGAGTCATTATCACCGTATGTTTCGGAACAAAAAGAAGTGGGCGTCAAATATGAGACGGGGCAGTTAGGTCTGGGCTTGGCCTATTTCACAACGTCAAAACCCAGAGCGGTCATTGAAAATAATATCTTTAAAGAGTCAGGAGAAGATGAACATAAAGGTGTTGAACTGACCGTTTACGGCAAAGCTTCTGACAATGTCAAAGTTTTGGGTGGCGTGACCTGGCTGGATACAGAGCAGAAAGACACCGGGAATGCCACAATTGATGGCAATGAAGTAATTGGTGTGGCTGAATGGCAGGCCAACCTCGGTGCGGAATGGGAAGTCCCTTATCTGGATGGTCTGGCGCTGGATTCCCTCGTGACTTATACCGGTTCGCGTTATGCCGATGACGCGAATACGCTTAAAGTCGATGATTGGACGACGGTCGATATCGGTGCCCGTTATATTTTGGCGGTCGGTAATCAGGACTTGACGTTCAGAGCGCGGGTACATAACTTATTCGACCGTGATTACTGGGCTTCGGTTGGTGGTTTTCCGGGAAATGGCTATTTGGCGCTTGGCGCTCCTCGCACTGTTACGTTAAGCGCGACGATGGATTTCTAATCCAATCACTGGCTATTTAAAAACGGCTTGCAGTTACTCACTGCAAGCCGTTTTTTTATGTTTACAGTTTAGACATTTACCCGTTGGTACTCACGATAACGTGGTAACCAGAAATTATCTTCAATCGCCTGTAATAAAGCGCTATCAGTCATTTCTGGGGCAAGTTTTTTTTGCTGAGCGAGTTTAGCCACTTCAAAGGCAATCTTTTTACTGAGTGTTGCCGAATCGACAAGTGGTGGGAGAAGTTCCTGGTTACCTGGGGTAGTCATTGGTGAAGCCTCAGCCAGCACCTCGCTTGCGGTCATCAACATATCATCGGTAATACGTTCTATTCCGGCAGCCACAACAGCAAGGCCGAGACCCGGGAAAATGTAACTGTTATTGCATTGGGCAATAGGATAAAAACTTCCTTCATACACAATGGGCGTGAAGGGGCTACCAGTAGCAATAAGTGCATTACCTTCTGTCCATTCAATAATCTCTTGTGGGTGGGCTTCTATCTGTTTGGATGGATTGCTTAACGGGAAGATGATCGGTTTTGGACAATGTGAATACATGGATTTAATTATTGCTTCAGTAAATATTCCCGCCTGACCGGAAACACCAATCAACACCGTCGGTTTTGCGTTATCAATGACCTCAGCTAAATTGGCATTGATACCCGAAATATTCCAGGTAGCACACACCAGATCCAGCTGAGCCAGTTTTTGTTGAAAAGCCGGTAATCCAGGCAATGATTGGGTGAGAAGTCCCGGTCGATCAATCATAAAAATGCGTTTGCGGGCATCCATTTCGCTGGTGCCTTCAGTCATCATTTGCGACACAATTTGTTCCGCTATACCACAACCTGCAGATCCCGCTCCGACAAAGACAATAGTTTGCTCGGAAAGCGTTTGCTGTTTGGCACGACAAGCGGCCAATAATGAACCCACGGTCACTGCAGCCGTGCCTTGAATATCATCGTTAAAACAGCAAAGTTCATCACGATAGCGAGTTAACAACGGCAAAGCCTTGCGTTGTTCAAAATCTTCAAACTGTAACAGTGCATTGGGCCAGCGCTTTTTGATAGCGCTAATAAATAAATCAATAAATTCATCATATTGCTGAGCATCAATACGTGGGTGTTGCCAGCCAATATATTGAGGGTTATCCAATAAATCAGCATTATCTGTTCCGACATCCAGCATGATGGGCAGAGTATAGGCCGGGCTGATGCCTCCACAGACTGTATATAAAGAAAGCTTGCCAATGGGAATACCCATACCACCAACGCCCTGATCACCCAAGCCAAGAATACGACTGCCATCGGTTACCACTATGACTTTTACATTGCGTTTGGTTGCATTCAGCAGAATCTCATCAATATGATGGCGATCGGGATACGAGATAAACAATCCTCTGGCCCGACGATAAATTTGCGAAAACCGCTCACAGGCATCGCCTACGGTGGGTGTATAAATTATCGGCATCATTTCCTGTAGATGATGTTCCAGCAGGTAATAGAACAAGGTTTCGTTATTGTCCTGAATGGTACGCAGATAGATGTGTTTGTTTATTGGTTCTATAAAACTGGAATATTGCTGATAGGCACGTTCAGCTTGTTGTTCGATCGTTTCAAATCGCTGAGGTATCAAACCTTTGAGATTGAATTGCTGCCGTTCCGTTTCGCTGAACGCTGTGCCTTTATTAAGCAGTGAAGTCGCCAGTAGGGTCGGACCAGCGTAGGTGATATAAATAGGTTTGGGCGACATCGCTATAACATTCCGGTTAAGTGTTTAACCCGCAGTATAAACATCTGTTGCAGTCAAAATTCAAATCATCCTGCAAAGAAAAACACATTTATTGAACCGAACTACGAATAAAATAGTGAATAAATAGACCTTTTTGAACGATTGGAAAGCAGATGGGTTGACGAGCAATGCATTAAGGTCGCATATTGTCCCGAAATCAGTGAATCAATGACCGTTTTGTGAGGATCGTTATGCGTTTATCAACCTTGTTAGTATCAATGGCGACACTACTGCTTTCTGCCAATATTTTTGCTGGCAGTGCATCATCCCATGAAGAAACCATGGCGTGCGGCTCAAACAGCATCAAAATCGGTATGAGCACTGATGATATTAAAGCAATTTGTGGTCAATTCTGGGAACCGGCCTTTATCAGCAAACATACCCGCCCGGTGCTAAGAAAAGTAGCCGATTCTGACGTAGAAAATGATTATTTTGAAAAATGGCTATATCGCATGGTGGAAGATCAGGAAACCCATGTAGTGATTAAAAATGGACAGATCGTAAAAATCTTTAATACTCCCCAGCCTTAATATTAATTAATAAAAAAGACGGCCTATACAGGCCGTTTTTTTTTTGACAATAATTCCTAATAATCAGAACCATTCAGTAAAAATAACTTTCTGAATAATTCATGGCTGAAGGATTTTACTGTTTGTTCGAGAGTCAGAAGTCAGGTGTGATTAATCAAAACAAGAGCTGCTGATGAAAATTCAAACTATTCTGGCTTTATCTGTGTTGGCGTTTTGTAATTCGGCGCTTCATGCAAATGAGATGGAAAACAATAAACAATGTGATCTTATCGCCAATCTGACAGGTGATTACTATCATCATAAGCAAGCCGGAAAATCCAAGCAGGATGTTCAGCAGACAATGCGTCCTGAGTTTGCCAATGAAGAGTTCTTGCGTGTTGTTGATTTGGCGATAAATCTTGCTTACACCTTCCCAGATGATTTATCTGAAGATAAAGTGGAACAACAAGTCTTTCAAGGGTGTGAACAACATCAACCCTGAGTGAAAATTTTCGTTACAAAATTCATTTGATCTGCATCAAAAGCTGTTAAGTTAAAGCATACTCATCGTTTTAATTATGCTTCGCTGTTGTAAACTTGAGTCCAACTGATAAGGCTTTGTGAGATCAATAATCTCCACTGCTTTCTTCAAAATAATCTGCAATAGCAATGTCGTTTTAAAAACATTCCTAAGGTTGCGGAAATTTTACGACGTTTTGGCAAATTTCTTTGTATAAGGGAAAACGGATGCCACTTAACCGAAATACTCATTTGCTTCGTGCGTTAATTGTTGTAGCAATAATTGTCTTATCCATTTTCCTTGTATGGCGTTTTTATCTGGCACCGGATCCTAATGCCGGTCTGGTTTATGGCAACGGCCGAATTGAGGCGACTGAAATCGATGTGGCCGCCAAAACGGCCGGGCGAATTGAGGATATATTGGTCCGAGAAGGTGATTTTGTCACGACTGGTCAGGTAGTGGCCCGAATGGATACTGAAAACCTGATGGCGCAGTTACGTGAAGCCCAGGCATTATTTCATCAGGCCGAGAGCTCTGTAGCTATCGCTAAAAGTCAATTGGTACAGCGCGAAGCAGAAAAACAAGCCGCATTGGCCCTGGTTGCACAGCGTCAGGCTGAACTAAATGTGGCGCGTAAGCGTTACGAGCGATCTTCATCCTTGGCAGGACGTGGAGCAACCTCCCAGCAGGAAGCCGATGATGATTTTGCACGTCAGCAAAGTGCCATCGCTGCTGTCAGTGCATCAAAGGCTCAGGTAGCCGCAGCAGATGCAGCCATTGTCACTGCCAGAGCACAATTGGCAGGAGCGGAATCTGCTTTATTAGGTGCACAAGCCAGCATCGACCGTATTCAGGCTGATATATCTGATAGTGAGCTTAAAGCTGTCCGTGATGGTCGAGTTCAGTATCGTATTGCCCAACCTGGAGAAGTCATTGGTGCTGGTGGACGGGTGTTGAATTTGGTCGATCTGCGTGATGTGTATATGACCTTCTTTTTACCGACACTCAGTGCAGGACGTTTAGCCTTAGGAACCGATGTCAGAATTATTCTGGATGCCGCCCCTGAATATGTCTTCCCCGCCAAAGTGTCTTTTGTGGCCGATGTCGCACAGTTCACTCCCAAAACCGTTGAAACCGCTACTGAACGGGAAAAATTGATGTTTAGAGTGCGTGCCCAGATCCCACAGGATCTGTTGGATACCTACATATTGCGTGTAAAAACCGGACTACCCGGTGTCGCATATGTTCTTGAAGATTCCCAGGGAGAATGGCCAGAACATCTGGCAGTGAGGATTCCTTGATGACAGCGTCGGCATTGTCTGCGTTGGATGACAATCGCCTGGTGGCTGTGCTGAAAAATATCAGTCTTTGCTATGGTAAAACACAAGCGTTAGATGATCTGAGTCTCAACATTCCAGCTGGAATCATGGTGGGCATTATCGGGCCAGATGGTGTTGGCAAATCCAGCTTGTTTTCATTGATTTCCGGCGCACACGCTATTCAGCAAGGTACGATTGAAGTGCTGGGGGGCGATATGCGAAAACCACAGCACCGGCAGAAAGTTTGTCCCCGAATTGCCTATATGCCTCAAGGGCTTGGTAAAAATCTTTATCACACACTCTCCGTATTTGAAAATGTCGATTTTTTTGGTCGTTTATTCGGTCATGATCGGCTTGAGCGTGAACAACGCATCAGTGAATTGCTGGAAGCTACAGGACTTACAGCGTTTGCTGATCGTCCAGCAGGTAATTTATCTGGTGGTATGAAGCAAAAACTGGGGTTATGTTGCGCGCTGATTCATGATCCGGAGCTCCTTATTCTGGATGAACCGACCACCGGTGTGGATCCGTTATCACGACGCCAGTTCTGGTCATTGATTAAGCGTATTCGAAGTGATAATCCAGCGATGAGTGTGTTGGTGGCAACTGCCTATATGGAAGAGGCCGCAGACTTTGACTGGTTAGTGGCAATGAATCAGGGGAGGGTTCTCACCACAGGCACGCCCCAACAAATACTAGAGCAAACTGGTACCAGCTCACTGGAATCAGCTTTTATAGCGTTGTTACCGGAAGCGCTACGCAATCGTCATCAACCTGTAGTTATCCCCCAACGCAGAGAATCATCTCATGATGAATTTGCCATTGAGGCAGATAATCTCACCAGAAGATTTGGTCATTTTACCGCGGTAGATCAAGTGACTTTCCGTATTCCACGTGGCGAGATTTTTGGTTTTCTCGGCTCCAATGGCTGTGGCAAAACCACAACGATGAAAATGCTGACGGGTCTCCTGGCGGCTTCAGAAGGACAAGCCAGATTATTTGGCAAAACCATTGATCCACATGATCTGAGTATCCGCCAACGGGTGGGGTATATGACGCAGTCATTCTCGTTATACGGTGAACTGACGGTAAAGCAGAATCTGGATTTGCATG
Source organism: Methylophaga sp. UBA3603 (assembly GCF_002375335.1). Classification (NCBI taxonomy): domain Bacteria; kingdom Pseudomonadati; phylum Pseudomonadota; class Gammaproteobacteria; order Thiotrichales; family Piscirickettsiaceae; genus Methylophaga; species Methylophaga sp. UBA3603. The sequence goes on from NZ_DFMC01000006.1 coordinate 72,732, forward strand.
CACGATTATTTAAACTTCCCTCAAATAGCATTTCAGCCAGAATAGATGAGATGGCAAAACGTTTTGAACTGGAAGCTGTTCTGGATAGTTTGCCGGATGCTTTACCGCTTGGCCAAAGACAACGATTGTCACTCGCAGTAGCCATGATCCATGGACCGGAAATGTTGATTCTGGATGAACCGACTTCGGGAGTTGATCCGATTGCACGTGATGTGTTCTGGCAGATCATGGTGGACCTGGCTCGGCAGGATGGGGTAACCATTTTTATTTCAACGCATTTTATGAACGAAGCGGAGCGTTGCGACCGGATTTCATTGATGCATGCGGGAAGGGTATTAGTAACTGATACGCCGGAGAATTTAAAAAAGGCCAGAAATGCCGCTTCATTAGAAGATGCTTTTGTCGATTATTTGCAAGAGGAGGTACGGCGCCAGGAAAATCTGCAAATTACTGATGAAAGCGCTAAAAATTCGATAAAAACCAATAATAAAAATGACACCCCATCTGCTTCGCTTACAGGCTTCAGTCTGCGCCGCTTATACAGTTACAGTCGACGTGAGACACTTGAATTAGCTAGAGACCCCATCAGATTAACCATGGCCATGCTGGGCACATTATTGCTGATGTTTGTGGTGGGCTACGGCATCAGTCTGGATGTAGAAGATCTTAAATTTGCAGTGCTTGATGCCGATCAATCAGCGACCAGCCGTGATTACACGCTTAATTTATCAGGATCACGTTATTTTATTGAACAACCTGCGTTATATAGCCATGCCGAAATAGAGCAGCGAATGCAGTCCGGCGAACTCAGTCTGGCAATTGAGATCCCGTATGGATTTCGCCGGGATCTGGCTCGTGGCAGACCGGTGGAAATTGGCGCCTGGATTGATGGCTCAAGCCCAACTCGAGGTGAGAATATACGTGGTTATGTGCAGGGAATGCATAGTCATTGGCTGACTATGAAATCAAGGGAAATACTGGGATCGTCTGTCACGGCACAACCCGCCACCATCGAAGCACGCTTTCGTTATAACCCTGATGTAAAAAGTCTGATAGCCATTGTACCAGCGATGATTCCATTGCTGTTGATGCTGATTTTATCGATATTAACGGCACTGTCGGTAGTGCGTGAAAAAGAGCTTGGCTCGATTGTGAACCTGTATGTCACCCCGGTGAGTCGTATGGAATTTTTACTCGGCAAGCAATTACCCTATATCGTGCTGGGTATGCTGAATTTTGTCTTATTGGTGTTGTTTGCAGTATTCCTTTTTAAGGTGCCGCTGACCGGGAGTTTCATCACTCTGATGTTTGCGGCCTTGCTGTATGTATTTTGTGCTACTTCCCTGGGCTTGCTAATTTCAGCCTTCACTCGTAGTCAGATTGCGGCGTTATTTGGCACAGCGTTGTTAACCTTGATTCCGGCAGTGCAATTCTCGGGCATGATTGATCCTGTATCGTCAATGCAGGGCCTGGGGCGATGGATTGGTGAGGTTTATCCTGCCACGCATTTTTTGACTATTACCCGGGGTGTGTTTTCCAAAGGCCTGTCTTATTCGGATTTACATTCTGCATTTACCGCTTTATTTATTGCTGCACCAATATTATTGTTGGTTGGTGTTATGTTGTTGAAGAAACAGGAACGATAAATGGCCTTCAGCAATATCCTGCAGCTTGGCATCAAAGAACTTCGTAGCTTGTTACGCGATCCGGTATTGATGGTCTTTATTGTTTACGCGTTCAGTTTGTCAATTTATGCAGGTGCAACAGCAATGATTGATTCATTGAATAATGCCCCGATAGCAATTGTTGATGATGACCGTTCACCATTATCCATGCGTATTGTGGATGCTTTTTACCCACCCTATTTTTTGCCCCCTGTGCTGATTGAATATCATGAGATTGATGCCCGGATGGATATGGGAATTGATACCTTTGCCTTGCATATTCCAGCAAATTTTCAACGTGATTTACTGGCAGGTCATCAACCCGCTATTCAGTTGAATATTGATGCAACCCGCATGGGACAGGCGTTTACTGGTAATAGCTATGTACAGTCAATCGTCAGTAGTGAGATTGACGCCTTTATGCAACGGCATCGGCAGGAGAGTGTGAGACCAGTTGATTTGGTGTTACGCGCAAAATTTAATCCCGAATTGAATAGCCAGTGGTTTGGCGCGGTAATGGAGTTAATTAATAATATCACCATGCTATCGATAATATTAACTGGAGCAGCACTGATTAGAGAGCGCGAGCATGGCACGCTGGAACATTTACTGGTCATGCCTGTTACGCCATTTGAAATTATGACCAGCAAGGTTTTTGCCATGGCATTAGTGGTCATCACAGCAACATCTTTATCTTTATGGCTGGTGGTTCAGACCTGGTTATCGGTTCCCATCCAGGGATCGGTCTGGTTGTTTTTACTGGGCACCTTATTTCACTTGTTTGCGACCACTTCACTGGGTATCTTTCTGGGCACAGTTGCCCGATCAATGCCCCAATTTGGCTTATTGCTGGTCATGATTCTATTACCCTTACAAGTACTGTCAGGGGCCAGCACACCCCGAGAAAGTATGCCGGATATTATTCAATACATTATGTTACTGGCTCCTGATACCCATTTTGTGATGTTGGCACAATCGATTTTGTATCGAGGAGCCGGTTTTACCGAAGTTTGGCCACAGTTTCTGGTTTTGATTTTGCTGGGGAGTGTTCTATTTGGTTTATCGTTAAGTCGTTTTCGAAAAACCATTGCTTCAATGGCGTAATTATAGGAAATCAGGTTTTAAATACATTGGCTTTATCCCTGATAACTGAACCAATTTGTTTGATATCTGTATTACGCTCAGAGTTTTGTTTTACTGCAATTTCAATATCACTATTCGAATCTTGAATATGGTGCAAAGTCTGACTTATCTCTGCTGAAACGGCACTTTGTTCTTGCATCATTTGTGAAATGGATAGATTTAAGACGTTTATTTTATTTGAAAACTCTGCAGAATCCTTTATTAAGGAATTGGTTTGTTTGACTATCTCTATAGCTGCTTCACCATCGCTATTACTTTCTAAAAGCCTGCCCATCACCGTATCGGTTGATGCATTAATTTTTTCTGCAACGGCCATAATTTCCTGAGTGGCATTCTGGCTTTTTTCTGCCAAGTTACGTACCTCAGAGGCAACAACCGCAAAACCTCGACCATGTTCACCAGCTCGTGCTGCTTCAATTGATGCATTTAATGCTAATAAATTGGTTTGTGATGCAACTTCAGTTATCAGAGAAACAGAGTTCTGAATAGCACTTGTGTCAGCTTGTAAACGCTCGAATTCCATTTTTACTTCGCTAAGTTTATTGATGAGTGAGTTGACTTTAATAGACGCATTATCAGACATTGACTGACAATTATTGAGCTGTTCAACTGTCTGTGTAGAGAGGCTTGCCGCATTATCAGTCGTTCTGGCAACTTCACCGATGCTAGCTGACATTTCTAGACTGGCAGCTGCAATTGCTTCGACGCGTTGGCTCTGTGTCGTTAAAGAGGATAGGTTTGATGATGAACTGATAACAGATAATTCAGTCAGCTCGTCTAATTGAGTACCTGCCGTTTTAAACTCATCAATCGTCCGATTCATCAACCCGTAAAAGTCTTGTACTGATTTTACAAATGCTGAATCCGCAGGACTTTTCGCCTGAATATTTTTCATATCAAGCGTCAGATCGCTTTGTTGGGCGGCGACCTGCATGGCGGCCATAATCTGATTAGCTAATTGATATTGTGAATTCATTCTTAAACAAAAAAACACCAACACAGCCGTTTCCAAAATCACAAATGTAGCGTGTACAGCAAATGTTGCCCAATCACACTGTTGGCCGTATACCACAAAGGGCATGCTTCCAATACTGAGGTCTGAGAGTTGTAATGGAACAGATACCGCATGATGAACTGCGATTACGGTGGCAGCTACCAGTAAAACCCGATAATCACGCCAGATAATAAGAAATGCCAGTGCAGCGAAGATATGAAAATGCATTTCCAGACGACCTAACTGCTGCATGATCAAAATCATCGACATTATCATCATTGCTGCTGACATAACACTTCTTGAAATCAGTGTGCCGGGCAGCGTTTTATATACATACCATGCAGCCAAAACAATGATGAGAGCTGGAATGGCGCCATTCAGATGTGTTCCGTAGCCCATGGGTACGATAAAAAAGATAAACGGTAAATGAGCGGTTAATAACCAGAGTACAAACTTGTCATTGCTGACATTATCTTTCCATTTTCGTTGGTTCACATTTTCATCAATAGTTTGTACTGAAGCATTTTTAGTTTTCATTGGGTTATTTTCCGCGACTTTGCAGTATCAGTAAGTCATCAATAATGTGCTGACTATTTGGTGACCGATAGGTAATTAAACCTTTAGCATTAGGATGATAAAGATAGATGTATCCAGCGTGATGGATATTAGTTTTACTCATTGAATAATTTTCTGGAAAGAAGGACATAAGTTGTTGTACCGCCTGGGTATCTGCAGGAACTCGTAAATGCATGTTTGGCGAGAACTCAGACAAGTATGATTTCAATGTCTCTGATGAGTCGTTTTCAGGATTTAAGCCAATAAAAACATAGTTCATTTCGCCCTGATACTGATTTTTAACCAAACGTAGCTGATTAATATTGGCTGGGCAGGTAGATTTACAGGTGCTGAAAAGACCGGTTATTAATAGAGGCGAGGGATGCGCATTATCGAGTTCAAGGTGTTGAGGTTCAAGCTGAATACGGGTTTCCAGGCCATTAAGTGAACCTGGCAGGATAGCTGCCACCAATTGATGTGAACTCACTAGAATCAGCAAAGCAATACTCACCAACATTAACGTGATACATACATGGATAGCTTTTTTGATTGGTGGTATTGGCATTATTCACAAGTTCGTAAGCTACTCTAAACATCAAAGCGATAAGAGTAATGATTAAGAGGATTAAAGCGATGAGAATACGTTTAAATGGGTGAATGAGCTGTGAAGAAAAAGCGCTATCGGGTGTGAATTAACGAGTGATACTGAAAATTATGAACAGCTTCACGTTTTTATTTCACAATAATCAAAAAATCTCTGATCTTGCCAGGAAAACTGGTCGAGTGAATTTAATGCAGAGCGAATAATATTGAGGATGGAAGCATCAGCCATTCGCCTTGAGTTTACATAAATAACCTGCATTCCCGCTTCATGTGCTGCTTTAACTCCGGTAGGAGAGTCCTCAAATACCAGGCAATGATGTGGTTCCACTTGCAGGTTTTCGGCGCTTTTCAGATAAATTTCTGGATGGGGTTTGGTGTTTTCCACATCATCAGCAGTTTGAATCGAGTTGAAATAGGCTTCGATGTCCAGACAACTCAGCACTGTGTTACAAACCTGTTTTGGAGCGTTGGTGGCAAGTCCGATTGGAAGATTACTGAGCTGAATGTGTTTCAATAAGTTGAGTGCACCTTGCATGGCAAGGGGCTTTTTTTGGATATGCTGACAGACGTGTTCAATGACTTGCTGCTGTGAGGTTTCCAGTGAAAATGGTCTGTGCGCTTTTGCTGACCAATACTCCGAAACTTCCAACATATTCATATTGCGAGTCAGTAACTGATCCGTTTCCGTGACCGAAATGCCATAACTGGAAAAAACGGTTTTTTCAGCGTGATCCCATATTTCCTCGGAATCAATCAAAACACCGTCCATATCAAAAATGATGGCTTTAATCATCTGTAATCTTGTATTTTTGATAGTACATAATTAATTGATTCATCAGGCAACAATTATCTGTTAATGAGGTCTGATAATGCGTTCAAGGAAACCAGTGAATGTATGTTATTCAAGTAATGCCAGTAATTCAGACCAGATATTGTCGAGTAACTGTGGCTGAGCTTTTGCCGTAGGATGAATTCCATCAGCCTGCATCATGGCCTCGCCATCATATACATCAGCAAGGAAAAAGGGCACAAAAGACAGATTATATTCTTCTGCAAGACTGGAAAAAACATTAGCAAACGCTGTGGTATAACGTTGACCATAATTAGGTGGGATTTCGATGCCCACCAATAATATTTCGGCACCATGCTGTTGGGATAACTGAATCATTTTGGCCAGATTAGTTCGAATGACATCGGGTGGGAAACCGCGTAACCCGTCGTTGCCGCCCAACTCAATCACAACGATAGCGGGATCATGTTTGTCCAGTAAATCCGGTAATCTGCGTAAACCACCGTCGGTTGTTTCACCACTGATACTGGCATTGGCTACATTCCAGGTTCCGGGTGTTTCCTGTTCAAGGCGCTCTTTCAGTAATTCAACCCAGGCAGCATCACTGTCGATGCCATAGGCTGCACTGAGGCTATCGCCAACGATTAACAGATTTTTTCGCTGTGTTTCAGCCGCCTGTGACTGGAAACTGACCAGGACCAAAAACAGCCAGATAAACAATGTTTGTGTAGGTAATAAGGTTTTCATAACCGCCAATTAATTATGTGAGGAAAGTATGTCCACAGATAGACAACCGGATCCGTCAAACGACTTCATGATACAGGTACAAAATCTGTCACATTCGGTTGATTTGGGCACCGATAAACTGTCGATTTTACAACAAGTCAATATGGACATTCGTAAAGGCGAGTCTGCAGCCATTGTCGGGCGTTCCGGTTCAGGTAAAACTACCTTACTCGGGTTACTGGCAGGACTGGATTTACCAACCAGTGGAAAGGTCAGTCTGGATGGTCATCTCATCAGTACTTTGTCAGAAGATGAACGTGCCAGTCTGCGTTCTCAGCGCGTCGGTTTTGTATTCCAGTCTTTTCAATTGTTACCCACATTATCAGCTATTGAAAATGTCATGTTACCCATCGAGTTAGCCGGTTTAGCTGATGCCCGGGATAAAGCTGAATACCTGCTCAAACGGGTTGGTCTAGGTGAGCGAATGCTACACACACCACGACAATTATCGGGTGGTGAACAACAACGGGTAGCCATTGCCAGAGCCTTTGCTGTGAATCCTCAAGTGTTATTTGCAGACGAACCTACCGGTAATCTGGACACCCGAACGGGGGAGGCGATTACTGAATTATTAATGAATCTGAACAGTGAACACGGCACTACGCTGGTGATGGTGACGCATGATCAACAGCTGGCAGAGCGATGTCAGCGATATTTCATCATTGAGGCGGGTGTGCTGCATGAAAAAACAGAAAAAAATGCAGAGGTGTTATCTGCATGAACGTAACGGCTAAAGTGATTTCGTTCACCCAGGATTTACGTGAGCGAAATGTAAAAGTCATGTTAATGGCGATGATCATAGCTGTAGCAACTGTGGCAACTATTAATGCTTTTGCAGATCATCTGCAAAGAACATTAATGACATCGGCCAGTGCATTTTTGGCAGCAGATCGTCAGTTAAACAGCCGAACCAATGCTCCCATTCCAGATGCCTGGTATGCCGAGGCAGAAAAGCAAGGTCTTCAAGTTGGCCGCATGATTGAGTTTGGCACCATGGTTTCTAACGAAAGCCAATTTCAGCTGGTTGCCGTCAAAGCGATTGATAATGCCTATCCACTTCGAGGTGAAATTGAATGGCAGGCCGATCTGGAGAGTCCGAGGCAAGTCTCATCCTCTGGCCCTCAACCCGGCGAAGTCTGGTTGAATCCCCGGCTTATGCGCTTATTGGAATTACGGCCTGGTGATGCGCTGGAAATTGGCGCTACTTCCCTTGAAGTGACTGGCGTGATTATGCGTGAACCGGATGGTGGCTTTCGGCTCTCATCTCTGGCACCACGGGTGATGATGCATGTGGATGATGTAGCCGCTACGGAGGTGATACAACCTGGGAGTCGTGTTCGGCATCGTGGTTTATTTGCCGGTAGTGCGACCGAACTGGCTGATTTTGAAGCATGGCTGGAACCACGCTTAACAGATAATTACCGCTGGGTGGATGTTCGGCAAGGTGAAACCCTGGGGGAATCTTTAGAAAAAGCAGAGGGCTTTTTATTACTTGGCGGCAGTCTGGCGGTGTTGCTTGCAGTCGTGGCAATAGCCGTTGCCAGCCGTCAATATGCTCTAAGCCAGCGTGATCGTGTGGCGCTACTAAAAACCATGGGGCTAACTGGTAAACGTATTCGTAAATTGTATTTATCGCGCTTAATGGTATGGGGCCTGATGGCAACTATCATTGGCTTAATACTCGCCATACCTGCTGCCTGGTTATTGGCTTCAATGACCGCACAGTTAATGGACCAGCCGTTACAATTTGTGGTGGACTTCTGGCAACTGTGGCCAGCCATACTAACTGCTTTAGTCGCTTTATTTGCCTTTGCCTACCCTCCGATTGATCGTTTACGCAATACACCGGCAATGCGAGTTTTTCGCAGTTTGCCAACCAATGACAAGGCCGCTTTAGTCAAAGATTTGTTATTGGCTGTAGCGGTGATATTTGGTTTGTTGTGGGTGTATGTCAATGATATTAAGCTGGTAACAGCATTACTCGGGGCAGTGGTTGCGTTAGTTATTTCACTGGCGGTTGTGGGGGCGGGTCTAATCTGGTTGTTACGCAGATTTCCTGCTGGAAAGGGTGGTTGGCGATTGGCGGTGATTGCGTTGTATCGACATCGTAATGCGACCCTGTCACAAATGTCGGTATTTGCGATGACTATTATGTTGGCTGCAACGTTAGTTCTGGTGCGATCATCGCTACTAGCTGACTGGCAGGCACAGTTACCGGAGGATGCACCAAATCATTTTCTGCTGAATATTGCTCCGGAAGCAGTGGATGAGGTAGAAGCATTTTTCTCACAGCATCAGATAAACCGTAGCCCTCTATATCCTATAGTTCGCGGCAGACTGACTGAGATTAATGCGCAGCCTGCACAAGACGTTGCGTTCAATAAAGATGATGATGAATTGCGCCGCGAATTAAACCTGACAACGTCAAATTCTTATCCAGATGATAATAAAATCGTTGCTGGGCAATGGTTTAAGCCGGGTGAAACAACAGGGCTGTCGATTGAACAATCACTGGCTGAGTCACTTGGGGTAGAGATTGGTGATGAACTGGGCTTTACGGTGGGGGCCGAAAAAGTCAGCACAACCATCACTAGTATTCGCAGTGTGCAATGGGACAGCATGCGGCCCAACTTTTTTATCATTTTCCCGCCCAATGGCACGATAGATGGATTACCCAGTACCTCGCTGACGAGCTTCTATCTTGCTGAACAGGATAAACCGTTATTGAACGATTTTGTGCGGCAGTTTCCCACCATTTCAGTGTTGGAAATTGATCATATTATCGAACGAATTCAGCAAATCATTGCTCAGGTAACACAGGCGGTGGAAGCGATATTATTGATGATTTTGCTGGCCGCAATTGCCGTGATGGTCGCAGTTGTCAGTGCCACGATGTCGGAGCGGCAGCGTGAGGGCGCCTTATTACGTACCCTGGGTGGCCAACAGAAATTACTGGTCAAATCTACAACTATTGAGTTTGCATTGATTGGTTTTCTGGCTGGTATTCTGGGTGTTCTGGCAGCTGAAGTTGCCGTGTGGGCACTACAAAATCGTATGTTTGATGGCGAATTTCGTTGGCATTGGCCAGTTGTGATGAGCCTGCCTTTTATCAGTGCAGTGATTCTTGCCATCCTTGGACGTTGGCAATTAACGCCTGTATTAACCGTTTCGCCCATGTTGTTATTAAGAAGGCTGGAATAACCAGACGGTAAACCAGCAGTGGTCGAGATGAAAGATCAACAAGCCCTAGCTTGCGTGACTAAAATAAACGTTTCATTATGTGCAGATTTGCATCCTGAGGATGCCTGTTTTGCTTAGGAATAACTGTGCATCGAATATATCGTTTCTTCTTAAAGGTATTGCTGCTAACGATATTGGCGTTTGTCCTGTTGAGTCTATTGCTGGTATTACCTTTTCGCTGGGTAAATCCACCAATAACCATGGTGATGGCAGACCGCTGGATAACGTCAACTGAAGACTTTCAACTTCGCAAGACCTGGCTCAGCTGGGACGAGATGCCAAAACATGCGGCTTTAGCTGTTGTGACCTCTGAGGATCAGAAATTTCCGTTACACAGTGGATTTGACCTTAAGGCGATTCAGCAGGCGTTAAAAGAACGAGAGCGTCGGGGAGGCTTGCGTGGTGCAAGCACGATCAGTCAGCAAGTGGCAAAAAACATGTATTTATGGACCGGCCGCAGCTGGTTCAGAAAAGGTCTCGAAGTCTGGTTTACCTTGCTGATTGAGCTCAGCTGGAGCAAACAGCGCATTCTTGAGATTTATCTGAATATTGCGGAGTGGGGGCCGGGAGTGTTTGGCCTGGAAGCGGCCAGCCAATATCACTTTGGTCGCTCTGCGGCTAATCTGACACCGATGCAAGCAGCATTACTGGCTTCCTCATTACCCAGTCCATTGAATTACAACCCGGCCCGACCGGCGCAGCATTTACATAAACGTGCCGAATGGAATTTGCAGCAGCAACGCAGACTTGGAGGTCTTCAATGGTTGGCACCGTTAAACGAAGAATAATATTGATAGATAAATGTGAGCGATCTCACATCCTGACCTCAGAGCATTGATTCTTCACATAAATTAAACATTCCGTCCTTAGAATCGACTTCAGTTGATTGACTTGTAAAAGGCAATCAGCAGATTTTTTAAAACAAAATGGAGTGAGACGATGAGAATGAATTCGATGACACATGACCTTGAAAGCTGGGCAAAACATTATGCAGATCATAATGTGTTTGAGCACAACGGTGAAATAATCGATAGTGAAAGAGCCTTTAGTTCTGCCGGTTTACATGCCGAGGCTAAACCAAGTTACCAAGACTGGCTGGCATCAATATCTTAAGGTCAAAATGTATCAGTATGACGATTCAATCATCCTGATGTATTTGTCCTAATGTAATGGACTTTACTCATAATTTCAGCCCCTGAATGAAGCTTTGAAAAACAGCTTAAGTAAGCGTAGTGTTAAGTTCAGAAATTAACTTAAATTTGAGGTCCATTGCTATGGATATGACACAACACACTATGGAAAACCTTTTTATGCAGCTGGGGTTGGAAAGCAATGAAGCAGCCATCGAGCAATTTATGGCTAGCCATACGCTGCAGGAAGATGAAAAACTGGAAAACGCCAGTTTCTGGTCACCCTCTCAATCAGCTTTTATTAAAGAATGTTTAGCTTCTGATTCTGACTGGGCTGAGGTCGTTGATCAACTTAACGTTCAGTTACGGCAGTAAGCGTTAAATCTGATTGCTTTAGATGTCTGCTGTAGAACTTTGGGGCCAGCAAACCCAGATGGCCATGAAACATTTCGCCATTGGTGGTGAAACCTTTCCTCGTGAGTTTATTCGTGCCTTGGGGTTGGTGAAACACTGTGCCGCTCTGGCGAATATTGATTGTCTGCAATTGGAAAAAAATATCGGTTTGGCAATAGCTGAGTCTAGCCTTGAAGTGATAAATGGCGAACATGATCAGCAATTTCCATTAACCATCTGGCAATCAGGTTCGGGTACACAAACCCACATGAATGCAAATGAGGTGCTTGCCAATCTGGCGACACAGCAATTGAATTCGACGATTCAGGTGCATCCCAATGATCACTGCAACATGGGGCAATCCACCAACGATAGTTTTTCGACAGCAATGCATATTGCTACGGTAGAACAAATTCAACTTCAGCTGTTACCAGCCTTAACAAAGATGCAGCAGGTAATGGCGGAACATTCGAAACAATGGCAATCCATAATAAAAATTGGCAGAACGCATCTGCAGGATGCAACACCGTTAACGTTGGGGCAGCAGTTTTCGGCCTATGCGGCCCAACTACAAACTAATATTGATCGGTTAAAGCAGGCAACTGCTGAACTGTATGCTATTCCTCAAGGAGGCACAGCCGTGGGGTCAGGACTAAATAGTTCTGCCGAATTTGCTGAAAACTTTGCCAGACAGTTAAGCGAATTTACCCGCTTACCTTTTACTGCCAGTGATAACAAACTCTCTTTGCAAGCCGCTCACGATGGTCTGGTCAATGTATCGGGTGTTTTAAACACTCTGGCGGTTAGTCTGAACAAAATTGCGGCTGACATTCGATTACTGGGGTCAGGACCTCGTTGCGGGATAGGCGAACTGCATTTACCTGAGAATGAACCCGGTTCCTCAATCATGCCGGGAAAAGTAAATCCAACCCAATGTGAAAGCATGCTGATGGTATGTGCACAGGTGATGGGAAATCACGTAACGATTACGCTAGCGGGTGCTCAGGGGCAATTAGAACTGAATACCTATAAACCGTTAATGATCTTTTCACTATTACAATCCATCAGATTATTAAAAGATGTCATCAATAGTTTTACAGAATATTGCCTGCGCGGGCTTGAGCCGGATAGGCCACAAATCGAAGCATTTTTAAATAACTCACTGATGCTGGTGACCGTCCTCTCACCGATCATTGGATATGACAACGCCAGTTTGATTGCACAAAAGGCACATTCTCATGGAACCACATTACGAGAAGAGGCTGTTCGCTCTGGTTTGATCACTGCAGAAGCATTCGATGAACTTATCCAGCCGGAAAAAATGTTAGGACCACGATGATGCTGTAAATGTGATTAGTTTGATATCAGATACCAAATACCATAACTGCACATGCCTGCAAATAGTATCCAACAGCCAATGATTACAGCCGCTGCATAACGATTTCTGGGTAATTGAATGGGATGTAACTCAGCTTTAGCCAGACAGTCAGACCAAACTGCCTCCGGTATCAGTTTAATGGCTAAGTAAATTCCTAAAGGCAAAATAATCAAATCGTCCAGATAGCCAATCACCGGAATAAAATCTGGAATAAGATCAATCGGGCTTAACGCATACGCCACTACCGCAACACCCAACCACTTAGCCACCTTTGGAACCGCCGGATCCTTGATTGCCAGATATAAAGCAGAAATTTGAACTTTCATGCCTCTGGCAAACATTTTTAGTTTAGTTATAAGGGCTTGTTTATCTTTCATCTGCGCCTCTGTTGTGAGCTGAAAAAGCGTCAATCAAGGCACGAGGAGCGCCTTTTAGTTGTTCTAAATAAGCGACGAGCAACGCAGAGTGGCGCTTTTTCAGTCATAACCCGAAGGGCTGGGACTATTTTTGCACCCGCCTGCGTAGCTGTTCAAATGAGTTCCAGACTCATTTATCAATCACTTATGTAGGAAGGCTACACCGCGTGCTTTCCGCCTTGTCGGACACAAAAATAGCCGCCAGCAGTGGAGGATATGAAAGATAAACAAGCCCTAGCATCATTGATTTTTTTGTGTGCTTGCCCATTAAAAAATTCACAAGATCCAGTCGATTGTTGACATAAAATTCACAATCTATCCGCTTTAATTCCACATAAAAAATAATGATTATCTCGTGTTGATAATCATAATAAAAATTATTCGGCAGCAGTGGGCAATATTAAGATGTTTAATAAAAAACTTAAAAGTGATTTAGCTGAGGTAACTACTAAATATAATGAAATTTACAGCCTTATCAATTCAATACAGGAATCTGTAGCGACTATTCAATTTAATAGTAAAGGTATTATCGAGGATGTAAATGACAACTTTTTATCCGTTGTGGGTTATGAAAAGTCAGAACTGGTCGGCAAACACCATAAGGTTTTATGCCATGACGATTATATTCGTTCTGCGGAGTATAAAATATTCTGGGATGAACTCTCACGGGGCAAACAACAATCCGGCAGGTTTAAAAGACTTACCAAGCCAGACCAAACAATATGGTTAGAAGCATCATATTTTCCAATAACTGACAAGGACAATAACGTTACCGCTATCTTTAAAATTGCTTCAGATGTGACGCGTTCACATAACAAAATGCGTGATCTTGAAGCGGCCTCCAATGCATTAAACCGTTCAATGGCGATTATTGAGTTTTCTCCAGATGGCCAAATTTTAACGGCTAATGATAATTTCCTTTCGGTAGTTGGTTATTCTTTAAATGATGTGGTTGGTAAGCATCATCGCATGTTCTGTTTCGATCAATTCTACGAAGAAAACCCCAATTTCTGGTCAGAAATCAGTTCGGGAAAATTTTTCTCTGATCAATACCAAAGGAAAACATCTTCTGGTCAAGCCGTCTGGTTAGAAGCTTCTTATAATCCAGTGTTTGATGATGAAGGCAAGGTGGTTAAGGTCATTAAGTTTGCCAGTGATATTACCCAGAGAATCGAGCATAACGACCGAGTAATGCGTGCTGCGGAGATGTCATTTTCAACAGCAGAGGAAACCTCGCAAATAGCTAAAAATGGTGTTGAATTACTCAATACCTCGGTACAAATGTCCAACACAATTCTGCAGGATGTATCGGATACGTCAGCCAATATCGAACAGTTGAATAATGAATCTAAAAATATTGAAAATATCGTTTCAACGATTAATGACATTGCAGAACAGACAAATCTGTTGGCATTAAACGCAGCCATCGAAGCCGCACGTGCCGGCGATCAGGGGCGTGGGTTTGCCGTGGTGGCTGATGAGGTCAGAAAGCTGGCGTCGAGAACAAGCGAGTCCACGGAGGAAATAAAAGAAGTTGTTAAGCAAAACCGTAAGCTTACACATGATGTCACGCAAAAGATGGATAGCGTGAAACAACGGGCCCTCGACAGTAATGAACAACTTTCTGCTGTTTCATCAGTGATGACAGAAATATTGCATGGTGCTGAGGATGTTTCACGAACGGTTTCTTCGCTTTTATAGGCAAGGGATTTCAAGATCTTGATTGTTAGGGTATAACAAATTATCAGGACTACTTTAATTTTGATGCATAAATAAATTAAAGCTCTGGGCGTTGTGTACGCAATAATAACTATAAGCATATGAACTCATTACGGAAAATAAGATGGGCCTGAAAAGAGTTTTAATATTATTCGTCTTGTTTTCAGTCGCTTGTAGTTCTGAGAATACAGACATCCCATCATTGAAATTGGCTGGTGTGAATTATTTGGGGGATCTCCCCACTCTTGTCGCCAGTAAAAATGAGTTATTCAAAAAATATCAGCTTGATGTTGATGTGAGTTTTAATAATTCGGGTAGGCAAAGTCTTGACGATTTGCGTGCCGGAAAAGTTGATTTTGCCTTGGTCTCACCAACAGCGTTTACGCTGGATAAACTAGCTAATGCAAATAATGAACTTCAGAATGATGAGCCCGTTATTCTGGGGAATCTTCTGCATTCCACCTTAATGAATCAAATCCTGACAACCACTAATGGTAAGCAAATTCAGACAGTTACTGATTTGTCAGGAGGACGTATTGGTTTGCCTAAAGGAACCAATTCAGAATATATCTGGTGGGTTTATTCGGTTTTTTATCAGGTAAATACAGATCAGGTAGATATTATCGATTTACCCATTTCAGAATTGGGTAAGGCATTAATTGATGACAAGGTCGATGCAATTGTTACCTGGCAGCCATGGACCAATCATTTTATTGCGGAATATGGTGACCAGCTCAAACAGGTGGAGGGTAGTCATGTGTATAGCGCAAAATGGCTACTGGTAACAACTCGCAAAATAACGGAGCAGAACCCACAAAACTGTCAGCAATTGCTAATGGCTTACGCCGATGCCATCAGTCTTATACACTCAGACACGGATAACGTGATGCAGATGTATAGCCAGGAAATGAGTGAAAACGCAATTTTGGGTCAAAATTATCAGCCAGGATTACATCAGTTAAATTTAAACTGGTCTTTAATTTCAGAATTACATCAGAATATTCAATGGGCTAAGCTCAATAATTTTCCCGGATCCGAAAAACCAACCAATGTGACCTCCTGGTTTGCTCCCGAACCCTTAAAAGCAATACAGCCTTTTTTAGTTAAGATTCCAACGATGCAAACTGAGGAGAACCAGTGATGAAACTGGTTCAAACGTCTATTTTCTTTATCAGTTCATGTCTGCTTGGACTACTATTTTTAATTGTGTTAGGTGCCTGGAGTTACCACCAGGTTGAATTAAAACGCATTGAACTTAATTCGTTTGCAACGTTAAATAACAAAATTGATGCATTATCTGTCGGCAGTGATAATTTATTGATATTTCGGCCTGACGAACGTCTGTGGCAGGTTTTTTTGAGTGATGCGCGACAAATCCAGCAAGATCTTTCAAAACTGGAGCGAGGCAAGTTTAATGCCCAACGGGCAATACGGCATATCGATCAGTTGATTAAATCAGTAGAAGATGCTTATCAAAGTCTTCCGGAAAATACTGACCCCATCATCAATGACTATCAAATGAATCCTCTGTCATTGCCGTTGAGATCAAGATTGCTTATCAACCAGGTTGCTGATCATGGTATTGCAATTGAAAGCTCTATTGATCAATTGATGCAGGAAAATCAGCAAGTTATTGAAAGTCATATAAACCGTATTTTGTTTGTTTTCATGTTATCTACGCTGATCTTTGGTGTGTTATGTGTATTGGCATTCAATATGATTTATCAGCGTATCGCTCTGCCTACCCGAAATCTTATCGATACAATCAAAAAAATATCGCTTAATGACAACACAGCTCGGGCTGAGGTGTTTGGCAAAGATGAAATGGCAGAGTTATCGATGGCTTTTAATGCGCTGCTGGATCAAAAAGATCGCTCAAACCAGCAGATCATCCTGCAGCAGAGTGAATTAAAAAAACAAGCTGAATTACTGGAAATTGCTGGCAGAATCACCCGGTTTGGTGGGTGGTCGGTGGATATGAGAACCAAACAGGTTATTTGGTCTGAGATGGTGGCCAAAATCCATGGCAAACCAAAAGGCTATAGTCCAACCATTGAAGAAGGTCTTTCTTTTTATATTGCTGAGCATCAGCCACGTATGCAGGAATTATTTACTGCCTGCTATCAGCAGGGAATTCCCTATGATGCAGAGTTACAAATCATTAATTCTGCTGGAACACCGATCTGGGTGCGGACATCTGGTGAAGCTGTTCGTGACCATGAAGGAAACATAATCGGCGTTCATGGTGCCTTTCAGGATATCTCCGAACGTATGGAGCTTGAAAACCGACTGCGCCAATCTCAACGGCTGGAAGCGGTAGGTCAATTAACGGGTGGTGTGGCACATGATTTTAATAATCTGCTCACGGTGGTAATTGGCAACTCGCAAATCCTTACAGAATCATTTGAGGATTCCAATAGACTCAAACCGTTAGCGGATATGATTTTACAAGCCGGTTACCGAGGCGCGGAGTTAACCCGCAGTCTATTAGCCTTCGCCCGTAAACAGCCGCTTGATCCCAAGCCAGAGAGTATCAAACAACTTATCGATCAGCTTTGGCCGTTATTGGAACGTGCTGTTGGCGAAGGGATTGTCATCAAGTTTATTGCTGAAGGTCCATTAAAGCACGTCCTTGTCGATGCTGGACAGTTTGAAAATGCGCTGCTTAATTTGTCATTAAATGCAAAAGATGCCATGCCAAAAGGCGGTCAATTAGTTATTGAAGCCAAAAATACCCATTTACCGGAAGAATATGCTCAAAATCATGACATCACTTCAGGTGATTACGTTGTGCTAGCCGTTTCGGATTCTGGCTGCGGTATTGATGCAGACAAACTTGATAAAGTATTTGAGCCTTTTTACACCACCAAATCGAAAGACAAAGGGACAGGCTTAGGGTTGGCAATGGTTTATGGCTTTATTAAACAAAGTAACGGTCACGTTAATATCTATTCTGAGCCTGGACAGGGAACAACAGTAAGACTTTACCTACCAGTTGCAATGGATAATACACCCCAGCTAAAAGCTAATACTCAAGAGTCCATCAACTTACAGATTGGTCATGAAACTATTTTAGTGGTTGAAGATGATCCTATGGTAAGGGAATATGTATTAACTCAATTGACAGCTTTAGGTTATGAGGTACTGTCAGCCGCCGATGGCAAACAGGCAATGGATATTCTGCAATCTGAACAGACGATTGATTTGCTATTAACCGATGTCGTGTTACCGGAAGGATTAAATGGCCGAAAAATAGCTGAGCATGCCCTGAGGCTAAGACCATCATTGCGCATTTTATATACATCAGGTTATACCGAAAACTCTATTGTTCACCATGGTCGACTGGATAAAGGGGTATTACTCCTGTCTAAACCCTATAAGCGTGAAGAGCTGGCCAGCAAGGTCAGAATGGCCCTTGATGGCGAAGGACAAGTCTCACCGGATTAAACTAAATCAAGTTGATCTCTGATAATACAATCCTGACAGAATCTTCAGCCTAGTTGTTGTTTGTATTACAAATATCTATTTTATATTACTCGTCCGTGTTTAAATTTTTTACAGGTATCTGAAAAAATTTCATGACTCTCTCGAAATATTTTTAATTAACAATTATCTAAATTAACCTTGCCAGTTACATATTTAAATCTATAAAACCCTCTAGATAAAATTAATGCCAAGTCTGACGGTTTTCAGTTAATTTTTTTATTTGGACTGGTATAACGGTTGCATAATTTTTTGAGCAGGGAATAACGAGATATTAATGCAATAAATCTAAAGTGTTTTAATTATCCAAATAATTTCAAATTCAGCTTTAGAGTTGATAATGATGACCAAGTTAAGCATTGCTGATTTAGAGTCATCAAAAGTATTCCTTGTAAATAATATGACTGATTTTTACTCAGACTATAGAAGACGTTTATTAGGAGGAAGATATGAATAACGCGAGAATCCTGACATTTGCTTCTTTGACTTTATTTGCATTGCCAGCAGTCGCTATAAATCCTTACGCGTTAGAAGATGATAGCTGGATCAGTATTAATGGTGAAGTTACCTCTGTCACCGCTGATGCGTTTGAACTGGATTATGGTGATGGGCAGATCACTGTAGAAATGGACGATGGCGACCGTGATGCTGATGGTTACAAGTTAATCCAGGGGGATGAAGTGAGAGTCTCAGGCATGATCGATGATGATTTTTACGATCTAACTACTATAGAAGCCAGCAGTGTTTATGTAAAAAATATTGATACCTATTTTTATGCGAGTGCAATGGATGAGGAGGATATAGGTTATTCAATAATCTCACCCAGTGTAACGGATACAGTAGTGCAGGGGACGATTACCAGCGTAGATGCGAATGGAGAGCAATTTACGCTTGATTCCGGACTTCAGGAGCTGACTGTCGAAGTGGATGAATTGACATACAATCCGCTCGATAATGAGGGATTTCAACAGCTTGATGTAGGGGACAGAGTAAGCGTGCAAGGAAGCATTGATCACGACTTTTTTGAAGGTCGAGTTTTTGAAGCAAACTATGTAACAACCCTTTATAGCGCTTCATAATCGTTTTAAATACACAGGCTATGCTGGCTCAGTCGGCATAGCCTTATTTCAAATGTAATGTCTGATGCTAGTCCGCTATTGATTTATTACTTAGAAATTTTTATGGCAATGCTGAACAAACACCTAAAAAAATTTAGATGTGATTGTAAAAATTACATGACTTTGTCATTAGTTGTACATGAAAAATTCATAACAGATCTTGAGCATAAGTTTAATGTATTTTGCATTAAAGTCTTGCCAAGCTGCTGATTTTAAATAATAATTTTTTTGAATTTTCCGTGTATTTTATAGTGATAATTATTTTGGCATGAGGCTTGCGAGGTTGTTTGTTACAAAGAAAGCATTCGGCTCTTTCTTTGATTTTCTACCTGAATACAAAAATTGCCGTTAAATATAAAGGAGAATGAAATGTTTAAGCAACTATTTCTTTCAACTGCAATTGCTACAGCTTTTGCTGTTACACCTGTCTTAGCAGATGATCATGAAAAAATGAATAAAGATGATCCTGAGTGGGAACAAAAAGTTAATAAAACTCAGCATGACATGGACAAAAAACATCAGGATAATGAGAAGAAAATGGACAAAAACCGTCAGGGTGATACAACCACCTATGATGAAATGGATGAAGACATGGACGTGGTGCCTGATGAAGAAGCCTATGATAAGGATAAGGGCGGAAACGATAAGCACCCTGCCCACAAAATGGGTGAGGAAGGATATCCTGAATAAAATAAATTGAACGTAAAATAAAATTCTAAGTTCAATGGGAGCGTAGCGTTTTAATGGAGTAATTAGCTGGTTGATTTCTCAGTGTTGACCAACAAATTTACTAAGGAAGTAACGCTACGTTTTCATTTTTTTATCAAACTAATTTCTCACCTAAGCATTTCATTTTAACAAATGAAATGTGATGTCCTTAAGGCCTTCTAACTTCATATTCTTATTTGATATAAGCCTTAATGCTTTCTTGAGCATTTTGGATAGGAGTTTAAAATGGCTACACAACTCATTAAAATGACTTTTTTTGCCAGCATGATTACGAGTCTGCCTTTACTGGCAGATGAAATGAATGAATTAAAACGAGATAGACAATCCTGTTACTCATAGTAATAATATTTCAAGTACAAATCTAGCCGGGATACTGTGACACAGGGAGTAATAGGAGCTGAAGCAGATGAAAACTAGAAGCTTGTTCCAGAATGATTCCCCGCTAAGACGAAAAAAGATACTGAGGTCCTAACTTCGTCTATATGATGAGATTACTGATGATATTGAAACATTTGATGCGGATTAATGATTTAGGGCTTGTTTATCTTTCATATCCACCACTGCTGGCGGCTATTTTGTTTTGTGTGCGACAAGGCGAAAAGCACGCCGTGTAGTCTTCCTACATAAGTGATTGACAAATGAGTCTGGAACTCATTTGAACAGCTTAGCTGGTCGCGTAGCGGTGAAATACAGGGATGTATTTCATACAACCCAGGCGGCCGCAAAAATAGTCCCAGCCCTTCGGGTTGTGACTGAAAAAGCGTCACTCTACGTTACTCGTCACTTATTTAGAATTACTACAAAAACGTCAGGACAAGCAATGTTCCAGACATTGCTTTTGCATACACTCCATCCATGGAGATAAACGTTTTTGAGCGCAAGCCCCAATGGGGTGAGATACATGGATGTATCTCACAAAAGGCGTTCCTCGTACCTTGATTGACGCTTTTTCAGCTCACAACAGAGGCGGAGATGAAAGATAAACAAGCCCTTAGAGCCTGCTCCAATAATTTATTTTATAACTGTTTAAGTGTCTGACAGGCATTATGTCCTTTACTAAGTAAAATGATGTTTTTGTGTATACAGGCATCATTCCATCCATTTACATTATCTGGAGCGGCCCGTTTGGAAAAAAATTCCAAGTCCACGGCCACTGTATCGGTAAATTGATACAGTTCAATTCGTTCACTCTTCCATTGGCCAACCCAACCACCTTCAGCATTTTCAATCAAGGTTTGGCGTTGATACTGCTTTTCAAACCCGGCCGCTTCAACATCTGCAATCTGGATTAACTGATCATTAAACGAGATTTTATAGAGCAGCATCAGGCCTAGTAAAAGTGCCGCAAAACATAGGGTATTAATAAAATGATCTGTGGTGGTTAAACCGGGATTTTTGGTATGACATTGGACACAATTATTTGCTGTTCGTGCTACCTGATATTCACAGTTTCGACATTTAACCAGTTTTGCCATTGCAAATTCCCTTTTTTATATCGTTGGTCAGAAAGGTCAGCTGACGAGCTTACGATAGTTATCCAAAATCCAATGCACTCTTTCACAGGCTTGAATGTAATCCACGATCATCGATACAGAAGGGGACTGAATCCCTTCGATACTCATACGTGTATATTCCAGACTATGGATAAGATTTCCCAAGCGGGGATCCAAAACCGTGATTTCACCAATATCAAGCCTGCCCTGTTTGATTGAATCATTGTTTGGCTTGTCAGCTGATGCAGATAAAAAATTGATTTCCTTTTCTAAAACATCCCAGGCTTTACGCATGGAATAAATAGGGAACAAGGTGGCTTCTTTTTTCAGTGACATCCATTCCATTTCTGCTTTGTTTGCATGACTGTTATCCATAATCATTATTCCCAGATGGGTTTATGAAGTTTTACTCAAGTGTTATTTATTGAGTTGTTGTTTGCGTTGAAACAGTTTTTCGCCGAGTAACGCCAAATCAACATCACTTTTCTGCAATAAAGGAAACATTTCGTCTTCTTCTTCTTTAACATGGTGCTCAATGTATTCTGAAAGCACCTTGACTTTGGCATCAAATAATTCCTCATCTGCCTGCATTTGTTGAATTTCTTTGATCAATACCTTGGCACTGTCATGTTCAACCTTAGCTTCATTGAGCAAATCTTTTTCATCTGAAAGTTTTTCACGAAACGCTGGGTAGATAATTTCCTCTTCCAACTGGGTATGCAGTGTCAGTTCTGCACAAATTTGATCGGCCAGCTTTTTCTTATGAACAAACGCATATGGCCCGAGCTCTTCATATTGGGCGAACGCCTGTTTAACTTTCTGATGATCTTTTTTCAGTAAGGTTATGGCGTTGTGCTGTGTCTTTTTTGTATCAGTCATGTTTCTAAACCTTTTGATTTCGGTAGATTACTATCAGTCCTTTTGCAAATTACGTACCCGAGATGAACAAATCTCTGCTAAAGCCTGGTGGGCTTGGATATAGCTGAAAGTTTTATAAGTTTTCAATGAATAAAAGAAAATAAAATATGGGTAAAAATTACTGTCATTACAGAAAAATTTATAGGAATAAATCGAAATTTCCCTTGCGAGGGGGAAACTAGAATTTTCAGAACCTCATTAATGCTTACTCTCAGGGTCTGGCATAAGGATTGCTGATAGTGGTTAATGTGCACTTATATCAAGTGTGAGCTCAACCAGATAAGAATTTCCAAAGTTACTATTTAACACTCAGTAAAACGTAATAAATCTAATGTTGAAAGGATAATCGTAATGACTGAAATGAACTCGGAAGATCTAATCAAAAAGCTCAATAATTTAATTGAACTCGATTACGATGCCATTGCTGCTTATAAAGCGGCGATTGAGCGTCTTGATGACATGCAGTTTAAACAACAATTAGCCGCATTTATGGAAGACCATCAAAACCACATTACGGCTTTAAGTGAATCAGTAAGGCTGGAAGGTGGAAATCCGGCTGATGGCGGTGATCTAAAACAGATACTCACTAAAGGCAAAGTTGTGATAGCTGAACTGGGTGGAGATAAGGCCATTCTTAAAGCAATGAAAATGAATGAAGAAGTTACTAATAAAAGTTATGAAGAAATGGTAGATGAGCCTTTCCCAGGAACAATAAAACTCATTTTACAAAATGGTTTGGCAGATGAAAGACGTCACCGAGCATGGATTAATGCAACCCTTGAACAAATTTCTTGATTACGCAACAACCTCAATTCGTTAACTAATCCTAGCTCTATGGCACAGATTAATTGATAAGGAGTAAATACTATGTGGAAAGCACTATTTTTTACCATGACATTAGCTTTCTCGTCGGTCATATTATCCGGTTGTTCCGATGAACAGGATAATCAAATGGGGCAGGACTCTGAGCTGGATGCTGACCCACAGTGGAGCGAGAACCCTTATGGTGATGAAGATGTGGAGGAAATTGAAAACCCTCAATCAGCTGAAGAAATCAACCGCAACAAAGATGATAGCGATTTAACTGAAACACCTCCTTATGATGAAGAAGATAGTGGTTTAGATGAGGCAACTGAACAAGGTGTTGGGCAGCAATATTAAAATTGCTTCACCGGAATCTGACTTATCCAACTAGAACCCAATAAATCATAAAGGTTTATTGGGTTTTCTTTTAAATTAATGAATTTTGGATCCTATTTGGACACCGGCTTGATTCTGCCGCCATGGCTTACTATCGCAAAAAGCATAGTTTTTACAGTCAGCAGTGCAACCTCGGCACGGTAACCGTTTCGATTGTAGGATGTGTTTCAAATTTGGCTCAGATTTACTATTACGCATATTAACGGCTCGTTTAATGATTCATGATTAAAGTAGCTTTTTCCAGGTGAATATGCCGTGAAAAATTTCTATTTCGGTAGAAAATAAGCTTTTAAATAAAAACCATTGACGCTTATAAAACTGCTTTAGCTTCATCTATGGAAAAGACTATGATGTCTGCAGAATCACATAACGTTAATTTCATCGACATTTCAGCTCGTATAAATAAGGATTTATAACAATGCGTTGGAAGGGAAGACCCAAAAGCAGCAATATTGAAGACAGACGGGCCATGCGTACTTCTGGAGCTGGAGGCTTAGGACGTGGTGGTTTACGATTATTACCGTTGGTTTTTCGATTTCTTGGTGTTAAAGGTACTTTGTTAGTAATTGTCGCTGTGGTTGCTTATGGTTTGTTTACCGGTAATTTAGGCAATATGCTCTATGCGCTAGGACTGGGAGAAAGTCCACCCACCAGCGTTTCCACCGAAACGTTAAATCAAACGCCGCAGGAAAAAGAACTAGTTGAATTTGTCTCAGTAATCCTCGCAGATACCGAGCAGACGTGGAGCAGTATCTTTCAGGAAAATGATGAACAGTATCAGGAGCCTCATCTGGTGTTGTTCAGAGGGGTGGTACGTTCGGCTTGCGGCATTGCCCAGTCAGCAATCGGCCCTTTTTATTGTCCTGCAGATCAACAGATTTATCTGGATCTGAATTTTTTCGATCAACTCAAAAACCGATTCAAAGCACCTGGTGATTTTGCTCAGGCATATGTGATTGCACATGAAGTGGGACATCATATTCAGACTCTGATGGGGATTTCAGAAAAAGTTCATGCTGCCCGCAGCCGGTTAAACGAAACAGAAGCCAACAAACTCTCGGTCAAACAGGAATTACAGGCAGACTGTTTTGCAGGTATCTGGGCCAATCATGCAAATGATCAACGTCAACTTTTGGAAACCGGTGATATTGAAGAAGGGCTAAGAGCTGCCAGTGCGATAGGGGATGATACCTTGCAAAAACAATCGCAAGGTTATGTAAGCCCCGATTCATTTACCCATGGTAGTTCGCAACAACGAATGCAGTGGTTTAAAACGGGATTTGAAACTGGAGATATCGCGCGTTGTAATACATTTGCAAACGGTTAATCCCTTTAGGAAAGAGTTTCTTTATTTTAAAAATTACAGATGCTCTGCTCACCGGATGCAATATTTTGGAAGCTTAAAATGTAATATTCCCCA
Source organism: Methylophaga sp. UBA3603 (assembly GCF_002375335.1). Lineage (NCBI taxonomy): Bacteria > Pseudomonadati > Pseudomonadota > Gammaproteobacteria > Thiotrichales > Piscirickettsiaceae > Methylophaga > Methylophaga sp. UBA3603. The sequence goes on from NZ_DFMC01000006.1 coordinate 97,904, forward strand.
ATTTATATTGATAAGCATACTGAATACAGGTCATTTTGATGTGTTCGTTAGCATTTATTGAATGTGATTAATACCAAAAATAGACTGCATAAATTACGGTCAATTACACCTTTTGGATTATTGCTTGCGGGCGCAGATACCAGCAACATAGAATGGCGCGTTTTTTCTTATAATTATTTGGAGTTTAACAATGTCAGAACCCGTTTGGTTTAGAACCGCAGAAGCCACCGTTTTTGCCAGTGAAGATCAAGGCACGGATGCGATGCCGGAAATTTTAATTGGCAGCACCAAAGGTCCGGCAGGCCAGGCATTTGCCAATTTGATGGGGCAGACAGAAGGTCACACCCGTATGTTTGCCATTCGTGCCACCAATCAACAGGTTAAACCGGCAACCATGATCGTGCCTAAAGTGACCATCAAATCGAGCAGTTATGTGGAATTGTTTGGTGGACCGGTTCAGTCGGCGGTGGCCGATGCGGTATTGGATAGCGTTATTGAAGGCGTCATACCAAAAGAACATGCTGATGATTTATGTATCGTGGCGATGATTTGGATCGCGCCAGATGCGGCTGCTAATCCGGATGTTGATCGCAAGGACTTATACCGCACGAATTACGAAGCGATGAAATTGGCCATCAAACGTGCGATGTCAGGTTCACCAACAATTGATGAACTGATTGCGAACCGCAACAAAATCCATCATGAAATGTATGATCCAGAAACGGGTGAATCAGCCTGGTAAGTTAAAGCTGTATTCACTAAAAAACCCTCTTTGTGTGAGCAAAGAGGGTTTTTTTTGGTTACAGGACAAGTAGTCGTCTATTTAATGCTCGTTAAATAACTTTTCATAAAAACCACGTTCAAAATCCCGAAGTGGCTTACGTGCAACATTGCGGTTGTCACTATCTGAATGATAATTGGAAAGTAACTGTACAAAGTACAATGACTTGCCTGATTTTGTATTTATTTTCCCAGCCAGATTGTAAACACCATAGATAGAACCGGTTTTTGCTGTTACTTTGCCACTCAATGGCGTATTGATCAGGCTACTGCGGTATCGCAGGGTTCCAGACTGTCCTGATACGGGTAGCGTATCAACCAGTCCCAGCTCCTTATGGCTGAAGATGTACTGGACGACCTGCATTAACTGCTTGGCGGTGACCCTATTGTTACGTGATAACCCTGAACCATCCATGATAATGGCACGAGACAAATCAATACCGGCTTTTTCCTTAAATACCTCTTTGATGGCGGCCGCACCATTCTCATAACTACCAGGTTGTTTGTAATAAACACGGCCAACCGTTTTAAGCAGATTATCAGCAATCAGATTATCCGACCGTTTCATCATCAAATCGATCAGTTTCATCAATGGTTCTGATTGATGCAAGGCAATAACGGTCCCATGTGCGGTATCGTCACGAATAATTTTGCCACGTAATCTGATTCCGGCACGATCCAGTTCCTCCTGAAGAACCTCCTTGAGATATAAGGTGGTGTTTTGTACCGCAAGATGAAAATTTACTGGCAAACGATGCGAGCCCACGCATCCATTAAGTGAGAAGTGATTTTTATTGTCGGCAGTCAGCTTGAGATCACAATCAATATTCTGATTTTCCAGGCCTTCGCGGATGATGATATCGTCAGCACTGATACTGATATATGGCGAGCCACTGGCTTTCAGCCCCTTAACGGGTGCCGGGGTAGTGCCCTCAATTTTTCCGTAGATACAGTTACCATTCATCGTAATGCTACTGGACGGGGCACTGTAACAGACACCCATAATATCCCATGGTAAGCCAACAGCACGCTCAGAGGTGTCGAAGGCGCTGCCGTTCAAATAGAGATTTCCATCGATAGTAGTTTGCTTGAGCTTAAGTTTTTCGACCAGAACACGCAGATGGGTGCGGGTGAAAGTCGGGTCTCCACTGAAATTGATTATCACATCGCGATCAGTCGTTTCCATTGTGGTTTCAAAACGAAAATCTTTATCCAGAACCAGGCGAGCTCCCAGACCCGTAATGATTTTCTGCAAACTGGCAGGTTGCTGGAACTGTTCAGCACGTTCAGAGTAAATTTCCTTGCCACTTGCGGTATCGACAACATACAAAGCAATATCTGCACCTTCCGGTGTAGGCTTGCCGTTCAATGCCGGGTCAGAAAAAGTTTGTGTAGCGTAAGTAGAAACACTAAAGAAAAGCAACATTACCAGGGTGAGATATTTGGTCATACAGTCCAGTGATACATGAGTTTTAAGTTAAAAGATTGCAAAGCCTATCATGAAATTCAGCATTTAATTTGAAACAAAAAGCTAAGCTTGGAGAAACGCCGACGACAACAGCGATTGGCTGGTGAATCTTAAGTGTACATCGGTTTGTTTTCGGCCACATTCATCCAGCCTTTGGCTATACGGTAGATAACCCAAATCGCATTGGCCAGCAGAATGAAAACCCCGATAACTACAGCACTCAATAAAGCACCTATCAAGCCCCACAAAAGACAAAACCAGAAGGTACGGATCTGCCAGCGAAAATGTGATTCAAGCCACGTTCCACGCACATCATCGCGTTTGATGTAGTTCATGATAACGGCAACCAGGAACGTTAAACCAACAATAAAGGATGCTGCCTGCAGGGCATAAATAACAATCGTCAGTGTTTTGACTTGATTTGAATTATCGTTCATATCGGGGTCTGGGGAAGGATTGGGAATAATTCTGGGTTCAGACATGAAATATCCTTTGGTTATCTGCCTGCAAGGATAAATCTTTTGCAGGCAGATACCAAAACTTTATCTCAGGAAAAAACTATGTTGGAGTGAAATTTTGCTATATCGCTGTTTTAATTAAGAAGTGAAATTAGTTAAGCGTTTCATGTGGAGTGGAGTTAGAGCAATGAGAGCATTCACTGATTAGATGAGCCTGGTTGTAAAACTTTCTTCTGGCAACATGAATTGCCGTTTTACAATCTGGCAAATCACCCAATTGAATGCGATCAATCATTGGGGGTAAATTGGGACATGTTTCTGGACACACATGATGAGTGTCACATCCCTTGTTAGGAAGCTTAGGATTTGAATCTAGGTAATAACTTGCCATATCGATATCTCCCTGATCTTATCAACATCTTTGTTTTCCGTTAGGCCAATATTGAACTAACAGGTAAGTCACATATTTATTATTACTCTTACAACCCCAGTTACCGTAAATGAATAATTCCTGTTTTCACAGGAAACTTTACCCGTCAACACCTAAGGAAAACAGAAAACCCATGAATTTACAACAGCTTGGAGCCGTTAATTCAGACTCTTAATTTAAAGTTATTTAAACAAAATAACGATTTCCCGCCAATAAATGATAACCACGTCACACTTTATGCGCAATAAATGCTGACAATAATCCAAAAATGTTAACTCTGTCACATTTTTTATGGATATTAATCGTTTTTATCGATTGTTTTTGTATGAATAAACTGTTTTACAGATTAATCCTTTGTGAGTATTGTGGCAACCCTGAACAAATAAGCCACTACAACAAAACTATATAGGGATTTAATCATATGAAAACAACCCGTCAAACCGCTGACATTGGTATCGTCGGACTTGCTGTCATGGGCCAGAATCTGGCTTTAAATATGAACGATAAAGGTTTTACCGTTGCTGTTTACAACCGAACAGCCACGAAAGTAGACGAGTTCATGCAGGGCCCTGCAAATGGTTCCAGAATTATTGCCTGTCACGATTTGAAAGCGTTTACTGAATCATTGCAACGGCCCAGGAGGGTTATGTTGATGGTAAAGGCAGGGGATGTGGTCGACAGCTTTATCCAGCAACTTTTACCGTATCTGGAGAAAGGTGACATTATCATAGATGGTGGTAACTCTTTGTTTAATGACAGCGATCGCCGTACTCAGGAATTACATCAGCAAGGGATTCTGTTTATTGGCAGTGGTGTGTCTGGTGGTGAAGAGGGGGCACGCCATGGACCTTCGTTAATGCCCGGTGGTAATAAAGCTGCATGGCCAGCAATAAAAGATATATTCCAATCAATCTCTGCGCAGGTTGATGGTGAGCCTTGCTGTGACTGGGTAGGAAATGATGGGGCAGGCCATTATGTGAAGATGGTGCATAACGGTATTGAATATGGCGATATGCAACTGATTTGTGAAGCCTATCAGATGATGCGAGAAGGCATGGGGTTGTCAGGTGATGAAATTCAACAGGTATTTGCCGAATGGAATGATGGTGTGCTGGATTCCTATCTGATTGAAATTACTCGCGACATTCTTAAAGTAAAAGAACCTGATGGCAGTTTGTTAATCGATCATATTCTGGATACCGCAGGTCAAAAAGGTACCGGAAAATGGACGGGCATGAATGCGTTGGATTTAGGCACGCCTTTAACATTGATAGGTGAGGCGGTATTTGCCCGTTGTTTGTCAGCGTTGAAAGATGAACGGGTTACGGCATCTCGCGTATTACCGGCTAAGGCGGTTGCTTTTACTGGTGATAAACGTGAAATGATTGATGCCGTTCGGGATGCACTTTATGCCTCCAAAATCATTTCCTATGCCCAAGGCTATATGTTAATGCGTGAAGCAGCGGCAACTTATGGTTGGGAGTTGAATTATGGGGGTATTGCGATGATGTGGCGTGGTGGCTGTATTATTCGGAGCCAGTTTTTATCCAAAATCCGTGACGCTTTTGAGCGGAATCCGAATTTGCAGAACCTATTGCTGGATGAGTTCTTTATTGACGCCATCAGCGAAGCATTGCCGGGCTGGAGAAAAGCGGTCGTTACAGCGATTGACGTTGGTGTGCCGGTACCTACCTTCAGCAGTGCTTTGTCATTTTATGATGGTTATCGCAGTAAACGTTTGCCAGCCAATTTGTTACAGGCACAACGCGATTATTTTGGTGCCCATACATACGAACGACTCGATAAACCCCGAGGTGAATTTTTTCACACCAACTGGACAGGACGCGGTGGAAATATATCTGCCAGCAACTACGATGTCTGAATGTGTTTCACGCCTCAGTGATATGCCTCCTGTCATATCATTGAGGCAGATTTAAGGTGAAATGAGTTTTTTAATTTAAACTTTAAACCGGTATCCCACACCTTGAACGGTTTCAATAAATCTTGGTTGTATAGGTTCTTCACCAAGTTTATGGCGTAACTGGCGTACTAGAACACGTAAATAATGTGTTTCATCAACAAAGCTTTCACCCCAGATGGTCTGGGTTAAAAAACGATGGGTCAGGATATGCCCTGGCTGTTCTGTGAGTAATCGAAGCAACTCGAATTCTTTACGAGATAAATGAATTATTCTGTCATCCAGTTTGACCTGATATTCCGCTAAATCGATAAACAGGCCATTGATTTCACGTTTACTGTTAGAAGCTACAGTATTGTCACTTATTCTCAGTAACGCTCTAACCCGAGCCATCAACTCACTGATGCCAAACGGTTTGGTGACATAATCATTAGCACCGGCATCCAATGCCTGCACTTTTTCATCTTCGCTGGATCGAACAGACAGAACAATAATCGGGATCTGTGACCATTTACGTAATGCTTTTATAACATCCTGTCCATCCATATCCGGCAAACCTAAGTCCACAATCAACAGGTCAACCTTTTGTTCGACCATAATGGCTAATCCTTGTTCACCGAGCCTGGCTTCCAGCACCACATGATGATGTGCTTCAAGACTGATCCTCAAAAATTTCTTAATCTGAGCTTCGTCTTCTATGAGTAATATTGTGGCCATGTAAATACTCTGTGGAGGTTAGGACTTATTGATCTTTCATATTCACCACTGCTGGCGGCTATGAAAGATCAACAGCCCCTTGGTTATTTGGTAGCTTGATCCGCATCATCGTGCCTTTGCCATAAGGATTATCCAATGCCATCACCTCGCCACCATGCGCTTCAACCATGCCGCGGCAAATTGCCAGGCCCATTCCAGTGCCCGGTAAACTGGATTCGTGTCGATCACCTTGAGCAAGGCTGTAAAACATATTGAATACTTTTTCCTTTTCAGTATCGGCAATACCCGGTCCGTTATCGATAATATCCAGCGTTATCCAATTGTCATCATGCTGAACGATTAACTTTATTGCCAATTCTGCTGTGTTATGGCGAATGGCATTATCAAGCAGATTGAAAATGGCTTGTTCGATAATTAAACCCTGAACATAAAGCATCGGGGTATCTTCTGTTAATTCAAGCTCGAATTGCACATTATCTAATTGATGGCCCAACCGTCTTATAGCACCGTTAATCAGATCGTCGATATCCATCCATTCACGATTCAGGTTCAGTTTACCCTGGCTCAGACGAGTCATATCAAGCAGATTCTGAATATGACGGTCCAACCTGTGCGCTTCATCTTCAATGGTCTGGATCAGCAGCTGCTGATCATCAGTCGATAAATGCTGAGCATATTCACGTAATGACGAACTCGCCCCGATAATGGAAGAGAGGGGGGTACGTAAATCATGTGAAACTGAAGAAAGTAATGTGGCACGTAGTTGTTCTGTTTCTGCCAGTAATTTGGTTTGTGAGAGTTCCGCCACCAGCATGGTACGGTGTAATACCACTGCGGTTAGCTGGCAGAACGTTTCTGTAGCCGTAATTTGCTTGTCATTAATGCGTTCATTAATGGCCACCAGGCCAAGCTGTCTGCCATCCCAGCTAAGTGGAAAAAACAACCATCCCTTGTGCCAGGTTTCACCGTCCAGATGTTTGGATAGCATTAATTTAAAAACTTCTTCACCAGGATGACCACTCGATATGCCCTCCGGGTGCAAAATCAATTTAGACTCCTGCTGGATGGCAATCACCACACGACCATCATTGCTCAGAACTCGCCGTAAGGCCTCCAATAAAATTTCGATAGTGGTTTCAGTGTTGGTCGCGAAAGAGAGCTTTTGACTGAACTCATAGAAATGAGACAGCCGGTTTAATGCCATTTCCTGCTTGGCTATAGCTTCGCGCATTTGCGTCGCTAAATGTGCCGTCATCAATGCCACCATCAAAAATATAATTAATGTGGCGACATCCGCTTTGTGCAGAATATTAAAAGTGTAATAAGGCTCAGTAAAAAAGTAATTGAAAGCCATAAAGCTGAACAAGCTGCTTAATAAAGCCGGACCAAAACTGGTTTTGGCTGATATCAGCAACACACCCGCCAGAAACAGTAATAACAGACTGGTGTAGGGCAGATAACGGTTAAGCACCTGGGCAAACAACACGATCACAAAAATCAATCCGATCGCGAGCAGATAATGTTTGAGCGGAGTATTAGTTGGAAGAAAACGCATAGCTGATCGCTTTTTCTGGAAAATTCTTAAAGTTGTTTTAACAATAAATCGCATTTAAAAAAGTAAAATTTATATAAAATTTTTATCTTTTTTTTAGCTGACTTTCAGTCTCCTGAAACCAATAATCCATTAACGTTGATTATAGGGATGAATAGACTGATGTTAAGTTTTACCAAGTTGTTTCAAAGGCATATTACACCGTGTGTTGCTTGGCTTACATTTTTGATTGAGGTCGTAAGCTAATGCATTGGCGAGCCATCATCCGGTTATTTGGTTTGCTGTTGATGTTTTACAGTCTCAGCTTTCTGCCTTCATTAATCGTTTCATGGATCTACAGCGATGGACAATGGATAACCTTTATCGGGTCCAGCCTGATTGTGTTTTTATTGGGATTATCGTTGTGGCTAAGCAACTATCATCAACGTCAGGAATTATCCGTTCGTGATGGCTTTCTGGTCGTAACACTCTTCTGGTTTATATTGGGGCTGGTCGGCGCTTTACCCTTTTACCTCAGTCTGCATCTGGGGTTTACCGATGCGGTATTCGAATCCATTTCAGGATTTACCACCACGGGCGCGACCGTTATTGTTGGGTTAGATCAATTACCCCAATCAATTTTATATCATCGACAACAAATCCAATGGTTAGGCGGCATGGGGATTATCGTTCTGGCGGTCGCCATTCTGCCTTTATTAGGCGTCGGGGGCATGCAGCTGTATCGAGCGGAAACTTCCGGCGTTGCCAAAAATGAAAAAATGACACCCAGAATCGCTGAAACTGCCCGTTCCCTGTGGCTGATCTATCTGTTACTTACGGTGTGTTGTGCGTTAGCTTACTGGTTTGCAGGGATGAGTTTCTTCGATGCGGTAGGCCACGCCTTTACTACCGTGGCGACCGGAGGCTTTTCTACTCATGACGACAGTATCGGCTATTTTAACAGTCCACTTATTGAAGCTATCGCAATCGTATTTATGTTGGCTGGCGGGGTGAACTTTGCCGTGCATTTTTTAGTGTTAAGACGCAAGCTAATATCTTCATATGCCGAAGATCCGGAAGTAAGAACTTTTGGATTATTGTTTGTCTTTGCCAGTATTTTTATTGCGATAAGCCTGTATTTCGCCGGGGTGTATTCTGGCGGATGGGAAGCGCTTCGTTATGCTGCGTTTCAGGTGGCTTCCATTATGACTAGTACCGGTTTTGGTACGGCGGTATTCGCGGAATGGCCATTACACATCCCGTTAATTCTGGTGATTTTGTCATTTATTGGTGGATGTGCCGGTTCAACCGCGGGTGGCATTAAAGTTATGCGTATCATGTTGCTGGCGAAACTGGGTTTACGGCAACTCGAGTTATTGGTGCATCCTCGCTCCGTATCTGTGGTGAAGTTGGGAAAACGGCCAATATCTGAAACAGTATTGTTTTCGATTTGGGGTTTTTATGTGCTTTATATTGTCACAGCATTGATGCTGACAGTTGCAATGATGGCAGCCGGCCTTGATTTGATTTCAGCTTTTGGGGCAGTGGTTGCAACGATCAATCTTCTGGGCCCGGGTTTAGGAGAGGTTGCCTCAAATTTTGCCACAATGGATGCCACGGTTAAATGGCTCGGGATCTTCGCAATGCTGGTAGGACGCCTGGAAGTGTTCACCTTGTTGATTCTATTTCTGCCAGCCTATTGGCGCAATTAACAGAGAGGTTTTGCAGATGAAAATTATTATTCTGGGTGCGGGACAGGTCGGCAGTTCGACGGCAGAAAGTCTGGTCAATGAAGGTAACGATGTCACGGTGATTGATCAGAATCCGGTATTGCTGGAGCGATTGCAGGAACATCTGGATATTCGCACGGTGGTGGGATATGCAGCACACCCCGGTACCTTGTTAAAAGCGGGCATCAAAGACACCGATATGCTGATCGCGGTCACCCATAATGATGAAATCAACATGATTGCCTGTCAGATTGCCAGCTCACTATTTAATACGCCCAAAAAACTGGCGCGGATACGTGCCGCAGATTATCTGGAATATCCGGCTTTATTTGCGCTGGATGCTGTGCCAATTGATGTCATTATCAGTCCTGAGCAATTAGTCACTGATTACATTACCCATCTAATTGAACAACCTGAAGTCTTGCAGGTTCTGACCTTTTTTGAAGATCGTGCTCGACTGGTTGCCGTTAGAGTGGATGCCGGGAGTATTATGGATGGTAAAGCCATCCATGATTTGCTGGATCTGCTTCCTAAAATACAAATGCGTATCGCGGCCATTTTCCGAAATGAAAGTGCTATTTCATTGGGAGGAAAAATCACGTTACAGGCCGAGGATGAAGTGTTTTTTCTGGCCGAAAAACATCAAATCAGTGAGCTGGTAAAAGTATTCAAAAAAGATTACCAACCCTATAAACGAATATTTATTGCCGGTGGCGGACAGATTGGTAAACAACTGGCACAGCGGCTGGAAAAGTCACATAACGTTAAAATTATCGAACATAATGAAAATCGTGCACGGGTTATCGCCGAAGAACTGCATCACAGCCTGGTTTTGCATGGTGATGTGGGTGATGCCAGCCTGCTTAAAGAAGAATATATTCATAAAACGGATGTGTTTTGCGCTGTGACTAACGACGACGAAGCCAATATCTTGTCTGCGATGCTGGCGAAGCGCCTGGGAGCTCGCAAAACCTTTTCCATTATCAGTAAGGCCAGCCATGTTGAACTGGTTGAAGGAACCAGTATTGATATTGCCGTATCGCCTGCACAAATTACCATTGGGACCCTATTGACCCATATTCGTCGTGGTGATGTGATTACCGTACATTCGTTAAGACAGGGTGCTGCAGAAGCCATTGAGATCGTGGCACATGGCGATAAGCAAACCTCGAAAGTAGTGGGGCGTAAACTCTCAGAACTCAAACTGCCTAAAACGGCGACCGTTGGAGCGATATTACGCAAAGAAAAGATTTTGTTTGCCGAAAAAAATGTTCAGATTGAAAGCGGCGATCATCTGGTCATCTTTTTGACCGAACAGCAGGATGTCGATGAGGTTGAAAAACTGTTTCAAGTAGGATTTGAGTTTCTGTAAATCAGTTTATTAGAGATGTAGGAGCTTCAGTTTGTATCATCCGTCTTTAATATTTACTTTTTGCCTAAAAGTTCAACTAGATAATGAAACAATGTTTGTGATTTTCTAACGCATGCCAATTGAAGTCTATGCGGTTTTTATTTTTACTTCAGCGTTGCTGGCCCTGGCTCCGGGGCCAGATAATATTTTTGTGCTTACCCAGTCAGCACTTTATGGTAAACGCAGTGGCATTCTGATTACCTTAGGTCTATGTACAGGGTTGGTTTTTCACACCTGTTTAGTGGCATTCGGTGTTGCCACTATTATGCAAACTTCTGACTGGGCGTTGAGTGCGTTGAAAATCATCGGCGCAATCTATTTGGTCTACCTGGCCTGGCAGATTCTTAACAGCCAGACACAAGAATTATCAGGTAAGGGCGTAGTATTGAGTGATGCCAACTTATATATTCGCGGCATTGTGATGAATGTAACTAATCCCAAAGTCAGTATTTTCTTTTTGGCTTTTCTGCCACAGTTTGCCAGTTCAAACTATGGTGCGATTACGCCACAAATTATATTGCTCGGGACTATGTTTGGTGTTGTTTCACTCTTTATCTTTAGTGGTATTTCTATATTAGCTTCAAAGCTTGGCGACTGGCTTAAAACAAAACCCAATGCTCAGGTTTATCTCAGTCGCACGACAGCACTGATTTTTGTTGTGTTGGCGTGTAATCTTTTGATAGGGCTAACTCATTGAGTCAAAACGCTGAAAATCAGTAAATTGACTCAGTGCCTTGTTGACGTTTAACACAGGCATCAAATATTTGATCATGGATAAAATCCGCTGATTTACTGGGGGGCTGGATAAATACCTGTTTGGCAATTTGCAATAAATCATCACGGCCTTGAGAGTCTTTGTAAATCGATTTGATTTTTGTTTCAAACGTTTCCCAGTCGTCGCCTTCGGTCTGACGGATTTTCTGGATTTCATAGGCAGTACCTGCCTGATAGGCACAGCTGGTAATGGTTCCATGCTCCAGATTTTCTGCCTGGACCGAACCAACGAAAGTTAAGGCAAAAGTCATCATGACTAAGTGTTTCATCTGACATACCCCACTACTAAAACCTGCTAAATATTTTGAATCATCATGACATATTATCTGCAGAATAATACCAGTCTAATAGGAATGGCTTGTATGACAGGGCATTGCTATGCTAACAAGGGTGCAGGAAGTCCAAAGGAGCTGAAGTCTATGAGCAAAGAAATAGAACAAAGCATGATAGTGCTGGCCCGTCATCGTTTGAAATGGTTGAGGGTTGCCCTGGCTGGGCGAAATGCCGATCTGAATCTGGTGCAGAACACCTTTCATCAGCTGACAGGGCTGACCAGTTTAAGGTTTGTTCAGGATAATGGTCTGAGTCTGCCAACAGCGAAAGAACTGGCTATTATTGATAATCTGGCGATATTAAATGTTCAGCAACAACACCCGGAAGTATTGGAAAAATTTTCCAATGAATCACAGGAGTTATCGAAATATCTGGATATGCCTGCCCGGGATTTGCTTGATTTGCTGTTTAAGGAAGGAGGCCGGTTTCAGAATCAGGAAGCTATTTCAGTGGCTATGCACCGGGGCTTAATCAGTGATATTCATCATGAGAAAGAAGCCTACGACAGATTGAATGCACGTGAACGGAAACAGGATATGTAAAAAACCTGTTTACCAGTCTATGTTTTTTCCTTGCCAATCCAGAAATGACAATTCACCGTCGGCTGGCAAACCCTTTAGAATTTCAAACAATCTATCGGCAACAAAATCCGGGGTGAATAATTTATCGTCAGGCACGTTTGTATTATACGGACGAGATAGTGGAGAGTCAGTGGTACCGGGATGAAATGCCAGTAACTTTACCATTTTGGCGCGACGGGCATATTCAATGGCGGTGGATTTTAACAGCATATTCAACGCTGCCTTGCTGGCGCGATAGCTATACCAGCCCCCCATGTGATTATCATTAATGCTGCCAACCCGTGCGCTGAAGATGGTCACCTGACAGGTTTCAGCATGTTTAAGCACTGGTAAAAGCTGTTTCAGCCAAAGCACCGGGGTAATTGTATTGATATTAAACACATGGTTGATGGAGGCTGCTGTAAGTTGTTCGAGACGTTTTTCCGGTTTTACTGATTCATCATGGAGGATGCCGTGACAGATAAAGACCTTTTCAAAGTTACGTTGCTGGTCGTAAAACTGCATCGCCAGGTTGCCCATACTTGTTTCGTCATATTCAGACTGATACCAGATGACACCAGCAAACTTATCGGGTTGTGGTCCACGACTAACCACCACAATATTTTCAGCAGTTAAGTAAGTTAATAGTTTTTCAATGATGGCCTGAGCAATCTGCCCACTGCCGCCAATAACGAGAGCAGATGTTTTCATTTGTTGAGTATGCGCCTGATGATGTGAATTTTGTGTGTTAAAAATTTTTTACTTGTGTTCCCACGGCTCCTGCGTGGGAACACAAGTAACGACCTTTTAACTGAGAGCCATTCCTGATATCCATTTAAATGCTTTATAAATTGCGAAACAATTAGACTATTCATTCTGCATTCATGAACAATGGTTTACTGTTTAATAATGTGCGCTATATAAAGCAGTGAAAACTTATTACTGCCTTCTACTGACAAATGCTCTATAAACTATATTGACTCAGGTTTTCTGAAAAAATTATGAATGGATTAGTGCTATTTCTATGAAAAAATTCACCATTCGTTACCAGGATTTATTGTCTTTATTCTCAATGAATAAAACCTTATCTATTATTTTCCCGATTGTTTTAACAGCAAGTTTCAACATAAATGCAGAAGAGGCCGTTGAGGCGAATGAGGACTGCGGTGAAGCGGAAATTCGTTACAGTGATAACCCGGAGCTTACTCGCGCAGAAAGAATAGCATTAATGGAAAAAGCTTTTTTTGATTCGGTTAACCGCTTTGAGTCATGCAATTTGTCTGATCCAAATAATACGTCTGCGGCTGGCAGTGATGGTGGAGATAGTGGCGAGCAAGGCGGTGGAGAAAATCAGGGTGGTAATGCTGGTAATCACTCAGTCGCCAGCCAGGAAATGCAGGGTACTGAAGCTGAGACAGAAATGGAAAGCTCGATGCCAGCTCAGGCCGGCACAGCAGATTCAGTTGAACAAACTGATAGCAATGGTGCGGCAGTGGTATCTTCGGGAGGTGCAGATAACGGTGCTATCCCGGAAGACATTCCATCCGCCAATAACGACGATGCCATTGCTGCACAAATCAGACTGGCTGCGGAAGCTGAACAAGATCCAGAGATTAAAAAGAAACTCTGGAATGAATATCGTAAATATAAGGGGATGAACATTGTTGAAGACTGAGTCATTTAGAGCCCCCTCCAGGTTTCTTATCTATCTTATTATCCTGACCCATGTACTAACGGGATGTGCAACTACGTCATCCTCAGGTAATTTAAAAACCGGTCCACAACTGGCCTCGGCCCAGGAACAAAACAAAGAAATACCCTACCAGGGCGTTAAACTTGACGTCATTATTCCGGTCTTTTCGCCAGGGCTTTCCGATTCAGCAGCTGAATATGAAGAAGAAGGTATCTGGCCTGAATTGAGACGAGCAGAAGCCAATCGATTTGCTTATAAATTAAAAACGGCTTTAGATGAAAGTGGTAAGTTTGGTGCGGTTCGGGTAGCCCCCAACAGCACTGCTTCAGGTGATTTATTTGCTGTCGGCGAGATCATTGAATCAAATGGTCAAGAGCTTGAATTTAGCCTCAATGTGGTTGATGCCAGTGGTAAGCAGTGGTTAAACGACACCATTGAATATGAGGTTGGTGAAGGTTTTTACAAAAATCCGAGAAATGACGGCAAAGACCCCTATGATCCCGCTTTTGATAAAGCGGCCCAGGCGATAATTGAAGCCCTGCTTAAACAACAGCAAAGCGAACTGGCGCAACTGCAGAATATTAACGATCTGCGTTTCGCCGCCAGTTTCAATGAACAGGCCTTTATGGAGTATCTCGATACCAGTGGTCAACAAATTAAGCTGGTCAGTATGCCGAGTGATGCTGACCCAATGTTTCAAAGAGTCAAATCGATTCAGGTTCGTGAACAGTTATTTGTAGATAATCTGCAGCAGAATTACAGTGCATTTTCCCAGCAAATGGATGACAGCTATCTGGCATGGCAGGAAGCCAGTGCCACAGAAATGCAATTACGCAAAGAAGCTAAAACCAAAAGCATCTGGAAAATGATTGGCGGGGCAGTTTTAATCGGTGCCGCCGTTGCTGCCGCTACGTCAGGCAGTTCCAACGACCCGCGTTTTGCCCGTGATCTTGCGACTGTTGCCGGTGGTGTTGGCGGTGCAGTGCTGATCAGCAGTGGCTTTAAATCTCGTGAGGAAGCCAAGTTTCATCAGGAGGCATTAAACGAGTTAGGAGAATCGGTGAACTTGGAAATGGCACCACAGGTGATGACTTATGAAGAAGAATCAGTCGAGTTAACGGGTGATATTGATGAGCAGTTCCGCCAATGGCGAGATTTTTTGAACCGGATGTATCAATTAGAAGCCACGCCTGATGTACAGCTCTAAATTTCGCTTGAGGTTCAGCCATAGATCATGATCCATCAGAAAATCGCTGAGGCTAAACTCGCTAAACGAAAATTATTCTTCAAAACACTGCTTATTATCATTTTGCTGAGCGTGTTTTGCGTGGCGTTAATTTTGTGGGCGTCAGTCCCCAAAACCCGTTCCACTAGCGTCGAAACTGAGCAGCCACTGGATATTGTTGAAAGCTCACCTCAGGAAAATGGCAACCAGGACAGTGAAACCTTGCGTCAGCAATATCTCGAAGCCTATGCCCATTTTGAAAATACAATTAAACCCGAGTTAAACAAGATCGATCTGCCAAAGTGGGATGAACCGCTGGCTGATCGTTTAAATACAAATGAAAGTGCTGCAATAGAACAGTTTGGTGAAGCGAAATATGCTCAGGCTAATGCGACATTAGATGCTTTGATTAAACTGGCTGAAACTGCTATTTCAGACAGCCAGAATCAATTTGAATCGGCCATGCAAAACGCTCAACAGGCTTTTGATGACAATCAGTATGAACAAGCTAAAACAGCAATTTCAAAAGCATTGATGTTGGATAGTAGTTCTAATCAGGCTTCGGCGTTAGCAGAAAGAATTGAGCAATTACCGGAGATTGCATCTTTAGTTGAGCAAATTGAAGTCGCTAATGTCGAAAATAATCCCCAGACCGAGCTGAGATTAATCAACCAGTTATTAACGCTGACGCCAGAAAGAGAAGCGTTGAAGCAACGTGCTCAGGCGTTACAAACCACACTCAATAATCAAAAATTTCAATCGCTTATCTCCCAATCCTATGCTGCGATTGATGATGGTCGCATTGAAGCGGCCAAATCAGCATTGAGTCAGGCTCGAAATATCTACTCCAATCGAGCCGAACTGAGTGATGTAAATACTGCGATACAACAATATGAAAAAAACCAGCGAATTCAGTCGGGTCTGACCAACGCGGCAAAGGCAGAGTCTAATGATAACTGGCAAGCTGTAAAAAACAATCTTGAGCAGGTGGTTAAGGAAAACCCCAATAACCAATCGGCCACAGAAAAACTGACCATGGCCAATAACATATTGTCATTGGATAAACAGATCGATGACTACCTGAAATCGCCTTATCGACTGTCAAACAGCCAACTGGCAGAGCAGGCGCGTGGTGCCATTAATGCTGCCGCAGCATATCGTAATCAAAGCCTCTCGCTGACCCGTAAAAGCCGTGAACTGGAAACGGTATTAACCGCAGTGAACCAGACTGTTCCTGTTGAAGTCCGCTCCGATAATCAAACACATATTCTGGTGCGGGGTGTTGGTAATGTAGGTGTGGTTGATTCAAAAGTGATTCAGCTTAAACCCGGCCAATATACTTTTGAAGGTAAACGGCAGGGTTACAAGTCAAAGTTAGTTGAAGTTACTATTCCCTACGACGTAAACCGTTTTAGTCTGACACTGGTATGTGATGAGCCAATTTAACCAGCAGCTGGAACTTGCCCGTAAACGTCAGCACAGAATGTATCTGTGGTTATTGACGATATTTGTGCTGGTTTTCCTGATTATAGTGACAGTGATCTTTGCATCAAGGGGGACCCGGGTTGAGGTTCAGCCGGATGATGCTTCTGATGTATCAATTAACGCCGAGTCCTGGCTGGCAATGGTTATTTTGGATTCAGTATATTCGCTTGCTGAATCCACCCAAATTCAAGTAACTGCGAAAGGCTTTTACCCTCTTAGAAAAACCATTGAACGAGCTGATACTGGCAAAGTCATTACGGTTACATTAACCCCGTTGCCAGCTAAGATTATATTGTCCACATCGCTTGACGATAATCTCACTCAATGGCTGATAGACGATGAAATCATTGCAGTAGCAAATCATCTTGAGTACGAACTCCCTGCGGGCGACCATCAGCTCCTTGCAAAGCATCCACATTATCAAATGACGACGCTCGATCTGACACTCAGCCGTGGTGAAACAGTCACCCGTAATGTTGAACTGCAACCGCTGCAGGGTGAGTTTGTTGTAAATTCGGTGCCAAGTGGCGCAATGGTAATGGTAGATGCTGTTGAAGTTGGCAAAACACCGCTCACCGTACCACTGCAAGGGGGTTTTCATGATGTGCAGTTAACACTGCAAAAATATGAAACCACCGAAGAAACCATTGAGATAAAAAATCCCAGCCCGACGATAGAAAGAAACTATCGTTTATCTGCAGAAACGGCGGGTGTACGGTTAAATCTTCAACCCTCAGGTGGTCAACTGACATTGAATGGGCTGCGAATCGATAATCAGGATCGCCTTTCGGTTGAAGCGGGTAAACAGCACCGGTTGCACTATTCAAAGCCGGGATTTTTCTCCAAAACTGAAACGTTCACTTTGGACACCAATGAAAAAAGAACCCTTGATCTCACTCTGCAAAAAGAAATGGGTAAGGTGGAAATTCTATCCACGCCAACTGCTGAAGTGAAAATTGATGGAAAAGCGGTAGGAAATACGCCAATTGAGTTGGAATTAAATGCCGTTCCTCATGATGTACAGTTCAGCCTGCAGGGATATCGAACGATCTCGAAAAGCATTACTCCAACGGCGAGTGAACCACAAAAAATATCCGTTACTTTACTCCCCGAGGCGCAAGCCAGAAAAGCTGAAGCTCCGAGAGTGTATAAAACCAAAGCCGGTGGTGAAATGGCACTTTTTTTCCCCAACGACATTATTAAAATGGGGGCAGGAAGAGATGAGCCGGGGCAACGTGCCAACGAGTTTTTAAAACAGGTCCGACTCAACCGACCTTTTTATGCCGGCACACATGAAGTGACTAACGCTGAGTTCCAGCAATTTGATAGCAGTAAATCTGGCGATGGCAAATTACCGATCACTAATTTGAGCTGGCTGGAAGCGGTCAAATTTTGCAACTGGTTAAGCCAGCAGGAAGGTTTAACCCCCGTTTACCAGCTGCAAGGCAATCAGCTGAATCAAATTAATAGCAATGCTGATGGCTATCGATTATTAATGGAAGCGGAGTGGGAATGGCTGGCTCGAAAAGCTGGTAAACCCGAACAAACTTTGTTCGTCTGGGGCAACGATAAAACCATCCCAACCAAAGCCGTGAATATTGCCGATGAATCTGCCAAAGGCAGTGTGAAGCTATATGTGCCAAGATTTTATGATGGTTATACCGGTATTGCTCCAGTGAAGAGCTTTGACCGAGAAAAGTCTGGGCTTTACGATTTGGGAGGCAATGTCAGCGAATGGACTCACGACAGTTACTCACTAACGGTGCCGAAACTGGATACCGTTTATCCACAGGTTCTTGATACTTCAACCATAGCAATGCGTGTGATAAAAGGCGCAAACTGGCGTTCTGGATCACTCAGTGAATTAAGAGCGTCCTACCGCGATGGTGCAGAGCTGGGTCGCGATATTCTGGGCTTTAGAATCGGCCGATTTTTATCTGGAGGGAATGAATGATGCTATTCAAAAGAATTTTACTGATTGGGGCTTCAATCATGTTGTTAGTGGTCTTATCGTTGATGATTCACAATGCCTGGGCAGGTAAATCGGTTATCAGTCTGAACTCCCCCGTTTCGTTCCCAGTGGATATCTGAAGATGAATGATCTGATGAAAAGCTTTGCCGCCTTGATCGTATCGATCATTGTGGTGCACATGATTTATATCGGCTTTATCCGGCCAGAGGCTGCACAACTGGTTGAACTTGCCTTACAACAGCAGCAATCATCACCACGTAATATTGTGGTTATCATCAAAGACTACGAACAGGAAATCTGTTTTATTCTGATGTTTTGGGGCTGTTTTTTAATTGCCAGTTCATACCGTGAGATTCTCAAAACAAAATACCTGTACAGCGTTGATTTAATTGAAGATCCAACCAACAATAATGAGCAACCAATTGATAAATCTGAGCATAAAGAACTGGATGTAAACCGTATTATTCATCGGTTGGATAGTGAGATCCCCCAGGATTTAATCTCTTCGCCACTGGTTCAGACTTTACGTGCCTCATTATGGCGTTACAGCTCGACCAACAATGTGCAAAACCTGTCAGATGCCATTGAAAGTAATCTTGAAGCATTGGCTGTAAAACAAGACTCTGAAAACTCCATGATCCGCTATCTGATCTGGGCCATTCCCTCTATCGGCTTTATTGGCACAGTGCGTGGTATCGGTCAGGCGCTTTCACAAGCTGATCAAGCACTCGCTGGCGATATTTCCGGCATGACTGATAGTCTTGGGCTGGCATTTAATTCGACGTTGGTCGCTTTGTTGATCAGCATCTTTCTGATGTTTTTGTTCCATCAACTGCAACGAATGCAGGATAGCCAGATTGTCGATACCCAAAGCTATTGCGACAAATACCTGTTGAGACGCATTCGCTAACGCAACATGGCTTACCGTCGTAAAAAAGCCGAAGGTTCCAGTCTGGCATTTCTGGATATCATGTCCTGTGGCCTCGGCGCGGTTATCCTTGTGTTTATGTTGGTCAAACAGAAAATTGATGAAACCCCGGTTGAAATCGATAATCTTAAACAGGATATCAGTCAGCTTGAACAGGTGAGGGATGATGCTGAGACCACATTGGGTCAAATAAGAGAACAGTTAAGCAGTGAAAATGCCCGTTATCAGGCGTTAAAAAAACAACTGGATGATAAGCAGTCAACACTGGCGAGTCAGAGTCAGCAAGTCCAACGATCTGAAAGTGAACTGGATGAACTTAAATCCAGTATTACCTCCATTAAAGTGCCACAAAAACAACAGGATTTGGTTGAAGCTCCTCGTATCAATGAAGAAAACTATCTGTTAGGACTGAAAGTTGAAGGCCCCAAAATAGCGATTCTGGTTGATACCAGCGCTTCAATGACCAATGAAAAACTGATTGATATTATTCGCACCAAAAGCAGTTCCCAGCAAAACAAAAAGAATGCCGCCAAATGGCAACGCACTAAAAATGTCGTTGAATGGTTGCTGGCACGAACACCGGAAAACAGTGACGTGGTGGTAGTGGCTTTTAGTGAAGATGCCAAGGTATTGGGTGATAAAAAAGGTTGGCAAAAAGCCAGTGCATCACAAACGACTGCATCAATCATCAGTGAGTTAAATGCCATTGTCCCCGAAGGGGCGACGAACCTGCAAAAAGGCTTGAACACCGTAAATCAGTTTTCACCAACCAACCTCTACGTGATTACTGACGGTCTACCGACCAAAGGTGAATCGCAATATCGTAGTCTGAACCCTTTCTCCAGTTGCAGTTCGCTTACCGGTAATGCGCAGACGATTTCGGGTGAATGCCGAGTGAAATTGTTTCAGCAAACCATCAACGAAAGCGGTAAGCGGGGAGTGCAGGTCGATGTCATTTTGCTGCCGCTAGAAGGTGATCCCGATGCCGTGAATCAATATTGGATTTGGGCTGCCACCACCGGCGGATTACTGATCAGTCCGGCGAGTAACTGGCCATGAAACATCGTAGAAAAGGCATCGATATATTCAGTCTGTCTTTTCTGGACGTGATTTCCTGTGGGTTTGGGGCCGTCGTCATGTTGATATTGATCTCTAAAACCGATGTCGATGTTTCCACTGCTGGTGCCGATGATATCAGCAGTTTACTGGCCTCGTTGATTGGTCTGGAAAACTCGGTGGCTGAAGTAAGTCAGCAAATTGAACAGGAGCTTTCGACGTTAGAAGCCTTATCGGGTGAAAAACAGGCTATTGCTCAGGCCGAATCTTCTTTGGAAAATCAGCTCAAAGCACTGCAACAAAAAAATGCCGCACTGGAAGAAAGTATTTCGGGACTGAGTCTGGTGGAATCACGCCTAAGGCAGGCGGCTTTGCCAACGCCAAGGAAATCTGCTGATAAGCGTTCCGCAGAAGTAGGCGGTATTCCGGTTGACAGCGATTATGTGGTGTTCATTATCGACACGTCTGGCAGTATGAAACAGATCTGGTCACGGGTATCCAGAGAAGTGGTGAATGTGCTGAATATTCACCCTGAAGTGAAAGGCTTCCAGATATTAAATGATATGGGGACATCGATGATCTCCGGCTACGATGGTCGCTGGATGCCGGATACGCCCTCTACACGAAACAGTGCCATCAAAATGTTTGAGAATTGGTCAGTGGTATCCAACAGCAGTCCGGTGGAAGGTGTGGAAATGGCGTTGAGAAAATATGCCAAACCCAATATCACTACTTCAATCTATGTATTTGGCGATGATTACACCGGCTCATCGTATGATCCGGTTATTGATCGGTTAACCAAACAGAACAAGCAACTCAGTAATGGGCGACGACTGGCCAAAATTCACGGAGTAGGCTTTTTATCCGTTAACAGTACTGACAGATTCAGCATATTGATGCGAGAGTTGACCAAACGTAATGATGGTACTTATATCGCATTACCGCCCTAGAGAATAGGGCTTCCACGGAAGACCATGGGAGCCAGAAACGGTAAGATCTCGTTTCCACACACCTGCGTGGTAACGCAAATGGTCTAATCAATAAACTCGTACTTCCAGCGAATCTCATCCGGCTTCATCATCTGCCAGACACTAAAACGAATCATACCGGTGGGATCGGAAGCTTTGCCAATCAATACATAACGACTGCCATCACTATCAAATCCGACGCCGGTTTTATCGTTGAATTCTGATATGGCGCTACTGTTTTGCAGGATAAAAGGCAATAAATCATCTGCTGCATCGGGTGGCGCAAAGGGTGGAACAGTTTCCGGTCGATTGCACAAACCAACAAATATTTCCTCATCGGTCGGCAGGATCAGAATATTCCAATTGAACAGGGTATAGACCGATTTAGCTGTATTATTCATTCGATGGACAGCTCAGTTATGTGATTTCTACAGAGGATAGGGAATCAGATTCAAACTGGCTCCCACGTAGAGCATGGGAGCCAGATGTATTCATTTAATTTATTAACCTCGTTCCCCATGCTCTGCGTGGGAACGTCGTGTTTAACGCAACGTTCTGCTAAACAGATTCAACGCCAGTTGATAACCAATCTGTGCTGTTTGGGCATCATAACGGCCACCATCACCCTCATCACGCATAAACGCATGTTCGGCATTGAATTCATGCCAGGTAAACGGAATGTCTGTTTCGTTGAGTTTGCTGTAGATCAGTGTGCGGCCTTCTGAGGGAACATGGTTATCCTGTTTGCCCCAGATCATCAGCAATTCGCCTTTGATATCTGCCAGACGTTCCATACTGTGTTGACCCGGTTTATTCGGGATCTTCTGAATATGTAAATCGGTAGCATAAAAACAAGCAGTGCCTTTCACTTCAGGTTGCAGTACTGCACGAAAAGCCAGATGACCGCCAATGCAATAACCCATCGCTCCAAATTGACCATTGCACCAGGATTGTTGCTTGGCAAATTTGATTAACGCTTCGTTATCGGTGTCATAGCCCTGCACATCTTTGTTTTCTTTATCGGCATTGCCTTTATCGCGACCGGCATCGTCATAACCCAGCACCGTACCAATCGGATTTAGCTCATGGAATACTTCGGGGACTAATACGGCATAACCATGACTGGCCATTAATCTGGCCGCACGCTCAATCGGGCCGGTTTGCTGAAAAATTTCGGAATAAAACAAAATGACAGGGTAGCTGCCTTCACCAACAGGACGATGAATATAGGTACGCATCACACCAGTAGGTGTATCAAGATCGGCAAAATGGCTTTGAATCTTCATGAAAGCTCCCTTGAAGTTGGATAGAAAAATAATGGACTATTGTACAACGACTAATCATTTTCAGCGGCCTGATTAATCTAATCTTACGCTCAATAATATTGCCAAATACTGATGCTCAGCGACTTTAAAGTAGATTAATATTCGTCTGTGTTTGATTGAATGACGTCAAGCAATTGAAATAGAGATTAAAAAAAGTGGTCAGCATCGTAAAACCTTAATAATTAACTGTTGGAATATCGCCGTACCACACGTCATAAAAGTTGTTGCTTAATTTATCTACAAGGAAAGTCATATGAAAAAAATAATTCTTAATATCGGTTTGCTACTGGGCATTATGTCGTCTTATACGCTGAGTGCCGATGAACTGCCAGTCACCGAAAGACTGGTTGATACACTCTCGGAGCTTGCCGGTGGCCCTCATCCAGGAATACGTTCTAATCATGCGAAAGGGATCATGGCTTCTGGTTATTTTGAAGCATCGAAAGAAGCCTCTGATATCACCTATGCACCTCACTTTAATACCCCTAAAACAGATGTGGTGGTTCGGTTTTCAAACGCCAGCGGTGTGCCCGATATCGCGGATTCAAGCCCGGATGGTTTTCCTAAAGGCATGGCGATAAGGTTTATGTTACCGGAAGAGGAATATACCGATATGGTGGTGATTTCGGTAGAACGATTCCCAGTCAAGACACCTGAAGATTTTCTTGGATTATTAACAGCCATCAAAGATTCGGCAAACTCACAAGCTAAACCGACACCAATAGAAGCTTTTCTGGAACAACATCCCGAAACGCTAACCTTTGTGCAATTACCTAAGCCCGCTCCAGTGAGTTATGCCACTGAAAAATTCCATGGCATTAATGCATTTGAATTTGAAAATGAACAAGGTAAAACCGTTTATGGCCGTTACCTCATTACTCCGGTGAATGGCACAGAGTACCTTTCAGATGAAGAACGAAAAAACGCTGCTAACAATTATCTACAGGATGAATTGCCAGAGAGATTAAATGATACTGGCGCGGCTAAGTTTACAATTGCCCTGCAAATAGCTGAAGAGGGAGATGTAATCACTGATCCTACAGTTGTGTGGCCAACAGAGAGAAAAATAGTGCAGCTCGGAACATTGACGCTTACTGAAATCATGACGGACGGTGAAAGTTATGCAAAAGCTAATATGTTTAACCCGTTGGCTATCCCGGAAGGCATAAGCCCAACAGACGATCCTATTCTTTTAGCTCGCCCTGTGAGTTATGCAATTAGTTTTGGTAGAAGACTAAATCCATAATTAGTTGGTATAAATAAGGCTTGAGTAAGGGGTGTTCGCTCAAGCCTTATTTTATTGTTAAATCAAAAGTTTTCCCTGGACTAAACCATTGTGCAATTGGAAATAGTTTAAACAATTCGATTCTGCTATTGGTGGGCTGTGATAATAGCCTTGAAAAATATCGCAGCCCATTTCAGACAACACTTCGCGTTGTTCTTTGGTTTCCACGTATTCTGCCACCACATGCACTCTTTGTGCTTTTCCCAGTGAACATATTGTCCTGACAATATCTGCATTAGTGTCATTGACCAGAACGTCCCGTGTAATGGAACCATCAATTTTTATTGCATTCACTTGAAAGCGGCGCATATATAACAATGATGAATAGCCCATGCCGAAATCATCCATTGCCAGATGCACACCGGTTTCGACCAGCTGTTGTAAAATCAAATCTGTCAGGCTGGTATCGGGAATTTCAGAAGATTCGGTAATTTCCAATTCAAGTTCTTCTGCCGATATACCGTAATCCTTAATATATTTCGTAATATAAAAAGGTAAATCCTTATCTGTTAACTGAAGTGGAGAAATATTTACCGCGACAGTTAATGCTTTATATCCTGCGGCATTCCAGCGAGCTTTGCAGGCACAAGCCTGCTTGATTACCCATCGGCCCAGATGATGAATCAATTCACTATCTTCGGCGACAGCGATGATCACAATAGGAGAGATAAAACCATATCTTGGATGCGTCCAGCGAAGCAGGGCTTCAACACCAACGATTTGCCCCTGACGATCATGCTTGGGTTGATAGACCAGTGTCAGCGAATTCTGTTTAATCGCATTTTGCATATCAACAGCAAGATCCCGGGCAATCATGCCAACCTTATCCTGGCGGGTAATAATTTTTTGTCTTGTATTGCCC
Organism: Methylophaga sp. UBA3603; assembly: GCF_002375335.1. Lineage (NCBI taxonomy): Bacteria > Pseudomonadati > Pseudomonadota > Gammaproteobacteria > Thiotrichales > Piscirickettsiaceae > Methylophaga > Methylophaga sp. UBA3603. The sequence continues at coordinate 122,813 of NZ_DFMC01000006.1, forward strand.
ACCTTGATTATCGTGTCTGATGCCTGTGTAAAAGCATCTAAAGACTGTTGCTGACGGTGTTTTTCAGCTTTTTTCACAAAGGGCAGGTAGCTCAAGGTGCTGATAGCGATTAACAGAACTTGCAGAGCAACACCACGCCAGGATTCCGTCAGTAGCCAGCCTGATAATAAAGGGGGCGTTGTCCAACCCACAATTGCGGAATCGTAAATAGTGATCAATCCAAACTGCAAAGCGGCCAGTGATATCAACATCAATAGAACCGGTATCAGCACAAATGGAATCAGGTAAAACGGATTAAATACAATCGGTAATCCGTAGATCAATATGTCATTAATATTGAACAGAGAAGGGACTATAGAAATCTTCGCAATTTTATTCTGTGCACCACGCCGCGTAACAATAAAAATTGCTATTAATAGGCCGAGCGTTGCTCCAGATCCGCCCAAATGCACAAAGTTATTGAACAGGACTCTAAACGCCAGAGATGAAGCATTGAATCCTGCATCCAAGTTCGCTAAAAATAGCGCTCCATCCGCTGCACCGTATATGAAGATACTGCCATGAAGACCCACAAACCAGAACAATTGGTTCATTAAAGTGACAAAGGAACCTAAAATCCAGGTTCCATATTCATTGTTATGTGCCCAATCAATAATAAGTTGTGTAAAGTCGGGAAAATCAGGTGTTGAAGCCAGTATCAGAGCCGTTATAAAAAAGATCATTCCGCTAAGAATAATCGACGGGCTTAAGCGCATCGCTTGATAAAAGGTAGTATCGGTATCAACAGGCAGGTTCAGCAGATCAAGATAGGGTTTTCTGGCGGCCCAGAGCATTAGTTCGGCTGAAAGCAGCCCAACAACAATCCCTATAAGAATAACTTCTGCACTGAACTCAACTGGAGAAATATTGGGTAGTGAAACGGTGATGATCAGAAAGTTAATTACCGCACTGATTGCCACCATTAATGGAGGGGCAATTTCACGGTGTTTGGTTAAACCTGGCATACGAAAAACAAGTTGGGAAGAGACGATAGCTGCCAGTAACAAACCAAACAAAGTAAATGAATTATCGATGATTTGTCTTAATGGTTCACGCCAATCTGCACCAAGCCAATGATCCATTGACTGCTGATAATAAAGCCAGGGAAAGTTCAGTATAAGTTCGGCAATAACGCGAAGAAAAGTGAGCGGCAAAAGTGCGACAAAGCTGTTTCTCGTCGCTATCATCCATAAGAGCAAACGTGCTTTCAATCCCGGCTCCTTTTATTTAGATTCATCAGGTTTTGTTGAATGTATATTTGAAAAAGTGAGAACCATTAACATCAACCTGATGTTCTAATTATTCCAGCATATTTAAATATAATCAGATCGGCAATCAATTTTATGTGACGCCTACCAGAAAAAAATCATTAAAGGGGGGATTGAATGAGTCGTGTAACGCACAACTTATGCCAAATATTATCTATAGGTGTAAGCAGAATTATTCCGTTTTAAACCTGACATTATCTATATTTTTAAATGCAATAGTGATGGATACTTTTTACTGTATTTAGTCGCTCAAATTTTAGCTAATTATTAACGAACCTTATTACCTTTTTCGGCATACATTTTTTTATCAGCAGCAGCTAAAAAAACATTAACATCAATATCTTTTTCAACCAGACTATTTACAAAACCCACACTGTATTCAATATCATAACCCCGAGCTGCTTCCTGATTATAATTCGTTACTTCGTTATCAAAGCGTTGAATAACCCGTTGCGTATTTTCAGCATCAACATCCATCATTAACACGGCAAACTCATCACCACCAAGACGGCCGAATACATCAGAATCACGGAAAACTTTCCGCAAGAAATTCGCAAATACGATTAACGCTCTGTCGCCCTCAGCGTGGCCGAACTGGTCATTAATGGGTTTAAATTTATTTAAATCAAACAACAGGATAGAAGCTGAAAGTCCTTTGCGACGGCAAACATTCAAACTGTGTTTAGCCAGCGCCGTAAAGCCTCTGCGATTTGAGATTAACGTCAGATCATCCAGTGTCGCCAATTGCAAAGCAGCAATTTCCTGTTCGGCCATTACGCCGAGATCGCGTAATAACTGCAAATCTTCCGGATCAAATTCTCTTGGTTCATCATCAATGATGCAAAGGGTGCCAAGGGCGCTACCATTATTTATCTTTAGTGGATAGCCAGCATAAAAGCGAATGTTGGGATTAGCTGTAACCAATGGATTATCTTTAAATCGATGATCCTCCAGAGCATCTTCTATAACAAATACGTCATCACCTAATATGGCATGACCACAAAACGAAATTTCTCTCGGTGTCTCGTCAGGAAGCTCATTTTCTGAAGCTTTGGATTTAAACCATTGGCGCCCATCATCAATCAAGCTCAACACTGAGATATCTACTCCAAACATACGCTTGGCCATGCGGGTCAGTCGATCAAATCTTTCTTCAGGTGCCGAATCAAGAATTTTAAGCGCTCTAAGCTTTTCAAGTCTTTGTTTTTCATCTTCGGGAATCATCGGTGAAATCATTATTTTGTTATCTCCAAACATGCCTTAGCAGATGGCAACCTTATTGACCATGGACATTCAAAGCAAGCAACAAGGTCACACAAACGTAACTCAAGTTGAGAAATAATTAGATTAAATTAAAACGTTATCCAGAAAGTTTGGATGCACATCAGTAATCAAGGTTATTCATCTTCTGGTTGGTAACCATCCCGAATCGTGATTTCAGTGTCTTTTGGGTGTTTTTCCAGAACCATACTGTTTTCACCAATGGTGATTTTGAAACTATCACGTGTAACTTCTGAAACTGTATAAGGCGTAAGATCAAGTAACAGCATATTGCCTCGAAGGCGGGTAATGCTGTCATCTGTCTGGGAAAGATAAGTCATATCCTCATCGTGATAAGTCACTAGCTCAGAAATCGTTTCCATGCCCTTGTCAGTCATGGTGAACGTTAAAGCAAAGGTATATTGGCCCTGCTGTCCAATCCAGGTAGTGTCGGCAAGCATCGCATAATCGACACCACGAGTCAGCGTCATATCACCGCTTTGCAAATGATCTTCATCTTTAACGGTCAGGGTATCAGTGGGTAAATCTTCTTCGGCTTTCAGTTTAATCATTTGTTCGCCACTGTCATATTCATACTCGGCAGTAGTGACATCTTCTCCCTGATGAATCTCAAGCGTTCCATCGGTATTAAACTGATAACTGATATTACCTTCCGGGCCCACAAATCTGCCCTGAAATTCATCATAGCCACAGCCAGATAACGAAATAGATAGAATTAAGGCGAACAGCCATATTAATTTGTTCATTGATGAAGTTATCCTTGCTTATAAATAGATTCAATGACGCAGAGGATACCGTTAAAGCAGTAAGACACAAAATAAATACGTCGTTATTGGCTTTGGTCACACTACTTGTGAAAAATTAAACGTAGATTGGGCTGAATTTATGATGCCCAACACGTGAAACAGATTAATTGTTGGGCTTCGTGCTTCAGCCCAACCTACCAAAATTGGTTGGTTGGATAAAGCCTGCGAAACCCAACCTTTAGAGATCTCCATTATTAAACAGCTGGACGTTGAAGCGGCTACTTAATGGAACAACCCGCACTAAATCAGCTGTATCCCACCACCAAAACTCCGGTAAATATCGACTAAGCGGAGAAAGCTTTGTTGTTGCAGTTGAGCCAACTGATCGCGGCTGCGTAGCAATTCTCGCTCAGAGTCGAGCAGGTCGAGAAATTCGCCACTACCGGCGTTATAACGCTCGCGGGAAATGTCTACCGCTTTGGTACTGGCCTGCCACTGCAGCTCAGTGCTTAACTGTTGCTCACGGCTAAGGTTGTAGCTGTTAAGTGCCAGTTGCATTTCATTGATGGCATCAAATACCTCCTGCTCAAATTGTGCGAGTGCCATTTGCGAACTGGCTTCAGCCTGACGAATACGTGACCTGACGGATCCTAAATCCGCAGCCTGCCAACTTAAACTGGGTGCAACCGACCAGCTTTTGGTATCGCTACCCAGTGTTAAACCGGGGCCAGATAAAAAGCCCAAAAAACCGCTTATCGATACATTCGGATATAAATCGGCGGTAGCCACGCCAATCTCAGCTGTACGGGCAGCCAATAATCGCTCGCTACTCGCAACATCCGCTCGATAACGCAGATAGTTTTCACCTTCCACCACGGATACAGGGTGTTTTAACTGAGGTAAACGAGGTACATCATCAAGTTCTAGTTGACCGGGCCGCTGTCCTAACAAAGCAGACAAAGTTGCATCTGCAGTCAACAGAGCGACGCGATATGCCGGTATAGAGGCATTTACTTGATGTAGTTGCACATCTATTTGCGTAAGCTCCAGCTCTGAGGCCATACCGGCCTCAAGCCTAGCCATAACAATGCCGCGACTCTGTTGCAGATTTTGCAAATTTTGCTCTGCTACTTTTAAGCGCAACTGGGCACCACGGTATTCACCATAGCTGGTTGCCACCTGGCTAATTAACTGGACCTGAGCATCGTGCCAGAGAATGTCCGCCTGCTGAGCCTGGGCTTCAGCGGCTTCACTGGCACGACGTAATTTACCAAACAAGTCCAAATCCCAGCTTAAATTGGCTCCGGTACTATATCCACGGAGAATCACGCTCTCATTTTCCCTCTGCAACACGGCATTTTCACTGGCCTGATAACCCGCGTCCAATGTGCCTTTTGGCAGAATGTCATTATCAGCATCGCGAAACACAGCATAAGCTCTGTCGACATTGGCTTTCGCTTGCGCTAACGTCCGGTTTTCGTCCAGGGCACGATCTATTAGCCGATTCAGCGACTCATCATCAAAGGCTTGCCACCAGCTTTGTGCCAACTCGGCTTGCTGATAAGGGCTGCTAATAGTGATATCAGCCACTTTGTCAGGTGACCGATAATCTGGTCCTACAGCGCAGGCGCTTAATGTCATCACCAATATGGCAATTGTTGTAAGTTTGTGTTTGTTATACATGGGTATTCTCCACCTTATCGGTTATTGCCGTTGACGAAGGCAGCGCTTTTGTTTCGCCACGCTTGGCCAGCATGTAATAAAACAATGGTGTTAGGATTAAGCCAAAGAAGGTGACACCAATCATGCCGGAGAACACGGCCACACCCATGGCCTGACGCATTTCAGCACCGGCACCGGTTGAAAATACCATGGGCACCACGCCCATAATAAAGGCGATAGAGGTCATCAAAATCGGCCTTAACCGCAAGCGTCCCGCTTCCAGAATGGCTCCCATTGCGCTCATTCCATGGTCTTGTAGTTCTTTAGCGAACTCGACAATCAAAATGGCATTTTTGGTGGCGAGCCCCACCAGCACTATCAACCCTATCTGAGTGAGGATATTGTTATCCCCGCCGTAGATTAAAACGCCGCTCAGTGCTGACAATAATGTCATCGGAATGATCAGAATAATGGCCAGCGGCAAACTTAAGCTTTCGTACTGGGCTGCCAGCACCATAAAGACCAGCATAATCACCAACGGATAGATAAATACCCCGGCATTACCAGCCAGAATTTGCTGGTAAGTCAGCTCTGTCCATTCATAGGTCATGCCATTGGGTAATGTTTCAGCCAGTATTTTCTCAATCGCTGCTTGTGCCTCCCCGGTACTGTAGCCAGGGGCTGGACCACCATTAATTTCAGCGGTAGTAAAGCCGTTGTAATGCATGACCCTGTCAGGACCCGCTGTATCAGTAACATTGATAAAGGAACCCAGAGGAACCATTTCACCATCGCTATTACGTACCTTTAACTGGCTGATTTGTGACGCACTCTGACGAAACTGTTCATCAGCCTGCATATTCACCTGATAGGTACGACCAAACTGGTTGAAGTCATTGACATAAACCGAGCCCATATAAGCCTGCAGTGTTTGAAATATCTCATCCAGTGACACATTTTGCTGTTTGGCTTTAGTGCGATCGATGTCCAGATCCAGTTGCGGCACATTGACCTGATAACTGGAAAAAATACCAGTCAGCTCAGGTGTAGCCCAGGCTTTTTGCATGACCTGCATCGTTACGTTGTAGAGCTCTTCGTAACCATGACTGGCGCGGTCCTGTATTTGCAGCCTGAACCCACCAATGGTGCCAAGCCCCTGTACTGGTGGAGGAGGGAAAATGGCAATAAAGGCATCTTCAATACCGGCGAACTTCTGGTTTAACGCTGCTGCGATAGCATCAGCTGACATTGACGGATCGTTACGCTCCTTGAAATCGCTTAAGGTGGTAAACACGATGCCGGAGTTCGGACTGTTGGTAAAACCGTTAATGTTCAGTCCGGGGAAAGCAACAGAGCTGATTACGCCGGGTTGTTCAAGCGCAATATTCGACATTTCCTTAATCACTTCCTCGGTACGTTCTAACGACGCAGCATCTGGCAATTGAGCAAACGCCACCAGATATTGTTTGTCCTGACTTGGCACATAACCGGAAGGGGTAGTGGCAAACTGCACGCCCGTTAAACCCAGCAGTGCAACATACATAATGCCAACCAGCGCGCCAAAGCGAATGACCTTTTTGACTAACCAGCCATAACCTTTGGATAAACGGGCAAAGAAGCGATTAAACGGACCAAATAACCAGCCTCCTAAGAGTTTGTCCATGGCGCGTGTTAACAGATCTTTTTTCTCACCAGGTGCTTTTAATAATAGCGCCGACAGGGCAGGGCTTAGCGTTAACGAATTAATCGCTGAGATAAAAGTAGAAATAGTAATGGTTAAAGCAAACTGCTTATAAAATTGCCCGGTTAAGCCTGACATAAAGGCTGTCGGGATAAACACTGCTGCTAATACTAATGTCGTAGCCACGATAGGGCCTGTCACTTCTTTCATTGCTTTTTGCGTAGCGGCAATCGGTGTTAGGCCTTCGCGTATATTCCGTTCAACGTTTTCAACCACTACGATGGCATCATCAACGACGATACCGATGGCCAATACCAGACCAAACAACGATAGAGCATTGAGTGAAAAACCTAAAAGATGCATAAAGGCAAACGTACCTATTAATGACACAGGTACTGCCACCAAAGGAATAATGGATGCACGCCAGGTTTGCAAAAACAGCACAACCACCAGTACCACCAGTACTAATGCTTCAAGCAGCGTTTTTATTACCGCCTCAATAGAACCGCGAACAAACACTGTTGGGTCATAAACGATGTCGTAGGCCAACCCATCTGGAAAGCTTTTCGATAACTCTGCCATTTTGGCGCGTACATCGTCAGAGATTTGAATCGCGTTAGAACCTGAGGCTTGAAAAATAGGAATAGCCACGGCGTCTTTATTATTTAATAACGATCGCAGGGCATAGGTTGAGGCACCCAGTTCAATACGAGCGACATCTTTTAAGTAACTTATCTCACCGTTGTCGCCGACTTTGATAATGATATTGCCAAACTCTTCTTCGGTAGATAAACGACCTTTAACGTTTATCAGCAGCTGAAATTCTGCATCAGCACTTGGCTGAGCACCTAAGCTTCCGGCAGCTGTCTGCTGATTTTGCTCACGGATTGCGTCAGTAATTTGTGATGGAGATAAACCAAGAGCCGCGACCTTATTAGGATCCAGCCAGATCCGCATACTGTAATCACCGGCGCCGAACAGTTCTACAGTGCCCACACCGTTAATTCGCGCCAACTCGTCTTTAACATTCAGCAACGCATAGTTAGACAGATAGAGCATGTCGTATCGATCATCTGGCGAACTTAAATGCACCACCATGGTTAAATCGGGTGATGATTTTTCGGTGACAACACCTAAGCGTTGTACTTCTTGTGGCAAGCGTGGCATGGCACGATCTACCCGGGCCTGAACCTGAGTCTGGGCTAAATCAACATCGGTGCCGATGGCAAATGTCACGGTGAGTGTCATGCGACCATCCGAGGTGGACTGAGAAGACATATAGAGCATCTCTTCCACACCGTTAATTTCCTGCTCCAATGGCGAGGCGACGGTTTCAGCAATTACTTTAGGGTTAGCCCCTGGGTAATTGGCTGTTACCACAACAGTGGGAGGCACTACTTCAGGGTATTCGGTGATGGGTAGTTGCCATACTGCAATAGCACCGGTAATTAAAAAGAACAGTGAAATAACGGCTGCAAAAATTGGCCGTTTGATAAAAAATTGCGAGAACATGAGGTTTCCTTATCCTTGATCTGCTGAGCTGTCAGATTCTGCAGCCAGTGAGGTGCTGGTTTTATCCAACAACTGTTGAGCCTTACGCAAACCCGCTAATTGCTCTTTGGTTGCCATATCCACTAATTTGGGTTCGATCTGAATATTGGGCATTACGCGTTGTAAGCCATTCACCACAATTTTGTCGTTTGCGGATAAACCTTCACGCACAATTCGCAGACCATTTACCTTTTCACCAAGCTTGACTGCGCGGTACTCCAATTGATTATCAGCATTCACGACCAACACAAACTTGTTGTTTAAATCCGTACCGATGGCTTTTTCATCAATCAGGATGCCTTTATATGAGTCACTGCCGACCAGTTTGATACGGGCAAATAAGCCTGGTAAAAGTCGATCGTCAGTGTTGGGGAAACTGGCACGAATCCGTATAGAGCCGGTTTGCTGATTTACGCTATTGTCGACAAAATCAATATTGCCAATATGTTGGTAACTGCTGTCATCGGCCAACGCCATATAAACAGGATTGGCTGTGGCATCGCGGGTATCAGCCCGTTTGCCGGCTTCTGTCAGACGCTGGTATTTCAAGTAGCTTTGCTCATCAACATCAAAATAAGCGTACATTTTGTCGGTCGACACCAGACTGGTTAACTGGCTTTGACCTGCGGTAACGAAATTACCCGCTGTTATCTGGGCATAAGACACTCTGCCACTGATAGGAGCGGTAATGCGGGTGTAACTTAAATCCAGTTGGGCACGATGCAGGGCAGCTTTAACCGATGCAACGCTTGCCGATGTTTGCTGTTTACGTGCCTGACGGGTGTCCAGCAGTTCATCCGAAATAGCGCGCGCACTACTAAGTTTCTTTGCCCGGTTATATTCGGTTTCAGCCAATGCTAAAGCGCTTTCAGCACTTTGTAAGTCGGCTTTAAGTCTGGCGACTTCAGCAGCAAACGGTTGTGGATCAATTTGTACTAATAAATCGCCCTTATTGACTAAAGCACCTTCTGTGAAATGTATCTGTTCGATATAACCTGATACACGAGGCACAACATTGACCGTTTCCGGTGCTTGCAATCGACCAGTAAACTCATCCCATTCGGTAATTCGCTCACTCACCACCTGGGCGACGCTTACTGCTGGTGCCGCGGGTGCTTCAGCCTGATTAGCCGCTTGCGGATTGCCACATGCGGACAGCACCATTGCAGCGATGCTACCCAACAAAAACAGTCTTAACGTGTTTCTTGTACTTATCATGTGGTTCTCCTTGGTGTTATTTAGAAATGGGGGTTCCAGCAAATTTCTGATCCCGCAACTTTACATACGATACGTATGTCAGAAGGCAAATGTAAGGTAGGTATAATTGCCTTAACGTAAGTATGGAAATACTTGCTCATACGCGACGTATGTCATGTATAGTATTTCGCATACGTGTTGTATGTCAACTAACATGCATTACGTATGTAAAATTTGGAGAAAATGATGCCGCAAAAACGTGAAGATATGATTGCCGAAACCCAGGCTAAGCTCATTAAATCTGCGAGAGAATCTTTTGCTCAACATGGATTCGCGGAGAGTTGCATGGACGATCTTACGGCAGAAGCTGGCTTGACACGCGGTGCGCTTTATCATCATTTCGGCGGTAAGAAAGGATTACTGAAAGCTGTCATTCAACAGATTGAAGATGAAATGACGACGCGGCTGTCAGCGATAAAGTCGCAAGCCCCAACCACGTGGGATGCCTTTATTAATGGTTCGATCGCCTATCTGAATATGGCATGTGAACCTGAGATACAGCGCATCATGCTTTTAGATGGTCCCGCTGTATTAGGCGATCCTTCGCAGTGGCCGCGTAAAAATTGTTGTATTCGTAGTACGCAGCTCAGTATTGAAAAGCTGATGGAGGAAGGCATCTTGAAAGAAGTTGACTCTTTGGCGATGGCCCGTCTGATTAATGGAGCCTTGTTTGGCGCCTCCTTATGGATCGCCAATGCAGAGGATCCCCATGCTGCATCAAGCAAAGCGGTAGATGCATTTCTGACGTTGGCTTCTGGTTTGTTAAAGTCGAACTGAACATCAACTAGTCTCTCTCAAGATTGAAACCAGTGCGCACCAATATGCTTTCGAGAAAATGTCTTAGTAACATCATCTCGACGAAATAGTGAGAATTTATTCAACTACTAAAAAATTGGGCAGGCGAAACACCTGCTCAAGTCATTACAATTAAACATCCTTCAGAGATTATTGAATATTTCGTGAGGATAAAAACGCCTTAATTTTATCAATGATAAACGGACCTTCCTCCTCAAGCGCAAAGTGTCCTGTATTCAGCAGGTTATAATCCAGATCTTCTTCATCTTTTTTATACCCTTCAGTGCCCTCGACATAGCGAGTGAGCAGCGAACCTTAAATCCAGATTGTGTTTAGATGTTTGTGGATAACTCACGCAGCCATAAACGGAGATGGTGCCGTATGGATACCTGTGGTAATTGAGCGAAGGTCGCCAAACATTATCGAAAGGTAAAATCTTAACGAAAGACCAACGCAGGTTGAGTGAAAGACGCCAGTGTGGAGTTTCCCCTCAACCTAACCAAGCCTGGTTTTGCAATCACCCTCTAATCTGCAGGTTTATAACCAAACAGTTGCTGGGCTTTAATTTTTTCAGCGACCACATCAGGAACTAATTTTTCCCAGCCGGGCTCGTTGCTGGTGATCATTTTCAAGACATCCGGCGAAAAAATGTGCAGGTAATCTTCATTGAACTGTTCGATTTGTTCGATGTGATTACCCTTTTTCAGATACTCATACAGATACGTCTGTTTTTCATCGACCTGGAGATTATCGACTTTGAATAACGTGTTTGTTTCAGCGTCTTTGAAAGGATAAATATAGAGTTTGACGTTATTCTTAAATAACCGGCCAAAACCTTCCAGAATCCCACCATGTAACGTGGTGTAATAGTGATCATGAAACAACTCAATCAAACTATGCGCTCCCATCGTCAGCCCGATGCGGCGATTGGTGTAACGCGATAAATAGGTTGCCAAGCGATAGTACTCTGGATAGTCCGAAATCATGACCGTGTGTCCTGTGGCCTCCAACACATCTGCTCGACTAATAAAATCTTCCAGATCGATGCTGTCATTGCCATCAAGCAGGTTATGCATGGTGATTTCCATAATGGAAACGGTTTCTTCCGGAGACGAGTCATCCTCGGCTTCAAACTGTTTTCTGGCAGCATTGAGCATATCAATATTGACGTGGGTCACCGGACGGAACCGACCTCTTTCGACTAATACATTCTTCTTACGTAAATGCTCTGAGGGTTGAAGCACTCGGCCATCAGCCGAAAACATCGCGGCATCACTCAAGCCAAGTTGTACCAGTCTCAAACTGATAACACGGTTATCAACATGCAAGAAAGCATCACCATGAAAATCAATCATATCGACTTCAATACGATCCGTGGTTAGATTATCCAGCAGTGATTTCACCAATAAGTCAGGGTTATGGCTTAAATGAAATGCACCATGTACCAGGTTCACACCCAGAATGCCCAGTGCTTCTTGTTGCAAAGCATTTTCATGGTCCAACATACGGACATGAATAATGATTTCGCTATGTGCAGCATGAGGTTGCGTCTGAAAACGAATACCCAACCAACCATGGCATTCATTGGTTCCGTGATAGTTACGTGCTGATACGGTATCAGCAAAAGCGAAAAAAGCCGTGTTATCGCCACGTTGCTCGCTTAAACATTCCACGATTAAGTGATATTCATGATCCAGCATGTCTTCCAGACGTTCACGAGATACATAACGTGACGCTTTGCCATAAATATCGTCGCTTACTTTCATATCGTATGCCGAGATACTTTTAGCAATCGTGCCTGCAGCACCACCGACTCTAAAGAACCAGCGAACAACTTCTTGGCCAGCCCCAATTTCTGCAAAAGAACCATAACGGATAGCATCAAGATTTACTTCAAGCGCCTTTGCGCCAGACGATAAGATTTTATGTTCCATACTATCCCTAGAAATGATGTTATCGAGTTGATTTATTACTGCGAATTCAGTGTGTAAAGCAGCATGTTTGTTCGCACTCATCGATTGTAACGACTTTGAGCATGAACTTGAAATGTGAGGCATTTTGGTCGTATTGGATAAGCCACTAAGCTTAACAAATCATTCTTTTTACACGCATTGAAACAAGCTTCTTTTCAAAATGCATTTACTATTAGAAAACATGCCTTTATGTAATTAAGTGATGGATAATGCAAAAGGCTACTCAACCGTTCTATCGACATGCATCTTTTTCGCTCGATTGTTATGAATGCAATCAATAAGTCTTAGATCATCTAAATCATCACGGATTAACTTTTTCTAGCAATATCTTTGCAGCATGCTTAATTGTGCTTTGCAGGGAGTGTTTGGGATAGATCCGGGGAGAGACAGGTCATACGCACGGTAAAAGGCGATAACATTATCGTTCTCAATTTATCTCAGGTGTTTTCCAAACACTTACACCATTAAAAGGATGTCTATTGCGATCGTTGTCTCCCCCACCAGACGCAGAACCGGCAAGACTAAGCTGGAAAACCCTAAAATCGTTATGGCCGTATCTTATCGAATATCGTGGTCGTATTGTCATCGCGATGTTGAGTCTTGTGGCGGCCAAGCTAGCGACTATTGTGGTGCCATTCATTCTAAAACATATCGTGGATGGTCTTGATAGTAACCAGTTACCGGATAAGATGCTTGCGCTGCCACTCGGTTTATTACTGGCTTATGGCGTTGCACGCCTTTCCACAACCTTATTTAACGAGCTTCGCGATACGGTGTTTGGTCGGGTTACCGAGCGAGCAATGCGCCGTATCGGACTTAAGGTCTTTCAACATCTTCATGCTTTAGAACTCGACTTTCATTTAAATCGACGTACGGGAGGTTTGTCACGCGACATTGAGCGCGGTGTTACCGGGGTGGGGTTTTTACTGCGGGTCATGGTCTTTAATATCGTGCCGACAGCGTTGGAAATGGTGTTGGTGATTGGTATTTTGTTACTTAACTATCATGTCGGCTTTGCATGGATAACATTGCTGGCAGTGGTCAGTTATGTGGCATTTTCAGTGTTAGTGACCAATTGGCGGCTGACATTTGTTCGTGAAGCGAATCAAGCTGACTCCACTAGTAATACTCGTGCTATTGATAGTTTATTGAATTACGAAACCGTCAAATTTTTTGGTAATGAGGATTTTGAAGCCAACCGCTATGATGACGAATTAGCTAAATGGGAACAGGCTCGGCGTAAAAATCGGTTGTCCTTATTTTTATTAAATGGTGGACAGGCGCTGATTATTGCCTCCGCGATGACAGCCATGACGGTGCTGGCAGCCTCTCAGGTCATTGCGGGACAAATCACGCTGGGTGATTTTGTCTTAATCAACGCTTTCACCATGCAGCTGTTTATCCCGTTGGGCTTTTTAGGCTTCGTTTATCGTGAGTTGAAAAGCTCAATGACCAATATTGAGCGGATGTTTGCGTTATTAGATAAATCCCCACAGATTAACGATAAACCGGAGGCCAAGCCGTTAGTCATTTCGGATGGCGCCATTGAGTTTGATGCGGTGAATTTTGGTTACAGTGACCGATTGCCGATCTTGAACGAGTTCAGTTTTAAGGTGCTGCCAAAACAAAAAGTCGCGGTGGTCGGCAGCAGTGGGGCGGGCAAGTCCACTTTAATAAAGTTGTTGTTTCGTTTCTATGATATTCAAAGCGGCAGCATTCGTATTGATGGTCAGGATATTCGCGATGTCACACAGGCCTCGTTACGCCAGGCAATTGGTATCGTGCCCCAGGATACCGTTTTGTTTAATACAACACTGGGTGAGAATGTCCGATATGGTCGTATTGATGCCACTGATGCCGAAGTAGAACAAGCCATAAAACTGGCCCATTTAGAAGACTTTATTACTGAATTGCCAGACGGTTTAAATACTCTGGTCGGAGAACGGGGCTTAAAGCTAAGTGGCGGTGAAAAACAACGTGTAGCCATTGCCCGCACGATTTTAAAACGTCCGCCTATATTGATGTTTGATGAAGCAACCTCATCGCTGGACAGTCATTCTGAACGTATTATTCAGGAGGCCATTCGCGACATTTCAAAGGGGCAGACCAGCCTGGTGATTGCACATCGACTGTCTACTGTAGTGGATGCCGATGTCATTGTCGTCATGCAACATGGGCAAATTGTTGAGCAAGGAACCCATGAATCCTTGTTAAAGCTGGATGAGGTCTACGCTAAGCTTTGGCAGTTGCAACAACAAAAGACATGACCCATTTCGAATAGTGGCTTTAGCCTATTAGGAACAAGGATTTGCACAGCGCATTTGGGCGCGAACTTTAAATTGCCCTTTCATCCGGCATGATCAAGATAGAGAAACCAGCCTTGTTAATGCTCATCTAAGCCCAAATAACAAAAATGTCTGTAGCTCTGTAAAACCAGTCCGTCAGGAAGGCTACGGTGATAGTGACGATTCATGAAGCAATTACGTTATATCGGTTGTAAAAAATTCATATCTCTCTGAATTTTCTTTTCACTTTTTATTAATAAATAGAAAAAACAACGTCAGTCAAAACGATTTCAAGTTAAGTGAGCAAGTTTATTCATCTCCTTAACTGCCTATTTATACTCATATTATATTTTCCATAAGCTGCTTAATAACTCAATTGGGCTGTCAATATTAGTGTTGGCATTCATATTGCGTTAAGCATAGTAATACCCCTTATCTTATTTAAATCGGGGGGAATGCCTAATTTGTATGCAGTTTCATAAATATTCCCCTGCTAAATACTTACAACTTTAGGAAAGCCCTCTCTTTTCACTTAAAGATGGGGGAGCGTTTCAAATGAAATGGAGAATTTATATGAAAAACAAACTCTTTAACGTTGCAATTTTAGCGACTTTGGGGCTTTCAACGGCACAGCTCCAAGCTGACGAAAGTGAAGTTGAGATACCCGATGAAAATACTATCAGTGCTATAGCAGCCGAAAACGCTGCGAATGAACCAAATCCTGATTGGGAGGATGATATGACGAGAGATCCAGTTGATGTTGAAGATTTCGTTGAAACAGCTTCTGCGAAAGGAATTGCTGAGATTGAAACAGCACGTATGGCTCTGGATGAAGGAACAGCCCAAATTCATGAGTTTGCTAATCGGATGATAGAAGATCATACAAAAGCAAATAACGAACTGAGAGACATCGCAAGACAACAAGATCTGGAAGTCGCTGACGATCCGACACTGATGGATATGGCTAAAGCCATGATGCTAAGCATTAGAAATGATGAATCATTCGACGACGCTTACATCGAAAATCAAATCAATGCTCACGAAGAGACTATTGAGCTGTTTGAACGTGCAAGCCATTCAGACAATGATGCAATCCGTGCATTTGCACGCGAAAAACTGCCCATTTTACGAGAACATTTACAGATGGCAAACGAACTCGAAGAGCAACTTGGAGATTAATTCCAAACTCAGTTTTAACTCAATATAAAGTGTCTTCAGTTTCTGCTTTCTCACTCAATAATTACATTGATGAGAGTAAGGAGGATTGGAGGTACTTTGGGTTTTTCTTTCCCTTGCTTAGAGAGAAAATAATATAAATAAAAACATCAAGTTAATAAATGTACTTTATTTCATTTATACGTAATTTAATCTGTGAAATTGTCAGGTTAGATACCGAAAGGAGAAATTATGATTCCCGAAGCGCTTAAACAAGCAAAATCTATCGAAGAGGTGGTTCAGATCATCGATAGTGGCGGCACAGAGTCAAGCTCACCGGAAGAGCTGGCGGCTGCTTATGCTTATTTACAGACCATGAAAAAAGAAAGCCCGGATAAGGAAGAGCTCCAAGTTGAGTTTAGGAGACTTATGGAGGAGGGCGCAATGTTTGATTACGCGTTAGCGTTGGAATATGCCGAAGCATGGCTCATTGATGCGTTAAATAAAGCAACAGCGTCACAAGGTTTATAAGCAACACAAAAACACAACGTGATTTTAAAAATCGGTGTAATTAACCCATAAAACTAATAAAACGGAGAATGGATATGAAATTCAACAATATAGTTTTATCTGCATCGTCACTTGAAGGTGACAAGGTTAAAAATGCTCAGGGTGAAGATCTGGGGAATGTTAAGGACATCATGATTAATACCGAACGTGGCCAGGTCCAATATTACGTCTTATCATTCGGTGGAATTTTAGGGATGGGTGATAAGCTTTTTGCCATTCCACCGCAAGCCATAGCGGTTGATACACAAGAAGAATGTCTCATCTTGAATGTGGATAAAGACACATTAGAAAACGCTCCCGGTTTTGATAAAGACAACTGGCCGAATATGGCTGATGAAGCCTTTCGGGATGAGGTATACGCTCATTATGGCTATGAATATCGAGTGTAATAAACGCCAGGAAAAGTCCGACAGTCAAGACGAAACTCAAGTCTTTGACTTGTCACTTTTATAAATATGTTTACTTTTCCTACTTCAAAACAAATTTAAAGGATAAATCGTATGAAATTTCTTAATTCAAATACAGTTTTTTTCCGAAAAAACAAACTGACAATGGCATTTATATTCGCATTGGGCAGTGTCAGCCTTTTAGCTTGTACGCCGGATAACGAAGTTACCGGAAGTTTAGATCAAAATGAATTTATTGATCGTGTAAGCGAACGTGGTGTTTTCGACGACTGGGATGTGAATGATGACAACCAATTGAGCGAAGATGAATGGAGTCAGCATGATGAATACAATTTAATTTATGAATCATGGGATCAAGATGGAGATGGACAACTATCTGAAAATGAATTTCATGAAGGCCTTTATCGCCATTACGACGGAAATAACAGCGGTGATATTGAGGAAAAAGAATGGAACGAGGCTAAAAACGCTGGCTGGATGGATATTTAATTAAGCATTAGAAACAATGAGTTCTTTAATAGCCCGGAACCTTCCGGGCTATTTGTTATCACTATTACAAGAAAGAAAATTTTTTTGTGTAAAGCTGATTTATCACTTTATTCAAAAAAATGGTAAAGCGTCATTGATATATCAAAAGCAGCGGTGTAATCGCTGTATTTTTATTTATAGTGTTCCATTAGGAGGTTTGCATTATGTCTAGTCCTGAACATAAGGAAAAAATTTGGGGAATGATAAAAGATATTAAAGTCGGCATGTTAGTCACACTCGATGGCGACATGCCACGTGCCAGGCCAATGCACCTAGTTCAGGATGCCTATGATGGCACTCTTTGGTTCTATACTCGTCGCAGTGCTGAGAAGGTTAGCGAAACGGATCGTGACCATGATGTCTGCCTGACCTTTTCTGATCAGGACAAAGGTGTATATGTCTCACTGTCGGGCAGTGCTCGGGTGTCAGATGATCAAACACTGATCGACAAATACTGGAATCCATTTATTGCTGCTTGGTTCCCTGAAGGTAAAGACGACCCAGATGTCGCCTTACTGGAAGTTAAAATTGAAATGGGCGAACACTGGATGGCAAAAGAGAATAAAGCCTTCCAGCTTTATGAGTTTGCTAAAGCCAATATCAAACATACCACGCCGAATATTGGCGAAAACGAAAAGTTTGGTGGTTAACAACAATCTGATAGGACTAAAGGGGGCCTGCTGTTTGGCATATCCTTTCAATAAGGATTGGCCCTCTTTTAAGTTCAAGGGATGAGTTTTTTACGCTGACTACTGACAGTCATATTCATTTCCATCCATGTGATTTAAAAGCATTTACTGTTTCTGAGTTAAATCAACATTAATGGAGTACTTGATTAGAAATGCTTGCTGAATATCTTTGCTATGAACGTTAGATTTTTGTCTGTTCTTGCCATTTTTGCACTTATTATCTCATTGTCGGCATGTGATGATAACCAGGACAATAATCAACAGAACGCATCACAACAGGGCGGAATGAGTCAACAGGCTATTGACGTGGGCTTTGTCGAAATTAAGCCAGTACGGATACAACACACGAATCAGCTTCCTGGTCGTGTAGTGTCTTATCAGGTCGCTGAAATCAGGCCACAAGTCAGTGGCATCATTCAGTCGCGATTATTCAAAGAGGGATCATATGTAGAAGAGGGACAGCAGCTTTATCAGATTGATGCCGCTCGCTATGAAGCTGATTACCAAATGGCCAAGGCTAATCTGCAAGATGCTAAAGCGCGAAGAGAAAATGCCCAAAACCTGGTAAATCGATATGAAACGCTGATCACTTCAAATGCAGTCAGCCAGCAAGAGTATGACAATGCACTGGCCAGCCTTGCTCAAGCTCAGGCTGCTGTAAGCCAAGCAGAAGCTGAAGTTAGAAGTGCAAAAATCAATTTAGACTACACGCGCGTATACGCACCAATAAGCGGTTATATAAGTCCGTCCAGCATTACAAAAGGTGCGCTCGTTACCTCTCAGCAAAGCGTTCCACTGGCGACTGTACGTCAGCTTGACCCTGTTTACGTGGATTTGTCACAGTCTGCATCAGAGGTACGGGATTTACAGGAGCGTTTATCTGCTGCACGGCTGAATAAAGAATCTCAATCTGAATATGAAGTTTATCTTTATCTGAATAATGCAACACAA
This sequence comes from Methylophaga sp. UBA3603, assembly GCF_002375335.1. Lineage (NCBI taxonomy): Bacteria > Pseudomonadati > Pseudomonadota > Gammaproteobacteria > Thiotrichales > Piscirickettsiaceae > Methylophaga > Methylophaga sp. UBA3603. Next base: position 141,651 of record NZ_DFMC01000006.1, read on the forward strand.
AAATACCCACACAAGGGCACTTTAGACTCAACGGATGTTTCTGTTGATATACAGACTGCTTCAATACGATTGCGGTCTGTGTTTGATAATCCAGACACTATCCTGTTGCCGGGTATGTTTGTCTGGGCCTCCATAGAAGAGATTGGCCGTACAAAACAGATCGTGGTTCCTCAAAAAAGCGTTGTAATAGATGCTGAGGGTAGGAAAAGTGTTTGGGTTATTGATACTGAGAATAAAGCTGCCAAAACTCCTGTAACCACAGGGGCGGCCTATGGAAATAATTGGATTGTTCTTAATGGGCTAGAAAGCGGGGATCGTTTGATTGTAGAGGGGACGATGATGTTACGTGAGGGAGTCTTGGTAAAACCTGAACCAATCGATGTTGGATATGAGGACATGAATCTCGAAGTTGCACCGAATTCTCTTAAAGATGAAGCGCCACCCCCGATGGCCCCAAACATCAAGGTAGGGCAGCGACAGCAGAATAAAGTTGAGAACCGCTAGAAATGTTCTCACGCTTTTTTATAGGCCGCCCAATTTTTACCTGGGTTATCGCGCTTTTCATCATAGGGTTTGGTTTATTTTCGCTGTTTCAGTTGCCGATTGAACAATACCCCAACATTGCGCCGCCTAAAGTATCTATTACTGCCACATATCCCGGGGCTTCGGCTGAAACACTTGAGAATACCGTTACGCAGATTATCGAACAAAACCTGACTGGAATCGACAATCTTCGTTATATACAAGCGCAAAGCTCTTCCTCTGGCAGTGCCACCATTACGCTAACCTTTGAGCCTGGAACTGACCCGGATATCGCTCAGGTACAAACCCAAAACAAAGTCTCTAAAGCGTTATCGTCCTTGCCTACGATTGTTCAGCAGTTAGGTGTTCCTGTTGAAAAAGGTGGTAATAGTGAAGCGCTGATCATCGGCTTTTATTCCAAAGAAGGGGCAATGAGTCGGAATGATATATCCGATTTTTTGGCATCAAATATTGAAGAACCTTTGAGCCGCGTTGACGGCGTTGGTCAAATTCAGAGCTTTGGTTCTGAACATGCCATGCGGATCTGGCTCGATCCGCGAAGTATGAATAATTTCAATATTACCGCGCTGGATATTATTGATGCCATACAAGATCAAAATGTTCAGCTTGCCACAGGCGAAATAGGCGGCGCACCACAAGCAAAAGGGCAGCAGATTAATGCCACCATTACGTCGCAATCTCTGCTCTCTTCTCCAGAACAGTTTGAAGCCATTTTATTAACCGTTCTCGAGGATGGCTCAAGAGTCACATTAGGAGATGTGGCCCGAATTGAAATCGGGGCCGAGAATTATAATATTATCGGACGTTGGAACCGGCAACCAGCATCCGGTATCGCTGTCCAGCTTGCTCCCGGCGCTAATGCACTGGTGACGATTCAAAGCATCAAGGACCGTATAAAAGACTTCGATAATATTATTCCTGCCGATCTTGAAGTGATTTATCCCATTGATGTCTCAACTTTTATTGAAACATCGATCGTTAATGTGGTGAAAACGCTTTTCATGGCCATCGGTTTGGTTATTCTTGTTATCTTCATATTTCTACAAAATTTTCGTGCGACATTTATTCCAGCAATTGCTATTCCCATCGTTCTGCTTGGAACCTTCGGGGCTATCTTCATACTCGGTTATTCGATCAATGTTCTGACGCTTTTTGCACTGGTTCTTGCAATCGGTATGCTGGTCGATGATGCAATTGTGGTAACAGAAAATGTAGAAAGTAAATTAGAAAAAGATCCTGAACGTGACCCAAAGGAAGCCACAAAATCGGCTATGAAGGAGCTTTCCGGAGCCCTTATCGGCACTACGGCGGTTATCTGGGCTGTTTTTTTACCCATGAGTTTTTTTGAGGGCTCGGTGGGTGTGATATACCGCCAGTTTTCGGTGACTATCTCAGTCGCTATGGCAATATCGCTTTTTATAGCATTGACCTTGTCACCCTCTCTTTGCGGGGTGATTTTAAAATCCAGAAAAGCAAAAAAAGATAAAGGCGTTTTTGCATCATTCAATCATGGCTTTGAAGCTTTACGTCGAGGTCACAAAAACATGTTGGACGTATTGCTTGAGAATCGATTTGTCTTACCAGCATTGTTTTTAGTACTTATTATTATCGCCGTCTTAACTTTCCTTCGTATCCCGACATCCTTTCTCCCCGATGAAGATCAGGGCCGAATGTTTACACTGTTAAACGGGCCGCCCAGTTCTTCACTTGAACAAACAGTCGAAAAAGTTAAGGCTATAGAAGATTTCTACCTTGAAGAGGCTGGGGACGCCGTAGACGGTCTTTTTGCCGCTGCAGGTTTTAGCTTTTCAGGACAAGCACAAAATGTAGGTATCGCCTTTATCAAAATGAAAAGTTGGGAAGAGCGGGGTGAAGAAAATAGTGTTTTTAATATAAAAAACCGTGCAGCACAGTCTTTATCTAAAGTCCGTGATGCGATGATTTTTCCTCTGGTGCCGCCACCGGTCAGTGCGCTTGGTAATTCCGGTGGCTTTGAGTTTCAACTTGTTGATCGCGCGGGACTAGGCCATCAAGCGCTTGTTAATGCAACCAATCAGTTTTTAGGCATGGCCAATCAAAGTCCATTTTTGACGCAGGTTCGTTTTAACGGATTATCCGACAGTCCCCAATATGATCTAACGATTGATAACATCAAGTCACGTGCTCTTGGTGTTCCTATAAGCACTGTCAATCAGACGTTGAGCACCGCACTCGGTGGGACTTACGTGAATGATTTTTTAGAAAACGGGCGTATAAAACGCGTTTATGTGCAAGGTGACATACCTTTCCGAATGTTGCCTGAAGATATTGATGACTGGTACGTACGAAATAAAAATGGCGATATGGTACAGCTTGTAGAAGTTGCCACAGGTGAATGGACTTATGGATCACCTAAATTGACACGCTTTAATGGTGCAGCCTCAAGAGAAATACAAGGGTCCACTTCTCAAGGAGTGAGTTCGGGTAAAGCATTGCAGGAGGTTTTAAAAATAGCTGAAAAACTTCCTGATGGGCTGGAGGTGGCATGGACAGGTCTGTCCTATGAAGAAAAGGAGGCAGGCACCAATACACTTTTACTTTATCTGGTATCCGCTTTGGCCGTTTTTTTCATCCTGGCGGCGCTTTATGAAAGTTGGGCTATACCGGTTGCTATTATCCTAACCGTGCCTCTGGGTATTTTAGGTGCCGTACTGGCAACATGGAGCACTGGACAGGCTAATGATGTTTATTTTCAAGTTGGACTGTTAATTACTATCGGGCTTGCTGCTAAAAACGCCATATTGATTGTTGAGTTTGCGAAAAACAACTTTGAAGAGGGTCAAACGGCTTTCGATGCGGCTTATCAAGCAGCACAACAGCGGTTTAGGCCCATTTTGATGACGTCTCTTACTTTTATACTAGGTGTGTTGCCATTGGCTTTTGCTTCCGGCCCCGGTTCAGGAGCTCAGAATGCGATCTCTATCGGTGTTCTCGGCGGTATCATGACGACCACTTTCTTTGTGGTGTTCTTTGGGCCATATTTTTTCCTTTGGGTTTACCGTCTTTTTAAAAAGGACGTCGTCAAACAACACCAGACATCAAATCAAAGTGAGAGAAAAGCATGAAACGGGTTTCAATCCTAATGTTCGCGATGTGTTAGAAAGATCAAACAGTAAATCTCCATGATATGAAGAAATGTAGGTTGGGTTGAATTTATGAAGCTCAACAAGGGATTTGTAATTTTAGTTTATGATGGGATTTTTTGTCATATTTGAAATGTTTGGCTTCGTGCCTCAGCCCAAACTACCTTGCTAGCGAAGATTTTCAGCAACAGGTATTCGTCTGACATTCTGGACACCCGACGAATCTGAGGACTGGGTACTGGCCCATATAAGCCAATGAATAATTAGTCATCAGGTAGCCTGAGAGACAACAGATTGGAATCGATTAGGTTTGGGTGTTTTTAGCTAGATGTAATTTAGCAACTTGCGACCAAAAGCGGGTTTAATGGAAACACTGTTGCAAGGACGTTTGCTACTATGTCACCTTTAAGACTATAGGCAGGAACTGTTGACCCTATGATAGAAGTAGCGCTTTTCCCGATACCAGAATCAGTTAATTTTCCTGGCGTGCCCGTTCCATTGCATGTGTTTGAGCCACGTTATAGAAAAATGGTGAGATATTGTATCGAGAACGATGTGATGATGGGCGTTTGTCATATCCAAGGTATCGTTCGTAACATGACACAGATGCAGACAAGAGATGAAGCGCTTAACAGTAATCAATCTACCTATAAGCCTTGTGACGTTTTTTCTGCTGGCAAAGTAGAGCTTCAAGAGGAACTAGATGATGGCCGTATGGCTGTCATTGTTCATCTTGAAAAACGACTAGAGCTAAAACAAGTGCGACAGCAATTGCCTTTTTATATATGGGCTTGTGAGCCGTTTGAAGATGAACCGATTGAAGATGGCGACTTGATCAAATTAAGGCAAAGTCATGAAAAGCTGATGCAGCGTTTATTGGTTCTTGGCCATGGTAATGACGAATTTCAAAAAATGCTGGCGAGTGATAAATGGCAAAACCTATCAGCTGTTGAATTTAGCTTTATGGTAAACGGCTTATTCGACATGCCAGCAAAAATAAAACAAGAAATACTTGAAATGAGACAGCCACAACAGCGTCTAGATGCTTTATTAAAATTGTTAAATGCTATCGAGCAGAATTTTTAGTCTCAATATTAAAATTGATAGTCCTAGTAGGGGATAACTATCGTTATGAATAAATATTGAGCTTTTGCGTTAATTAATTAGCTCTGGCAGCCATAAGCTGTCAGGGCTTTTTTAATGCTTAATTGTTCTTATAAAAGTGAATAACGCTAGCAGTCTCACCTGACCAATTAACGTTCCCCCATATCCACATCATTTATCGTTTTACCAACTCCCCAATCACTCGAACCCATGTTCCTCTCAATAAATTTATGGATGCTGGAATAAGGCCAATCAAACGCTTTATCGACATAACCATGTTTCACAGGATTGTAATGAATGTAATCAACATGGCGAGCATAATCCAAATCATCACGGATTAAATGCTCCCAATATCGGCGTTGCCATATACCACGTTCAGATTTTTGTTTTCGTGAATTATTGATTCGTTCGGTAGAGGGTAGGCCGCGAGAAAAATGCGATTTAATCAATCGCCAGCGTGTGGCGAAGTCAAAATCATTTTCAGGTAAAGTCCAGATAGTATGAAGATGATCAGGCAATACCACGATCGCATCAATATCAAAAGGATGGGCGAGTTTAACTTTGCGAAATGCGGTTTTTAACAGATCGATATGATCAGTCAACAGTGATTTATCTCGTTCCAGCAGATTCACCGTAAAGAAATATGTACCACCAGCAACAAAAGCCCGTCGATATTGCATCAATCACCATCCATGTGATTATAAAAATAAATGTAGGTTGGGTAGAGCTTGCGAAACCCAACGATTCGGCAATGTTATGTCATTTATAAAATGTTGGGTTTCATTCTTCAACCCGGGTTACGGATTATCTTCCTTTTCTAGTATATTTACCTCTAAAGCTAATTTTTTTCTCTGAAGCTCCAAAATTTCATCATGCATTGGTTGAATTTTTTTATACCATTTATGAAATCCATACAGAGAACCATAAAAACCAATAGCAAATAAAACAGCAAATAACCATTTTAAAATATCTCTATTCTCTACTGCGATTTCTATCTTTTTTTCAAGAATTTTTTGTTTTTCATCACTGAAATCAGCCTTGGCAGCTTGGAGTTCATATATCGCATTAGCGTTTTGCCAAATAATCTCATTTGTCTGGTGGCCATTTAAAACCAATAATGTCATAGAAATTGCCATTAAAGCCAAACCAAAAGTCGCTGAAAATTTGTAGATATTATCCGTTGGGATGGGAAGTTTTGATTCCATTTTAAGTCCATTTTATAAATAGTTATTTCGAATAATGTGTGTATAGTTTTAGTAGGGTAGGTTGGGTAGAGCTTGCGAAACCCAACGAATCCAAAATGTTATTTCATTTATAAAATGTTGGGTTTCATGCTTCAACCCAACCTACGGGCTGATAATACAGCGAGTATCTCTTTCACATCTATGTGTATTCCTGTTTTAAATTACGCGTTTCATAATATAAATTAAAAAGATTTATTAAATATAAAAATTGTAGGTTGGGTAGAGCTTGTGAAACCCAACAAATTCAGAATGTTATTTCATTTATAAAACGTTGGCTTTCATTCTTCAACCCAACCTACGGGCTTAATTAATTTCTTTGAGTATATTTTTCTTTAGCATTTCCCAAATACTCATCATTCTGAGTGATTTTTTCAACAACTTTGTTGACAGCAGCATCTGAATAGAGATGTGCGTTAAGCTTCTCAACATAGTGATGATATTCATTATTGGAAGTTTTCCATTTTTCTTTATGTATTACAGACTGAAAACAATGTCTGTTGAATACAGGAACTTCATCCTTGAACTTGACTAGACACTTACATAATTTTTCTTTTGTGAATTTTTCGTTCAGCTTATTTTGTATTTTTTTGATTGCATCTTTTTCAAGATAAGGGTGTGTTTTGTCTGCACCTACAGATTTGTGAATCACTAAAGCTCTTTTCAAACCTTCAGCACCACTATCTGCTTTAGTAAGGATTATCTGTGAGCCATCATTATTTTTTCTTGTGAATGAAAGTTCAACATTTAAGGGGATAGCGAAATCCATATCATCTGTATCATCAATCGACTGACTCATTTTTTCTGCTAATGCTAAAATTTCGTCTGCAGCTTTGCCGTATGTTGACTTCATTATTGATAACGGTGGGGTTTTGAAATCGGCTACTAATGAGATCATTCCACCTTGTGATGAATTTATGAATTGTACTTCTGTAAATTCCTCAAATTTTGATGAATAATTTAATATTCCCGATTGAAATATTCTTGAAGCAACTCCCTGAAGTTCAGGCATTAAAAGATGAACAGCTTGATCTCTTAAGTCAGTTACCGCCTCAATATTAAGTTTTACTTTATTGTCTACACTAAATACTTTTGGTAAGCATTCTCGTAATGAGATAGTTTTCTTTATCCCATCTTTATCGGTCTTTTTATATATAGCTTGCTCTCCGTCTTTCTCAATTATTATCGCCTTTAGTAACTGCTCCCATGCACAACAAAATAGCATGCTGAAACTATCTAGTTTATTAATTAAGGAGGGACGATTATAGAGTTCAATTGCTAGTAACATATTGTCACTGCTTTTTTTAAGAAGAGCTTTAGCCAGCAGAGATCGACAGTTATGACCAAGGCCACGTCGATTTTTAGACTGAGATAATTTTTTCTGAAATTCCACTAAGGATATGTTTAATGTATTTGTTGCAACATACTCCGTCTTTGAAACTGGACTTATAAAATCAGATAACTGACCTTTTGAATCGTATGAGGTAAAAGTTGATTTTTTCCAAGTTGTAGCTTCAAGAATATCTTTAAGAGTAAATTTAGATGAGTTTTTTTCATGTAAATTAAGAAAATTGAAAAAGAGTTCTTGTTGATTTTTAGCCATAAAATAACTCAATAACAAAAAAAGCCAGAATAATTACATATTCTGGCTTTTTAATTTCACACTTTTAATCCCATTTCAAACCGCCACCGGTTTGATATTCGGTGACCTTGGTTTCGAAGAAGTTTTTCTCCTTCCTCATATTGGCTTGTTCATCAAGCCAGGGGAGGGTGGCTTCGGCACCGGGGAAGGGTTCTTCGAAGCCTAATTGTTTGGCACGGCGGTTCGCGGTGTAGCGGAATTGGCCGTGGTGGGCTTCTTTTGAGTAACCCAGGATTGGGTCACGCAGGATATAACCACCATAGGTTGCTTCGGCTGCATCAGCTTCTTCAAACATCTGCTGGATTTTCTTAGGATCCAGTTTGACGTTTTCTTCTTTGATGATTTGTTTACAAACACGAATACCGAAGGAGGCGTGCATGACTTCATCACGCATGATGTATTGCAGCTGTTCGCCAGTACCTTTCATCAGGCCACGACGTTGCAGGGCAAAGATCGGTGAGAAGCCGTTATAGAACCAGCTGCCTTCGAAAATGCCGGCGAAGAACGCATAGGACATGACGAAGTTTTCCAGTTCGTCTTTATCACGCAGGTCGATATCGCTACGCATAACGGTGTCCAGACGTTCATTGGCCAGTTTGATCTTTTGGTAAATCTCCGGCACTACGCGGTAGCGGTTGTAGATTTCACTTTGATCCAGACCAATGGTTTCGATGCAGTGCTGGTAGGTCCAGGTATGCAATGCTTCTTCATACACCTGACGTGCCTGATAAATCTGCAATTCCGGCGCAGTCATTTTTTCCATCACCGCCAGACCGATATTACGCATAGCGAGAATATCGGAGGTGGTCAGGTATGACAGCACGTTTTCATAGACATGACGTTCTTCCAGCGTCAGTTTATGACGGTAGTCGTGAACGTCCTGTGCCATGTTGATATCGAGTGGCGTCCAGTGGTTTTTGTTGGCGTTTAAGAAGTAATTCCACGCCCACGGATATTTGAATGGAGCAAGCTGATTGATATCAGCTTGTCCATTCACCACACGTTTGTCATCAGCATTAATAGCTTTGGCATTCGATGGCGGCAGTTCACTGACACTGGCCGAGGTTGGCTCGGGTGTGTCGAGTTCATTGGCCGCTTGCTGAGACACAGGAAGCAGGTCGTTGTCGACTTTGTCAGTTGCCGGTTTTTCGGCAAGTGGATCATCCCAGTTAAACATTATTGGCAAGCCTCGCAGTCTGGTTCCAAGATTGAACAGGCTTTCGGTGCATCAATACCTTCACCTGAAATAAAGTCATCTTCTTGTTTGGCAACCGGCTTTAACACGGGTGGTGCAGTCGGTTTAGCAGTTGTTGCTGTGGTTGGCGCGGTGCTGGTTTTCTCGGCACCGGTTGCGCCCATTGAACGCAGGTAATAAGTAGTTTTGAGGCCACGTACCCACGCCAGTTTGTATAGATTGTCCATTTTCTTACCGGATGGTTCCGCCATGTACAGGTTCAAGCTTTGTGCTTGATCCAGCCATTTTTGACGACGTGATGCGGCTTCAATCAACCAGCGTGCATCCATTTCAAATGCGGTGGTGTACAACGCTTTCAGTTCATCAGGTACACGGTCAATTGCCAGCAAGCTGCCATCGTAGTATTTGAGGTCATTGATCATGACGTCATCCCACAAGCCGCGTGCTTTCAGATCTTCAACCATGTATGGGTTGATGACTGTGAACTCGCCGGACAGGTTCGATTTCACGAACAGGTTCTGATACGTCGGTTCAATTGACTGGCTGACACCACAGATGTTTGAAATCGTTGCAGTCGGTGCAATCGCCATGGTGTTGGAGTTACGCATGCCTTGACGTTTAACCTTGTCACGCAGTGCATCCCAATCCATGGTTTTGCTTTCGTCTTGTTGCAGATATTCGCCACGTGCTTCTTTGAGGATCTTGATGGAATCAATCGGCAGAATGCCTTTGCTCCACAAGCTGCCTTCATAGGATTTGTATTTGCCACGTTCTGCAGCCAAATCAGAAGACGCATCAATCGCGTAGTAGCTGACCGCTTCCATGGATTCATCAGCGAATTTCACCGCTTCTTCGGTGCTGTAAGGAATACGCAGTTTATATAACGCATCCTGGAAGCCCATGATGCCCAGACCGACAGGGCGATGCAGCAGGTTGGAATGACGCGCTTGCGGCACACTGTAATAGTTATACTCAATAACGTTATCCAGCATACGCATCGCTGTTTTTACCGTGCGGTTGAGCTTTTCTTTATCCAGTTTGCCGTTGGCATCAATGTGCTGAACCATATTGATCGAACCGAGGTTACACACCGCGATTTCCTGATCAGATGTGTTCAGGGTGATTTCAGTACACAGGTTTGAGCTATGAACCACACCGATATGTTGTTGTGGGCTACGCAGGTTACATGGATCTTTAAAGGTAATCCAAGGGTGGCCAGTTTCAAACAACATGCCGAGCATTTTGCGCCACAGGTCAGTGGCAGGCATGGTTTTGAAGTTACGGATTTCACCACGTGCCGCTTTTTCTTCGTATTCAGCGTAGGCTTTTTCAAACGCCAGACCGGTCAGATCATGCAGATCTGGCACTTCTTCTGGTGAGAACAAGGTCCATTGACCTTCTTCGGCAACACGTTTCATGAACAAGTCAGGAATCCAGTTGGCCGTGTTCATATCGTGGGTACGACGACGATCATCACCGGTGTTTTTACGCAGATCCAGGAATTCTTCAACGTCGATGTGCCAGGTTTCAAGGTACGCACAGACTGCACCTTTACGTTTACCACCCTGGTTTACTGCAACGGCAGTGTCATTGGCCACTTTCAGGAACGGTACAACACCTTGTGATTTACCGTTGGTGCCTTTGATATGAGCACCCAGACCACGGACGCGAGTCCAGTCATTACCCAGACCACCAGCATATTTAGACAGCAGAGCGTTATCACGCATCGCGCTGTAAATACCGCTCAGGTCATCCGGCACTGTTGTCAGGTAGCAAGAGGATAATTGTGGACGTAAAGTACCAGCATTAAACAGGGTAGGCGTTGAGCTCATAAAGTCGAAAGACGACAGCAGGTTGTAGAACTCAATAGCGCGGGCTTCACGATCGATTTCATTAATGGCCAGACCCATTGCCACACGCATATAAAAGGCTTGTGGTAATTCAAAACGGGTGCCATCGCAGTGAATGAAGTAACGGTCATACAAAGTTTGCAGACCCAGGTAAGTAAAGCTGAAATCATTTTCTGGTTTCAGTGCACTACCCAGACGTTCCAGATCATATAACGCCAGTTCTGAATCAATCAGTTCGTTTTCAATAGCAGTTTTAATGTAAGTCTTGAAGTAATCTTTATATTGATCAGCCATTTCGCCTTGTGATGCCTGGCGTGGGCTTTGATAAACAAAGCTCAACGCTTCACGACGGATGCTGTCCATCAGCAGGCGAGCAGCCAGGGTGCTGTAGGCAGGATCTTTTTCGATAAAGGTACGAGCAGACATGACCAGTGCTTTTTCGACGTCTTTTTCAGAAACACCGTCGAAGATATTGCGTTGGGTATCACGCAGGATGGCAGCGTTATCTACTTGAGCCAGACCTTCACAGGCTTCATCAATCAGGTTACGCAGGCGGTCGATGTCTAACGGCTGGCGAGTGCCGTCATTCAACGTGACATGCAGTTTGCTTTCATTGGCTGGTTGCGGGTGTTTACGTTCTTCTTCAGCACGTTTTTGAGATTGCTGTTCACGATAAACCACATAGGAGCGGGCGACTTTATATTCACCGGCGCGCATCAAAGCAAGTTCAACCTGATCCTGAATATCTTCGATATGTACGGTGCCGCCATCATCCAGACGTCGCAGCAGATTTTCACTTACCTGACGGGTAAGTTCGGCAACGGTTTCATGAATACGTCGGCTATCTTTGGCTGCTTCACCTTCAACGGCTAAGAATGCCTTGGTCAACGCAACAGCAATTTTGCTGCTATTGAACTCAGTGACTTTGCCGTTACGACGAATAACTTTGTAACCGGTTTCAGAGGAGGGTTGGGTGTAGTGTTCTGCTTCGCTCGCCATAGTGATTTTCCCTGCATTGTGTGGTAAGACTTAAAAAACGGCAAACCACAACAAATTGTGGTCGCAACATGATTGAACCACAAGATAATGTGTTTTTAAAGACTTAGCAAGGGGATAAGTTGCACATAAATTGTGCATTAGATGTGGATAACTTTGGGATGATCAGGCGGTAACTAAGATGCCATGCGCGATCACCGAAATAGATCCAATTTGGTGAATAAAAAAAATATTTTTTTGTTTAAAGGCTGTTAGGTAAAAATTTGCTGGGCATTATTCCCAACGAGCCGGAAAGGACCGACTCGTTGGTTGAATAAGTGGACGGAAAAATCAAAATGTTTCACTGATGGAAATGGCTGATCCTTCCAGCAGGTCTTTGATCAAATCAATTTCTTCATGATCATCGGTTTGCACAATCACTGTCCAATGATTTTCATGACTGGCTTCAACTGTTTTGGTAATTAAGGGATCATGATCGGGACGTATTGATACAGCACCGGCGATCATCATGCCAAAGGTCAAACCGAAAAAGATAAAAACCAGATAAGTGAATAACGGACTGGACTGAGTCATTTCGGGGCCACTGATGACCAGGGCAGTTGCTATGATTAAACCGAGTATCATCCCAATAAGGCCCAACCAGCCATGTGATTTCACTATGGTTTTGGCAATACCATGACTTTCTGGTTCGATTTTTTTGCTGATATTGTTGTCTTCAGGTTTGACGATATTGATGACCGTAGGCGAAATACCATTATTGACGAGTTTTTGCTTTGCAGCATTCGCTGAGTCTTTATCTCCAAAAACTGCAGCAACTCGACCAGTATGTTTTTCATCTTGAATTTCTACTTCCATATTCTTTCCTCCTGAGATACATGAAACGTTATTTCATTCGGTAAATTCGTATACCAGACTATCGTTGTTATCCTGATAAAGAAAGTATCCCAATGCCAATAAATCTTCATGTGCTTACATAAAGCACTCTATAAAAGTGACAAGTCTCATCTTAAACAATTCATTTCTGACAATGCTTAACCTATGTTTAAGTAGGGTTATTTATCGAAATTCCAAAAAAATTGATCTTAATCATTTTTGTGTCGCACTTCCTATGATATTTGTAGTCAGTAAACAGGCCATTCCCGGCTTTTGTAGCTGACCAAAAAAACGGAGGCACCATGGAACTCGACCCGCTAATACTGTCACGAATTCAGTTTGCATTCGTGGTGTGTTTTCATGCCATATTCCCAGTCTTTACGATTGGCCTGGCAAGTTTCATCGCTGTATTGGAAGCGTTGTCATTTAAGACCGGTAATCCAATCTGGCAGCGATTGTCGAAGTTCTGGATTCAGGTATTTGCCGTGGTATTCGGAATGGGCGTGGTCTCGGGCATAGTGATGTCATTCCAGTTTGGTACCAACTGGAGTAACTTTTCCTACGCAACCGCCAATTTCCTCGGGCCAGTGCTCAGTTATGAGGTTGTGACAGCGTTCTTTCTGGAAGCAGCCTTTCTTGGTGTGCTGTTATTTGGTCGGGATAAAGTCCCACAAGGCGTGCATTTATTTGCGGCCATCATGGTGGCCTTAGGTACCTTTATCTCTTCTTTCTGGATTCTCGCCGCTAATTCGTTAATGCATACACCAGATGGACTGGTACTTCGCGATGGGCTCTATTATGTGGCGTCCTGGCGCGACTCAATTTTCAATCCTTCCTTTGGTTACCGCTTTATGCATATGGCACTGGCGTCATTTTTGACGGCTTCATTTGTAGTCGCGGGGGTAACTGCCTGGTTCATCATGCAAAAACGGGAGTTGGAAGCCAATAAAAAAGCACTTTCAATTTCCTTGTGGTTGATTCTGATCCTGGCGCCTGCACAAGTGTTGGTGGGGGATTTCCATGGCTTGAATACCTTGAAACACCAGCCAATGAAAGTCGCGGCGATGGAAGGTAACTGGGAGACCGGAACCGGTGTGCCTTTGTTGCTCTTTGCCTTGCCGGATCAGGAAAATCAGCAGAATCTTTTTGAAATTAAGATTCCTAAACTGGCCAGCTTTATCCTGACCCATGAATGGGATGGTGAAGTGCCTGGATTAAATGAAGTGGCGCCGGACAAACAGCCACCGGTATTTATTGTGTTCTGGGCCTTTAGAGTGATGGTAGCAATGGGAATGTTGATGGTATTGTTTGGCCTGGCAGGACTCTGGTTACGCAGAGGCGGGCGCTACCTGGAAAACAGAACCTTCCTCAATGGCTTGCGGGTGATGAGTCTGTCACCGTTTATTGCCGTGTTATCGGGCTGGATCGTGACCGAAACTGGTCGGGCACCGTGGTTGATATATGAACAGATGACTCACGCGCAAGGGTTAACCCCTTCATTAACTGGAGGTATGGCTTTGTTTACGCTGATTGGTTATATCGCAGTGTATGCCATGGTGTTCAGTGCTGGGGTGTTTTATCTGATGACAGTATTTCGCGGCGGACTGGAAACGGCCAAGGCTGAACATGTTGATTCAGATGTTGAAAAAGCTCAACGGCCAATATCTGCTGCCAATGCCAATTTAGAAGGAGGTCTGTGATGGATCAGCCATTCGATTTAGTAGTTATCTGGGCCGGAATTATTGGCTTTGCGGTAATGATGTATGTATTGATGGATGGATTTGATCTGGGGCAGGGCATTTTGTATCCCTTCGCCCCGGATGATCATTCACGCGACATTATGATGAACTCTGTGGCACCGGTATGGGACGGCAATGAAACCTGGCTGGTGTTAGGCGGTGCGGGATTACTGGCTGCCTTTCCACTGGTTTATTCGGTGTTTCTGCCTGCCTTATATATAGGCGTGTTTTTGATGTTGGCAGGCTTGATTTTCCGTGGCGTTGCGTTTGAATTTCGCTTTAAGGCGAATACCACCAAATACTTATGGGATTGGGCCTTTGCCGGTGGTTCGTTTGTGGCAGCATTTGCACAGGGAGCTGTGGTCGGGGCCTATGTTCAGGGGTTTGAAACCAGTAACTTTGTGTATGTCGGTGGTGCATTGGACTGGTTAACGCCCTTTACTGTTATTACTGGCTTAGGTCTGGTCGCAGGTTATGCCTTATTGGGCAGCACCTGGCTGATTATGAAAACGGAAGGTGAACTGCAACAGTGGGCATACAAAATTACCCCAATTTTGTTGATAGCGGTATTGGCGGTGTTTGGTGTTGTCAGCTTATACACACCGTTTGTTGATCAAGGCGTACTCAACCGGTGGTTTAATGGCGTTTCAATCATCTGGTTATTGCCAATATTAGCGCTTTACTGTGCCTTTCTGGTGTTCCGCGCTGTAAAAAAACAACAGGAAGGCATGCCGTTTGTGGCAACCATGGGATTGTTTTTATTCACCTATCTCGGCCTGCTCGCCAGTAAATGGCCTTATCTGGTGCCACCCGATTACACGCTATGGGATGCCGCCTCGGCCTATGAATCACAACTGTTCCTGTTGCTGGGGTTCCTGTTTGTGATTCCGTTTGTACTGGGCTATATCGCCTGGTCATACTATATTTTCCGTGGCAAGGTGAAAGGTGGTTATCACTAATTCCTAGTCACGACCGCCCAGACAAATTGCTTCCAACACGACGCAAATGCTGAAATTTAGGTACTCTTCCTAAGCAGGTACCAACGTTGTTGGAGGCAGTTGGTCTTAATACCCTGCGGAATGCGTCTGTACCATAGCGTTTGAAGACATTCGCGCACGCGCCTTAATACAGGCGTATTTTCAGTTATTGAATAGGCGGCTATGAAAGATCAACAGGCCCTGAATAAAGCCGGACGTTTCTTACTAAAACAGCTTACCCAAAAGCAGCGAAGCAGATTGCTTCTGGCTGTTTTTATGGGCGTGTTGGCGACCGTTGCAATGATTATGCAATGGTATGCTCTGGCACAACTGACCTATGATTTAATCATCCAGCAGCAACCACTCGTTGAGCAATCCATGTTGATTTTGCTGATGGTGCTGAGTCTTATTTTACGAACGGTACTAATCAGAGCTCAGGAGCATTACTCCCAACTGGGCAGTCTGCATGCCCGAGAATTTTTACGGGAGCAGGTCCTCAATGGTTGGCGACAAACCAGTGCGTTAATCCATAGTCAACGTTCTCCCGGTGCAGCGGCCAGCCAGTTGATTGAAGATGTTGAGTCGATGGATGGCTATTTCGCCCGATTCTGGCCGCAACAATTGCTGGCATTGCTGACACCGCTGTTGATTTTAATAGTGGTGTTTTATTACAACTGGCTGGCTGCACTGTTTTTACTGGTGGCGGCACCGTTAATTCCGTTATTTATGATGCTGATAGGTTGGGGAGCTGAAGCGGTCAATCAACGCTTTTTTTACCAACGCCAGCGTCTGGCCGGACATTTTCTGGATCGCGTCAAACATCTCACCACGTTAAAACTGTTTGCAGCAGAGAATGAGGCTTTAACAGAAGTCGAAGAGAGGAGTCAGGATTATCGTCAGGTCGTGATGAAAACCCTGAAGCTGGCCTTTCTCTCATCTGCCGTTCTGGAGTTCTTTACCAGCGTCGCCATTGCCAGTATTGCCATCTATATAGGTTTTGCTCTGTTTGGCTCCATCACCTGGGGCCCGGCGGCAGATATCACATTATTCAGCGGTTTATTTATTCTGTTGCTGGCCCCCGAGTTTTTTCAGCCCTTACGAAATCTATCCCAGTTCTATCATGACCGTGCCGCGGCAATGGCAGCCGCCTCACATATTGCGAAACATTTACCCGACGACGCTACTAAGTCTCCAGCAGAGGATGTTTTTGAACTCACTGCAGACGATTCCTCTTCGATGTTAATTGCCACCGATCTGTGTATCGGTTATCAGCCTGGGGATGTTCTTCAGGACCCTATCAATCTTAAGTTGAGTAATGGGCAGTGTCTGGTGATTAACGGTCCATCCGGCTGTGGCAAGACCACGCTATTGCATACCTTGGCCGGTTATCTGCCTCCGTTATCCGGCAAAGTGCTTTTAAATAACCAGCCGATGGGAAAGGAAGCGATTCGTTATCTGCCTCAAAAACCGTGGATCATTAACGGCAGTTGGGCAGATAACCTTGCCGTATTGGCCCCAGATGCAACCGAAAAGGAAATGCATAAGGTATTAAGTCAGCTAGGTTTTGAAAGTTTAATTTTATATAGAAACAAAGGTTTAGACAGTCAACTTAATGAACATGGTGAAGGACTGTCAGGAGGGCAATTGCAACGTCTGGCACTGGCAAGAGTGTTACTTTCACCAGCACCATTGGTATTGCTTGATGAGCCGACGGCCAGTTTGGATGCAGAAAGTCGTCAATATGTTCTGGCGGCGCTTACTGCATTAAAACCGCAGTGTATTTTAGTAATTTCCAGCCACGATGCCGATGTCTTGGCACTAGCCGATCACCAGTTGCAGTTTGCCCGTCGGGAGAATGACTAACGATGTCTAGCCATTCTCAAAATAGTGTTGCGCCACTCAAGTTCTGGTTAATCAAAGTGCTGCAAAACCAGAAAAAGCGCTTAATCATCTCTTTACTACTGGCTTTATTAACGGCTATTTCCGCCATGGGGTTATTAGCGTTGTCTGGTTGGCTGATTACGGCTACGGCCATCACCGGTCTGGCGATAACCGCTGGCACTGCCGTCTTGTTGGATATCTACCGACCGGGTGGAGGCATTCGGTTTTTTGCGTTAAGTAGAACAGTGGGACGGTATTTTGAACGTCTGCATAGCCACGATATGGTGTTAAGAGTCATTGCCGGATTTCGACTAACCCTGTTTATCGGCCTGATGGACTTGCCGGTTCAGCTACTGCGAAATACTCAGGATAGTGAATGGCTGAGTAGGTTAACTACGGATCTGGATAATCTCGATAGCCTGTTATTAAAGTTACTGTTACCCCTAATGGTTGTGCTATCCAGCGTGCTATTCCTTGCTGTGTTTATCAGTTTTTTCTGGTTAACGCTGGGGCTGGTTTTTGGGGTTGTCACGCTGTTGTTGGGGAGTATTTATTTCAGCTTTTTTACCCGGAAAACCTCGCAGATAAGTAGCGATTATGCCCGGCAGATTAACCAGGCCCGCTCACAAACCATAGAGCATCTTCAGGGCCAGCTGGAACTTCAGGCGGCGCATCTGCAACAAGCGGAGCAAGCAAGATTAGTCAGTTCATTGAGTGAGATTGGCGAGTCACAGCTAAAACTGAATCGACATATTGCCAACGCACAGTTAATAGTGAATATCTGCCATGGGCTGCTGGTCATCGCCGTAGCAATTGCAGCGTTATTTGCTTACCAGAATCAGCTTTTCAGTGGACCGGTCGCCGTCATGTTGTTTCTGGCCGTATTTGGATTGGGTGAGTTACTGTTAAACCTGCCAGGCCAGCTGGGGCAGTGGGGCAGAACACGTTATGCCGCTGAACGCCTACAACCCCTGGCAGAGCATTCAGCTTCAGATAAATTGACGCTGGCAGAGCTTGAACGATTGTCGATGATGGTGGCAGATTACCCCAAAGTTATCAGTAGCATAGACACCGCTTTTGCTTTTGAACTTAATCCATCTGAATGTCTGTTAATCAGTGGCCGTTCTGGAAGCGGCAAGTCGACAATAGCCAATATAATGGCAGGCCTTGAAATACCAGACTCATTTATAACGCCATATCAGTTGTTGATAAACGGCATTCCATTGCGAATCGACCAAACACAAGCTTGGCATAAGCAGATTGGTTATCTGACTCAGCAAAACAGCATTATCGCCGCAACGTTATATAGCAATCTGACACTGGGGCTGGATGAAGTCGACGAACAACAACTTTGGAAGGCACTGACTTTAGTCGAGTTGGATGATTGGGCCAAACAACTGCCAGCTGGATTACACAGCTGGTTGGGTGATACCGGAAGCCAACTATCAGGTGGTCAGGCCCGAAGGATCTGTCTGGCAAGACTTTTATTAAAAGAGTCGAAACTGATCTTGCTGGATGAGCCATTTAACGGCATTGATGTAGAGATGGCAGAACGCATCTGGCAGTGTTTGTATCCGCAATGGCAGGATAAAATGCTTATCGTGCTGATGCATGAAAGGCCAGCGTTTTTCCCAGCAGTTGATAATAAGCAAATGTTTGAAATCAATCTGGATTAAAGATAATCGGTTATCCATAAAAATTTTAACTGGCGCACACTTTTGTCATTCCATGTCGATTGAGCGTTGCCTGTGTCTTTGCTCTTGAATTACTATTTCTGGTAATTGAAAGGACTTCAAGAAGAAAAAAATGGAATTTCGTCATGGAAGACGAGCACCCTATCTTCGGGTAGGGGCGTTTGTTATATGGAATTTATTTTCTCTAGCAGCTTATGCTGGTGCTACGGTTATCGATCGTGCCGCACAAGAGCAACTGCTACAGCAAGAGCGCGAGCGTCAGCTTCGCGAGCAACAGGAAATCTCTCCTGATGTACGAATACCAAATCCAGCTTCTCCGCCAGAGCTCCTCGTTTATCCAGACAGTGAATCTCCCTGTTTTTCTATCACCAATGTCTCACTGATTGGAGAAAGCGCTGCAGAATTTCAGTTTGCTTTATCTGCCGTAACGGATGGCAATGATTCCGCCATAGGAGGTTGCCTTGGGGCACAAGGCATTAATGTCGCAATGAGCCGTATTCAAAATGCCATTATTGCGCGGGGCTTTGTAACTACCCGGGTGCTGGCAGCTCCACAGGATATTAAATCCGGTTTATTACAACTTACGGTGATACCCGGCAGAGTCAGGAAGGTTCACTTTGCTGAAGGCGTATCTGCAAGAGCGACCAGATGGAATGCGATCCCTGTTCAACGCGGAGACATTCTGAATCTGCGGGATATTGAGCAAGGTCTGGAGAATTTTAAACGAGTACCCACTACTGAAGTCGATATCCAGATAGAGCCGGCAGAAGGGCCAGATGCTGTGCCTGGTGAAAGTGATGTGGTGATTCAATATCAGCAGCGTTTTCCATTTCGACTGACTATCAGCGCTGATGATGCCGGGTTCGATTCCACCGGAAAATATCAGGCTGGCGTTACCTTGTCTGGTGACAATTTACTGATGCTCAATGACTTGTTCTACGTCAATTCCAACCATGATCTGGGTGGGGGCGAATCAGGCAAACGTGGATCTGACGGCCAGACTATTCATTATTCGTTTCCCGTTGGTTACTGGTTATTCGGCTTGAACACTTCCAACTATGACTATCATCAAGTGGTGTCCGGTATTAATCAATCCTACACCTACAGTGGTCACAGCCAAAACTCGGATATCAAGGCCAGTCGTCTCATATATCGCAATGCTATCAATAAAACCTATCTTTCATTTCGCGGGTTCTTCAGAAAATCCTCTAACTACATAAACGATACAGAAATTGAAGTGCAAAGACGCCGTACCGCGGGCTGGGAGTTCGGTTTCCGTCAAACCTGGTATTTAGGACAATCGCTGCTGGATTACAAATTAGCTTACAAGCGGGGGACTGGAGCAATGAATGCTCTCAAGGCGCCTGAAGAAACCTTTGATGAAGGGACTTCACGTATGGAAATACTGACGGCTGACCTCGGTTTCGACTTGCCATTTTCTGTTAAAGCTCCATGGGGTGAGCAGGCTCTGCGTTACTCAACCCAATTTCGTGGCCAATATAATTTCACACCATTAACACCACAGGATCGCCTGTCTATCGGTAATCGTTACACCGTTCGGGGCTTTGACGGTCAATGGAATTTAAGTGCGGATAACGGCTGGTTCTTACGTAATGACCTAAGCGCATTGATCGGCAATACGGGGCAGGCAGTTTACTGGGGGCTGGACTATGGCGAAGTCGGCGGTCAATCCAGTGATCTTTTACTAGGTAGGCAGCTGGCAGGAATCGTAATGGGGTTAAGAGGGGTCTTTGGCGGATTTAGTTATGACGTGTTTATGGGAAAAGCACTTAAAAAGCCCAGAGGGTTTGAAACAGCTAGTACGGCAACAGGTTTCAATTTGAACCTGACCTTTTGATTTATGTTTCGTTGAATCATCTGAGATAAGGGATTAACAAGATGAACAAAAATAAATTCAGGGTGGTGTTTAACAGAGCACGCGGTTTGATGATGGTGGTTGCAGAAAACGTCGGATGTCACTCTTCGGGAAGTAACCCTATCGTACCAACAACACCTTGCGCTATGGTCCTCGCCACTCTGCGCCCATTGATTTTCTCAATGCTTGTCATCAGTAGTCTGGTAATAATGACAAGCCCAACCTATGCAGACATCATTGCCGATCCAAATGCCCCAGCCAATCAGCAACCGATTGTTAATGAAACAGCAAATGGCTTGCCACTGGTCAATATTCAGACCCCCAGTGCTGCAGGTGTCTCACGTAACACCTATCGCCAGTTCGATGTAAAGTCGAAAGGCGCTATCCTCAATAACAGCAATAAAAATACCCAAACCCAACTTGGCGGCTGGGTTCAAGGCAATCCCTACCTTGCCGGGGGCACAGCTAAAGTAATATTGAATGAAGTTAACAGTCAAAATCCGAGTTTACTGAACGGTTATATTGAAGTGGCCGGTAGTCGCGCTCAGGTTGTTATTGCCAATCCGGCAGGTATCAGCTGCAGTGGTTGTGGCTTTATCAATGCGAATCGCGCCACGCTGACGACGGGGAAACCCATCCTGAATAATGGCAATCTGCTTGGTTATCGCGTCGGTGGCGGGAAGATTAACTTTTTAGGGAATGGACTCGATACTTCACAAACTAACTTTACCGACGTGATTTCACGCGCAGTGGATGTGAACGCCGGTATATGGGCTAACAGTCTTAACATTACTACGGGTACGAACCAGGTCAATGTCGATAGTAATGGTCATCAGACCGACGTAAGCAGTATTGCTCCTGATGCAGGAACTGCTGTCCCTGCTTTTGCAGTTGACGTTGCTGCCTTGGGAGGCATGTATGCAGGCAAAATTCACATGGTTGGGACAGAAGCTGGTGTGGGAGTAAATAACGCCAGCGATATTGGCGCAAGCGTTGGCAGTGTCAGTATCACTGCCGACGGGGTGCTGCAAAATACAGGCGCTATCAGTGCTAAAAGCAATATCCAGTTGGATGTCGCAGGTCTGGAAAGTGATGGCAGCGTTACAGCAGATGGTGACATTAGCATCAACCTGGCTTCTGATTATATTCACACCAGTGAGCTGCAAGCAGGCGCTAATCTTAACTTACATACCAGTGGTGATATCACCAATCAATCGACCATAATTGCAAGTCAATCGCTACACCTTAGCGCCAACAACATCGACAATACGGTGAATGGGGAGATAGCTGGCCTTGATACTAATATTACCGCCGCTGACACGATCACAAACAACGGCATGATTGATGGCGTAAATACACTGATCAACGCAGACAATCTGTTTAACAGTCAAACCGGTAGCATCTTTGGCGATCAAATCGGCATTCAAGTCGCCCAACTTGGCAATGATGCAGGGGCTGTGATCGCCGCCCGTGATCAGCTTGATATCGGTGCTGTGAGCATCGAAAATCGCAATGATAGTTTGATATTCAGTGCAGTCGATCTGGCAATTGCTGGTAGTCTGGATGGGGCTAATCAAGCTATTGGAGCAGCAGATTCACTCATCAATGAAGGTGCGACTATCGAGGCATTAGGTAATGCAGCTTTGACCATAGCTAATTTACAAAACTTGAATGCCGAACTCATTACCGAAGTTGTTCAAACTGGAAGCGGTAGTTTTGATCGATTTACACCACGAGGGGCGAGTGTCATTTATGAAACCTCTGACTATTCTGGAGCCCATATTGGTAACGTTCATGTTGAATGGCGTTCAGCAGGGTCATACACATTCCGCGAATACACACGCTATTTAGGTACAAAAAGATTCTACGAAACACAAATCGTATCCTCAGCTCCTGGTCAGATTCTCTCGGGTGGCGATATGTTTATCAGCGGCTCCGTGATTAATAGTGATAGCCAAATCATCGCGGGTGGCAACCTTGATGTTACTGGCGCCTCAGTACAAAACCTGAATTCAGAAGGCCGGACCACCACAAGCTATAGCGGCACGGCTTATTATTACGATTGGGACGGCAACGACAATGATTACGATGTTGATGTTATAGGCCCTTACAATCCAGCCAACCAAGTCGTGACGTATAACCTTGCCACTACACAATTGGATGGTAATACCGTTCCAGCGGGCAGTGGCACTACAGTTAGCTCGGCGGCATTACCGATTGTCACCAGCAACTTATTTCAACCCGCCCCTAATGTTGCAGCAGATTATCTGATTGAAACCAATCCACGCTTTGCCAATTATCGCTCTTGGTTAAGTTCTGACTACATGTTGCAGCAGCTGACATTCGACCCTGCAACGACTCAAAAACGTTTGGGCGATGGTTTCTATGAACAACGTCTGGTGCGTGAACAAATAGCCCAACTAACAGGCCGTCGATTCCTTGATGGACACGCTACTGATGAAGCGCAATATCAGGCGTTGATGACATCGGCCCTCACACAAGTCAGTGATTTACAGCTTATTCCGGGTGTGGCACTTTCAGCCGAGCAGATGGCTCAGCTCACCAGCGATATTGTCTGGCTGGTTGAGCAAACAGTCACGCTCCCTGATGGAACAGTTACTCAAGCCTTGGCACCTCAGGTGTATATAAGGCCACAGACAGAGGACATGCAGCCGACCACCGGTTTGATGGCAGGCAACACGGTCACCATGAATCTCACTGCGAATGTGACCAATGAGGGGACGATTGCAGGTCGCGACATAGTGGAGCTGAATGCTGACAATATCAATAATCTGGGCGGTCAGATTGTGGCTGATTCGACGTTATTAAAAGCCAAAAATGATATCAACAACATTGGCGGTCAAGTCATAGCAGGAGATGCCATGCTGTTGGATGCTGACAATGACATTAACCTTCGAAGCACAACACAAAGCAGCAAACAAAGAGAAGGCGCCAGCAGTTTTAGTCGTACAAATATAGATCGTGTTGCCGGACTGTATCTCAGCAATCCCGATGCCATTCTTGTTGCATCAGCAGGTAATGACGTTAACTTGATGGCTGCCAGTATCGTTAATCAGGGTGAAGGGGGCATCACACAAATTAACGCTGAAGAAAACATCAATCTTGGCACAGTGCAGATTGCCGAACAGAACAGCAGCATTCGTAATGCGAAAAACTATGTAAAACATGGCGGCACGCAGGAGATTGGCAGCGATATTCAAACAACGGGCGATATTAGCTTCAATGCAGGCAATGACGTTAATGCAACTGCCGCTAGCATTACCAGTGAAGCTGGCGCAATCAATGTCACTGCTATGCAAGATATCAACATCATCGAAGGCCGTGAAACCAGCAACTTCGATACGGCACGTAAGGTAAAACGAAGCAGCACCTTCAGCAGTAAAACCAAGATTCAACGAGATGTGTTTAAAGCAGACAACAGCATCAGTAGCACCATTAGTGGTGATACCGTTATGTTAGAAGCTGGTAACGATCTGAACATCCGTGGCAGCAATATCATCAGTGATAATGGCACCGTATTAAACGCTGGAGATAACGTGAATATCACTGCTGCCAAGGATACAGCTTACGAATTTCATATGCGTAAAACCAAAACGAGTGGCCTAAGTACCAGTGGTGCCAGTGTCACCCTGGGTTCCAGCTCACTGAATACAACCCAGACTCACAATAGTACAAATCAAACTGGCAGCACCGTGGGAAGTGTTGAAGGTGATGTGGCAATAGAAGCAGGCAAGCGCTACACCCAAAAAGCCAGTGAGGTTCTAGCCCCGCAAGGCAATATCGATATCAGCGCCCAACAGGTGAATATCCTTGCCGGGCAAAATACCCGTGATACAACCCATGAAACTAAATTCAAACAAAGTGGCTTAACGCTTGCCGTTCAAAGCAGTGCATTTAACCTTGCACAAAATGTTGTAGATACCACACAGCACACTTTAAAAAGCGAAGGTAGTCGAAACAAAGCGTTGAACGCACTACAAACTTATGCCAATAGCGCAACACTCATGGAACAAGGCGGTGCAGCCATTGATGCCATCAATGCGGGCGAGATTAAGGATGCAGCTTCTTCGGCAGGCATCAAATTGAGTATTAGTGTTGGTAGCAGCAACAGTGAAAGCTCTAGCAGCTCTAGCCTAACTTATAACCAAGGCAGTTTAGTGAAGGCCGGTGGTGATGTCAGTATCAAAGCAACTCAGGATGACTTAACTATAGTGGGGAGTCATATTGCAGCAGATAAAAATGTCACCCTCGATGCTTCACGAAACATCAACTTGATCGCCAGTGCCGATAAAGAAACCAATCAAAGTAAAAACAAATCCAGTAGTGCCAGTATTGGAGTTTCTATTGGAATCGGCGGTGAGGGAACAGGTTTAAGCCTCGATCTGGCAGCCAGCCGAGGTAAAGGAAAAGCCAATAGTGACAGTCTGACTTACAACAATACACAGGTTTCTGCTGGAGAAACACTTGCTCTGAATTCTGGCAACGACACAAATTTAATAGGTGCCAATGTTAGCGGAAAACGAGTGATTGCCGATGTTGCGGGAGATCTTAACATTGAAAGTGTGCAGGATACCGCGACCAGCAAGGCTAAACAAAGCAACACTGGTATAAGCATCAGCATACCCATCGGAGCTGGTATTGCTGGCGGCAGCATTAGCAATAGCAAACAAAAAAGTAACAGCAATTACGCGAGTGTTTATGAGCAAAGTGGTATCAAAGCGGGAGGAGAAGGATTTGATATCATCGTCGCTGGTAACACAGATCTTAAGGGCGCAGTGATGGAAAGCGCTGCCTCTTCAGACAAAAACCAACTCATTACCAGTACTTTGACTGTAAATGATATCCAAAACCATATGGATGCTGAGGCCAGCTCTCAAGGTCTAACACTCAGCAGTGACATGCTAACCAGTAAATATGCTGCCGCTAAGGGGCTTGCTAGCAATTTACAGAATCATGGCGAAGCAGATATTAAGGACAGCAGCACAACACTGAGTGCGATAAGTCCGGCTAGCATCACAATTACCGACGAAGCCGCCCAAATAGAATTAACGGATAAAAATACTGAAGAAACCCTTGCATCATTAAATCGAGATACCTCAGATACAAATCGCGTTCTGGAAAGACCGGATATGGAGGTTTTACAAGAAAAAGCACAGCAGGAACAAGCGGATAAACTGCTACTTTCTGCAACGATTTCAACATTTACTGATGAAGCATTTAAAAAAATGTTTTTGGCCAAAGCTAAAGTTTTTGAAGTTGAAAGGGATGATGAAGGAAATGTTGTTCGAGACAGTGAAGGCAAACCCATATTGCACGAAATAGATGAGGCTGAAAAATTCAAATTAAAATCAACTGGAGAAAACAAGAAGCTTAATGTATTTACTAATGGTCTTTTTAACGATGAATCGGCAGCTGGAGCTTATTCCGTTCAAATGGCCGAGGCACCAGTTGGCGAGAAGGTTTATCTGGTCCATTTTCCAGACACAAATAATTTTCTTTCAGAACTGCTTGTAGCGGGGTATCAGAAAGGTTTAGAAAGTGCTGCATTGGGAAACACTAATGCTACACAAGAAATTATAAATCTGTCCCAAATATATGGGCAGGACGGACTTAATTTGACTGGTCATAGTCGTGGATCGATGACGATTGGTAATGCTATGGAAACACTTCAAACCATGGGCTTAGTTGAGCCCCTTAGTAATACAAACATAAAGTTTGTGGGACCAGCATATTCTGCTCAAGAGGCAGCTAACTCCTTAGATACTTTAAGCGGCGGCAACCAGACTTCAGTTGAGTTACAAAATCATATGGCGGATTTTGTGGGAAGATTAATAGGCGGTAATCAAACCACTTATGGGGAAGTCCCTGAAGGAAGTAATTTAATAAAAGAATGGATCAACATATTTGGACAGTCAACTTCCGCCCATGGTTGTTATGGTGTTGGAAGCAGGGCCTGCATAAAACAATATGGAGCACCATCTTCGATAAACATCCCGGCTACTACAACAATAGGAACGCAATAATGTTGAAGAATACCTTGCTTGTTTTGTTCTTTTTACTAGTTGGTTGTACTCAGTACAGTATTCGCAATATTGATAAGCCACCACCGGAAGATTATCAAATGTGGAAAAAATCTAATAAGTCACAGCTTGATGTAAAAAAAGCATTATTGGAGTGTGGTGCTATAGCTCCTAGCACTCTGGGTTGGCCTTATAGAAAAGCATATGAGAAAACTGGTGTTATTGAAGAAGATGAACAATTTAATCATGGTTTTTTAGTGGATAAGTGCATGATAAAAGCGGGCTTTATTCAGCAAAATACAAATTGGACGCTTAATGAGGCATGTACTGACACACGCTATCGTAACTACCCCGCCTGTCAACCAAACGCTGTCATCCCATCACCATCTGTAGAGAGGCGGATAAATAGTTGGTATTGCAAAGTAAAAAGTGATTATAACTACTGCCTAACTCATGCACTTGCGCCCAAGCTTTGTAGTCGTGAGAAAACAAAAAATCCTCCACCTGAATGTTTAGCAGATGACTGACATCAGTATGTACTTATCAAAAAGGATTTCTACCCAAGAACGTAATTAACACCCTAGTTAAATTATTTTGATTTAAGGATGAATCATGAAAAAAAACATTCTAAGACTGACTCTTTTCACCCTGCTTTTTAGCCTTGTTACTGGCTGTTACACATCTACTAAATTATCTGCCCAAAAACGTCCAAACCCTTATTCAGATCAGATGAGATCAATCATGGAAATTACTGATTCAACTGATCTGTATTTTCTTGAAGTACCCAGCCCAGGCAACTTGATTTCAGAAAAACTCATGCTGGCAACGTTCGAAATGGGCCAGTCAACGGTGGCGATAGACCAACTTGTTCAATTACTTTCCTCAGGTACAGAGCTTTCAGTGGGTATTTTAGGTAAAAGTCAGGCACTCAATGTTGCAACGGTAAAAAGTGCGTTGATAAAAACCAAAGACAAGCCAGTTTCTGCAACTACTATCTTTTTGGTGGCTAATAAAAAACAGCAGGAAATATTAGGCAATGTGAATCCCCATCAAGACATTAATTTGGTCTACGTCGATAAGGAATTGCTGCCAGAAGTCTCTTCTTCATGGCGCTCAACAGACCACACCGAAGAATATCCCGATAGAGCAACACAACTGCAACGGGATGTGCAAAATCAGAGTAATCACGAGATAAGTGATCTGTTGCGTAACACCTCTCCAAAAACTAGATGAGAACTATTAATAAATTCCCAATTGAGTATCTATTTGCAATAAATTTAAGGATGAAAAATGCATTTACTAAAAATATTTCTAGTTTTGTTATTAATTCTCTCAAGCATGAGCTGTGCGACTGTTTCCCATCAACAACAACTAAATTATAAGGGTAATAAAGCATACCTTTCTGGGCGTTATCAGGAAGCACTTCAAAGTTATGAAAAAACACTGAGGGCGGCAAATAAAAATAGAGACCAGCAATATATTGCCATTGCAATGTATGGTTTAGGAAGAACAAATATTAAGCTTTGTAGATTGGATGAAGCTGAAAAATGGTTGAAACAATCCATTATTGTTCGTGAAAAGGTGGCTGATAATGATGAAGCAAAGATTACACAAAATATATCAGAACTTGCCAGATTATATAGTGCTCAACAGCGTTACTTAGAAGCCAATGTTCTTTTTGAAAGGTCTTTACCGTTACTTTA
Source organism: Methylophaga sp. UBA3603 (assembly GCF_002375335.1). NCBI lineage: Bacteria > Pseudomonadati > Pseudomonadota > Gammaproteobacteria > Thiotrichales > Piscirickettsiaceae > Methylophaga > Methylophaga sp. UBA3603. Next base: position 170,128 of record NZ_DFMC01000006.1, read on the forward strand.
TCAAATGAAGGCTGATCACTCAGATCCGATTGAACTTGCAAATCATCTTGATGAATATGAAAAGTCCCTTCGTCAAACAGGACGGCTGTCAGAGGCAGATGTTATTGCCAAAAAAAGCAAAGAATTGAGGCAAAACAATCCTGGAAAGACCGCACTGTTTAGGCCTGATCCAATACCACAAAGCTGTTTTTCATCAATTGACCAGTGAAATAAGGAAATGCAACTCGGGGCAGAAGCAATGGGAAGACTCACTAATGAATAGGCTGAATGTATGCGAGATAAAGGATATGTTTATTTAGAGTATTGCGATGAGTGATGACTGTACCCGTAAAAATTAAATCATAACTCCTTTTATAACCAGAACATTATGGCTGATCTATCGGCTATAGATTCCATTAATTATGGGTGGTAATTGATTCAAATAATAATGTGAAAATCACACAGCAAGCCGAGTAAAAGTAGGCCCATATGTTCTGAGATAAAAGTAAGTATGAAAAGGGTGATCAACTTTTCCCTGACACAAATATTTTAATCAACAAGAAATGGAAATCACTATATGAAAAAGCAGCCACTATTAATTTCACTGTCACTCAGTCTTAGCGTGGTACTAACCCAAGGATGCTCAAACACAAGTATCAATAGCAAGATTGATCATGATTGCCCATACCCACCAAAAGAGAACTTAATAAATGGTCATCTAAAACCCGTGAACGGCGTAACACTGAAATGCCAAGTGAAAAATTTTACCAATAGGATGTCTTGCATTGAAATCATGGATGAAGAAGATGAAGGGTTACTTTGTAGCAATGGAGCAAAGAAAGCTTTATTTGTCTTTGATAAGAACGACATTTTTAAAAATTATAAATTCTATTAATTCTTCAAGGTATTAACTTATTTCAATTGAGTATGACTACCTTGATTTTCCTCCTGAAGTATGGAGCTCAGTGTTTATTTACAATACTGAAGAGAAAATTAATGATTCATAATGGAAAAAATGGTATCAAAAATATTTATTAGATTTTCTTGGTTAATACTTATCATTTTTTTGTTTTCCTCCTGTGCTACAAATGGATATCATGGTGGGTGGTAAAAAAAAGAAATCAAGGGGTCAGCCAACTTGATTTGGTTTCATTCCGTAAACTGATGTAATAAAGTAACCAAAACCTTATCGCTACAAGGATGTAACGACATGGCAAGACTTCCTCGATTGGTTCTACCCAGTCAGCCTCTGCATATCATGCATCGAGGCAATAATCGTCAAAACATATTTGAAAAAGAAGGGGATATGGCTCGTATTCTCCATGATATTGGAGAGTCATTAGATAAAGTCAACTGCCAGCTTCATGCCTATGTCATCATGACAAATCACCTGCATTTACTCCTTTATCCTTGGTCCAGCTATCACCACAATGCACTTGGCGAAGAAGATCAGTTGAAAACAGAGCATCCAATTTATCTTGCGTTGGCAGCTACCAAAGTAGAAACAGCTACTGGTTATAAATTCATTATGGACAAAACGACGTTAGGGAAAGAAAATCAACAAATTACTGATGCCACTCTTCGGGGATAGGCACTGGGCTATGAAAACTTTCAACATTGGGTCTGCAAGCAAACGGATAGACATACAGTCTTAAAACCTCACGGAGGGGATCGGAAAAGTTCGAAATATCAAAATCAAGTTGGCTGCCCCCTTGTTGAGTGATTACCAAAACAAGCTAATCCCTTGAGTCAAGGGCATTTAAGAAGGCCTTTAAACGGAACAAAAACACTTGACTTTGTTTCGTGCCTCAACAAAAGTGTGGCCAACTATTTTTGTCCGCTTAAGGCGGCGTTAGGACAGTTAGGAGAGAGCATGGCGATTCAATTACCCATTGTCGATTTCTCCCCAGAACAACGCGACCTGTGGAAGCGCGTGGTTGATCTGTGGGCATTATCGAAGGTAAGGGAGGAGGGCCAGATTCGCTCCACACTCCATCCCGACTATGTAGGTTGGGACATGAGCGCCCCGCTCCCGCACGACCGAGATGCAGCAGTTCACTCGGTATCCGGTGAATCTCCAGAATTGCGCGGGTACGAACTTCATCCTCTGAGTGTTCAGGTTTACGAGGGAAAAGTGGGGGTCGTTCATTATTCCTACTCCGCGATGGTCGTCCCCAAAAATGCAACGCCCATCAACGTCACCGGCAGATGGAGTGAGGTCTACCTCATGCAGGGTGGAACATGGATCATGATCTCTGTCAGTGGCAGACCTGATGTATCGAAGGAACGCGATAGTGCAACATCGGCCTAACCACGTCGTGAACTCGGACGGCCAACTGCGCCGCGCTCCGTTGGGTGTCGGTTACGCTGAGCGTTATGATACCAAAAATGAAGATCGTAGCTATTACCGAATATGATAAGTGTCATTCACAACTTAACTCGCCGTAAGATCGGGAAGAAAGTATGAATATTCGTCCAGCAGGTGGAGGTGAATTAGAAGCTCTATTTGAGATACATCGCACGGTATTTTACTCGCACATTCATCAGATTTTTTTGGGGGGGGGAATGGCAAAAAGCTAATTTCGCGAGTGAGCTCGAATCGTCGACTACATTAGTTGTCTCGATCAATGGCCTAATCGTTGGTTATGTTCAGTTCTGCATAGATGGCGGGAGGATTTATGTGCAAAATATTGCTCTTATAGCGGACTATCAGAATAAAGGGATTGGCACTCATCTACTTAAGAAACTACAGTCAAAGGCTGCTGCCAACTAAGTACCGCTAGAGCTTAAGGTTTTTCGAACGAATTCACCTGCACTGCGATTCTATGAACGTCTTGGCTTTGAGAAAATATGCAACACAGATAAAAATATTCAAATGTCTTGGAAAGCGATCTAACCAATGCTGGAAAGGGACGCTACTAGAGTTAGTTAGTGCAAAATCTAGGGGACGTTCAAGCCATTGCCTGCGCGGTAATTTCGATTGAACGTTGCCGCTTTGAGGTATCAAAGATGTCTGAGACGATCATTAATTCGTCGGCTTGCGTTTTCTCGATAAGATTTTGCAAGCCGCTTTGAACCGTCTCATGGCTGCCAATGACACTGCAATCCAGCATTTGTCCTGCCTGGGCCTTTTCCTGAGGCGACCAGTAGGTTTCTATATCTTCGATAGGTGGCTGCATTAAGCCGCGAGTACCGCGAAAGAGGTTAGTGAAGGACATTAGCTGTGATGTTGCGAGGTAGCGAGCTTCCTCATCTGTTTCAGCCGCGATGACATTGACTCCAACCATAGCGTATGGCTTATCCAATTGTGCTGAAGGTTTGAAATTCATCCGATAGACCTCAAGTGCTTGATAAAGCGCTTGTGGGGCAAAATGCGAGGCAAAGCCGTAAGGCAATCCCAGACTCGCCGCCAGTTGTGCACCAAATAGGCTGGAGCCCAATATCCAGATAGGCACATTACTTCCCGAACCGGGTACTGCCTCTATTTGTTGGGCGGCTCCTTTGGGTGCAAGAAAAGCCTGTAATTCCTGCACATCCTGTGGGAATTTGTCAGCATTGGCTGGATTTCGGCGCAAAGCCCGTAAGGTCATTTGGTCGGTGCCGGGAGCACGGCCCAACCCAAGATCGATACGACCGGGAAATAGCGCTTCCAATGTCCCAAACTGCTCAGCAATTATATATGGCGCATGATTAGGCAGCATGATGCCACCGGATCCCACGCGGATGGTATTTGTCCCAGCAGCGATATGGCCAATGACGATGGAGGTGGCGGCTGTTGTCACCCCAGGCATATTATGATGCTCTGCTACCCATATGCGTTTGTATCCCAGTCGCTCAGCATGCTGCGCATAAGTCCGGGCATCATTAAGAGCCGTTCGGCGATCAGACCCTTCGCGTACACGACCAAGTTCTAAAATAGATAGTGGAATCATATGGAACTACACCTTATTTTGTGTTGTTGTCACTTACTAGGCTAACTTTTGGGGTCAGGTTTGTAAGACAGTGCTTAAAACCTAAACCTAACGATTAAAGATCAATGGCAAGCAGAAATGTTGCACCTATAAACTAAGAAAATATCTGCGTAAAATGTGTTTAAAAATATAGTCTGTTTTTAAATTTGATCTTTCGCTCTAAGCAATCCGTCACCTAACCCATATCTGATTTTGTCTACGGTTCAACGTATAAATTCAAGAAATAGTGGCTCACTAACTTTAGCGAGAGAAATTCTATTGTTGAGAAGTGGCAAGAAAAGCTGAGCACTAACATGAGTGACAGCTGTCAGAGATGCAAACCCTCAAGTGACAATCAGAAAGTGATCCAAAGTTATGCTCAAAGTGTTGATCTGCAATCGGACAAGCTGCCGATGCAAGTGATTAATCAGCGGTCAAGCAGCTTTTTCCCCACCTTAACAGGAGCCCGATGGTAATGCGACCACACCAGCAAACCGACTCTATGGAAACAATCTCCAATCTCGACAATCTTGCAAAGTGTGTAAGTTACTCGTTTATGGACACGCTCAATGCTGATCCTGATGCGACATCAAACGGAGCCGACCACTATCCCCGTCAAGTCTTCTCAGGCCATTATGTTCCTGTCAGTCCAACGCCACTCGAAGATCCCGAGTACGTGGCGCATAGTAAAAACTTGTTTCGCGAACTGGGCTTTGCCGATAGTTTGGCTCAGTCGGCCGATTTCATGCGAGTGTTCTCCGGCAATCTCGCATACGTTCCAGAGCCGATGCGTAAGGTTGGCTGGGCGTGTGGCTACGCATTGTCCATTTACGGTACAGAATACACCCAGCAATGTCCTTTTCAGACCGGTAACGGATACGGCGATGGTCGTGCTATTTCGGTGCTAGAGACCGTCATCAATGGTCATCATTGGGAAATGCAGTTAAAAGGTGGGGGCAGGACGCCATACTGCCGCGGCGCAGATGGACGCGCTGTTTTGCGGTCGAGTGTACGAGAGTTTCTGGCTCAGGAGCACATGCACGCGCTTGGGGTTCCAACCTCGCGGTCTCTGGGTCTTTACGTCTCGAAAACTGAAAAAGTAAAGCGTCCGTGGTATTCAGAAGGTTCACATTCAAGAGATCCGGATACGCTTATATCAGAGCCAGCAGCTATCTCGACAAGGGTCGCACCGTCTTTTATTCGGGTTGGCCAAATTGAGCTATTCGCTCGTCGAGCCCGTAACAATGAACACCCACAAGCAATGGAAGAGCTGGAGCAGATCGTCTTGCACCTCATCGATCGTGAGTATGGAGACGTTATCGACCAAAACCTGAGCACATCAGAAAAAGTATTGATGCTTGCACGCGAGTTCCGAAACCGACTGACGTCACTTGTTGCGAATTGGATCCGTGTCGGCTATTGCCAGGGTAACTTCAACAGCGATAATTGTGCTGCCGGTGGATTCACACTCGACTACGGTCCATTTGGCTTCTGCGAGATGTTTGATCCGTACTACCAGCCATGGACGGGAGGAGGACAGCATTTCGCATTTTTGAATCAACCTGTTGCAGCGGAAAAAAACTTTCACATGTTTTGTACAGCATTGCGTCCGTTGCTGACTTCGCATCAGGACAGTCTGCGACAGCTCGACGAGATACAAAGCAGCTTCGCATCAGTAATGCAGGTGCAAATGGAGAAAATGTGGGCAGCCAAACTTGGGCTGGATACCTTTAACGCGGAGTTATTTAACGAGCTGGTAGCGCTGATGATGCAAACATCGGTTGATTACACCATTTTCTTTCGCGAACTCTCTATGGTGCCCGACGAGATTGGTCCACTCAAAAAAAGCTTTTACAAGAACCCGACCTATAAGCAAGACCCCGAACGGATAAATAAACGCTGGTCAGAGTGGCTCACAAAATGGAAAGCGCTTATCGCTAAGGCCAACACGACAGAGTCTCAGCCATTTTCTCATGAAGAGCTCTCCAACAAGATGAAACAGGTCAATCCAAAATACAGTTTGCGGGAGTGGTTAGTTGTGCCTGCTTATCAGCAAGCGAAGGAGGGGAACTACTCACTCATTCGAGAGCTGCAAGAAGTCATGACAAATCCATACGACGAGCAATCGAAAGACGTAGAGGATAAATTTTACAGGTTGAAGCCACACGCTTTTTTTGAGGTTGGCGGGCTATCGTATTACAGCTGCTCGTCCTGATTTTACGAAAATCCTTCAGGGAATAGCTAATGGCACTATCTGCAAAAGGGGCAATATATAAGGTCGAAAATTCGAGCAAAAAGCGCTTTAGTACTGCTTTGCTTCAGGTTAATGCACTGTTAAAAATGATGTGAGTAATATGATTTTCCTTTAATAACTTGGGTATGGATATGCAAAGATTATTACGGAAAATATTCATCAAAGGTGTAAGAGAACGTTCAGCAGTGAAGGTAGGCTTATCTCAGCACTTTTACAAAATCATCATTATGGTTTCGTGTTTACTCGTATTTCAGCTCGAAATAATTGATCGGTTTTCGTTGAGCTTGTTCTTACCAACATGGGGCGACCTTTTCTTTTTATTTGGCATAACTGCGATTGGAATTATCTTTTATATCGATTTTCAGATGATTAAGTCCAGGATGGAAATGCACATGACTATGAGGCAAGTTCTGCGTTACAGAAGGAGATGCACATAAGTTTAATTGCAACTCGTTCCGACGCTCATGCGTGGGAACGCAAATACAGAACAGCTAAAATTTCAATTACCAAACCCCATATACAAAAAAACGGACCGAAGTCCGTTTTTTTATTTGGCAGAGAAGCAGGGATTCGAAGCCTGGGTAGGCTATAAACCCATGCCGGTTTTAAGATCAGTGAATTCAAACGCTCTTAATCAATGGATTGTGACTACATTGATTTATTTTCGCCTCTCTAGTTGCCACATTAAATGGCTGAAAGCCGTCAAAAAGTAATGGCGATTCAACTCATAATGCAGTTTCACTCGTAACAAAAAATTGTTTCTCCATAGTATCGATATCATCTCGTACGGAAAAACTATGTCCCAACAATTTGGGGGGATCATAAGTTAAATTGAACGAGGTTCTGTTCGAATGCAAAATTCGTTGATAAAAATCTGTGGATAAAAATATGACTAGAGAGGTTTCTGTGTTCCGTGAAATATATGAATCAATTTTAGATATTAATGGTAAAAGAGATTTGTCCATAATTCTTCCTTTTATGTAAGGACTAACGGTAGCCGAGCGGCACGATCTCGCTGTGATTAAGCCTAAGAAGACACAAGGATTTTCGCCGGTCTTGTATGGAGCATGCGGGTAGGGATTAGGTCGCCAATACACTACGCATCTTAAGTAAAAGTAGCTCTCCACCGTGTTCATCGCGCTGAGCTGAGACCTGCCATACCTTGTTCACTGCCGTGCGGATTAATCTGCTAGAGATCTCGTTGCTGATGTTAGCTAGCAATGCGCTGACCGTCTGTGCGTCAACGTACATCGCTATTACTTTATCTCGGCATTTGGCTATTAAGGGAACGTTTTGAGTGCTTGGCACATATCTAAATACATGGGCCGCTGTAAGCAGTTTCTAACAAAGTGGTAGGAATGACATTGTTTAGAACAACGAGATGGCGGAGACAGAATTTGGAGGTGTCAGTATAAAAGGGTTGCATAGACACGCCTGCAACAATTTCTAAATACAGAACAGCTAAAATCGCAATTACCAAGCCTTAGATACAAAAAAACGGACCGAAGTCCGTTAGTTTGTTTGGCGGAGGGACAGGGATTCGAACCCTGGGTAGGCTATAAACCCACGCCGGTTTTCAAGACCGGTGCATTCAACCGCTCTGCCATCCCTCCAAGACGCGGCATATTACTAGGAATGACTTGTTCTGACAACAGTGAAAGCAAAATTTATATAGCTATTGCCATTTAGAACTTATCCGGTAGGATGATGTCCATTGGATGAACTACCTATCATCAATACTTTACTGAGTAATGGAGAAATAAACTGATGAATTACGATACTCAATCAACAGTTGTGCGTTCGCGCGAATCTGCGCTGCAAACCAACAAGTTATTGCGTAACACCTATGTATTGCTGGCGATGACGCTTGGCTTCAGTGCGCTTACCGCTGGGGTGTCAATGGTGTTTAACCTGCCGCATCCAGGCATTATTATTACCTTGATCGGCTACTTCGGTCTGTTGTTCCTGACAGCTAAACTGCGCAACAGCGTTTGGGGTATTGCCTCTGTATTTGCGCTGACCGGTTTTATGGGCCTGACACTGGGACCAATCGTTAACGCTTACCTGGGATTACCCAATGGTCCGCAGATTGTTATGCAGGCTCTGGGCGCAACCGGGATTGTCTTTTTAGGCTTATCTGCTTACGCGATTAAATCTGAAAAAGACTTCAGCTTTATGGGTGGCTTCCTGTTTGTCGGTATCCTGGTAGCTTTCCTGGCGGGACTGGCAGCATTCTTCTTTAACATGCCTGGTCTGTCGCTGGCGGTTTCTGCAATGTTCGTGCTGTTGATGTCTGGTCTGATTCTTTATGAAACCAGCAACATCATTCACGGTGGCGAAACAAACTACATCATGGCGACTGTGACCTTGTATGTCAGTATCTACAACCTGTTTACCAGCCTGTTGCATTTAATCGGTGCCTTCTCTGGCAACGATTGATTCAGCAATCAATAAGATTGATTCATTCAAGCCCCTGCAAAGGGGCTTGTTTGTATCTGGAGCAATGCAATGAAAAAGAATCTCGGCAATATTGATAGAACGTTACGTATCATAATCGGTCTGTTTATAATAGCGATTGCATTGTATTACCAAAGTTGGTGGGCCTTGCTGGGATTGGGACTACTGATTAACGGATTAAGCGGTCGCTGTGGTGGCTATGCCTTGTTTGGCTTTTCCACTGCAAAAAATTCTTGTGACATTTCTCATAAAGAGCGTAGCTAGCGCATAATAGACACTATGACGGATAACCAAACACAATTAATCGATAACTTCGGACGGCGCGTGTCGTATGTACGGATATCGATCACTGATCGTTGTGATTTCCGTTGCGTGTATTGCATGGATGAAGAAATGACTTTCATGCCGCGCGAACAGTTGCTGACGCTGGAAGAGATTGCCTTTCTGGTAAAAGCTTTTTGTGAACTCGGGGTGGAAAAAGTCCGCATCACCGGTGGCGAACCTTTAGTACGTCGCAACGTCGATTGGTTAATAGAGCAAATTGGCGCGTTAAAGCACACCACATCGCTTAAAGAGCTGAACTTAACCACCAACGGCTCCCAGTTACCCAAGTACGCTGAAAAGCTCGCTGCAGCCGGTATGGATCGCATTAACATCAGTCTGGACTCATTGAATGCCGAACGTTTCCGTGAATTAACCCGTACTGGCGAATTAACTCAGGTACTGGACGGGATTGATGCTGCCAAACAAGCGGGCTTTAAACGCATCAAATTGAATGCGGTCATCATGAAAGGCCGTAACGATGATGAGATTGTCGATCTGGCTCAGTTTGCTATCGATAATGATCTGGATATTTCCTATATCGAAGAAATGCCATTGGGTCAGGTAACGCACAGTCGTAATGAAAGCTATTGCAGTAGTGATGAAGTGCTGGCCACATTACAAAAGCATTTTGATTTGCAAAGCAGTATTGCTAATACCGGTGGACCATCGCGTTATTATCAGGTTGCTGGCAGCAACAGCAAAATAGGCTTTATATCGCCTCACAGTCATAATTTCTGTGAAAGCTGTAATCGGGTCAGGGTGACTACGGAAGGTCGTTTACTATTATGTCTGGGGCAGGAACATTCGATGGACTTGCGCGATATTATTCGCCGCCATCCTGGTGATCTCGATAAACTCAAACAGGCCATTATCCAGTCGATGGATATCAAGCCAAAAGGCCATGACTTTAATATCAAAGAACAGCCGATTATCTTCCGTCATATGAGTGTCACCGGTGGCTAAATATCAGCCTGAAATGACCAATCAGGGCATTAACCGCCTGCATACCACTACCGTTTTAGATGAATTTGGCGAAGCCCGTGAAGTGTCATTAACCGGCGAACGGCCACTGACGATTTATCTGGATAATCGCGAGATTGTTACTTTGATGACGCTTGGTGGTCAGCCAGAGCTACTGACACTTGGTTATTTGCGCAATCAGGGATTGGTTGATGAACTCAGCCATATCAAATCCATTCAGGTGGATTGGGACGTTGATGCTGTTGCGGTGACGACCCATCAGCAGAAAAATAATCTTGATTCGCTTATGTCCCGACGAATTGCGACCAGTGGTTGCGGGCAGGGCACTATGTTTGGTCATGTCATGGATTCGTTATCTGAACTGAAACTGCAATGTCCCCAGTTCAGTGCCCAGTCTATTTATGACGTGTTGCATGCCCTGAACGAATACAACGAAATGTATAAACAGGCTGGTGCAGTACATGGTTGTGCGCTTTGCCAGGGAAATGATGTATTGAGCTTTGTTGAGGATGTTGGCCGGCATAATGCTGTCGATGCGATTTCCGGCTGGATGTGGCTCAACGATGTCAAAGGTAATGACAAGGTGTTCTATACCACCGGGCGTCTCACATCTGAGATGGTGATTAAGGTCGCACAGATGCAGGTACCTTTATTATTATCGCGCAGTGGTGTGACAGAAATGGGTCTGAGCATTGCACAGGATATTGGTATTGGCATGGTCGCTCGCGCCAAAGGTAAACATTTTCTGGTGTATACCGGCCAGGATCAGTTTCAAACCGCACAGTCATTAAGCTCTGCCGGATAATATGGAAATACTGACTGCTGTACCTTCTGATATCCCTGAGTTGTGCCGGTTACTCGACACCTTGTTTAGTCAGGAAACCGAATTTAAACCAGACGCAGAGATGCAAGCTTTAGGATTGGGAGCGATTATTGAAGGCGACGGTATCGGTGATATTCTGGTCGCAAAAGATGCCGGGCAGATTGTAGGCATGGTGAATTTGTTGTACACCATTTCGACAGCGCTGGGTAGCCGGGTGGCGATTCTGGAAGATATGGTGGTTGCACCACAAAATCGTGGCCTTGGCGTTGGGTCAGCGTTATTGAAATATGCGATTGATTTTGCCAGAGAGAAAGGCTGTAAACGCATTACCTTGTTGACCGATAACGATAATGAAGCTGCCCATCGTTTTTATGAACAACACGGTTTTATCGAATCATCCATGTTGGCATTTAGATTGTCTTTAGATGTTTAAAATCAATATATTATGAATTAATCTTCATTCTTTTTATCAGATAATTTTGCCTTATCCCATAAAGCGTCAAGCTCATCTAATGAAGCCGTTTGTAATGATTTTCCCTGTTGGATTATCTGCGTTTCAATAAATTGAAAACGGCGGAGAAATTTCTGATTACATTGCTCTATAGCTTGTTCAGGATCGACATCCAAATGCCTGGCAAGATTGGTAATAGCAAATAATAAATCGCCAATTTCTTCCTGTAGTTTCTTTGGATCGGCATCATCCAGTTCAGCAGCAACCTCATCCAGTTCTTCATGAATCTTGGCAATCACGCCATCAATATGCGGCCAGTCAAAGCCAACAGTGGCAGCCGTTTTTTGCAATTCAACAGCATAACGTAATGCGGGAAGCTGTTTGTCAGCAGCATTAAGCAGTGAAGTCTTATCCATTAGTCGCCCCGGGTGAATTTAATAATATGGCGACGATCCCGTTTACTGGGGCGGCCTTTTTGATCACGGAAACCTAACGGCTCATTTTTGATTTGTTCACGTAACAGTTCACGTTTATCCCGACTTTCAGCTGTTTCCTGATAAAGCAATTGGGCTTCACTGGCCGGTCGACGTTGTTTTTGCAGGCCTAAGACATCAATGACGTATTCATACGGTGGTTGCGAAATGGTTAATTGATCGCCTGGACGGATGGTTCGGCTGGGTTTAGCTCGGTGGCCATTTGCATGAACTTTACCGCCATTAATAGCCTCAACGGCCAGGCTACGGGTTTTGTAAAACCGCGCAGCCCAAAGCCATTTGTCCAGCCGTTGATTTTCCTGACTTTCGGTTTCGGCTTTCGCCATCAAGCCTTACCTTGCAATTGTAATAAGATACCTTCGTTTTCCAATGTTGATGTGTCCTGGGTGATTTCTTCGCCCTTGGCAATCGTACGGAGTAAACGACGCATAATTTTACCGCTGCGGGTTTTAGGCAGATTGTCTGAATAACGAATTTCATCCGGCTTGGCGATAGGTCCGATTTGTTCGGCTACCCAGGCACGTAATTCATTGGTTATTGCTTCGTCTTCTCCACCTTCAGGTCGTTCACCTTTTAACACGACATAGGCAAATACGGATTCACCTTTAACATCATGCGGTTTACCGACGACGGCAGCCTCAGCAACCGCCTCATGCGCTACTAAAGCTGATTCAATTTCCATGGTGCCAAGTCGGTGACCTGAAACATTTAACACATCATCAATCCGCCCCATGATCCAGAAGTAACCTTCTTCATCCTGACGAGCGCTGTCACCGGCAAGATAATATTTACCATCGAAATAGGGCCAGTAGGTGTCTTTATAACGTTGGTCATCGCCCCAGATAGTCTGGATCATGGAAGGCCATGGTTTACGGATCACCAGGAAACCACCTTGATTTGGACCAAGCGCTTCACCTTGTTCATTGACCACTGCTGCATCAATGCCGGGCAGTGCACGAGTACATGAACCCGGTTTTGTGACAGTAACGGATGGAACTGGGGCAATCATATGAGCACCGGTTTCGGTTTGCCACCAGGTATCCACGATTGGGCAACGTTCCTGACCAATAACGCGGTGATACCACATCCATGCTTCCGGATTGATCGGTTCGCCAACGGTACCTAATAACCGTAAATGGGAAAGATCATAACGCTGTGGAATTTCATCACCCGCTTTCATCAAAGCGCGAATCGCTGTTGGGGCAGTATAGAAAATAGTGACATGGTGACGGGCGCAAACATCCCAGAAACGTCCAGCATCCGGAACGGTAGGTACACCCTCATAAATGATCATTGTGGCACCCACGGCCAGCGGTCCGTAAGCAACATAGGTATGGCCGGTGATCCAGCCAACATCTGCAGTACACCAGAAGACGTCTTTTTCCTGAATATCAAACACCCAACGCATGGTGGTAATGGCATTCAGCAAGTAACCAGCTGACGAGTGTTGAATCCCTTTTGGTTTACCGGTTGAGCCTGAGGTATAAAGTAAAAATAATGGATCCGCGGCATTCATCGGTTCGGGTTCACATTCTGCTGTTTGATCCTGTTCAGCATCATGCCACCAGATATCACGACCCTCCTGCATCGAGATATCATTCTTGCAACGTTGAAAAACAATGACTGTTTCAACACTTTCGCAGCCTTTGCTTAATGCCTGATCTGCTGTGTTTTTCAGCGGGATGATTTTGCCACCGCGATGCCCGCCGTCAGCGGTAATCACCAGTTTTGCCTGGGTATCTTCAATACGGTCTTTTAATGCTTCAGCGGAGAAACCACCAAATACCACTGAATGAATGGCGCCAATTCGGGCACAAGCCTGCATGGCGACAACTGCTTCAGTGATCATCGGCATATAAATAATGACCCGATCGCCTTTTTTAATGCCTTGTTTTTTCAGCGCGTTGGCAAATACGCAGACTTTCTCATGCAGCATGCGATAAGTGATGTGTTGTACATCACCGGGTTCACCTTCAAAGATGATGGCGGTTTTTTCAGCGTTATCTTTTAGCTGTCTATCAAGACAGTTATAGGAAACATTCAATTGACCATCGGCAAACCATTTATAAAAAGGAGCGTTGCTGTCATCCAGCGTTTTAGTAAAGGGTTTGATCCAGTCGAGTTCCTGTTTCGCCAAATCACCCCAGAAAGACTCATGATCCTCAGCTGCTTTGGCATAAAGCGCATCAAGCTTTTTAGGGTTTAAAGCGGAGTCTTTGTAAAAACTTTCGCACGGTGGAAAGTGCCGGTTTTCATGAAGAGTTGATTCAATATTATTCTGAGCCATAAATACCTTACCTTATTATTCTCTCTTTTTGAGTATAGTACGCTGTCAACGTTAAATGTAGTGAACATCCAATAAAAAACTCTCCCGAAAGCACTGCTTAGGGGAGAGTTAGTTTGATTACTGGTGAGCTTTAGAAGAAACCGAGAGGGCTAGTGCTGTAACTGACCAACAGGTTTTTAGTTTGTTGGTAATGTTCCAGAGCAATTTTATGAGTTTCGCGACCCACACCTGATTTCTTGTAACCACCAAACGCAGCATGAGCTGGATAATGATGGTAGCAGTTGGTCCATACACGACCGGCCTGAATGGCACGTCCCATACGGTAAGCCAGGTTCATATCACGGGTCCATAAACCAGCACCCAGACCAAATTCGGTGTCGTTGGCAATTTCCAGTGCTTCAGCTTCATCTTTAAAGGTGGTCACTGAGACCACAGGGCCAAAGATTTCTTCCTGGAAAATACGCATTTTGTTAGTGCCTTTCATCAACGTTGGTTCGATATAGAAACCTTTATTGAATTCATCACCAAGTTGGGCGATACCACCACCCATTAATAATTGAGCACCTTCCTGTTTACCAATTTCAACATAGCTGAGGATTTTATCGAACTGTTCCTGCGATGCCTGGGCGCCTACCTGAGTTTCAGTATCCAGTGGATTACCACGTTTGATCATTTTGGCGCGTTCCATGACCACAGCAATGAATTCGTCGTAGATGCTTTCCTGAATAACCGCACGGGAAGGGCAGGTACAGACTTCACCCTGGTTGAAGAACGCCAGCACCAGACCTTCAGCGCATTTATTAATGTAATCCTGCTCTTGCTGCATGATGTCTTCAAAGAAAACGTTTGGTGATTTACCACCCAGTTCAACTGTTGAAGGAATAATGTTTTCAGCAGCGTATTTCATGATCAATGAGCCAACTGGCGTTGAACCTGTGAATGCGATTTTGGCGATACGTTTGCTGGTACCGAGTGCCTGACCTGCTTCACGACCAAACCCATTGACGATATTTAACGTTCCGGCTGGCAGTAAATCGGCGATTAATTCTGCAAGAATCAAAATAGAGACAGGTGTTTGTTCCGCGGGTTTCATGACTACGCAGTTACCGGCTGCCAGTGCTGGAGCCAGTTTCCAAGCTGCCATTAACAGTGGGAAGTTCCACGGAATAATTTGACCGACAACACCGAGAGGTTCATGGAAATGATAGGCCACTGTGTTTTCATCAATCTCACCCATGGTGCCTTCCTGAGCACGCAGACAACCAGCAAAATAGCGGAAGTGGTCAGCCGCTAAAGGAATATCGGCATTCAGGGTTTCACGAACCGCTTTACCGTTATCCCAGGTTTCGGCCACAGCCAGTTTTTCAAGGTTTGCTTCAATACGATCAGCAATTTTCAACAGGATATTGCTGCGATCTTGAACTGAGGTTTTACCCCACGCTTCGCGTGCTTTATGGGCCGCATCTAGCGCTAATTCAATGTCTGCTTCACCCGAGCGAGGTATTTCACAAATAACTTCGCCGGTGACGGGAGTAATATTATTAAAGTATTCGCCTTTAACAGGGGCTACCCATTCGCCGCCGATAAAATTTTCATAGCGTGATTTAAATGAAATCACCGACTCTGGTGTACCTGGTTTTGCGTAAATCATAATTCTCTCTCTCTTGTTGTTTTGATATTTGCAAATGTTCAGCATAAGACCTGTAGTGGATAAACTACTTGACTCATATTCCCAATTACTTGACTGTCAGTCCACAAGTGACAAAAAAATTACCACAATGTTCAATAAGCTTGCTATTTTTATTTATGAAAAATTCCCAAAAGAGTTCGGCATCAATTTCATCGCTATACTTTCCAATCACTTGACTAATCCTAAACATCAGACACACAATCCAACATTATTCATGAAGGTCAAACTATGAGCCTGAATACATTCCCAACAAGTGGTCGGCACGAAAATCGTCAGTTGCTTATAGAAAATAAAGTAACGTTTAACGGACCGGAGACCGAGCTGAGCATTTACGATACTTATCGGAGCTCAACGGGCGTAGCGCTTAATGCTGATCACTTATTGTATTGCGGGATGGTGAGTGGTCGTAAAGTCATGCATGATCACTACAATGCTTCAGGTGAATTGTTTGTTCCCCACGAATCTTACGTTATGCCGCCTGGTGAGCATGTTGAGATTGATTTTCCTGATGCCAATGAGCAGCAACCGACCACTTGTCTTACTATCGAGATTTCCCGTGAACGCATTGAAGCGATTTCCAGCCGAATGCGTGATTTAGTCAAAACGGATGTGCCGGAATATAACTGGGAATATCAACCACGTATCATTCATAAACATCACACCCAGGATACGCAGCATTTACTGGAAAAAATGGTGTCTTTTTATATCCGAAATGATCCGGATAAAGAAATGATGGTTGATCTTGGTGTTTCAGAGCTGGTGATCAGATTGCTTCGCGAGCAGGGACGTGAAGTATTACTGAGTTATTGTAAACAAGCTCCCGATACCAGCGGGATCACGGCTGTACTGCATACCCTTGAACAAAACCTCACTCAGCCACTTGATATTGATCAACTCTGCCGTCAGGCCTGCATGAGTCGAAGTCGTTTGTATGTAGAGTTCAAGAAACAACTGGGATGTACGCCAGGTGAGTTTCATCAGCAGGTACGATTGAAATCAGCCGCTGATGCGATACGAGGTGGTCAAAGTATCACTGAGGCTTGTTATAACTACGGTTTTAATGATCTGAGTCACTTCAGTCGACGCTTCAGTCATTTTTTTGGTTGTTCGCCGAGTGCTTTTCGAAAAGAAAATCTGCCAGACCCAACTGATTAGGGATTGTTGATCTTTCATATCCACCTCTGCGGGGGCAAAAATAGTCCCAGCCCCTTACATGGATGTATTTCACAAAAGGCGCTCCTCGTGCCTTGATTGACGCTTATTCAGCTCACAACTGAGGCAGAGATAAAAGATCAGCAAGTCCTAATAACCTGAGTTAAGAACGCTGTCGCGTTGAAAGTGTCATAATAAATGTCAGTAATTAGATGCATTCATTTCTACACTCTTCGTAAATCATGACAGAGACTCTATGCCGTTATGCCCGAAACTTTTCTATAGCAGAATCATCCTTGTGTTTTTTGTGTGTTTATTTCAATCCTTTATGGTTTGGGCTGACACCGAAAAAAATATCGAGATCGAGCTTGAGGGTATAGAAAAGGACTGGAGTGAAACCTTGATAAATGGTTTAAGTATTTATCGGCAAAAAAACAGCCCAAGATTGGATTCCCGCAGTGTTCAACGCTTACATGAACAGGCTGTTGATGAATTGAAGCACATGCTTACCGTTTATGGTTATTATTCACCCGAAATTACAGCCGAGTTAACTGAAACTGATGAAAATAATTGGTTAGCCAAATATAAAATTGACCTGGGTCAGCCAATTATCATTCACCAAATTGATGCCGCTGTGGAGGGAGATGCCAAGAATGATCCAGCATTTACCAAAATGCTCAACAAACTGCCGCTGAAGGTTGGGGACCATTTTGATCATCAAAGTTATGAAAATACCAAAAAAGCTTTTTTGAGACTTGCAGCTGAGCATGGTTACTTTGACGGTGCGTTTACCTGTAGCGAAGTCCGTGTCGATATAGAAGCCGAATCCGCCGATATTTGTCTGAAATATGACTCAAAGCAACGCTATCGATTCGGTGACATTGAATTTCCCGATACCGTTGTCAATGCAGATCTACTTGAGGCTATGTCACCCATTGACCCCGGTGAACCTTTCGATGCCAATAAATTACTCACACTTCGAAATAATTTACAAAACAGCGGTTACTTCGCCACTGTCTCAGCTCAGGCGATGACATCAGCTCGGGAAAATGCAGAAGTGCCGATAGACGTTTCGCTGAATGAAAATCTCAAGCATCGCTATAGTGCAGGTATCGGATATGGTACAGATACAGGCGCCAGAATGAGTCTGGGCTGGCAGAACCGGTACGTGAATGATCGTGGACACAGACTCTCGGTTGAAAGTCGTCTATCGCAGATTGCCACTCAGGTCGGTGCGGATTACAAGATGCCATTCTGGAGTGAAAATATTGATACGGTAGGTTTTAATACGGCATATAAACAAGAAGATACCGATACCAGTGAAAGTCGCTCAGTTGCTGTTGGGAGTTATTACAACCGAATGCGTTGGGGCTGGGAAGAAACAGGTAGCATCAAGTTTTTAAATGAAAGTTTTGATGTGTCTGACGAATCTGCTTCCACATCATTACTGATTCCCGGTATTGCGTATGCAAGAACCTGGGCAGATAACACACTTTATACCCGACAGGGTGGACGGGTCAGTTTGGAACTAAGTGGTGCGGCTGAAGGTATTTTATCTGACATCAGTTTTAGTCAGATAGTCATCCGTGGTAAATATATCCAGGGTTTTGGTGAGTCAAACCGAATTATCACTCGCGCGACAGTTGGTGCAACAGAAGTCAGTGACTTTTCAAAATTACCCAGCTCTCTGCGTTTCTTTGCCGGTGGTGATAACAGTATTCGTGGTTTTGATTATGAATCATTGGGACCGGAGAATGATCTGGAGGAAGTCATTGGGGGCCGTTATCTGGCGGTAGGGAGTGTCGAATATGAACATATGTTTGTTAAAAACTGGGGTGCGGCAATATTTACTGATTTTGGTAACGCATTCAATAGTTGGTCTGACCCAATAGAGTATAGTGTGGGGGTGGGCATTCGCTGGCGTTCACCGGTTGGCTTGATTCGGGTTGATATAGCCAATGGAATTTCAGATGAAGACAAGCCTTTCGGTTTGCATATCGTGATAGGGCCTGATTTGTGATAAAACGCGCATTATGGATAATCGCAATTGTATTGTTACTGGTTGTTCCAGCAGCAATGTATTGGTTATTGATGACAAAGTCAGGTTTTAACACCGCACTCAATTTTACTCAGCAATCTCTTCCAGCACTGTCAATTGATGAAGCAAGTGGCCGACTTTATGACGGCATTTATCTGCAAGGTGTTTCGTATGAACCTGAAGAGGGCGATGCATTTTATATAAAAAGTATTGATGCACGCTGGCAGTTATGGTCGCTACTTTCCACCCGTTTGATTATTAATCAGTTGCATATCGACCAGCTGCAAATTAAGCAGAAAGATGGGCTGGATAAAGACGTTACCGTGGATGAAGACTTTACTGTGCCGGATATCAGCCTTCCATTGGCAATTCATTTGCGTTCTTTGCGAATAACGCATGCAGAAATGGTCAGTCCTCAAGGTGATATAACACCATTGTTCGATCGTTTTGATACGTCATTACGGGTGAACTACGATCGGCTAATCATTTCTTCATTGCGACTGAATCGGGATGTTCTGGCTTTTACACTGCTTGGCGACGTCAACCTGAGCTCGCCACATGCTACCAATTTGAACTATGGCGCCCGTCTTAATGATCCAGAATTGGGGCTTATTTCTGCTACCGGGACGATTACCGGTGATTTGCAGCAAATGACGTTACGCCAGCAGCTAGGCGAACCTTTCGCTTCCGAGCAAACCTTGATGGTGCGTAATATTCTTGATGATTTGGATTGGCGATTTACGGCTGAGAGTGGAACGCTGCCATTATCACGGATCCTGAAGAATGAAATTGGTGATCTGACAGCATTAAATCTGAATGCCCAAGGTACATTAGATAGTGCCAAGGCAGAACTCGACTTTCAGTTGCAGGAATCTGAGACATTAAATCCACCGGTTGCAGCCAGTTTAAGTGTCAATTCCAATGATTTACAAAGTTGGCGAGTGGATTTAATGAGCGCCATCAGTCAGAACAGTTTTGCCGAATTGCATGGAAACATCTTCATTACAGAAGATCCCACGGAAAGTGTTTTTTCCATTGATGGTAGCTGGTCAGAATTACAATGGCCCTGGCAGACAGATGCTGAACTGCTGGTTGGTCAGGCTTCAGGTGAATTTTCCGTTGATGGCACTTTGCAGGACTATCGTTTGATTCTCAGCAGTTCTTTGCAGGCCATTGAGCAGGAATGGAATATAACTTCTTACCTGCGTGGGGATATGCAAAAGGCCTCGATTAATTCTCTTGAAATCAAGTCAGCGTTAGGTCAACTAGACGTCAGTGGCGATGTGAGCTGGCAGCCGAAGTTAACCTATCAACTGGATGGCGAATGGAAAAATCTGCAGCTTCCTGCCAGTTTAACCGGCGTGCCGGTAGAAAGTTATACCGGGCAATTTAAGCTGGATGGAGAGAAACAGCTTTTCAATTTAATAGTCGATTCAGATTTCATTGTGAATGAGATTCCCCTCATTCTTAATTTGGTGGCGAATAGTCCGGAAGCAGGCATAACCGATGTACGGGTCGATACCAAAATAGCTGATGGCGGGGCAGGATTCAGTGGTCGCATTAATTGGAAAGAAAAGCTTGCAGTTGATGGCAAACTGACATTGAGACAGATCGATCCTGCTGCCTTAGTTGCAGAGTGGCCCGGGCTGATTAGTGGTCAGGCGCAGGTAACGTTTCAGGATAAAGGTGAAAACGAGTTTCATGCCAGTGTGCAGGAATTACATTTAAATGGTGTGTTACGTGATCGTAATTTCTCACTGGACAGTAACCTGCAAGCGGTAAATACCGATATTGATATCGAAAATCTGCAGTTAAATCTCGGGGATTCGCAATTGTCATTAAACGGCAAAGTAGAAAAACAACTGGACCTGAGTTGGAGTTTGTCATCCCCGAATCTGCAGGATTTTCATCCCGAATTATTTGGCACTCTGAGTGGAGAAGGGCAACTTTACGGTGAGCTGGCCAAATTAAAATTAAATGCCAATCTGGAAGGTTCAGCTATCCGTTGGGCAGATGAGCTGACTGTAGGGTCGATTTCAGCAGATGCCCAGGTGGATCTGACGGATAATCAGCAAAGTAAACTGAACATTCAATCCACCGCAATTACGATTGCACAGCAGAATATCGACTCCATTGATTTGAGCCTGAATGGCAAGCGTGACCAGCATCAATTGGCGCTGGAGATACAATCTGAAATCGGGACATTATCCAGTCTGTTGCAAGGCAGCCTGGATGAAGATGACCAATGGTCTGGACAGTTGCAGTCAATGACCGTTACCAATGATATAGCTGGCAACTGGCAGTTACGTGAGCCGGGTGCGATTCAATTATCAGCCGATAAACAGATTATTTCCCAACACTGCTGGCAATCTTCTGAGCAGGCACAGCTTTGTTTACAGGGTGAAAATACCGCAGAAGGTGCACAAACATTAATTGAAATAAATCAATTGTCGGTGGCGACTTTCAAGCCTTTGATAGAGGACTACGCTACATTATCAGGTGAAATTTCCGGTAAAGTCCAATTAGCAATGCAAACCGAGGGAGATATTACCGGGACGGGTAATTTATCGCTGCATGATGGCATCTTAAAACTGCAGTCTGAAGGGATAAGCCAGCAGCAACCGATTGCATTTAATGCGGTTGATCTTCGCTATCAGCTGACAGCAGAAGAAAGTATGGTTGCCATCACTATTGAGCCGGACATTGCTGGGGTAGAGCCTATTGAAGCCAGATTGCAAACCGCACCAATCAAAACGGTAATGGCGGCACCCATGGATACGCCAGTCACTTTGCAATTGCAGAACTCTATCGAAGACCTTGCCTCATTAAATCTGGAAACGCTGGCCTTTGATGAACTTGCAGGCAAACTGGAACTTAATGTTGATATGGAGGGCACTTTCAATCAGCCTGAATTAACGACTGCTATCAGTTTGCGTGATGGCCAGATATTTCTGGTCGATATGGGGATTACCCTGACCGAAATTAATGCCGACATCAATGGTGATCCCTTATCCGGCTTGAAAATATTATTACAGGCTCAGTCAGCAGAAGGTCAGTTGGAAGTGGCCGGTGACTTCACAATGACCGATTCTGATTGGTTGCTGGATGCGACGATTAAGGGGGACAAGTTAGAATTAATGAACTTGCCTGAGGCCTATGTGATTGCCTCCCCGGATTTAACGCTGAGAATTACTCCTGAAACAGCCAAAATCGGCGGTAAAGTAACAATACCTACTGCTGATCTTGCACCCATGGATTTTAATACCACTGTTTCAGCCAGCCCGGATGTTGTCGTGGTTGGGCAGGATACGACAGACGAGAAAATGCGTTTAGCAACTGATGTTGATGTAACGGTTGAACTGGGTGAAAACGTCTTGATTCGTGCCCTGGGTTTTAATGGTCGTCTCGCAGGTGATTTACGCATTTATGGCGAAGCCGGAGAGCTGTTATTAGGCGATGGCGAAATTGCTGTCCATGATGGTACTTATGCTGCCTATGGTCGCGAATTAAAAATCAATAACGGCAAGGTACGGTTTGCTGGAACGGCCATTGATAATCCTGATCTGGATATTAAAGCCGTTCGCACAGGCACAGATTAT
The DNA here is from genome assembly GCF_002375335.1 of Methylophaga sp. UBA3603. Classification (NCBI taxonomy): domain Bacteria; kingdom Pseudomonadati; phylum Pseudomonadota; class Gammaproteobacteria; order Thiotrichales; family Piscirickettsiaceae; genus Methylophaga; species Methylophaga sp. UBA3603. Next base: position 192,607 of record NZ_DFMC01000006.1, read on the forward strand.
GAAGCTGGGATTCATATCACCGGGCCAGCGAATAATCCACAAGCCACATTATTTTCAAACCCAACTATGAGCCAGGAAGATGTACTGTCGTATATTGTGCTGGGACGACCATTAGGGCAGGCTAGTGCTGCTGATGCAGCGATGCTGGCCTCAGCGGCCACTAATCTGGGGATTGCCAATGGCAATGCGGTCAGTGAAAAAATTGCCAGCACATTTGGGCTGGATACTGTTGAGTTCACTGGAGAAAGTCCGGATAACGCCGCCGTGCAAATCGGCAAATATCTGTCGCCTAAACTTTATTTAGGCTATGGCATTGGTATTTTTGAGCCGGTTAGCACCGTTCAATTACGTTATACATTAAGTAAAATCTGGACCTTGCAAGCCGAGTCCGGCACACAGAGTGGCGTGGATCTACTGTATATCTACGAACGCTAAAAAAAGCCCTGTGATGATGACCATCACAGGGCTTTCAGGACCTACCTTTTCGTCACGTATGAGGTGAGTCTTCAGATAAAATCAGGCACGGTTCTTTTCGCGGATTTCATCCAGTGTTTTGCAATCAATACAAAGTGTCGCTGTTGGACGAGCTTCCAAACGACGAATGCCGATATCTACGCCACATGATTCACAGAAGCCGTAATCACCTTTCTCAAGGTCGATCAATGATTCTTCAATCTTTTTGATCAGTTTACGTTCACGATCTCTGGTACGCAGTTCAAGTGTGAATTCTTCTTCCTGAGTGGCACGATCATTAGGGTCAGGGAAGTTTGCTGCTTCATCCTGCATATGGTGAACAGTACGATCAACTTCTTCCATCAGTTGTGAGCGCCATTTTTCGAGAATACCCCGAAAATGTTTTACCATATCCTTGCTCATATATTCTTCATCATCACCCGGTTGATACGGAGTGAATTTGACATCATTTTGTGTCGGGTCCATGTTGGCAAACCTCATACTTTCTAAAAATCAAGGGCGCATCTATACCAGATGCTTCCGGCATGTGCAAAATAATTAGATTATTTTACCCCATTTTCAAGACTAAAGAGACTAATGAATCATTTAAAAGCCGTTATATTCGACGTGGATGGAACCCTCGCTGAAACCGAGCGGGATGGGCACCGTCAGGCGTTCAATCGCGCATTTGCCGAAGCGGGCCTGGACTGGCATTGGGATGAACAGCTTTACGGACAATTATTAGCTGTAACCGGTGGCAAAGAGCGTATTCAATATTACCTGGAAAACTTCCATTTACAATGTGGTTTTGCTGGTGATCATAGTGAAATAATTGCCAGCCTGCATGCTGATAAAACACGACATTATGCTCAGATAATGGAAGCAAAGACGATCGAGTTACGCCCTGGTATCAAAAGATTAATTGGCGAATTAAGGGAGCAAGAAATTCGCCTGGCGATCGCCACAACCACTACTGCAGAAAATGTCACAGCATTAATCAACGCCACGTTGGGCGAGGCTGCCCTCAGTTGGTTTGATTGTATTGCAGCGGGTGATGTCGTGCCTGCCAAAAAACCTGCTCCGGATATTTATCACTACTGCTTACAACAATTGCAACTGGATGCAGGAGACTGTCTTGCCATTGAGGATTCCGCCAATGGCTTGCTGGCATCAACTGGTGCAGGAATAACTACATTGGTAACCCTGAATGCCTATACTGTTGATGATGACTTCACGCAGGCAATTTGTGTTGTAGACCAACTGGGCGAACCGGATGCCCCATGCCAAGTCATCGATGGTTCGCCGATTAATACAAGCTATATAACAGCTCAATCTCTTCAGGATTTACATGCCCAAGCCAATTAACGTTACACAGCGCGCTCAGGAAATTAAACCGTTTCACGTGATGGATATATTATCGCAAGGGAAGATATTGCAGGCGCAGGGCAGGGATATTATCCATCTGGAAATTGGTGAGCCGGATTTTCTGACGCCTCAACCGATTATTAATGCTGCAATTGCTTCATTAAATAAAGGCGATACCTTTTATACCCCCTCATTGGGGTTAATGGCGTTACGGGAGAAAATTGCCGGATGGTATCAGCAGCAATACGGGCTGGATATCTCACCCCGGCGGATTGTGGTTACACCTGGCGCCTCAGGGGCATTGCTTTTAGTGATGGGGGCATTGTTAGAGGCTGGCAAGCATTTATTGATGACCGATCCGGGATATCCCTGTAATCGTCATTTTGCCCGTTTCGTGGAAGCCTCAGCAGTTTCCGTTCCAGTGGGTGCCGATACGGCCTACCAATTATCTCCAGAACATATCGAAAAATACTGGAATCAGGATACCCAAATGGCCCTGGTTGCCACTCCTTCTAACCCTACCGGAACCATTATTGATAAAGACGGCTTAAAAGCCCTCTCAGAGGCTGTTAAGGCTAAACAAGGTCTGTTAGTTGTCGATGAGATTTACCATGGGTTAAATTACGATGGTGTTCATTTACCCTCCATTCTGGAAGTAGACGACGAAGCGATAGTGATTAACAGCTTTTCCAAATTCTTTGGTATGACCGGTTGGCGATTAGGCTGGGTAGTTGTACCTGAAAGTCTTGAACCCGTGATGGATCGTCTGGCTCAGAATCTGTTTTTAGCTGCGCCGACCAATGCTCAGCATGCTGCTCTGGTGGCATTTGATCGAGAAAGTCTGGATATACTTGAACAACGCAGAGAGGTGTTTGAGAAACGTCGGGATGTTCTGTTACCCGCGCTGCAGGAAATTGGATTTTCCATTCCGGTGAAACCTCAGGGTGCGTTTTATTTATATGCTGACTGCAGCAAATTCCTAACCGACACCATTAACAACAGTATGGATTTATCCCGTTATCTTTTACAGGAAGCCGGAGTTGCTATTACCCCGGGAAATGATTTTGGGCAGCATCTGGCCGATCAGCATGTGCGATTTGCTTATACCACCAATGAAACGCGTTTAATGCAGGCTGTTGAACGGATTCATGCCGCTTTGACTAAATTATAGAGCGATGTAACCCTGATGAAACCACTACAAGTTGCTAAAAGTTATGATCAGATAGCTGACGTCTGAAATGACACTCAAATTAATTGATAAAACAGGGGCAGTATGCCGGCATCTGGAAAACGATCAATATCCTGAATTACATCTTTATCTGATAGTGCAGAAAAAGGTTCGACCCAGTTAAATCTGAGTCGAACCTGGTTTATCAGCTGCGGTGAAAGTTAGTGATAATGCCGTGCCGCATTAATCACTTTTTTTGCCATCGCTTCGTCATTGCATTTATCAGCAATGTCACCCAGCGTGATAACACCCACCAACTCTTCGTTGTTCGGGTTGTTAAGCACTAACAGGCGTTGCACCTGTTGATCAGCCATATTGTTTACAACTTCATCAATAGGTTTGTCTTCATAAGTATATAAAACCCGTTCGGTCGCAATGTTTCGTGCTTTCTGATGCGGGTCTTTCGAATCTGCAACTACTCTGAGTGCAATATCCCGGTCAGTGATCACGCCAATCACTCGGTTGTTTTTACTGAGTGGTACAAAGCCTAGATTCTTATCTCGCATAGTTTGGGAAACTTCCTGAATGCTGACATCTGCATCAAGGTAAAAAGGTTGTTTTGTCATCACATCTTTCACGCGCATCATCGAATTTCTCCTTTGATTTTCTCGTTTCAGAAGAGTGGGAATGACAGCCAGTATTTTTGCTGTCTGTAAAATCATATCGAGGTGATAAAAGTTTGTTCAACCCTGGCTAAGATTCAAGTTTAGCAATCTATAGCTGTGCTTTTCCAGCCAGCAAAATTAGCTGGCTGAGCAAGTTTTTCTTAAATTTATACCGCTTGTTTGGTTAAGTTGTTTTCCAGACTTTTTAATTGTTGCAGACAATCTCTTTGACTTAAAAATGCCAGCTCTTCCTGCGGTTCAAGCCATGACTCAAGTTGTTGCATATTGTCGGCATGTCGTACTTTCCATTCCGCTAATATTCTGGGTGGATGAAATACAGGTTTTTGATTTGCATTGTCAGGCAATTGAGCGATATGCCAGTTGCAAAGTTGTGGATTGTTTAGCAACCGAATAAAGGCATGCTGTTTGGGCTGTGGAGAAAGGGCTGAAAGCTGATGCTCCAAATCCACCAGAATGGGAGCGGGATTTTTTTCTTCTGGAGCCCGCAGTATGCCAAGCCATTTAAGCAGTTTGCTGCGTCGGGTTCCACCACTCAGCCATGACAAAGGGATCGACAACATCAACCCACCTGTGATCGGCAGTAGCCAGTAAAACAGTTCTATACTAAGTAACAAAGCAATAATGGCGAGAATGATGCCGAATAATGTATGTCCAGCATGCGCTCGTGCTACAGCAGCCCAACTTAACGCGCCATCATCACGTGACTGAGGCATCCAGCCACTGTCCTTGCCACGGAAAATTCCCACCACCACACCAAACTGATGCACCATTAATATCGGTGCATACAGCGCCGACATAAGCATTTCCACAACGACACTTACTGTTAGCAGAATAGGGCCGCCGAATTTCATGCAACGTGGAATATTTATCAGCGCCGCAAACCAGCCAAACACCTTAGGTGCAATAACAATGGCCATAGATACGATAAAAAGCGTTAAGGCTCGCTCAGAATCAAATACTGGCCAGGTAGGGAACAGTGAAGGATTGGCGAAATATTCCGGACGCACATATCTTGCCTGTACGGCAATGGCCAAACCGACCACAATTAAAGACAGCCAGAAAACAGCACTAAGATATGACATCAATCCGGAAAATATATGTAAACGAGTGGGTAACACAAAACCCTGGGCAAACATAAAAGGGGTATGTTGCAGGTTACCCTGACACCAGCGACGATCCCGGATCATTACGTCAATCAGCGAAGGAGGAGACTCTTCATAGGTCGACTGAATATCGGTATCAAATCGGACCCCCCAGCCTGCACGACGCAGCAGCGCTGCTTCAATAAAATCATGACTTAATACATGGCCACCAAACGGAGGTTTACCGGGCAAAATTGGCAGATGCGATGATTCGGCAAACGCACGGGTTCGGATAATCGCATTGTGGCCCCAAAAGTTGGATGACAGGCCATGCCAGGCAGATAAACCTTCGGCATAAATAGGGCCGAAACAATGGTTGGCAAATTGTTGTAAGCGTCCATAAAGCGTATTGGCCCGGACTATCGTTGGTAAGGTCTGGATTAATCCGACCCCAGGCGAGGCAGCCATTCGACGGGATAGGGTGAGCATGCACTCGGCACTCATCACACTATCAGCATCCAGTACGATCATGGCTTCATAGGCACCGCCCCAGCGTTGTACCCAATCACCTATATTGCCAGCTTTACGTTCAGTATTCTGTTGACGGCGACGGTAGTAAACCGGACAGCCTGATTCGTCTTTGTTAATCAAATCCAAAAAAGCCTGTTCTTCTGCAATCCATGCATCTGCCTTATTGGTATCACTGAGAATAAAAAACGCATATTTTCCTGGCGCCTTGACTAATAAATCCTCACGCATTACTTTGAGCGCCGCCTTGATACGGATGGGGTCTTCGTTGTATATGGGCAGCAGAATGGCCGTTGTATAGTCAGGTTCCTGCTCGGACTGTTTAATAAGTCGAGGCTTTAGATGCAATAAAAAGCCCAGCAGTGCCTGAGCAAATGCAAACGAAACCCAGAGAAAGTTGATACTGAAAAGAATTAAAAATAACCACTGCAGGTTGGTGACAACGTTAGTAGTGCTTAATACCCCGTAAATCTCCGTAATACCGTAATAGGACAATCCAAGCATTACACCGAGTACGAATAACCGCGATATAAGCGTTCGCAAAATATAGAAGAAGGTGCGCTGGCTATGACGCATGGAAAGTCCTTGTTCGTAGACTCCATGTCGGGGCATTTCCAGGGGCGATTCGGCAGGCAGGGCACGTTCATATTGCATGCCTTTTTCGGTATTATCGATCCGTAAATCAACACTCATAAAGAATTATTCCAATCCCTGCTCAACCATCTGTAAAGCCATGTGGGTGCAGCATATTTATCATCTTTATTTAACTGTACCCGAAATTCCGCTACATCGGCATCTTCAGGATCGAAAGTAATAAATACCCTTGCACCCTTGATATGCGGGTTTTCCTGAATCCGGCTTTCAAGAATTTTGCCATTGCTAATACTGGCAACAACATCAATCTGTTCAATATCCTGACTATCGATATTGCTGTAATCAATCACTATTTCTTTACTATCATCAAAGAGCTTGAGACCACTGCTACTGTTCACAATGCGCGGTTTATTAGTGTCTTCTGGAACATCATCAGGCGAGGTTAAGGTATAGGCATATTCAAACGCTTCACCTTTTTTCAAGCCATCGGCTGGTCTCCAATACGCCACAACGTTATCGTTTTCCTCAGAAGCTGATGGAATTTCAACAAGTTCTACCTGACCTTTTCCCCAGTCACCTATAGGTTTGACCCAGGCAGAAGGACGTCTGTGGTAATTAGCTTCCAGATCCTGATAATAATCAAACTCACGGTGGCGTTGAATCAAACCAAATCCTTTGGGGTTCTCATCTATAAACGCACTGATTTGGAGTGTTTGCGGGTTGTTCAATGGACGCCATAAACGCTCACCCTTGCCATTACGCATTTGCAAACCTTCAGAGTCATGTACAGCAGGTCGAAAATCTAATTGATCAGCGCGATCCATTCCGCCATGCATAAACATGGAAGTTAGTGGTGCTAGCCCGACATGCTTAATATCAACACGTGGGAAGAGGATGGCATCGACATCAATTTTACTGGGCGATCCTGGATGAATCCCGAAACGATAGGCACCGGTAACACTTTTACTATCGAGTAAGGCATGCACCACAATGGCATTCTGACTTGAAGAGGGCCTTTCAATCCAGAAACGTTTGAAAAGAGGAAACTCTTCACCTTTGGGTTGTGCGACGTCAATGGCCAGACCGCGAGCAGAAATACCATAGAGCTGTCCTTTGGAAACTACCCGAAAATAACTGGCTCCCTGAAATACAATAAACTCATCCTGATAGTCGTCATTGTTTATTGGATAGTGCAGCCGTAAACCTGCATATTTACCAACTTCTACAAGTTTTTTACCAATTGCCTCATTCGGAACCTTGAAGGATGTTTCAGATAATTCGAGTGGAAAAGCCTTGCCACTTTCGACTACATCAATATCAATCAAATCTTTATACAAAAAGCCAGGTGCGAATAATTGAACCGAAAATTTGGTTGGGGTCTTGCCCCAGATCGCTGCATTTTCCTGAAAATTTATTTGTCGATAAGTTGAATAATCAAGTTTTGCTAATTCGTCGGGCGCGTTTGGCGGAGCTTTAAAGGGCTTTTCGGCAAGTTGGCGGGCTATCTCAACCACTGTGTTACGTGAAAATTCTGTTCCTGCATCGCCATTTTCAACAGATGTTTCTGCCTGCGCTGTTTGGATAAACAGAATGAGAAAAAAAGCCGTAATAAGCCCGGAAAGGGTCTTTGTGTAGAGTGAAGAGTCAGTTTTTTGATGAAGAGATAAATAACTCAACATTGGGCTAAATCCTTATTGCGGGATAAATGAAACGGGATAGAATTCGGGAAGGCTCGGTCGTATATGGTTTAGATCTGGTTAATTCAATATTTCAGATCTAGTAAACAGGCACCATAACTTGAGTTAAGCCTATCTAATATGCTAAACCAAACTGAAAAATTGTTCTGAAAATTATTATTGTCAGGTAGCTAACTTGCATGAGTAACAACAATAACGCCCCAGATAGAGCTGATGAAGTGATCTGTGATTGCAGTGGAACCACTCGTGGGAAGATCATCAGTCTTTTCGAGCAGGGTATCGTCGATACCGATACTATCTCACGAAAAACTGGCGCAATTTCAGGATGTGGTTCCTGTGATTATGATATTGAGAACCTGCTTGATGAGCTTGTTGTTAAATAGCAACAATATTCATAATTGTTGTTAAATACCTATTTTTCATAGCTTTGTAATATTTGTTATTACATCTTCTCACTGATTGTTCCGAAAATTCCTGGTTTAGATGTGAAAAATTCTTGACTGGTTAATAAGAACCATTACCATTCGCCTTTACATTTCTTTACGTATGGCAATTTTGAAGGTAAATAATATGGCAAATGGTATTCGCAAGCCGCGAAATTTCAAGTTCAAACCTATCGTTTCAGTGGTGACATTGGCACTTGGAACACTATATGGTTCACAGGTAGCAGCAGAGGAAGATGTCAAATCATTAGATTCCGTAACTGTTATTGGTAGTGAACAAGCTGCTCGTGAGTTACCGGGATCGGCTTATTATATTGATAATGATCAGCTTACAACTGAGGCCACCACAGATATTCATCAGGTTCTGAAAACTGTTCCTGGTATTTATATATTGGAAGAAGATGGTTTAGGTTTGCGTCCCAATATTGGTATTCGCGCTGCAGCACCAGAACGCAGCCAAAATATCACGCTGATGGAAGATGGTGTGTTGATCGCTCCAGCTCCTTATTCCAATCCAGCAGCCTACTATTTTCCAACAGCCATGCGTTTGCATTCGATTGAAGTGTTAAAAGGCGCACCATTATTACGTTATGGACCTCAAACTATTGGTGGTGTCGTTAACCTGGTTTCTACGCCGATCCCGGAGAGTAATCGTGGCCGTGCCATGTTTATGCTTAGTGATGAAGGTTCGTTTGATACCCATGCCTATTACGGTGGTAAAGAAGGTGGCTTTGGTTATTTATTGGAGACTGTTCAACGTAATAATGAAGGTTTCAAAGATATTGACCGTAGTGGACAGGACAGTGGGTTTGAAATTCAGGATTATGTCGGCAAATTGTCATGGGAAGATGAACGCAATAAAGTTTTATTTAAATTCCAACGTTCCTTCGAAGATTCTAATGAAACCTATGCAGGTTTAACTGATGATGATTTCCGAAATGATGAAAACCGTCGTTACGGACTGACAGAAATAGACAATATGGATAACGACCATACTGGCCTGAACCTTACCCATAATTTCAAATGGAGCGACACGTTTAATTCAACAGTGACCCTGTACCATAATGAATTCAAGCGTAACTGGTTTAAATATAACAACAACATCAAATTAATTGATCAAGCTAATGCTGGAGACGCTAACGCCCAGGCAATACTTGATGGTTCACAAGATGTTGCTGGTCTTCAGTACAAGAATAATAATCGTGAGTATGATTCTTATGGCGCACAGCTGAATTTCAACTGGCTGGTTGGTGCACACGATCTGAATTTTGGTGTTCGTCAGCACTTCGATGAAACGGATCGTTTCCAACCAGTCGATACCTATGATCAGATTAATGGACAACTGGTTTTTCAAAGTAGCGATGCAGATACTGTGAGTGGCGGCGATAATCGTTTAGAGGAAGCGCAAGCACTAAGCATGTGGATCACCGATAATTTCCAGGTTACCGACAAGTTATTAGTGAACTTGTCTCTGCGTATGGAAGATGTTGAAAGCAAAGCTCGGCGATATACAGACCCAAGCCGATCAACCGTAACGACTAACAGCAAAGTTGAAAATGATTATCAGGAATTTTTACCGGGTATTTCAGCAACATATGATTTGACGGAAAACTGGCAAGTATTAGCGGGTTACCATGAAGGTATGGTTCCGATTAGTGCCGGAGCTGAAGATGGTACTGATCCGGGTTTGAGCGATAACTATGAATTCGGTGTGCGTTTTAATCAAGGCACATTCTACAGTGAGGCAATCGCTTTCTACTCTGACTTTAGTAACTTTGTCGAGCAGTGTTCGATCGCTTCCAAATGCAGTAATGATGCTGTTTCTGGTTCATTTAGCCTTGGTGGAGCAGAGGTTAAAGGTCTTGAGTTTCAAGCAGGTAAATTATTTGCGGCTGGTAACTTTATGATCCCCGTGGATATTACCTACACCTATACTGACGGCGAAACCACATCTGGTGATCAACTTGATAGTGGATTAGAACTGCAAAATATTCCTGAAAATATGTTCAGTGCGAGAGTTGGTTTAGAACATAGCAGTGGCTGGAATAATTACGCAGTGGCTAAATACATAGATGAAACTTGTGTGGATGTCGGCTGTAATAAATCAGACAGTCGTTTTGATCGCACAGACGGTTTATTCACGATGGATTTGATCAGTCGTTATCAATTCGTGGATGGGCCAGAAGTATTTTTGAAAGTTGAAAATGTCTTTGACCGTCAAGAAATTGTGGCTCGCCAACCTTTTGGTGCACGCCCGAATATTGATCGTACGGTTTATGCTGGTGTAATTATCGACTTTTAAATAAGCGAAAAAAGTAAGTCTGATTTAAGACTGAATAATTGTTGAAAAAAAACGCCTGAAGAATGACTTCAGGCGTTTTTTTTTAAGCTTATTTAGTTGGAAAGCTATTGTTAAGATCAATTTTATTGTTCTTTTGTAATTTCCCAACATATAAGGCCGTTGCACCAGCCACTGCGACTGGAATAATCAGAAAATTTATTACCGGGATCATTGTTGCCCCCAAAGTTGTCATGCCAAAGCCTAACGCCAACGATCGCTTGGTTCTGAGCAGTTCTCGTTGCTGCTTAAATCCCATTAAATGATTTCCCATTGGATAGTCATGATAATCAAGTGCCAGAGTCCAGCTGGAAAAAAATAACCATAACAATGGAGCAATGAGATTCAGTCCGGGTATCCACGACAGAATAAACAGTGGAATCATCCATTTCAGTAAATAGGCCAATTTGCGTAATTCATTAAAAATCATTCTTGGTGTGTCAGCAATTAATTGCCAGACAGTTTGTTCAGGTGGAGCCTGATTGGATAAACGTTTTTCCACAGCTTCTGCCAACAGTCCATTAAATGGTGCAGCAACGATATTGGCGAGAATGGAAAAAGTGAAAAACACAATTAATACAATCAGTACCGCAAACAACGGCCAAAGAATCCACATCAATGCATTGGATAACCATTCCGGTAACCAGGTTGGTGTCAATTGTGTCATCCAATAATCAAACTGGTTAATACCTAGCCAGATCGCTCCAGCAAACAACAAGGTATTTATCAGAATTGGAATATAGGCAAAGCGACGTACGCCGGGTTGATTGATAAGTTTGAAACCGCTTAATAAATAGCGCGAACCATGGATAAAATCGCCCATTTTTTCAATACCTTATTGGAATAATGTAAGACCATCTCTTGCAAGCAATGCACTGCCATATGCTGCTTCAGTATGTTCCACTGTTTCAAATGGAACCTGCAATAAAGACTCACGCAGCTTCGTCCAGACAGGATTGTTAGCGCCACCGCCAACACTTCGAATCGACGTTAACGGTGTAGCACTTAATTGTTGCAGATATTGGTAACCTGTTTTTTCTATGCTGGCAATGCCAGCCAGCAACCCATGCAGAAATAGATGATCTTCCGCTGGTCGGGGTAACAATTTTGCTGGATAGTTTGGATCAGCAACTGGAAAACGCTCTCCCGGCGTTAGCAATGGATAATAGTCCGGTGCAGACTGGTTTAAATCAATTTTCTGGCTTAACGTGATTAATTGCTCGTCAGTAAAGAAATGTCTCAATACTGCTCCACCGCTGTTAGACGCGCCACCACATAACCAGCGATTTCCTAATTTGTGGCTGTAAATACCTGTTTCAGCATCAAATACCGGATTTTTACAGATAAGTTTCAAGACCAGCGTTGAACCCAGGGATGTTACGCCTTCTCCAACCCGGCGAGCCCCAGTAGCGATAAATGCAGCCAGGCTATCAGTGGTTCCGGCTTTAATCAGGGGCGGTGCTGACTGGTTTATCCCAAGTTTTAGCATAACGGCTTCTGAGAGTTTGCCAATCACCGTACCTGGTGCAACAACGTTTGGTAAAACGCTCATTGGCGTTATTAATTCCAGCCAGCTGGGCCAGTGATTTTCCACTACATCAAAACCAGACTTCAAGGCATTATTGTAATCCGTTATACCGGGTGTCGCGCCGAGCTGAATAGCCAGCCAATCGGCCTGGTGCAACAGATAATATTTTTCAGGTAACGCCAGGGTTAATTGAAAATACAGCAATTTTGCCAAACCGCTGCTGGGACCACTTGCTGCTGAATTGATAGGTGCTTTTTCCGCTATTTTTTCACTCGCCATGGAAGCACGTTGATCGTTATACATCAACATCTCGGTCAGAGGATTTCCTTGGTGGTCAGATAACATTACCGAGCCGGAAGTCGCATCAATGCTAATGGATTCAATGACAACTGCGGGAAGTTGCTTTACCAGCCTTTTTAGCGCCTCAAAAAGATAAAGAGACTGCTGTTTGGGTGAGAGGTAAGGGTGTGGAGCTGCGGGAAGGTTTTGTTCAATCTGGGCAATAATATTGCCGTTTTGGTCTACGGCGCAGACCCGGCACCCGGAGGTGCCGAAATCAATGCCAATCCATGCGCTCTCGCGCATATTTATGGAAGCTGGACAGGCGTTGGTGCGACCCAACCTTCTTTGCGATATTCGGCAACAACATTGGTATAAACGCCACCACGGACATTGAAAATGCCGGTAACACGCATAAAACGGGGTTCAGTTGCAGCCACTAAATCAGTCAGAATCTGGTTGGTCAGTTTTTCATGAAAACCACCTTCTTCACGGTAAGACCAGAAGTAAAGCTTCAGAGATTTCAGTTCAACGCATTTTAAATCCGGTACATAATCGATCTTAATCGTGGCAAAATCCGGCTGACCAGTTTTCGGACACAGACAAGTAAATTCAGGTGTTTCGATGTGGATGGTATAATCCCGCTCCGGTACTGCGTTATCGAAGGTTTCCAGTTGTTTGCTTGGTAGCGTAGACATAGGTAATCTCTAAGTGTGAACAAAACCGTTATTATCCCTGAGTTGGCAGATTTAATTAAGTGTTAGAAATCATTCTCCTGTCTGTAGTTGTTTTAGTGGCGCTGATTATTGGCGGCTGGTATAGCCATTCCCGGCAGCAACAGCGTGCCCAGGAATTCGAGCGTGAACTGGATCGTTTTGATAACGACGAGAATAGTGATTTTCACGCGCGATTTGACTCAGTTTTTGCGCAAGATACTGTGGATTTATCCGACGGACCCAAAGTTCGTATGGATTCAGATGTGGCTGATGTTAACGACGAATTCGACGATTCGGAAATGGATGACGAATTTGCCGATGTTGACGAAGAGGACGATACGCCCGATTGGGAAATGGTGGTGGCATTGACCATTATGGCCCCCGAATCACAAATGTTTACCGGACGGGCAATCAAATCTGCACTTGAACAGCAGGAAATGCATTTCGGTGATATGCAGATATATCATCGTTATACCGTTAATAATCGCCGACAGACATTGTTCAGTGTGGCGAATATTCTGGATCCCGGTACTTTGCTTCCTGATCAATTGATTTCAATGAAGACTCCTGGCTTATTAATGTTTGCCAGACTTCCTGGCCCGGTAAATGGTCTGACAGTATTTGATTCAATGCTGGATACCGCGCAGCAACTGACCGCCTATCTCGGTGGCATCCTTTGTGACGAAAAACGTGAACCGATTACCGATAAACATTTGGAAGCCGCGCGTAACCGAATCTTTGAATTAAATTTATCTTTGCAGGCAGGCAATAAATCTGATGACGATTTCACCTGAAATCAGCGAGCGAGCCGCACAGCTTCGAGACTTAATTAATCGTTATAACTTCCTGTATTACAGCGCGGATGATCCGGAGGTAACGGATGCCGAATATGATCGGTTATTTGCTGAATTAAAAAAACTCGAAGCCGATTATCCTGAACTGATCACTGCGGATTCACCGACACAACGGGTGGGATCGGCTCCGTTGGATAAATTTACCCAAGTGACTCATGCGATGCCCATGTTGTCGTTGGATAACGTGTTTGATGAAGCCGAGTTAACAGCGTTTAATCAGCGTGTTCTTGATCGTCTTAATACTGATGATGTGATTACTTATGCTGCTGAACCCAAGCTGGATGGTCTGGCCATCAGTATTCGATATGAAAATGGTTTACTGTTGCAGGCTGCCACTCGTGGAGATGGTGCGGTGGGTGAAGATGTCACCGAAAATGTTCGGACCATCCGCAATGTTCCATTGAAACTTCACGGTAAGAATATTCCACAAGTAGTTGAAATCCGTGGTGAAATCTATATGCCAAAAGCGGGTTTTGAAAAGCTTAATCAACAGCGCCTGGCCAACAATGAAAAACTTTTCGTAAACCCACGTAATGCTGCTGCAGGATCATTAAGACAACTCGATTCCTCAGTAACGGCGAGTCGACCGTTAGCATTGTTCTGTTATGGTCTTGGAGAACTTCAAGGCATGGAACGTCCATCCAGCCATACAGAAGCCATGCAGATCATCAGCGAATGGGGAGGAGCCGTTTCTCCTGATACCCAGCAATTGAAAGGTGTTGATGAATGCCTTGAGTATCTGCATCGGCTTGGGGAGCGTCGGGCCAGTTTGTCCTATGAAATTGATGGCGTAGTGTTCAAAGTCGATGACAGCCGTTTGCAGGAACGTTTGGGGTTTGTCTCACGAGCACCGCGTTGGGCAATTGCCTATAAATTTCCGGCACAGGAAGAAAGCACTCAGGTTGTCGATATTGAAGTTCAGGTTGGCCGCACCGGTGCATTAACCCCGGTTGCACGTTTACAACCGGTTTTTGTCGGTGGTGTTACGGTAAGTAATGCCACGCTGCATAATGAGGATGAAGTCCGACGTAAGGATGTACGAATTGGCGATACGGTGATTATTCGCCGGGCAGGGGACGTGATTCCGGAAATCGTTCAGGTTGTTAAAGACAAGCGTCCTGCCAATGCCACCGAGTTTGTAATGCCAAAGCATTGTCCAGTTTGCGGGGCAGAGGTTGAACGGGTAGAAGGTGAAGCCGTAGCGCGTTGCAGTGGTGGTCTATTCTGTGCTGCACAACGCAAAGAAGCTATAAAACATTTTGCTTCTCGCAAAGCATTGGACATTGATGGGCTGGGCGATAAGCTGGTTGAGCAACTGGTTGATGCTGAGCTGATTAAAGATCCAGCGGATTTGTTTTATCTGAACAAAGAACAGTTTTCAGCGTTGGAACGTATGGGAGAAAAATCTGCCGAAAATCTGGTGAATGCATTGGAACAGGCTAAAAATACCCGTTTTGCACGATTTTTATATGCATTAGGTATTCGAGAAGTCGGTGAAGCAACCGCCCGGTCACTCGCTTTACACTTTGTTGATCTGGATAAACTAACGGCAGCTAAAGAAGACGAGCTAATTGAAATTGAAGATGTGGGTCCAGTAGTTGCGCATCATATTTATACTTTCTTCCGACAAACCCACAATCTGGATGTGATTCAGCGGCTTTTAGAAGCCGGGGTCAATTGGCCGGAAGAAAAACCGGTGTATGCCAATTCAGAGTTGGCCGGTAAAACTATTGTACTGACGGGCACTTTAGAAAATTTGTCTCGTAGTGAAGCCAAAGAAAAATTATTGGCGTTAGGTGCCAAAGTAGCAGGCAGCGTTTCTGCCAAAACCGATTATGTGGTGGCGGGCAGAGATGCCGGTTCCAAATTGAATAAAGCCCAATCTCTCGGGATTGACGTGGTCGATGAAGCGACCCTAATACAGTGGATTAATTAAATGAGTGCAGTTGCTGATGCCATCAAAAAAGTCGCCACCGGCCCCCATCTGAGTAAAGATCTCAGTCTTGAGGAAAGCCGTGAAGCGATGCTGGAAATCCTCTCAGGTGAAGTGGATCCGGTGCGAATGGCGGTAATGCTGATTGCATTGCGAATGAAACGGGAAACCGATGAAGAAAATCTGGGGCTGTTGTTAGCTATCCAGGAAAAGACCGGACAACATCCACTTGATGTGGATAATGTGATGCTACTTTCCGATCCGTTTAATGGCTTTAGCCGCCATTGTCCAATAGCGGCATTTTTACCTGCCGTAATGGCAGCTTGTGGTTTGCCAGCGTTATCGCAAGGTGTTTACCAAATGGCACCGAAATTTGGTGTCACCCATGCACAGGTGTTAGAAGCAGCGGGTGTGAATATTCAGTTGACGGTCGCTGAAGCGGCCGAACAACTAAACCATGCTGATACCGGCTGGGCCTATCTTGATCAGGCAATTACCACACCCAGTTTGTTTGCGTTACAGGATTTACGCCGTTTGATGATTAAACGCCCTAGTCTGGCGACATTGGAAAAGCTGGTGATGCCGGTTAAGGCTAAGAAAACGCATCTACAAATAGGCTTTGTACATAAAGCCTATCCGCCAGTGTTGGCTTATCTTGCCAAACAGAGCGGCTTTGACAGCGCATTGATCGTACGTGGTCTGGAAGGCGGGATTGTGCCAACCTTACGTGAAACCTCGGATAACTTTTTATTGATCGATGGTGCATTAAAACCCTGTTCATTGGATCCTCAGGCATTTGGTGTTGATCAGCAGACTCGAGGCGTTATGCCTGATTTGGATCAACTGACAGCAGCAGAGTCAGCCCAACGTGGAATTGCGGCATTGCAGGGTGAAAAAGGGGTGGCTTATGATTTGCTGGTTTATGGAGCAGCAATGGCTTTATGGCACTGTGGATTGGTTTCAGATCAGAATAGAGCAGGGGATTTAGTAAGGAAGAGCCTCGATTCGGGTAATACCTTTGCTGCTTTTGAAAAAGGTAGAACAAAATGATTTTGCAACAACAATTACAATTTGAATTGAAAGGCCGCAGCACCATCAATATCACTGATGATGTGGCTAAAATTGTATCTGCTTCGGGAATCACTACCGGAACCTGTCATGTGTTTGTCCAACACACCAGTGCTTCTTTGATGATTTGTGAAAATGCTGACCCTGATGTCAGACGTGATCTGGAAACCTACATGCAACATATCGTCCCCGATGGAGATCCCATGTTTTTACATCAGGATGAAGGTCCGGATGATATGAGCGCGCATATCCGTACCGTGTTGACTAATCCCGATCTGGTGGTACCGGTCAGTAATGGAAAATGTGCTTTGGGGATCTGGCAGGGAATCTATTTATGGGAACACAGAACGCATCGGCAGCAGCGTCGTGTGATCGTTACAGTACAAGGTGAATAAAAAATGAATGAAGAATTTGAACAGGATCACCTTGATGAGGAATTTGATTGGTCTTCGATTCCCAAGAGTAAATCGCGTATTAAACGAGAACTCGATGCGTTAAGAAAGTTAGGTCAGGATTTAATAGAGCTGCCAAAAAAAGACTTATTAAAACTGGAGCTGGACGAAGATTTAACTGAAGCGGTTCTTAAAGCCCAAACCATGAGTAAAGGGGCCTTAAAACGGCAGACCGGTTATATCGGTGGCATTATTGCCCGACTGGATCATGAAGAAATACAGCAGAAACTGGAACAGCTGAAGCAGCCTAAACAGGCTCAAACTGACCAGTTTCATCAACTGGAAAACTGGCGGGATCGCTTATTAGCAGAAGACGATACTGTTGTGACAGATCTACGCGGTTATTTTGAAGATTTTGATAATCAACACGTAAGACAGTTGGTCCGGAATGCCAAGCAGGAAGCCGCCAAACAACAGCCGCCAAAATCTGCCCGACTATTGTTTAAATATCTGCAGCAATTACAGCAAAATCAGTGATCGATAAGTTCGATTAAAAAGCATGCACCACCCAGATAGCTTTGCTGCACACTGATTTTGCCCTGATAAGCTTCGACGATATCGCTGGCAATTGCCAAGCCCAGTCCCTGACCTTCAATCTGGGTATCCATACGTCTGCCACGTTTGATGATATCTGCACTGGCATGTGCTGGAACGCCAGGACCATCATCTTCAATACGCACGACAATTCTGCGATTTTGCTGGCGTAAAACGATATTGACCTGTTGGTCGCAGTATTTGAATGCGTTTTCCAATAGATTGCCGAGTAACTCGTACATATCGCCTTCGTCAGCATGCAGCATGGCATCTCGTTCAATTTCGCATTGCGTATGGATATTTTTACTTTGGTAGACTTTTTTTAGTGAATTCATCAATTTAGTGATGATTTCTCCAATCGAAACCGGCGCCAGTAAGTTACTTTTGCCTTCAGTGGCAGCACGTTGCAATTGATAATCGACGAGAGCATTAATGCGATCCAACTGTTCCTCACCGGTCAATTTACAGGCGGTTACATCATCACAGCTTTCCAGTTCAGAACGTAATAAAGCCAAGGGGGTTTTCAGGCTATGCGCCAGATCCGCGAGTGAATTTTTATAGCGTTGTCGACGAGATTGTTCGTGATCCAACAGGTTATTAATATTTCGGGTGAGCTGTTGTAACTCGCTGGGATAGTCATCACCCAGACGTTGTTGTTTTCCCGCTTCAATAGCGTGTAAATCAGCTGCTGCTTTATGTAGCGGTTGTAAACTCCAACGCAAGATTAACCATTGGGCAATTAACAACATCAATCCGGTTCCACCGAGCCAGTACCAGAGGTTTAACTGAAACTCATCTATCTGTGCTTCCAGCATATGCTGATCTTCAGAAACATTAATGGTGTAATCAAAATGTTCACCATCGTCATTTTCCCAAACAATCCCAAATGCGAGATTCTGTAACTTCATGCCATTATCAAGATTAATCTGACTATATAACTGTTCTGAAGGGCCAGGATGATAGGGAAGAGCCAAAAATAAACCAATAGCCGAAGGGGATTGCCAGACAATTTTATTACCACTGGTAATTTGTGCGTAAAGACCTGAATTGGGAATAGAAAATTTTGGTTCAGCCAGACTTTCCTGCATATGTAACTTACCGTCATGGCTGATTTCAGCAGCAGTCAGCAGGGTATAAACATAATTTAATAAACGTTGTTTCTGGGCTGTTTCGGCGCTTCCAGCAAAGGCATTAAATAAACTGAAAGCCGAGATACCCAGAAACGCACTTAATACCAGCGTAACGGCAATCAGCTGTCGATTGGTCAGTGATAAGTTGAGTTTATTCACGAGGCAGCGTCAGCCGATAACCCCGGCCTCGTAATGTTTCTATCGGATTTATTGATTTATCCGGATCCAGTTTATTTCTCAGCCTTTTGACAAATACTTCTATGACATTGCTGTCGCGATCCTGATCCTGTTCATATATGTGATCCGTCAGTTCAGTTTTGGAAATAACTTCTCCAGCGTGCAGCATCAGATAATGTAATAGACGGTATTCAAATGCAGTTAATTCAATTGCCGACTGATTAACCGTTACTTGCTGAGAAGCTGGATTGAGTTCTACCGGTCCACAACGCATAGTGGAATTTGACCAGCCTGCAGCACGACGCGCCAGCGCATTTAAACGCGCCAGTAATTCTTCAAAATGAAAGGGTTTGACCAGATAATCATCGGCACCGGCTTCAAGCCCTTCGACTTTATCTTGCCAGCGACCGCGAGCAGTCAGGATCAAAATGGGAAAAGTGATGTTTTGTTCGCGAAGCTGTTTGATGACCTCGATTCCGGAAAGTTTAGGTAGCCCCAAATCAATAACAGCAACGTCATACGGATATTCAGAGCCGAGGAATAAGCCTTCTTCACCGTCTGCACTCATATCTACAGTAAGTTGATGTTGACGTAAATGCTGACCGATCTGTTCGCGCAGGTGAGGTTCATCTTCAATTAATAAAACACGCATAGCTATTGCATTTGATATCCGGTTTGCCGATCCAGGCGGTAGGTTTTCACCTTACCATCAACATGCAGGACTTTGACGCGGAAAATTGTATGGTTTTGATATTGTTCCTGATCTACCGATAAAACCCGTCCACCGGTTTCAACCTGAGCTAATTCTGCGGCAGTTTTTTTGGTCAGCGGTAGGGCGATATCGTTAATACTGGTTCCCGCCTCTGCTTCAGGCGGCAAATGGTCGGTGTAACCAGATAAAGGTAACGTTAGCATCAGAAGTAACAGATACCAGGAAAATTTCATGTAATAACCTTAATTTTAGTGTGCTTGTTATAAGTGGATAATAGCAAACTGCAGGTTTGGGGTGAATGTATCATTTTGATCCCTGCTCAGGTTGCACCGGGCCAATAGCATTGTCTGCCCGGGCGCGTAAATAATTATAAAGTTGCTCTCTGCCATTGATGACCTGGGGATTATCATTAAATCCAGGCATGATGCCGATACGACCATTTTTACCTTTGACCAATACCTGCATGAATTCGTCTTTTGAGGTCTGTTTAAGACTTTTCGCTAAATTGGGGCCAGCCAGTCCCTGGGCGAAAGTGCCATGACAACGGGCACACCAGTTTCGATAAAGCAAATAGCCTTGATAGGTTTGTGAATCCAGTTTATTGCCTTCAGTAACGGTGTAGGGAACCTGAGCCTGAACGCCCCCCAACCAGAAATTGTTACTGCAAAGAAAGATAAATCCTGCCAAACGTAAATTCATAGCTGATTATCGACCGATCGAAAGGACATGATTTTTTGAGCTTAACATGTCATCGGTTTTCATCAGCTGAGTTCCAGAAAGCATTATCCATCTGAACTGTTGCCCGTGTAGAGTGTGTGAAGATATGTCAGAAGAATAGGTATCGTTGATACCAACGAGATGAACAATATATTTGTGCATGACTTACTCCACATACTGAAGTTTAAGTCAGAGTAACAATACTTAACTGAACTGCGACTGAATGGGTGATGAAAGGTTAAAGATTTAACATTCTGCCCATTGCTTATCGAGACGTTTGGCTGATATGGCATAGGCAGTGCCAATTTCCTGGGCAAATACCGAGATACGAAATTCTTCAATCATCCAGCGATATTGTTGCATTGCTTCATTATCAGCACGTTTGATATTGGTCAGATAACGTTGCCAGTAGGGCTGGACTTCCATTTGCCGTTGACGATCTTTGGCTGGATCGGTTTTCAGTTTATCCAGACGCGCACCGATGGCCCGAAAATAGGCGGGTAACCGTTGTAAAGCCTCATCCGGCGTGTGATGCACAAATCCCTGATACAGCAGATAGTTTAATTGTTCACGGATGTCTTTAACTGCATGCATTGCAGCCAGAGGAATATTTCCAGACAACCGTTTGGCAATCGCATGATATTCACTTAATGGTTCGGCAATCAGTCTGGCAAGCTGATTAGCAATATTAATGAGTTCACTTCTACGTTGTTGTAAGCGTTGTTCAAACTGTTGTTTGTCTCGTGGCCAGTCCTGATCTTTCAGAAAGCACCGATCAAAGGCAACGGCTATCAAATCCTGTT
Organism: Methylophaga sp. UBA3603; assembly: GCF_002375335.1. Taxonomy (NCBI): domain Bacteria; kingdom Pseudomonadati; phylum Pseudomonadota; class Gammaproteobacteria; order Thiotrichales; family Piscirickettsiaceae; genus Methylophaga; species Methylophaga sp. UBA3603. Next base: position 213,864 of record NZ_DFMC01000006.1, read on the forward strand.
TCAGCTGCTCGCATGGTGAAATCTGCTGGGTTTTGTTCTCTTCAAATGGCGCAGCTGGTACATTGGCATAATGCAGGCACATCTTCTGTATATCCGGCAGGTTTTTCTGCAGATATTTAACGTTATCTTTTTCAGCCAGCATAAATAGTCTTCTCAATCCTATAGCTGAGAATGATTTAGCTTGCTGCAAGGTATCCATCAGGGTCAGATCCACATGATCACCACGATCTACCAGGGCAGGATAGGCCGTCATTTCCAGGCCATTTTGCTGCATCACAATATGCTCCGGAAAAGCATCAAAGTCCCAGCCGGTCATCCCGGATTTTTCATATTCAGAATCGGGTAACTGACGGAAACTGGCAGCAGCCTCTTTTGACCAGTCCTGCTTTAACTGATTTAAATCACGATTTTCTGCCAGCAGTTCGCCTTGTTCATCAACCAGCTTAAAATTCATTTTCAGATACAGTGGCAGGTCTTCCTGCCGCCAATCATCTGCTTTGATTTCAACTCCTGTCATTTTACGTAATTGCTCAGTTAAAGCAGGTAACAATGCTCCTTCATAAGGCGTTAATGCTTTCAGGCATCGATCGGCGTAATCCGGCACAGGAATAAAATGACGGCGCAAGGATTTAGGCAGGCTTTTTAGCAGAAAAATCACCTTGTCACGTAATAAGCCTGGCACTAACCACTCATAACGTTCCGGATCACTTTGATTGAGCAGTGACAGCGGAATCGTCTGGGTAATACCATCATGTTGCTTGCCTGGCTCAAAATGATATTCAAGTGGCAACGGAACACGATTCACCAGCAACTGATCCGGATAACTATCGACCGTAACCTGATCAGCATTGTGCTGCATCAGAATTTCACGGCTCATAAACAAACACTGAGGGTCTTTCTTTTCTGCCTGTTTACGCCATTTTTCAAAGCCGTGGCCATTGATAATATCGTCAGGAATACGTTCATGATAAAAAGCAAACAGAGTGTCTTCATCTGCCAGCACATCACGTCGCCGTGATTTTTGCTCCAACAGTTCAATTTCATCAATCAGCTGGCGATTATGTTGGAAAAATTTGGCCTGACAGTTGAAATCACCATTGACCAGAGCTTCACGGATAAATATCTCGTTGGAAGTAGGGCGATCCAATGGTCCATAGTGAATTTTTCGACGGTTGACTATGGGTAATCCATAGAGACTGACACTTTCAAAAGCGACTACTTGAGCCGGTTTTTTCTCCCAGTGCGGATCGCTATATTGGCGTTTAACCAGATCTCCTGCAATGGGTTCAATCCATTCGGGTTCAATTTTGGCGACAATCCGGGCATAGAGTTGTCCAGTTTCCACCAGCTCGGCCGCCATGATCCATTTAGGACCTTTTTTATGTAATGCTGAGCCAGGAAAAATTTTCAGTTTCAGATTACGTGTGCCGGCATAACTATGCTGGTCAGCTTTCATGGCCACATTGCTTAACAGACCGCTGAGCAAGGCTTGATGAATGGATTGATACTCAGCGGGTTGCTGATTAGGTTTGAAGCCCATTTGTGTGGTTTGCACATGCAGTTGCTGATAAATATCATGCCATTCACGCAGACGCAGAAAAGACAGAAAGTTTTCTTTGCAGTATTTGCGAAATTTGTTCTGACTTAAGTGTTTCTGACGGTCATGATACAAATCCCATAGCTTAAGAAACGCTAAAAAATCTGATCGGTCGTCTTTGTATTTGCTATGTGCTTCATCTGCAGCCTGTTGTTTATCCATCGGACGTTCTCGTGGATCCTGAATACTCAGGGCACTGGCTATCACCAGCACTTCATTCAGACTGTTTTGATCATTTGCCGCCAGAATCATTCTGGCAATACGCGGATCAATTGGTAATTTGGCAAGCTGACGACCTGTTTCGGTTATTTGGCGTTTGCCATTTACAGCATTGAGTTCTTCCAACAACCGATAACCATCGTTGATCATCTTCGGTGGCGGGGGATTGATAAATGGAAATTTAGCCGGGTCGCCCAGTTTTAATGCGGTCATCTGCAAAATAACTGAGGCCAGATTGGTACGCAGAATTTCCGGATCGGTAAATGCCGGTCTGGCAGCAAAATCTTCTTCATCGTATAAACGAATACAAACCCCGGCGGCAACACGACCACAACGACCGGAACGCTGATTCGCACTCGATTGCGATATTTTCTCAATCGGTAAACGTTGCACTTTATTTCGTACACTGTAGCGACTGATACGCGCCAGACCGGGATCAACGACATAACGAATACCCGGTACGGTCAACGACGTTTCCGCTACATTGGTCGCCAGAATAATACGTCGCGGGCCACCGGTTTTAAACACACGGTTCTGCTCGCTGGCTGATTGTCGGGCAAATAATGGCAGAATTTCGGTATTGGGCGGATGATGTTTGCGAAGTGCTTCAGAGACATCACGGATATCGCGTTCACCCGAGAGGAATATCAGTACATCACCTGGCCCGACTCGACATAATTCATCTACTGCCTGAACGATACCGTCAACAAAATCCAGATCTTCACTGTCATCATCACGACTTAATAATGGACGATAGCGGATTTCAACAGGATAAGTGCGGCCACTGACTTCGATCACCGGTGCATTGTCAAAATGCTCAGAGAATCGTTGAGTATCAATAGTTGCCGAGGTGATGATCAGTTTCAGATCCGGGCGTTTCGGCAGCAGTTGTTTGAGATAACCCAATAGAAAATCAATATTCAGACTGCGTTCATGCGCTTCATCAATAATCAGCGTGTCATATTGATTCAGGTAGGGGTCGTTTTGCGTTTCAGCCAGCAAAATACCGTCTGTCATCAGTTTGATATAGCTTTTATCGGCTTTTACCTGATCATGAAACCGGACTTTATAACCAACCGCTTCACCGATTTGGGACTTTAGTTCTTCAGCAATACGTGTTGCAACAGTCCGGGCGGCAATACGTCGCGGCTGAGTATGACCAATCAGACCACCAACACCGCGACCCAGCTCAAGACATATTTGAGGTAACTGCGTGGTTTTACCGGAACCGGTTTCACCACAAAGAATAATGACCTGATGCTGCTGAATGGCTTTTGCGATATCTTCCTTTCTTTCAATAACGGGAAGATCAGCATTAAGGGAGGGCTTTGGAAGGTTGTTCAAACGAAACTGAAAGCGCTCATTTGAACGTTCAATCTGTTGCTGCAGATTCAGCCATTCGCTCTCATTGGCGGATTTATTCTGTAACTGCACTAATCGCCGACGCAGTTTGTGCTGGTCGGCGAGCATGGTATTTTTTACTTGAGTTTTAAGTTGTTGCTGTTGATTGTTCACTAATTTTCAATTTACTTGGAAGCTTCGAGCTTAATAATTTTCAGCGTCAGTATACAGAGTAGCATCTGAAAACGCGTAATCAGAACGGTTGAACTGTGTTCATTGCTTCCATTACTGGAGACGTATTAGGCTAAACAACGTAGCCTTAGAGACTCCATGACAGCGACAAAGTATATTTGAAATCGTTTTTACTAATTTCATCTTCGGTTTCAGAGTCATACTCATTGGTCATGCCGACTTTTAACGCTACGCCAGCACGTTCATCCAAGTCAAGAATCCAATCAAATGTGGTGACATTCCGGTAGGCATCGAAAGAATCGAAACTAGGATAAAACGTATTGGCTAAAGCTAAACGTTGCGCAGTATTAATGCGCCAGCGTGTTTCGAGACCTAACAAGCCTTCAGGGGTAAATTCTTCACGTTCACCACCAAACGTTCTGTTAAAACCCGCACCGGAACGTCCAACGAATAACCAATCATCAGTATTGGCAAATTCATAACCATAACCGGCGTTGGCATTGAGCCGATAATCATAATCCTTGAATTTATCGACATCCAATCGCCCACCAGCAAACATGAACCATGGTGTCTCAGGTTTCAACCAGTCGCGGTTAATTGAGGTAAAAAAGCTGTTGTCGGAAGTTTCCTCTTCAGACTTAGCATAATAATATGCCGTTCGGCTGTTAATCCGGGTTTTTTCGGTTGCCAGGTCAGCATTAAATGCAACATTAACCTGACTGTTATCAGATTTTCCACGGCTGCCCGCCAGCCCCAAATCAAAACGTCTTTCCCAGTTTGTTAACCAGCCGGTCCCCAGCAGGCCATTATCTTCCGGTTCAGCCTCAGCAAGGTCAGCCGGTTCAATAATGGGGGTGTCATCCGTTGGGGTCTGCTGAGCCAGAGCTTCATAATCTGTTTTGATTTCGGAAACTGTATTGGTGTTAATGATCATTTCACCAAGCAGCTGATGTTTAATAGTAAGGGATTCCTGATTACGTTCTAATAAATCACCTTGCAAACGATCACCGTTGGTCAGAATCAACGTAACGGGCGCAGCGTGAGATAAAACAGGTACCAACAAACAAACGAAGACGATTTTTTTCAAAAACAAAATAGGTTCCTATGGCTGAATTGTCCGCCATATACTAGCGATTACTGCGACGAATGTCAGGAGTAATTTACCGGGAATTTTTCTCTAAATATCGGGACTATTAACCTGGGCTCGATTTATCTTTTATCAGCAACATTAATTGAGGCTTATTACGACATCCTGAAAGAGATAATGCAGTAACTATGCTTTTCTTTCTAACCTAACAACCATCATTATTTACGCTACCATCAGGCATCGTGGTGTTGCAGAATTTAATCCCTCGATCATGAACGCCTTTCATTGATGCCCCGGTTAGGTCTGCGCCACTCATGTCTGAAAAAATCAAATGCGCACCATCAAGTTTGGCGTTTTTCAGATTGGCATCCATCAACTGGGCGTAATCCATTAGGGAATTACGCAGATCTGCCCCTTCAAGCTGTGCCCCCTGCATACGTGAATGAGTGAACCATGCCCCTTTTACATTGGCATTGGTAAGAATAATTCCTTTAAGATTGGCTTCACTCATATCAGCACCTTCCAGATCATGATCTTCAAGTGGTGCTTCACTTAAATTGCAATGGTGACATTGGTTTTGTTCCAGCAGTCTTTTCAAATAAATTTTATCGTATGCATAAGCGGCGCTACTGAATAAACTCAGGACTGTGATAATCACCATTGATTTCATTTTACTTACCTCAATTTCATTGTTATAAGTTTTAATCGGTCCAACGATTTTCAAAAAAATGTTCGTTTAAAGGACGTCGCTGTCTGGCTTTTAGTTCCCGTTCTAACACTTCAGCACTCAGCGTATCCAACGCAGCAGGATAACCAATAGCAATTACCGACCAAAGATTTACCGTGGTTGGTATGGCTAAAGCCTCTCGTAATTTATCAGCATCAAATCCACCCATCTGATGAGACATCAGACCGAATGCGGTTGATTGTAAACATAAATTAAGACTGGCGGCGCCAGTATCATATCCATTCCAACGGTTTTCGCTGCCGTTACGAGTGAAGTGGGGCAGTGATGCCGTCACGATCAATAACGGTGAATTTACCGCCCATTCCTGATTGCCCGGAGCAAGACAATCCAATGTTTTTTGCCAGCTTATTTCGTCTTTGAATTTGTTACAGATAATGTAACGCCATGGTGCTTCGCCATAGCAGGAGGGCGCCCATAAAGCTGCTTCACAAAGAGCCATGATGATGTCATCACTGACGGCCTGCGATGCATCATAAGCCTTGCCACTCCATCGCTCGGCAATAATCGAGGCAAGTTTCTGTTCAGTTTCAGCGGGTTTTTGTATCAAGATGAATTGTCCTTGTAATTAACCCGGCAACTGGATGACAGGCTTATCAGCCGGGCGATATAAACCACCAATATGACCGATTACCATGATTAAATCTGCACCGGTTTTTTTCGCAATCTCATCGAGCATTTGCTTTCGATCAGCTTTTTCCTGGCCGCTAACTCGGACTTTAATCAGCTCGTGATAGGCCAAAGCATTTTCAATTTCAGCCAGTACGTTTTCAGTAAGACCCGCGTTACCAATCATTACTACTGGCTTTAGCGGGTGAGCCAATCCTTTCAGATATCGGCGTTGTTTATCATTGACTGCCATGTGAAGAGCTACCTGTATTAAAATGCTGTGATTATATCAGGATAGTTTCATGACTAAACACAAGTTCACCGTCACCGCAGCACGGGGCATGTTGCCGTTGCTGGAAACCGAACTCAAACAAATCGGTATCAAACAGTACAAAACAGAGGCAGGTAGCATTCGTTTCACCGGAAGTCTAAAGGAAGCCTATCAGGTCTGTTTATGGTCACGCGTCGCGGTCAGAGTGCTAATGCCAATCGCTCACTTCACCGCCGAAACGACTGATCAGCTTTATAACGGGATTAAAGAGTTCGCCTGGGAAGAGCATATCGATGCTGAAGACACCACTCTGGCAATTGATTTCAATAGTTTTCGTTCGAAAATTCATCATACCCAGTTTGGTGCGCAGAAAGTTAAAGATGCCATCGTTGATCGACTGCGTGATTTATCGGGTAAAAGACCTTCCGTTGATTTGCATCAGCCGGATCTGCGGGTAAATGTCTACCTTAAACATAACCAGGCAATTGTCAGTATTGATTTATCCGGCGAAAGTTTGCATAAACGCGGCTATCGCGTCAGTCAGACGAATGCTCCGATAAAGGAACACCTGGCGGCAGCCATCTTATTGTCTGCTGAATGGCCAAAACTTGCCCGTGAAGGTTGGGCATTGCTGGATCCGATGTGTGGTAGTGGTACCTTTTTGATCGAAGCAGCATTGATGGCGGCCGATATTGCGCCAGGTTTACAGCGAGATTATTTTGGTTTTCTCTACTGGAAGCAGCATGACAAGGCTGCCTGGCAGCAATTAAAGGCGGATGCTGAAAGAAGACGCCTTAGTGGGCTGGCACGTTTGCCGATGATAATGGGCGGGGATCAGGATAAATCTGCCGTTGCGGCGGCCCAGGCCAATATAGAAGCCGCCGGACTGAGTGATCGTATTCAGGTTATCCATCGTGATCTGCAGAACTGGGCAACGGTCGCTCAAACCCTACCTGACGTTGGGCTAGTCGTTTCAAACCCGCCATATGGGCAACGTATTGGTGATGCCGCTTCGTTACATAATGTTTACGAAGCGCTTGGTGATTTAGTAAATCATCATCTACCGGCATGGCGAACGACCATTATTACTGACAACGCTCAGCTGGGTAAATTGACTGGCCTCAATCTATTTGACAGCAAGCCTTTTGACAATGGCCCGATTGCCTGTGAAGTCTTGTCATATCGCGCCCCCAAACCATTACGGCGTGATGCCAAACCGGTGCAGCAGGAAATGGCGGCATCCCCCTCACCGTGGGATAAAACACCGAAAACCAAAGCAAAGCCTGCTGTTAGTTCATCGGTGGTGGAAAATGTTTCTCCACAAGCCGAGATGTTCGCTAATCGGTTGAAAAAGAATGTTCGGCATTTAGCCAAATGGGCACGCAAAAACCAGCTGGATTGTTACCGGGTTTATGATGCTGATTTACCAGATTACGCTGTGGCTATTGATGTTTATGGAGACTACGTTCATGTGCAGGAATATGCACCGCCAGCAGATATCGATCCGTTAAAAGCCAGCGAACGTCTCGATGAAGTCATGCAAATCATTCCGGCTGTGTTAGGTGTAAAGGACGATAAAGTTGCGCTAAAGTTACGCCAGAAACAACGTGGTTCTAACCAGTATGAGTCACAGGCGGCTTTACGCCAGCGTTTTGAAGTCCGGGAAAATGATCTTCGCTTCTGGATTAATCTGACGGATTATTTGGATACCGGATTATTTCTGGATCACCGAATCACCCGGCAGATGCTAGCTGAAAACAGCAGAGGAAAAGCATTTCTGAATCTGTTTGCCTATACCGGCAGTGCGACGGTTTATGCTGCTGCAGGTGGAGCCAAATCCACTACCACCGTAGATATGTCAAATACCTACCTTGGCTGGGCCAGAGATAATATGCAATTGAATAACTTTGTTGGTGAGCAGCATCAGTTTATTCGAGCAGATGTATTGGCCTGGTTAAATGAACCCGAAACACAGAATTTACGTTTTGATTTGATTTTTGTTGATCCACCGACCTTTTCCAACTCCAACAAAATGGAAGGGGTGTTTGATATACAGCGTGACTATATCGATATGCTGCATAAAGTCGCCGGCATGTTAAATCCGGGAGGTGAAATTTTCTTTTCCACCAACCGACGTGACTTCAAACTGGATGCGTCAGCGTTGCAAGGGCTAAATATAAAAGACATTAGTAAGGCAACCTTGCCAACTGATTTTGAAAGAAATTCAAAAATCCATTATTGCTGGCGTATACAAAAATCAGCTTGAACTATCGAGCGTGGCTTTAATTTCCTGCCACAATGCTTCGTAGGCTTTATTCACAGTCGAGTTGGCTGCAAAAGCCGCTAAAGGCGCTCTGACATCGCCCATTTTTTCCACTACGGCGGCATAGGGAATGGCTGTTTGCAAACCATGTTTCAGCATCTTGGGTGGATGGGCCAGCATGACGCGATGCAGACTCCGACGGCGATCTGCCATGGTGAAAAAGGGGTGAAGACGTTTGGGCTTAAGATTATTTTCTTTGAAAAAGTCTCGTGTCTGTTCAAAGGTACGCATCGACAAATGGCTGGGAATAATCGGTACATAGATCACATCAGCCGCAGCGAACATCTGTTCAGTCAGTTCAGAAAAACTGGGCGGACAATCGAGCACAATTAGCGAGTAGCTTTCGCCAAACGGGGCTAAAAGCTTGGCCAGTTGATTTTTTTTATCACCGGCTTTTGCCAGATCCAAATCCATTTGCCGGAATGAAAAATCGGCAGGAATAATATCCAGAGAAGGATAATCGGTACTTTTAACTAATTCACCGATAGGCGTTTTACCAGATAACAGTTTTTTGGCTTCCGCTTTGGACTTGCTTTTGCGTTGTAACAACCAGCTGGCAGCCCCCTGCGGATCCAAATCCCACAAAAGAGTAGGAATACCCTCATTAGCGGCCTGCCAGGCAATATTAACTGCAGACGTGGTTTTACCCACGCCACCTTTCAAATTAAAGAATGCGATGATTTGCATGATTAATTGATTTTCGCCAATTCTTCCAGAAGCGTGTTCTGTGCACTGATCATTTCATCTCCTTCGTTGCGGGCTGCCCGATGGTAACGACCATCAGCGGAGAGGATCCACGCCTGGGTATTATCAGCAAGATATAAATTCAGATCGGCAATAATGCGTTTTTGCAGTCGTTTGGATTCAATCGGAAAACAGGTTTCCACACGACGCAGCAGGTTACGTTTCATCAAATCGGCACTGCCGGCCCAGATCTCAACCTGTCCATCGTTTTCGAAATAAAATACCCTGGTATGCTCGAGAAACCGTCCAATTATGCCGCGCACCTGGATGTTTTCTGAGACGCCTTGAACACCTGGTTTTAAAGTACAGATGCCGCGGACAATCAAATCAATTTTAACGCCAGCAATAGAAGCTCGGTAGAAGGCATTAATCATTTCCGGCTCAACCAATGCATTGACCTTGACGATAATGCGAGCATTTTTGCCTGCTTCGGCATGCGCAATCTCGCGGTCAATTTTATCCAGTAATCCTTGATGCAGATTGAAAGGTGCATGTAGTAATTTATGCATTTTGGGAATTTTGCCAAGGCTGGTCAGCTGAATAAACAGGTTATTAACGTCTTCACCAATCTGTTTATCTGAGGTCAGCAACCCATAATCGGTATAAATACGTGAAGTACTACGATGGTAGTTGCCGGTGCCTAGATGGACGTAACGACGTAATTTATTATTTTCACGACGCAGAATGAGCAGCATTTTGGCATGGGTTTTATAGCCAACAATGCCATATACGACATGAGCTCCCGCCTGTTGTAACTTGGAAGCCAATGCAACGTTAGCTTCTTCATCAAAACGTGCCCGCAATTCAATAACCACGGTAACTTCTTTTCCACCGTGAGCGGCGGCGACCAATGCATCGACGATCGGTGAAACAGCACCTGTACGGTACAAGGTTTGTTTGATGGCCAGCACGCTGGAATCCGAAGCTGCCTGTTTGATCAGATCAATGACGGGGGTAAAGGATTGATAGGGATGATGTAAAAGGACATCCTTCTGTTTTAATAGCCCAAAGATTTCCACCTCTGATGTCAGACCATTGGGTCTTCCCTGAGTAAAGGGTTTAAATTTCAAATCCGAACGTTCAACCATTGAATGCAAAGCCTGCAAACGGCTTAGATTCACCGGGCCATTGACCAGATAGACGTTATCCTGATGCATTGCACACTGGTCACGCAGGAAATTAACCATTTCTTCAGGGCAGTTATGGGCAATCTCAAGTCGAACTTCGTCACCGTAATTACGATGTGTCAATTCATCCGCTATGGTTGCCAGCAAATCACTGGTTTCTTCAGTATCAATGGCCAAATCACTGTTTCGGGTAACACGAAATTGATAACAGCCCTTGATCTTCATCCCAAAAAACAGATCATCGGCAAACGCATGAATAATCGATGATAAAAATACAAAGTGATATTGCCCAGGTTCACATAATTCCGGAGGTAGCTGAATCACTCGTGGTAGCGCTCTGGGGGCCTGTAAAATGGCAAAACCGATATTGCGACCAAAAGCATCTTTGCCATCCATCGATACAATAAAATTTAAACTTTTATTGAGTAATCGGGGAAATGGATGGGAGGAGTCGAGCCCAATAGGACTAAGGATAGGCTGAATTTCATCGCGAAAATACTGTTCCAGCCAGGCACTGTGTTCACTTGTCCACATTGGTCTTGGCAAGACCTTAATGCCTTCCTGCTCCAATAACGGTAATAACTCATCATTAAGTACCGAATATTGCTCATCAACCAATTCATGGGCACGTATGCTGATCAACCTTAATGCTTCCTGAGCGCTGATTTGATCAGCTTCCAGGTAGGGATCACCAATTTCGATTTGTTGGATCAGACCGGCAACGCGTACTTCAAAAAATTCATCCAGATTGGTACTGGAAATACACAGATAATTTAGTCTTTCCAGCAATGGCACAGTGGGGTCAAGGGCCTGTTGTAATACGCGCCAATTGAACTCCAGCAGACTCAACTCACGATTCAGGTAAAGGTCGGAGCTGTTCAGATCAATTTGTGTTTCCATGTTTTCCATTTTGATGGCTTGTTTGAAGGTTAATTAACGATAAGCTTGTTTAGTGTTTCTGTAACCCGACACCCCCAAGCAAACTAGAGGGATTTGATGACAATCTGATGACAGCCTACCAACGATATTTGTCATAGTTTTCCGGATTTGCCCAGAAACGACTGTTCAGCCAGTCACGTTTGGGCTGGTAATTTTCAATAGCATAACTGAACACCTGTAATCCATCACTGGTTCCGGCAATATGATGCAGGCCCATGGCCAGATAATCGCGAAATTGCCATCCCTGTTTTTGCGCCAGCGCAGGATTGGTAATCAGAATAATATGCGGTGCATGTAAATTGCGTAAATAGCCCAGCCATTGTTGCCCGGCCTGTAACGGTAAAGTTTCCGTCAAGTCGCTGATGACCGCCAGATCGATACTGTGAATTTGCTTCAGTTGTGCTTGTTCAAATGGTGTCGCCAGCGTCTCTGATCTGGTATCTTGACAGTCGTTCAGGCATAGCTTGGCCGACTCTCCCGCAACCAATACAGATTGCGGATCAAATTGCTGTATCAGCGTACTGAGCAGCGAAGACAATAAGACTGATTGATTCATGACTGACCAGCATAAAACATCTACCGAGTTCTGGAAACACAAACGTCTTGGACAGATGACACATACCGAATGGGAAAGCCTTTGCGATGGCTGTGGGCGCTGCTGTCTGCATAAGCTTGAAGATGATTCAGATGACCGGATGTATTACACACGTGTGGCATGTGAATTACTGGATATTTCAACGTGTCGCTGTAAGGATTATGCTAATCGGCAAAAGACTGTGCCAGATTGTATTCAACTTAGCGTCGAGCAGGCACACTTTTTTGACTGGTTGCCCGATACCTGCGCCTACCGTTTACTTGCTGAAGGCGAAACGTTACCAGAATGGCATCCATTGATTACCGGTGATCCGCAAAGTGTGATTGATGCAGGAGTTTCTGTTCGCAATGTGGCTATTAGCGAATCAGAAGATATAGATCTAACCGAAGAGGTTATTGCGTTGCAGCCACCTGTTTACCCGCATGACACCTGAAGAAAGTCGCGAATTTACTGCCCGTCTGGAACAAGCTGCATTGACGCTGCTTGAGATGGAAATTTACCGAAAACCAGATGATTTGGCTCGTCGTTTTGGACTGCCATTGCCAGTGGTGCGTTACTGGTGGCGACACACTGATGAAAAAACACGTCCAGTCGACCAAAACAGCCTGTCACCCCGGGAAGTAAAAGTCATTCGTAAAGCCACCCAAACCCTGGAAGGATGGGAAAAGATCAAACGTTATCGTCCACCATGTGGTGCACGATTACCAGGCGGTAAGAAGTGCAAACGATCAGTGGCGATCCGTCAGCCTGAAGCATGGTCGCTGGGCGCTTTAGCTGATCGTTGTCGTTTACATGGCGGTAATGCCCGGCGCATTATCCGAGCTAAAAAACAGGACGATACAGAATGAGGGATTTATGCTTGAGACAACGGAAATTCTGAAGCTGCTTCTGACGTTATGTAACGAGCAAAAAAGCGGCACCCAGGGTCTGTTTTTCTTTCAAGGTCGCCTCTGTTGTGACTGAAAACTTACCAATCAAGGCGCGAGGAGAGCAGTTTAGTGAGTCTAAATCAACGACGAGCAACGCGGAGTGGTGAGTTTTCAGCCACAACCCATGGGGCTGGGACTATTTTTCCGCCTCACGGCGTTGGAAATGACTTATGTAGAAATAACTACACCTCATCATTTCCGCCTTGCGAGATGAAAAAATATTCTCCAGCAGAGGGGGACCTTGAAAGATAAACAGACCCTAGTTTTAACGACTGCCGATAACAAAGCCTGCCATATTATTTTCGAACAGGGTCAAATTGAAGCGATGGCATTTGGTTCAGTAAAAGGTATTGAGGTTGCCAGATTACTGCCAAGACTACTCATTGAACGAACCAGTTTTAACAGTACGCTGAAAATGCCATTAAGTGGACGTGCCAGCATTGAAGATCAAGCAGATATTTTCGCCGCGCTGGGATTACGACGCCAGGCGAGATCTGAAAATGTTGACTCTTCCAGTCACTCTAAAACCCCACGTATGTATCGTGGTCATCTGGTTGTTGAAAAAGGGCAGACAGACTCAACATCAGATAGGGTTAAGAGTCCCTCCCAACCGGTTGACAAACAACCTTCTGCAAAGCCTAAAAGTAAACGGATTTATCGTGGCCAAATCATAGAAGATTGAAACAATCGGCTGAATTTGTCACATTGATGCGACAAAATCGTTAACATATCGTCCAGTTTCATACTCCGGAATTCATCATGAGCAGCATGTCCCCCCAGAACCTCAATCGTGGTTTACTTGATTTTATTGATGCCTCACCCACACCGTTTCATGCGGTAGCCAATATGAAAGCGGCTTTGGAGGCTGCTGGATACAAACAGCTCAATGAAAAAGAAAGTTGGGGAACATTATCGACCGGTGGATATTATGTAACCCGCAATGACTCCTCCATAATTGCGTTTAACCTGCCCGATATCAATCTGGCAGAAGCCGGTTTTCAAATGGTGGGAGCGCATACCGATAGTCCCTGTTTAAAAGTCAAACCACAACCGGGCACGGTAAAAAATTCATTCTGGCAGCTGGGTGTTGAAGTATATGGTGGAGCCCTGTTAAACCCCTGGTTTGATCGGGATTTATCGATGGCCGGACGCGTAAGCTTTGTTGATGCCGATGGTCAATTAAGCCATGCGTTGGTTAATTTCAAAAAGCCTGTGGCAACTATTCCCAGTCTGGCCATCCACCTAGATCGGGACGTCAATCAGAATCGCAGTATTAATCCGCAGCTGCATCTACCACCGATAGTGCTGCAGACCGAAGAGGGCGATAAACCGGATTTCCGTGCCTTACTCGAGCAACAGCTCAGATCCGAGCAGGGTGAACTGAATGTAGGTAAAGTGCTGGATTACGAAATCTGTTTTTACGATACGCAACCATCGGCACTGGTTGGTATTAATGAAGACTTTATCAGTGCGGCGCGACTGGACAATCTGCTGAGCTGTTATATTGGTTTGCAGGCGTTATTGGCTGGATCGAAAAATAAGGCCAATTTACTGGTATGCACAGATCATGAAGAGGTCGGCAGTGTGTCGACCAGTGGCGCACAAGGAACCTTTTTGCCCGCCGTTCTGCAGCGTCTGGCCCAGGATAATGAAAGCTATCAACGAATTATCCAGCACTCCTTATTAATTTCTGCTGATAATGCGCATGGCATTCACCCCAACTATGCTGATCGGCATGATGAACAACATGGCCCCATCCTGAATAAAGGACCGGTGATTAAAAGTAATGCCAATCAGCGTTATGCCACTAACAGTCAAAGCAGTGCACGTTTCCGGCAGCTTTGTGAACTGGCTGATGTGCCGGTGCAGGATTTTGTGGTGCGAACGGATATGGGCTGTGGCAGTACAATCGGGCCGTTAACTGCCAGTAACCTTGGCGTTCACACATTGGATATCGGTGTACCAACTTTTGCCATGCATTCGATTCGTGAGCTTGCCGGCAGCCAGGATACTTCGCATTTATACAATGCGCTTAAACAGTTTTTTAATTAAATCAAAGGAATATAAACACTATGTCAGAAACAGTTGATGAGTTAACGGTGACCTATCAGGAAGGCGATGTGACCACCGTCAAGGAACTCGATAAGGTTGTTCTTACCAAAGGTGCCTGGGCAACAGTGATGTTCCGTTATCAGGATCTGGATCGCAAAACTGGCGAGTTTGGTCCTGATAAATATACGATCCGCCGCTATCAAAAACGTAATGGTGAGTATGGCCAACGTTCAAAATTCAATATCTCCAGCCGCGATCAGGCGCAACAGATCATTGAAGCATTAACTCGCTGGACTAAAGACTGAATAGAATTAACTGACGATGAATAAGAGTTTATTAACCAATCTCTGCGCGGCCGCAGTGATTGGCGTAGGTTTATTGTTGGACACTCCCTGGCGTGAACCGGTTTTATCAATGGGAATGTTTGCCTTGGCCGGAGGGATAACGAACTGGCTGGCCATTCATATGCTGTTTGAGAAAGTACCTGGATTGTATGGATCCGGTGTCATTACAGCACGCTTCAGTGAGTTTCGCACAGCGATTGAAAAACTGGTAATGGAACAGTTTTTTAATCAGCAAAGTCTGGATCGCTTTGTCAGCGAGATGCTCGATGATAAGCGCGATCATCAACTCGATTTTTCCGAAATCATCGATCAAACTGACCTGAATCCGGTGTTTGATAATCTGGTGGCAACCATTATGGAGTCATCATTTGGCAGCATGTTATCAATGGTCGGCGGAGCCAAGGCGCTTAATCCACTGAAAGAACCTTTTGTTCGTAAAATGCAGCATTCGTTGAATGACATTGCCCATAGCGAACACTTTCAGCAGCACCTGCGGGAAAAGCTTAGCAGTGGGCCGGTCAGCGATGATTTATATCGGCAGATTTACGCTATCGTTCACAGTCGACTGGAAGAACTGACACCATTAATGGTCAAGCAGATGATTCAGGACCTGATTCGTCAGCATTTGGGCTGGCTGGTCGTCTGGGGCGGGGTATTTGGTGGCTTGATAGGACTGCTGACCAGCTTTTTACCGTTGTGAACCCGTGGATCGAGAATAGTTGTCGCTTATGCGCCGCGCCCGTAGCCTTTTATCATCATTGGCGTGGTCGCGATTACTGGCAGTGTGATGAATGTCATGCGTTGCAGATGGGCAAACAGCATCTGCCAGATCGGGAAAGCGAAACAGCGTTATATCTGACCCATGAAAATGATGTTGATGATCCACGATATCAGCAGTTTGTCTCACCAATTACCGAGGCTATTCTAAGCCAGATTACCTCTGACAAAATCGGTCTGGATTTTGGGGCGGGGCCTGGACCTGTTATCAGTAAAATCATTACTGAAAAAGGCTATCAGACAAAGTTGTATGATCCGGTTTTTTATCCGGATAACAGCGTGTTAATACAGCAATATGATTTTATTATCTGTTGCGAAGTTATTGAACATTTTCATCAGCCAGCAATTGAATTTGCCCGCCTCAAATCATTGCTTAAGGCGGATGGGAAACTGTTTTGTATGACCCAGCTGTTTGATGAGGGTATTGATTTTGCCAAGTGGCACTACAAAAACGATATTACTCATGTGTTTTTCTATCATCGCGATAGCCTGAAGTTCATTCAGCAACAATTTGCTTTCAGTACAGTTGACATTAACCAGCGTTTGATAACGTTTACGAACTGAATTGTTCGCGAATTGCGACAAGATGCTCAGCGGGCAATTCGATTACCACGCTGACCATATCGGTAAATTGCTGATCGACAATTCGTCCTTTGATCTGTTTAAGCTGATATTCCAGCATTTGTAACTGGCTGTAATCAATCTTTAAACTGAGTTGCGCCATTTCTACCCAGGGAAGCTTGCCTGCTGCATCGATGGCTTGTTTAGCGGCATTTCCATAAGCTCGGGTCAGACCTCCAGTGCCTAATTTAACCCCGCCAAAATAACGAATGACCGCCACCACCGTATTAATCAGATCTTCGCCTTGTAACGGTGACAGAATGGGCCGACCTGCAGTGCCGGATGGTTCGCCGGCATCAAAAAAACGTTCGGTGATAAACCCTTCAGCGGCGCGGATCCGCCAGGCAAAGGCCAGATGATTAGCAGAGGCATGCTGTGCAGCCAATTGTCGAAGCTGTTTTAAAGCAGATTGTTCACTGTCACAATGCATAGCTACGCCAATAAACCGCGATTTTTTGATTTCCGATTCGCTGATTGAAGGAGTGCGAAGTATAAAAAACTGGCTGGACATCTTATTTACTATAGGAAAATACAGCCTGACAATTTACCATATCAGCATATTTTGCTCGCCTGTCAGGTAGGGCAATGTCTAAATTCATCGCAATTAATCAGGTAGCACAGTTTGTCAGAATTAAGTTTTGCAGTTGGCCAACGTTGGGTCAGTAACAGCGAGGCCGAGTTAGGTCTGGGTATCATCATTGAAGTCACCGGAAGACGAATTGAAATTTCCTTTCCGGCTGCCGAAGAGCAGCGCAGTTACGCCGCTAATAATGCACCATTGAGCCGGGTGGATTATCCGCTGGGTGAAAAGGTAAAAACCCGTAAGGGACAGATTTTTACCATCAGTGAAAAACATCCTTTAAATGGCTGTGTGATTTATCAGGGGGAAACCGCTGAGGGAGAAGCTGTCAGTATTCATGAGATGGATCTGGATAGCTTTGTACAGTTTAGCCAGGCCTCAGACCGTTTATTTGCTGGTCAGATAGATAAAAATCGCCAGTTCCAATTACGACTCCGAACCCATCAATATTTTCATCGTTTACATCAGTCACCGGTATTTGGACTATTGGGCGCTCGGGTCCAATGTCTGCCGCATCAGTTTTATATTGCCTCACAAATGGCCAACCGTATTTCTGCCAGAGTTTTACTGGCCGATGAAGTCGGCTTGGGGAAAACCATTGAAGCTGGCTTGATTATGCATCAGCAAATCATGCAGGGTCGGGCCAGTCGTGTACTGGTGATTGTACCTTCAGCATTGGTGCATCAGTGGTTAGTTGAAATGCTAAGACGTTTTAATCTGGCTTTTACGGTGATTGATGCCGAACGCTATGAAGCGCTGGTTGAATTAGACGAGGGCAATGCCTTTGATAGCGCTCAATTAGTATTAACTGATTTACAGACGCTGGAAAATCATCCTGAAATGCAAACAGATGTATTGCAGGCAAGCTGGGATATGTTGGTAGTGGACGAGGCACATCATCTACAGTGGCATGAAGATCAGAGCAGTGAGAGCAGTGAAGGTTATCAACTGGTTGAAAAACTGGCAGAGCAGATTGCTTCAGTCTTATTGTTAACTGCTACACCTGAACAGCTGGGTATGGACAGTCACTTTGCCCGTTTGAAGTTACTGGATCCCGATCGCTATTATGACTTAGCGCAATTTCGGGAAGAACAACAGCATTATCAACAAATCAGTCTGTTACTCGAGCAATTGATGGCGGTTGAATCAGCCAGTGATTTCGATAAAAACAAACGTTTAAAAGTGCAATTAAAACCTTATCTGGATGATGAGTTGTTATCTGCGTTGGCTGACAGTGATGAATTTGAAGCAGCACGTGAACAGGCTAAACAGCAGTTTCTAGACCAATTCGGCACCGGGCGGATTTTATTCCGTAATACCCGCGATACCGTTAAAGGGTTTCCTGAGCGGCAGTTGACAACTTATCCGCTGGATTTTCCAGAGCAGTTTTTGCCCGAAACCAACAGCGAACTTACTCAATTGGTACAACCAGAAACACTTTTAGGTGAAGACTGGCTGGAGCTGGATCCGCGGGTTGAATGGTTGGTGAGCTGGCTGAAACAGCACCGTGGAGAAAAAACCTTATTAATTACCGCCAATGCTGAAACGGCAAAAGAGCTGGAATTACATCTGCGTCTGCAACATGGTGTGCGTAGCGCTGTATTTCATGAACAGATGACATTAATTACCCGCGATCGTGCTGCGGCTTTTTTTGCTGATGATGAAGAGGGCGCACAAATTCTGATCTGCTCGGAAATTGGCAGTGAAGGCCGTAACTTCCAGTTCTGTTCATATCTGGTGTTATTTGATTTACCGCTCAATCCCGATTTGCTGGAACAACGCATTGGTAGACTGGATCGTATCGGCCAGCGTAATACCGTCAACATCGTGCTGCCGTTTTATCAGGATACTGCTCAGCAATTGTTGCTGGACTGGTATCAGCAGGGTTTAAATGCGTTTGAATCTGTTTGTAAAACCGGTGCCGCATTACGTGAACAATTTGCTGATCAGCTGGAACAATGTCTAAGACATCCCGAAGACAAAAAAGCTTTTGCCAAATTGCTTAAAGAAACCCAAAAGGCAGAGCAGCAATTACGCGAAAGTCTCAGTCAGGGACGGGACCGACTGCTCACATTGAATTCCTATGATGAAGCCGCTGCAAAAGAAATCCTGATGCAGGTAGACGATGCCAGCAGCCCATTGGAACTGGCTGCTTTTATGGATGATTTCTTTGATGCTTACGGTGTTGAGCAACAGGCTCACAGTGCTGACAGTATTATATTGCAGCGTGGTGATGAGTTACGAAGTGATGAAATTGACCTGCCAGAAGACGGTTTAACGGCCACTTATCAGCGTGCCAGAGCGTTATCCCGCGAGGATATGGCGTTTTTGAGTTGGGAGCATCCATTGGTGTTATCGGCAATGGATGCGGTGATCAGTTCTGATCTGGGTAATACCGCATTCTGTCAGTTAAAAAGTAATCTGGTCCCCGCTGGAAGTTTGTTACTGGAAGTCGCCTTTGTAATGCATTGTCCTGCACCGAAGCAGTTTAATATTACGCGGTATATTCCTGAATCTTACCTGCGAATTGTTATCGACGAGAATGGCCGTTGTTTTGAAGAACAGTTACCCGAGCAGGAAATGAATCAGCAAGCTGGCCGCATTCCCAAACATACTGCTCAGCAGATGGTGCAGGTCGCCAGATCCCGAATCGATAATTTAATTGACGCTAGTAAAAAAATGGCAGACAAACATCAAAAACAGTTAATTGAACAAGCTATCAGTAAAATGACTGAGCTGACGGACCATGAATTGAACCGTCTGCAGCATCTTGCAGAACAAAACACCCATATTAAGCCAGCAGAAATTGAAGCACTGCAGTTGCAACAACAACAGTTGCAGCAGTATTTGCACCAGGCTGAACTGAAATTGGATGCGTTACGCTTAATCATCGTGACAGAAGCGGAGTGATCTGCCAAAGTCACCCATGAAAATTTAACGGAGTAGGGTTTTGATTAAACGTTTGTTACCCCCTTTGCTGGTCGTGGCATTGGCCATCGTAATATTCAGTACGTTGATCAGTACCCGTCCTCAGGCTCCGGTTCAGGATCGTCCGGTAAAGGGTGTTTTGGTTGAGACTCAGACGATTGATTTTGCCGCATTATCACCAACATTAACGTTGTATGGTCGTCTTGAAGCCCCGCAAATGGCTAATTTGCGAGCTGCTGTTACCGCAGATGTCGCTGAGGTTTATGTGTTTGATGGCGAATATGTTGAACAGGGAGATGTGCTGATTGAGCTGGATCCTCGAGAAGCACAATTGGCGGTAGAACAGGCTGCTGCCGAACTGGCACTGATTGATGCACAGATCGAGGCAGAAAAGTCGCAACTTAAACGCAATCAAGCCCTGTTAGGTACGCAACAGCAATTAGTCGATCTGGCTAAAGCGGCGGTGAATCGTGCTGAAAAGTTGCAACAGAGCCAGTTGTCATCCCAGGCTTTATTGGATGAATCCATCTCTTTACAGGCGCAACAAAGCCTTGAGCTTAAACAGCGGCAGTTTGATATTCAGGATCATCCCATTCGAATTGCCCAACTTCAGGCAAACCGTCAACAGGCTCAGGCACAACTGGATCGCGCAGAACTGGATTTGAGTCGTACCATTATCGAAGCACCATTTTCAGGTCGAATCACGGATCGGCAAATTGCCAAGGGTGACCGGGTGCAGGTGGGTGATGCCTTAATGACGCTTTATGATATGCAGCAACTGGAATTGCGTGCATCCATTCCGCAGCGTTATCTGGCGGATATTTATTCAGTGCTTGAAACACAGCAATTGACCGCTACTGCCGAAGTTTCCGGTCGGCAATATGAATTTGAATTACAGCGCCTCAGCGGTGAGGTGAATGCCAATGTCGCAGGACGGGATGGCCTGTTCCGCCTACAAGGTGATCCGGGACCTTTGGCCGCAGGACAGTTTGTCAGCGCCCAACTTGATTTGCCCGTTCGGCAGGATACTGTAGCCATTCCTTACAGTGCTTTATATGGTTTGGATCGGGTTTATCGTGTTCGTAATAATCAGCTTGAAGCGGTGCAAGTCAGCAAAATCGGTGATTACTCCAATCAGGATGGCAAAAGCCGCTTGCTGATTCAAAGCGAAGCTTTGCAACAGGGTGATCAGATTATTACTACTCAATTACCAAATGCCATCAATGGGTTATCCGTAAGTATTAAAGATGAATAGTACGGTGAAACGCGACTTTATTGGTCTCTTTGCCCAACATCGGGTTGCTGCCAATCTGTTGATGATGGTGATGATCCTCGCCGGGGTTCTGTCGTTAAATCGTATTAATACTCAGTTTTTCCCGACCTTTGCTCTGGATATTATTACGGTAAGCATTGAATGGCGTGGTGCCAGTGCCGAGGACGTCGCCGAGTCGATTACCCGCCAGGTAGAGCAGGAGCTTCGCAGTGTGGATTATGTGAAAAAGATGACCTCAACCTCATCTTACGGTATGTCACGGGTCACCCTTGAGTTTATTGAAAAAAGCGATATGGGGCAGGCACTGGATCAGGTCAAGGATCGAATTGCTCAGATCCGCAATTTACCCACGGATAGTGAAGAACCTGAAGTCACTCTGGTCACCAATTATGAAAGTGTGGCGCGCATTCTGATCACCAGTGAAACTGGCGACCTGGCGTCCCTACGTTATCTTGCACATGATATTGAGCATGAACTGTTGGATCGCGGTATCTCGCGGATCAATATCAGTGGATTACCGCTTGAAGAAATAGCCATTCAGCTGGATAAAACCAAATTGGAAGCATTGGGACTGGATCTGGATGAGGTTGCTGATCGTATTGCCCAGCTGAGTCAGGATTTACCCGCTGGTGAAATTGGCAACGATGAAAGCACAAGGCAGATCCGCAGTCTGGATCAAGGTCGTGATGTGCAAGCATTTGCTGAATTTGCTTTGCAGTCCGATTTTGCCAATGGATTAGTGAAACTTGAAGATGTGGCTACTATTGAAAGGCGACCCTTACGTAAACAGATGAATCTGTTTTATCAGGGGCAGCCAGCCATCGAACTGGAATTGCAACGTACGGAAAATGCCGATTCACTGGAAAGTGCGCGGGTGCTTGAACAGTGGCTGGATGAAAAATCCGCAACACTGCCTGAGGGCGTTGAGCTCAAAGTCTATGACGCCAGCTGGCAACTGATTAAAGAACGGATCAATCTGCTGTTAAAAAACGGCCTGGGTGGATTATTACTGGTATTGGGCATTTTATTTCTGTTCCTGCATGGGCGCGTTGCTTTCTGGGTAGCGGTAGGTATTCCGGTATCGTTTATGGCAGCTTTGGCTGTGTTATATGCACTGGGAGGCAGTATTAATATGATCAGCCTGTTTGGTCTGATCATGTCGCTGGGGATTATTGTTGATGATGCCATCGTCGTGGGAGAAGATGCATTTGCCCATTATCAGAGTGGTGAACCATCACTGACAGCATCAGAAGGTGGTGCAAGACGTATGCTGGCACCGATTTTATCTTCTTCGCTGACCACTATTTCGTCGTTTATTCCATTAATGCTTATCAGTGGTGTGATTGGCAATATTCTGTTCGATATTCCTTTTGTGGTGATTTGCGTGATTATCGCCTCGTTAATTGAGTGTTTTCTGATTCTGCCGGGCCATCTGCGCCATAGCTTTCAAAATATTCATCATGCTAAGCCTTCGGCAATACGTGCACGCCTGGATAATGCTTTCAATTATCTGCGTGATGATCTTTTCCGTCCATTGGTCACCAATGCTGTAAAAAATCGCGGCTTAACGGTGAGTATTGCCATGGCGTTACTGATCATCAGTTTTGGTTTACTGGCAGGTGGTCGCATCAGTTTTAACTTTTTCCCATCACCTGAAGGCACCACGGTATTAGCCAATGCACGCTTTGTTGCCGGAACACCGCGCAGCGAAGCTGATAAATTTCTGCAACATCTCACGGCGACATTGCAGCAAACTGATCAGCAATGGGATCAGCCATTGGTTGATGTCGCCACCAGTAAGTTGGGCGCGGCGGGTACTGCCGGAGGCATGTCTGATGCTCAGGTGGATGACCGTTTTGCCTCAATGCAGGTTGAATTGACTTCGCCGGACCAACGCGATGTGCGTAATCAGACATTTATTAATGCCTGGCGCGAGAAAATCGTTATGCCTGCAGGTATTGAAACCTTCACCATATCGGAACGTCGAGGAGGCCCCCCTGGCAGTGATATTGATATTCGGCTCACCGGCGGCACCACCGATAACCTCAAGGCGGCTGCCAGGGAAGTTATTGATGCATTACAACGTTATCCCGGTGTGAGTGCAATTGAGGATGATTTACCCTATGGTCAGTCGCAGTTGATTTATCGCCTAAAGGAGCAGGGCGAGGTGTTGGGGTTAACGGTTGAGAACGTTGGCAGACAACTACGCTCGGCTTATGACGGACGTCTGGTACAGATTTTTCAGGATGGTGATGACGAGGTTGAAGTTCGGGTAATGTTTCCAGATAGCCAACGAAATACTCAGGCCTCACTGGACGATTTTATGATTCGCCTGCCAGATGGCGGTAGTGTGCCGCTGGATTCAGTGGTGCACTTTGATGCACGCCGAGGGTTTGATGTATTGCGCCATACCGATACCCGTCTGGCGGTACATGTCACGGCGACTGTAGACAGCCAGGTGACCAATAACAACACTATTCTGGCGGATTTACAGCAAGAATTTCTGCCTGATTTGATGGCGCGTTATGGTATTCAGGTGGTTTTTGAGGGCAGGGCAGAAGAACAGGCCGATACAATTGGGGATATGAAGCAGGGCACACTGCTGGCCTTTGCGTTAATCTATATTATTCTGGCCTGGGTATTCGCATCATATGGCTGGCCGCTAGTGGTTATGACAGCCATTCCATTTGGCTTGATTGGGGCGCTGGTCGGCCATTGGTTACTTAATATCGACCTGACAATTCTGTCGTTATTCGGCATCTTTGGGCTGTCGGGCATCGTGGTCAATAATGCGATTATTCTGGTGACCTTTTTCAAGAACTTACGTGAAAAAGGCCTGGAGACCCAAAATGCAATTATTGAAGCCTCGGTTTTACGGTTAAGGGCAGTATTATTAACCTCATTAACTACTATCGGCGGGCTCACACCATTACTATTTGAAACATCGCCTCAGGCGCAGTTTTTGATTCCAATGGCTGTATCGATTTCGTTTGGTTTGATGTTTGCCACGATTTTAGTGTTACTTGTCATTCCGGCATTATTGTCGTTCCACGAAAGCATTTCCGAAAATTTTGCCAAACTTCGTAATGCCAAGACACAAACCACCGAATAAGGGGTAGAACATGAAACTGCGTATGCTGTGTTTATTATTCGGACTGAGCTCAATTTTAGTCAGTTATTCCGTTAATGCTGAAGAAACGGATCCTATCACGCTGAAAACACTGACGGATTACGTTTACAGCCAGCACCCTGCCAGACAAGCTGAATCCAGCATGGATGCGCTGGCAAAAAGCCGTTCAGATCTTGCTGGAAAGTTATTTGCTGAGCCTTTAAGTTTATCGGTGAATCATTTCAATGATGTAATCGGTAGTGGTGAGGGTCTGCAGGAATGGGAATCTTCAGTAGAAATGCCGATTTGGCTACCCGGTGAAAAACGTCATCAGCAGAATCTGTCACGTCATTTGGCCGCAGAGCTGCCTTACTATCAACAACGAATTCGCCTTGATGCCTCGGCACAGGTAAGACGTCATGTTTGGCTAGTGATGCTTTCTGCAGCCAAAGTTCGCCATGCCGAAACATTACGGGACAATGCCCGGAACTTGCTTAACAATGTTGAAAATCGGGTAGAGGGGGGGGATTTAGCCAGTTCAGAAGCTTTGCTGGCAAAAAGTCATCATCTGGAAATGCAGTCCCAATTGGCTTCGGCAAAGATGGATTTGCAACAAAGCTTAAATCAATACCAATACCTGACCGGGCAGCAGGTCTTACCGGATGTGATTGAAGAAAATTTACCGTTGTCGACTGAAATAGATAAAGCCCATCCATTATTAGCTGAGCTGGAGCAACAAATTGCCCGACAACGCAGTGAAATCGCCAACGCCCGTTATGACAATGTTCAACATCCCAGTCTGTCTGTAGGCGTTAAACGTGAACGGGATGAACATGCCGATCCCTATAACAACAGCATAGGCGTGGGTGTTAGCTTTGCCCTGAACGATGAACAATATCAGCAACCGGCTATTGCACAAGCCAGCCGGCAGTTAGCCGATTTACAGATTGCCCAGCAGCAACAGAAACGTCAGCTTGAAGCTGACTTGCTTGCCGCGATGGATACGCTTAAAACGTTGCAACAGAGACAGATGCTATTGAAAGAACAATATGCAGTCAGTCAGCAATATGTTGATATGCAACAACGTAGTTTTGATATGGGTGGGGTGGATTTAACAAGCTTTTTACGTAGTCAGGAAATAGCCGACAAACATCGCCACCAACTTTTGCAACTGGAAATCGAAATTCAACAACAGATTGCACAGATTAATCAGATTGCTGGCCGGACACTGTAGCGACAAACGTTGTCTTCAATCCGCAACTGTTTCGGCTCGCATTCTGGCAGCTAAATCTTCCCACAATGATAAGCGCGAGGCATCACCCACCCGTTGTCCTTCGCCACGGGATTTGGCCAGCCATAACCCCGTGCCATTAAAACTGTAAACAGGTGTCAGATCCTGACGACGACTGGCCGGTTGTATCTCATTAATCAGGTTATCCAGCACCAGGGGAATGGCGCGTTTATTTTCAAAATAAGTTAAAACCATATGTGCCTGATTCAGATCAATGGCTTTAACATAAGTGATACGCAGTTTATCTTCATCAACGCCAAGCTGTTTCAGGGTGAAATATTTAGCAATGGAGTAGTCTTCGCAATCGCCAGCTCCCAGTGACAGCATTTCAATCGGCGTAGCCCAGTAATCTTCTTTATTCCATAAAAAAATATCATCGACAAACAGGACATTACTGTTAAAAAAATCGTTTACTACCGCGAGTTTTTCCCGCTCTGATAAATCCTGATTTTCCTGCATCAATATTTGCCAGGCTTCAACGCGTTGTCTGGCCTCACTATCGTATTCATTTTCAATGCGTTGCAATAACGCTTCTGAAATCAGTAATTCTGCCAGCAATGGAACAGAAAACGGCAGCCACCAAACCAGCAGTAAGGTCAATACAATAGGTTTTAGCCGAAGCAACATTGATTAACGACTGATCCCGAACAAGCCAGCCTGTTGTAACCAGAGAAAGTCTTGTTCGTCTTTTGCACTTTCTGCCAATACTCTTACTTCCAGTAAGCGGGCAATTTCCTGAATGATATCGAGCAAGTCCGGTTTATTGGTATTACTACGGATATCTGTGGTCAGATCGCGTGCCAGTCGAATGTAATCAATATGCAGATCTTTCAGCAGATTCACCGGAATCACATCGCTGCTATAACGTTTTAATAGACTGTGAGCTCCTAACTGTCTGACAAAGATGCTGAAATTGGTGAATGTATCCAGATCTTTGGCCGCAGCATAAGCGGTCACACTAAACGCTAACAGGGCAGGGGATAAGCCTGATTGAATGACTGCTTTGCCAAGCCATTGGCGGAAGTCTGCTGAAGCAATTGATGCCAGAGACAGGTTGATTGTCACAGGAGCCGGATTGGATTCTTCGCCCATCAAGTCCAACACCTTTTGCACAATGTGTTTATCCAGTGTTTCAACCAGATCAAAAGCTTCAGCCATTGAAAAGAAGGTACCAATAGGCAGTAAATCACCATTTGCATCACGAACTTCGGTAAAGGCTTCACGCATTACCAGATGGGGTTTTGCGGTGTCACTGTAATTGTAAGCCTGGTTGGTAAAGGTAATCATTGCCGAATCTGTATTAATTACCTGTTCAATAGTAGCTTTCCAGCTCATTTCAGACATTGAACTTAAGGTGTTTTCCTTGATGTAAAAGGCATTGGCTTCAATCAAACGTGCTTGCTCATAGGCCTCAATCAATGCTGGCATGAGTCGCTCAACTTCACTGCTACGTTCATAAGAAACAATCCCCATATGTAGTAAGTCGCTATGCTCATATTGTTGCCCCAGTTCGTTGGCCAGAACCTGAATCTGTTCGGCAATCCGGGTTATGTCTTGAATATTGCTATCGGTTGTCAAAACAGCAAATTCTGATCCGTACCAGCGATAACTGCGCAGATTGGCAAATGGTAGTTGTTGCAACTGGCTGGCAAAATCCTTCAGCAGTGCATCTACTGCATTTTTACCCTGATTTTTCACCACTGCACTCAAGTCATCGAATTTGATGTAGATAACATGGCCGAATTCGCCAATGGAGAGTGCCTGTTTTATATCGACTTTGAACGTTTGCTGATTTAATAAATTTGTAAGTGGATCACGATTCAAATTGTCATTGAGCTTATCAAGTCGCAAATTCAGGTGATGAATGGTTTTGCCAATTTTGGTTGACATACTGTTCATGGATTTGGCGACTGACCGTACTTCTCTGGTCCAGGGTAAATTTTCAATAACGGTAAATTTCCCAGCAGAAATATCGTTTGCCTGTTCTGTTATGGCTTTTAACGGACGTAAGGTCATTCTCAGTACCACCAACAACAGCAAAATCGCACCTAACAGAATGAACGATGAAAATTTGAGTGTGGATTTAAATTGTTCGTATAGCTTGAGGTAACCATAACCGGGATTACTGGTGACTTGCAGGGTGCCAGCAATATTCCAGCCGGTACTTATTTCACTGACAGCGGTGGCAGTTTCGATGGGAAAAAACCGGGGAAGCCAGCTGGGTACACCATGAACTTCATCGGGATTGGTCAGCCGAATTAATTCATTGCCATCCACATCCAATAAACGCATTTCCTTGTAATAACCGGTATCAAAAATGGCGTTCATCATGGTTCGCAAAATCGGATCAGTTTCATCAGCCATATGGGGACTGAGTGATAAACCGAGTGAGGTTGCCGTGTCCTGTACATGCACTTCCGATTCGCCCTGCAGATAACTACGGATATTGTCCATGCTCATGACAAAATTTACTGAGAACACAATCAGAAAAATCAGTGTTAGCAAGATAAGTAATTGTTTTGATAAAGACATAAGAAACAACCTCATTATTAAAGGTATCATCAGGCTGGAGTCAGCATGAGACAGCTGTTTTACAACATCATCCAGTAATCGGGCTAACATTACCTGTGCAACTGCCGTCAGGCAAGCTAAATCCAGTGTTATTGGGCAAAACAATACACTTTTGGCTTTTGTTTTCAGTGACCGGTTGATACGATCAACCGTCCTCTATTCAAGGTAGTCTTCCGATGTTTATGGTTTTGGCGCAAATGGCCGTGTTAATTGCCTGTGGTGCGCTTTGGCAGGCCTTGGCTCCCAGGCATATTCCGGCGCTGGCACATCGCCGGGCTCTGACCGATCTGGTTTTTTATATTCTGTTGCCAGCCATGGTGATTGATGTGATCTGGCAAGCGCCGCTTGATATCACTTCAATGAAGATATCGTTGTTGGCAATGAGTGGTCTGGCGACAGCAGCCTTGTCTATATGGCTGGTATTAAAAGTGATACCGGTCACCAATGCTCAAAAAGGTGCGTTGATCCTGGCGGCAACTTTTCCCAACGTCACCTATCTTGGCTTGCCAGTATTGGATCAAGTGCTTGGCAGCTGGTCAAATGCCATTATTTTGCAATACGATTTATTTGCTTGTACCCCCATACTGATGACGGTGGGCATGTTAATGGCGGGATATTATGGCAGCCACGATCAGTCCTCACATCCATTAAAAAGCCTGATAAAAATACCACCATTATGGGCAGTGACCATCGCAGTGCTATTAAATCTGCTCAATGTGGAACGTCCTGATTTTATTCACTCTGCGTTGCAAACGCTATCAGGTGGCGTGGTGCCATTAATGTTGATAGCACTGGGCATGAGCATTCGCTGGCAGAGTCTGCGATTGAACCTGTTACCACTATTATTACCGGTTGCAGCAATTACCTTATTTATGGCGCCAGCGGGTGTTTGGCTGGTGACTCAGGTTCTGAATTTGCCGACCGATATTATGACCACGGTGATTTTATCGGCTGCCATGCCGACGATGGTCTTTGGTATTGTGATCTGTGAACGCTACGGCTTGGATACATCGCTTTACGCGGCAGCGGTAACATTAACGACCGTGCTCTGCATGGCGAGTTTACCGCTGTGGTTTTACTGGATTAACTGATCGGACCAGACAAAACCCGCTTGATCCACCGCCTGTTTAATCAATTGCATGGCTTGTTCAACCTGATCCAAATCGCCGCGCAGACTGAATTCGATATGGGGGGGATCACCCAGATGAGGCAGACTGGATAATTTCAGAAGTGGATAATCGTTAACAATCTGATTCATTACCGGTAACAAATCCGACTCACGTCCACGTTGAACAAAAATAGTCTGCTCTGTTGCTGGGCGCTGGTTTTTTAAATGCGCATACAGGTTATCCAGAACCCATTCGACCATCGGCCAGGCCATCTCTGGAAAGCCCGGAGTGAAGTGATGGTTTGCATAAGAAAAACCTGGTATACGATTGATTGTATTGGGGATTATTCTCGAGCCTTCTGGAAGGTAGCCCATCAATATACGATTGGGGTAAGCATCCTCGCCAAACCGCGCTTCGATTTCAGCAGTTGCTTCGGGGTGAGGGATTAATGGCACATCGGCAATTTTCGCAACAGTCTGGCGCGTTCTGTCATCGGGTGTTGCGCCGATGCCACCGAAACTGAACACCAGATCGTCACTGCTCATGCTGTAACGCAAAGCTCGTTCAAGTTGTTGTGGATCATCCCCAACAATCAAGGTCCAGCTTAGTTCAAGACCGCGTTTGGCCAGCATGATTTGCAATTGATTGAAATGCTTGTCCTGACGTTTACCGCTGAGAATTTCATCGCCAATTATGACCGCGCCAATATGCATGTTTACTCCGTTTCCTGTCGATTACGCATAAAATCTGCGGTCTGGGCAAAAGAACTCATTAACTGTTCAGCAAATAATGGATCCAGATCCATGGTTTTCAGGGCTTGAGCCATGCAATACAACCATTGATCGCGCTCTTCAATACCGATTGAAAAGGGAAGATGTCTGGCTCTTAATCGTGGGTGTCCATATTTTTCTATATAGAGTGAGGGGCCGCCGAGCCATCCGCTCAAAAACATAAAGAGTTTATCTTCACTGATTTGAATGTTTTGCGGATGTAAGCCACGGATTACTTCGGTTTGCGGCGTCTCACACATAATTTTGTAGAAGGTATGACAAAGTTTGCGAACGGCAGGTTCACCGCCAATGCGTTCATAAGGTGTTGCAATATCGGCCATGCTGAATCCATGCTCAAATCAGTGCAGTTTACTCTGCATCTATGTACTCATAAAGGGTTATAAGGTTGCGACATCAGGTTCAGACACGGATAATGAACTGTTCTATCTAACCCTCTCACTAATTAAAGGAGCTATAGCTTATGAGTGAAAGAATTGTGATGCGAACAGGTGAAGCACTGATCGCTGATGGTCCACCATTAACTGCCGCGGAACCAGAAGTCGTTATCGGCGAACTGGATGGACCAGTAGGAACCGCATTTGCCAATTTAATGGGTGATCAGGTTAAAGGTCACTCGCGCGTATTAGCGCTGATGAATACCGATGTTCAGGTTCGTCCTGCAACAATTATGGTCAGTAAAGTGACTGTTAAAAATACCGCCTACACCAATATTCTGATGGGTACGGTTCAAGGTGCAATTGCCAATGGTGTTTTGGATGCTGTTCGTAACGGTACTATCCCTAAAGAAAAAGCCAATGATTTAGGCATCATCGTTTCTGTCTGGTTAAACCCTGGCATCACCACGGTTGAAAACCTGGATCATGAAGCGTTATTTGATGTACATCGTCGTGCTACAACGCGTGCTATCGAGAAAGCGATGAATCATGAACCAAGCATCGATTACCTGTTGGAAAATCAGGATAAGCTGGTTCATAAGTATTATCAGAAAGAACTGGATGCGAAAAAATCTTAATTGAATTTTTTGCAAAAATGACGGTCGTAGGTATGTAGGTTATTCACAGCCTCGACAAAATTTACGGTTTGTCTGCGAAAGCAGGCAGACCGTTTTTTTTTGCCATGTATAATGCTTGAATGTGAATAAAGGCGGTCAGAGAGACAAATGGATTTATATTCCATCGATACATTAATGCATGAAACGCGACAACTGGCCGCACGTTATCGTCAGGCAACTGGCAGCACTTTGCCAGTTACTGGGGAAATTG
This sequence comes from Methylophaga sp. UBA3603, assembly GCF_002375335.1. Taxonomy (NCBI): domain Bacteria; kingdom Pseudomonadati; phylum Pseudomonadota; class Gammaproteobacteria; order Thiotrichales; family Piscirickettsiaceae; genus Methylophaga; species Methylophaga sp. UBA3603. The sequence goes on from NZ_DFMC01000006.1 coordinate 245,290, forward strand.
CCCGTTTTGATGCCGCAAAATCTTTGGATCTGCAGTTACTGGATAATTTAAATTCCAGTTATGACGCCGTAGGTAAAAGTGGCGCATTAGCCGATCAAAAATTGGTGATTAAAGGTCGCGCCATTTTTGATACCAGTAAATCCACCCCACGAATTGGTCAATTGAACCCCGCCCAGGAATGGGATGGGGTGTTACTGGTATTGTTTGATGATGAATATCAGCCGGTAGAAATATTTTATGCTTCCAAGCAGGTTATTCAGGAAGCACTGAATGATCGTGAGAGTAATCGTAAAAAACGCGGCGCCATGTCTATCGCCCAATTCAAAATTATCGGTGAACGGATCTGGACGGCTGAAAATGGTGCAGAACCTGAAATTTGGGATAATCAGGCTACGTGATTTACCTAGGCTGGTTAATGGAGTCGTACGGACGTTGTTATGCAGGATGATTTACAACAGATTTTTGCTGATGGCGGCATTCTGGCCAGGCAAATCAAGGGATATCATCCGCGTCAGGCACAACAGGAAATGGCTCAGCGTATTGCCGATACTCTGGCCTCTGCTACAGTTTTAGTCGCTGAAGCCGGAACTGGAACCGGTAAAACCTTCGCTTATCTGGCACCGGCCATTTTATCGGGTCAAAAAGTCTTTATTTCCACCGGCACCAAAAATCTTCAGGATCAATTATTTAGACGTGACTTACCCACATTGCGTAAAGCGTTGGCCGTACCGTTTCAGGCGGCTATCCTCAAAGGCCGTGGTAATTATCTATGTCATCATCGACTGACTCTTGCCGAGCAGGATCCGTTATTACTTTCACAAAGTGACACATTAAGGTCATTACGTGATTGGTCACAAAGCTCCAAAAATGGCGATTTAAGTGAATCAGATTTGCTGGAAAACCAATCACACCTATGGCCCAGAGTAACCTCAACTGTAGATAACTGTCTGGGACAGCAATGTCCTGAATATCAGCAGTGTTTTATTGTGGAAGCCCGTCGACGGGCACAGGAAGCTGATATTGTGGTGATTAATCATCACTTGCTTATGTCGGATTTTGCTTTGAAATCTGCAGGGCAGGGTGAAGTATTACCCACCGCCGATGCTTTTATAATCGATGAAGCACATCAGCTCCCAGCGATTGCAGGCCAGTTTCTTGGTAATCGAATCAGCAGTAATCAAATCGTTGAATTATGTCGTGATACCGTGCAGGAAGTTCAGGAACACGCAGCCGACAGCAAGACTCTGGGATTACATGCAGAAAAACTGCAAGCCAAACTACAATCATTACGACTGCATATTGGCAATGTCGAACAACGTACACCCTGGTTAACGCAATTATTCAATGACGAAATTAAAAATAACTTCAATGAGTTAGTGGATTATCTTGAAGTGTTTGAATCAGAGCTTGAACCACTGGCGGTACAGAGCCCAGGCCTATCCCAATGCCATGTTCGAGCTAAAGAGTTAGTCAATATTATTCAGTTATTCTCTGAGCAAAATGACGATAACCTGGTGCTGTGGCTAGATAATCGACCAACCGGATTTGTTTTACATGCCACCCCGTTTGAAATTAGTCAGCATTTTCAACAATGGCTGGAAGAAAAACCGGCAGCATGGGTTTTCACCTCAGCAACCTTAACCGTTGCCGGCAAGTTTAATCACTTCTGTCAGCATCTGGGCATAGAAAACGCTGAATATGCCAGTTGGGAAAGCCCGTTTGACTACGCAAAACAAAGTCTTTTGTATTTACCCAATATTCCAGTTGAACCATCAAATCGGCAATACAATCAATATGTTGCTGATATTGCTAAAGAAGTTATTTTGCACAGTCAGGGTCGCATCTTCTTATTGTTTACCAGTTATCGGGCAATGCATGAAGTAGCAGAATTACTGGCCGATCTGGATTATCCATTGATGGTGCAGGGGAGTGGAGCGAAAGCCACTTTATTGGAGGAGTTTCGACAGCATGGTAATGCCGTATTACTCGGCACCAACAGTTTCTGGGAAGGTGTAGATGTTCGCGGTGAAGCTTTATCTTGTGTATTAATCGATAAAATTCCATTTGCCTCACCTGGCGATCCGGTATTGGAAGCACGCATCAATAACCTGCGGGAGCGGGGCGGTAATCCGTTTCGAAGTATTCAGATCCCTTCTGCAGTCATTCAGTTAAAGCAGGGAATAGGTCGATTAATTCGTGATGAACAGGATCATGGGGTGTTGATCCTGTGTGATCCACGGCTGTTAAATAAACCATACGGCAAAGTGTTTATGCGGAGTTTGCCCGCCATGCCGATCACACAGGATATCAATCAGGTCGAAGATTTCTTTGTACAACGACAAGTTAAAGCTGCCATTTAGTCATGTTAAATCAATCACTAAAAGTGTAAATCTCACATCAAATCTAACGCATATTTCTTTAATAAGGCTAATGGAACAATCTCTGTTGCCCGCTGATGAGTACTGGCAAGCACGACTTTGGGCGCTACATCATGTTGTTCTGCCTCCAGCCAGCGCTGAGCACACAGACACCACCGATTACCTGGCTTTAACCCGGGAAAATCAAAATCCGAAACAGGGGTGCTTAAATCATTGCCACGAAACCTTGAAAACTCAAGAAACGCCTGAGTTACTTCAACACAAACCGTATGTGAGCCAAAATCCTGATCATTGGTATTACAACATCCATCGCGAAAAAAGCCAGTGAGCGGATCATGACTGCAACTTTGTAACGGTTCACCAAGAACATTTAATGCAGGGTTGATTTCCAGTTCCATAATTAATCGTATTTAATATATTTAAAACGGGCATCATCGGGCGTACCAACAAGAGCACCACCTTCAATCAGGCCTGGCTGCCACATAACGACTTCTTCGATTTTTCTCGCTAGCTCAAAATCTTTATCAGTAATGCCTTTGGCAGCATGATTGGTGAGCTTAACGATAACGAAAGCATAGGAAACAGTGAGGTCAGGGTGGTGGAAGGCGGCTTCTGCCAAGTGTCCGACTGTATTAACGACCATTAAAGTGGATTTCCAACCGCTGGTTTTATATTTACGGCGGATCCAGCCATTCTCGAGATACCAGTTAGGTAACTCAGCCTTGAGCCGTTGTTCGACTTCAGCATCGGAATAGGTTTTCTCGTTTTCAGTTTCTCTCCAGCTCATATTAATTTCCTCATTATTTTATAAACCAACTAATAAGAGAGTCAGTGTAAAGCAATATTAAGTTTCACACTCACTACAGAATTGTTTGGATGGTGCTTAATTTAGGTTAGGACCAACATAGAAACATCGCTTTTTGGTCTGAAAATGTACGAGGTAAGCCAAAACGGATAGGGTTACCGAAATTAAGTTGCTAAGTACTCACATTCGTTATTGAACTTGTTAATCGATATTAAATTTAACATAATATACATTATACGAACTTATGAAATGACAATAATTCGAGATAATCCATGCTCAAAAAAACAGTTTCGAGTTAACTTCAGATAATATGTGTTATGACAAAAGATTGGTTTTCTAAGATCGTTCAAAATTTAAAATCTGAGCGTTTTCACGATACAAACCCCACAAGATTTTAAATTCTGCATGGTTGGTAATTTGGTTAGTCAAGAAATTTAGATGTTCTCAGATTCTTAATATCGTCATACAGCTTTTCTCGTTTTAAGTGTGTCCTTGATGATTAAATGTGTGTAACTCCTCTGCCGAAAAATATAGATAATTGAAATTATTATCACTTGCTCAACAACTATCCTCTATTGAACTTTCCTCGCCACACTATCAGCGATATAAATACAGCTGCAGAAATACAAATCAACAAATCAGTTATATGCAGAGGTGACATGTGAAATACCGCTGAGACTGATGGTATTTGTACTATCACTATGCTGACGAATATTGTTGTTGCAACAATAATTTTTGAAGCCATGCTGGACAATTCACTCAAAGTGATTGTTACTGCAACGCTAGTAGCTATGAGCATGACCATTGCCATTGCTCTCGCATGGTTGACGTCATTATTACTCCCAAGGCTGAATAAATAGGCAACAAATAGCATCAATGTCGTAACTAGACCAGCACTGAAAATAGTGACCCAGTGCCTTTTAGCAAAGAATGTTTCATTTTCAACACGATGAGTCTCGGACAGTTTTTTCCCAAGGGGCATTTCCTGAAATACCAACAAGGCAGTTGGATGAATAATCAGCTCTAACCAGACTATGTGTAAAGGTAAATAGAGAAGAGGGAAACCGAAAAGCGGAATGATTGCTGCTGTTATAACCAATGGGATATGAATGATTAGGAGGTAAGCAAAACTGAGCTGAAGATTTTTGAACAGTTGACGACCAGCGAGAATTGCATGGATGATAGTTCGAAAATTGTCATCCAGCAGAACTACTGACGCCGACTCACGAGCACTTCGAGTTCCTCGCTCTCCCATGGCGATGCCAATGTCTGCAGCTTGAAGTGCAGGAACATCATTAACCCCATCACCGGTGACAGCCACTGTCTCTCCCATCGACTTGAGCATTGTCACGATCTCAAGCTTCTCCGATGGTACTGCGCGAGCGACAACGTCAATGTCTTTGAGCTGCTCAGGATGAGATTTCAAAATATTTTTCAGTTCATCAGCATTGATAATAGTAAGTGGCTTCCCTCCCCCTAAGCCAATTTCGTTGGCAACGGCTCTGGCTGTTAGTTGGTGATCTCCTGTAATCATCAATACATGAATATGACTGTGTAAGCATTCTTGGATGGCATCAGAAACGCCTTTGCGAACTGGGTCTTCAAAAGCCAACAAGCCGGCAAATTCATAATTTATTTCAGGCTCAGCATCGTGCCAGGATGACAAACTCATAATCAGGCTTGCACAACCAATGACCTTATGTCCAGTCATGGCAAGTTCACTAACCTGATTATTCCAATCTGCAAGCTCCTGTTCGCTGAGAGTACACATCTTGAGAATCGTCTCAGGGGCACCTTTTACGCATACTTTTAGAGTTTCGCTATCCCATTTGTAGATGGCGGTTTCTCGTTTGCGATCCTCCGTGAAGGGAAAGGTAGCCATAGCGGAGCCATAATCTTGCTCGGACGGACTGCGCTGTAATATCTCAAAATCCAGTGGGTCATGGGTTTCACTTCGTGACGCACCTGCAGCAGTTTTGAGCAGGTCTGTTTCACTGGCCTCTTTAGCCGGGAAACAGTGAACAAGTTTGAGCTTGCCTTCTGTTAGCGTACCGGTCTTGTCTGAGCAAATATAGGTGATGCGTCCAATATTCTCCACCGCTACAGCACGCCGTACTAGCGCGCCACGTTGAGCCAAGCGATAAATACCCACTCCAAGATAAAAAGTAAAAACAACGGGGAACTCCTCAGGGAGTGCTGCCACTGCTAAAACCAGTGCACTCATAAGCGCATCCAGGTAACCAAAGCCTTGATATAGTCTTACCAGAGCAAGAAGAAGGCAAAGAAGTGTCGCGGCAATAATCAATATGCCTACAAGATGGGCTATGGCTTTCTGTAGCTGGGTCCTTTCATTACGGCTTTGTACTACCGACCTGACAATTTCGCCATAAAGTGTTTCGCAGCCAGTAAAAATAACACGTACTTTGGCGCTTCCTGTCAGTAGCCTGGTTCCAGCATAGACCCAATGAACTGAATCTACCGAATTTTGCGTCGTTTCTGGATCTAATCTTGGTATGGACTGCTTGCGTAAAGGAAACGATTCGCCGGTAATTACTGATTCATCAAATTGTGAAACTTCAGCGCTTAGTAGAACCCCATCCGCAGGAATATAGTCTCCAGCTGTTAACAAAACGAGATCGCCGGGTACGATCTCAGCCGTTGTTATCTGCATACTGGAGCCATCACGTATCACATGTGCAGTTGCAGCTAGTCGATTTTTGAGGCCTTGAGTGGAGGTTTGTGTTCTTCGATGTAAGTAAAAATCCATTCCAATCAAGGGGATTATTGCTGCAAAGAGTACGAAAGATTCGACAAATTCGCCCAATGACAAGAATAGAATTGAAGTTGCTACCAGAAACCAAAGCATCGGATCACGTAGTGTGTCTTGCAGTGCTATCAGTAATGGCGAAGCCGATGTGTCGATTATGTCATTAGGCCCGTATTTCTTGATCCGAAGCGCCGCCTCTGCCTTTGATAAACCTTGATTGTTACTTAATATGCCCTGCAAACGATCCATGGGTACGTACCGATGCATGACTTATTCCCTTGATTCAGTGAGAATGGTTTCTTAGTAGGCCATCAAAGATGATAATAAATTTGGTTGAATAGCCAAACAGCCAAACCTATAAATATTGACCAGAAACAGAGCCCTTTAAAATACCCCATCAAACTCAAAGACCATGATCTATTTCCGTCATTCATAGCTGGTAAGCCCCCAGAAGCTATCTTGAGAAGCTCTGGCGACATTAGTACAAGCAGCGTAACAACGCCACCAATTATGAGGATTGTCAGAGCCGCAGCCAGTATGAATTTATAGTTATGTAATTTCATAGTGGGTTCCTCCATCCACCATTAATCCAATTGCTGATGGTCATTTTTCAAAAAATACAAATATGCCCACTAATAATAGTTATACCCCATAGTTACTCTCATAGATTGTCGTAATCAACAATATGATTGCAGTACGTTTTCTATCTGTTCCTGTCGATCAACACTATTGAATGGGCAACATAATCCTACCTCAGGAAAATATCTCTATGTTGCAGATTACTAGTGATAACTATTTCCTCACCGATAACCATTAGCACTTTGGATAAAATGCTTGTAATTTCAATTATTTCCCAACATTGACAATATGTGTGATGTGGCCTACTGGCAATCGATATGGGAAGTAAACAAAAACCAATAGATGAGGCGATCTTGATTGCGCCCCTCTTTATCTCATGCACGGGTCGCATTGATCCATTAAAAGCAAAGACATTAACATTATGTGATGTCAATTCTAGTTCGATTATTTTATAAGGTAATGATTTACTATCTTTAGGGAATAAAATTGGTGAATAACCAAAACGACGAATCAGCTCAGCGATACCGAGCCTCGAAATAAGTCTTTTTTAACAATGCAGACAAAATAGTCCTTTAGAAGGAATATATTTCCCATGCCAAAACAACATTAAAGCTTGTAATCGCAACTCAATAACTATTTCTAACTTTTTGCAAATGCGAGCCACGATGACGGGCCGAGAATAGAAAATTTGCTTGGGTCATTGCATTTCACTTTGAGCACTATCCTTCTTTTCAGATAATGGGTCAGACTTTGATTTGTTTTCAATCCTAAAAATAGGAGATTTAAGAAGTTGTTCCGAAACCTCATAAACCAAGATCTTTTCTATTTTATGGTTGTCATAATCACAAAGCTTCGACTCTGAGTCCGGATTTCTGCTCAGACAGGAATTCAGATGAAGGTAGAATTTAAAAACAACGACATGCTCGCTTTCATGCTCGGTAAATACTACATATTCAATAAGCTCGGGCATCATGGTTTCCACGACTACGGGACGATGTTTAATATCAAGAGAAACTCCCAACACTATTATGGATAGCTGATCATCATCAAATCTCAAAGAGCCAACTGGATTTTCCTCTTGTCCATGGTGCTTCCTGAGTTCTAGCATGAATTCCTTATGCCTTTCTCTTAGCCGTTTTAAATTTTCAGCTGCTTTTTCTATATTAATAACATTGCTCATATGAAACTCCTATTCAACTTTACGATTTACCGTAGCATAGGCGTATCAGCCTTAGTGGCTTATTAAATTTACATTTTAAGATGAAATACTTTACAAAACTTCACCTAGACAGGAAGTTGTATCCGTATTTTTAGAGATTCATATGAGCACATCTCTAGTAGATCACACATCAATTTAAAGATGACTTTTAAAAACCACCTTTGTATTGTTGCAGCATAAGACATACTTTTAATACAAATCTCGGCATAAGCTCGACATTCACAGCCAATAATCAGACTGATATTTACTACCATAAAAAATATGTATTTAATTAAATCAATAGATTAAGTCGGTGCAAGTGGACATGCTTTTACTGAGAATGACAACAAACCCCACAAGATTTTAAATTCTGCACGGCTTGTAATTCATTGACTCCAGATATTCAGATTGTCTAAATGGAATCTTTTTTCACATTACAAAATTATATAGTCACCAGGTTGCTACCTACCATTGAAATCATGGAATAATCTTTTCAGCACGTAAACGATCAAACAGGTCAAAAAAAGCAGCTTTTGTTTCGCGGAAATGATCGAAACCGAAATCGCGTGTCTTAGTCGTATCGTTGACGCACTCTTGATCCCGCCCCAGGTCTGCATCGGTATGCCACCAGGAAGCCAGTTTGCTAATGTCCGACTCAACCAAATCATGCTTTTTAGCAATTTCACGCCAGGTCACATCTGCTTCGCCCATCTGATTTTCCAATGGCTGCGGTGTTTCAGGGCAATCCGCGACTTCAAGACCAAAATACTCGCCGATTTCACGCCACATGCGTCTCCAGCGAAAAACATCGCCGTTAACCGTATTAAAAGCCTGATTTGCTGCGCCTGGAGTTGTTGCGGTCCACTCCATCTGGCGTGCCAGAACTAATGCATCGGTCATATCGGTTAGCGCATTCCACTGAATTTGCGAACCTGGAAATACGAATGGTTTGTCTTTTGCCCTGCAGATCGTGGCATAGACTGCAAGCGTTGTCCCCATGTTCATAGCGTTACCTCGGGCGTAGCCGATCACTGTGTGTGGACGATGCACATTCCAGGAAAAGCCTTGACGCCGGGCGGTTTCGAACAACACATCTTCAAGCGCATAGTAAAAGTTGTCGCCGGGGACTCGTGGTTCGGATTCGCGAAACGGTGTCTCAGTGCGACCGCTACCATATGCTTCGAATGAACCGAGATATTGTTTGGTCCCGGTTACTAGTGATGCGTGTTGTAGGTCGGCATCTTCAAGCGCTGAGAAAAGATTACGCATCATGCCACTGTTGGCCTCAATGTTAGCCTTCTCATTATCGCGACGTATCCATGTGCAGTAGAAAACATGAGTGATCGGCAGACCGGCTAATGCCTCTCGGGTAGCCGAATCATCCAGCAGATCTGCAGTTACCGGAATCACGCCGCTCTGTTCAGTCGCGTGCCGTGAAAGACCAAATACCGTCCATCCGCTGGCAACCAAATATGAAGCCAGATTACCGCCGGTTATCCCGGTGGCGCCAACGACTAGTGCAGTACCTTTCCGCATGAGTATGTCTCCTTTCGGGAATGGGGTCAGCCCAGATAAGTCGCTTACAGGACTCATTCCAGCCATTTATAGGATAAAGTCCCTAAAGGGACTTTATTATTCGAAATTTTGATTTGAATAGAGAAAAACGTGACATATTTTCCCTAATTAAATGGCTTGAGAGCTAGTTCATTCAATACGATACAGTAATTTAAATCGGCAGAAACTGCTTATGAAAATGAAGCACCAATTTAGCAGATAGCTTGGCAGTCAAGGGGTCAGAACGACCTTGATACAACCTTCCTCATGTTTCTGAAATAATTCATAGCCGCGAGGCGCATCGGCAAGTGCTAAACGGTGGGTAATAATCTGTGAAAGATCGATCCCACCCTCTTCTACATGCTTTAATAATGGCTCTAGGTAACGTTGCATGTGGGTCTGCCCAGTCTTGATAGTGAGCCCTTTGTTCATCACTGCGCCCATCGGAAACATATTCACGAATCCGACATACACCCCCGGTATCGATAGCGAACCGCCCTTCCTACAGCACTTGGCGATTTGTTGCAGCACATATGGATTTGGAACCCCTTTGACGTGGGCCAGGTCCTTCGCCGTGTCCATTATCGAATTTACAGCACCATGTCCATGTGCTTCCGCTCCAACCGCATCAATGCAGCCGTCCGGGCCACGACCACCGGTCATTTCCATCAATCGTTCGTACACTTCATCTGGATCGAAGCTGTCGATGATTTCTGCGCCGCCAAACGACTTCGCCATCGCGAGGCGTTCGGGAATGTGATCGATGGCGATAACTCTTGCAGCACCAAGCATCCAAGCACTGCGGATCGCAAACTGGCCGACTGGACCGCAGCCCCAGATTGCGACGGTATCTCCTTTTACAATATTCGCATTCTCAGCGGCCATGTAACCGGTCGGAAATATGTCGGACAAGAACAATACTTTTTCATCCGGTAGACCGTCCGGCACTTTGATTGGACCGACATCCGCGTGAGGCACTCGCACCAGTTCTGCCTGGCCTCCAGAAAACCCGCCGGTCATGTGGCTGTAGCCGAACATTCCGCAGGTTGCATGTCCCATCTGCGCTTCAGCCAAATGCGACTTGGGATTGGAGTTATCGCAGAGAGAGTACATCTGTTTTTTGCAGAAAAAGCATTCCCCACATGCTATTGTGAAAGGAACCACTACCCGGTCTCCGACTTTCAATCTTGTCACCGCCGAACCGATTTCAACGACTTCGCCCATAAACTCATGGCCGAGGATGTCGCCTTTTTCGAGCGTTGGCACGAGCGCGCCATACAGATGAAGGTCGGACCCACAGATCGCGGTAGCCGTAACCCTGATAATCGCGTCATGGGGATCCTGCAAAACGGGATCGTCAACGGTATCAACCCGGACGTCCTCCTTGCCGTGCCAGCAGAGTGCTTTCATATCGTAAATTCCTAAGAGAATGTTAATAAGATTTTATTCTTGGGAATCTATTCACTCTGTTCGCAATCCAACATTACATATTATTAAGCCTTAGCGATACAATTTAAGATTTTCAATTCTGAATTATCACTTAAGCCGTTAAACACTAAATTCAGATTTTCTCAGATGTTTTATGTAGTTTTCTGAATGACTAATCAAAGCCTATGAATACGCTTGTGTAAGTTGCTGGTGAATAATTTCTATAGCGCGATCAATTTGTGCTGCATCGTTGTAACGGCCGAAACTGAATCTGAGTGATGAGGTAGCTTCTGCTTCTGTAAGACCTATGGCAGACAAAACATGCGATGCTTGGGGATATTCGCTATTACAGGCTGAACCCGTGGAAGCACAGATTTCGGGTTGCATCCCTGCCAATAAATTTGTGGCATCAACATTTGCAAACCTGATATTCAGGCAACCTGGGTGGGTGTTATCCGTTGTGCCATTAATAGTGAAATCAATATCATTGTTTCTGAGACCAGCCAGAAACCGTTGTTTCATGGAAGACAGCCAGGTTCTGTTGTGCTCTGCCCCTTCCCTGCTTAATTCCATCGCTTTGGCAAACCCCACTGATAAGCCGGTAGGCAGCGTACCTGAACGTTGACCGAACTGCTGACCGCCACCATGTATAAACGGTGGCAGTGATGCTTGCAGCGAATTTTTGATATAAAGCGCCCCAATACCTTTCGGGCCGTATACTTTGTGTGCCGATAAACTCAGCATGTCGACATTCCATTGTTTGACATCAATATCAATGGCTTCAGGCGCTTGTGCCGCATCACAGTGAAAAATTGCACCAACGTTATGGGCTAATTCAGCAAGTTTCTGGATGGGCTGAATCACACCAATTTCATTATTGACCGCCATCATTGAAACAAACAAGACCTGATCATTGAGCATGGATTGATATACATCAATATCCACTAACCCGCTTGAATCAACCGGAATTTCGCTTACCTGATAGCCAAGTTTATGGGCAAAAAAATACGCCGCATTTTTAATACATTTATGTTCAATTGAACTGATTAGTATCTTGTTACGCTTTGTAGTATTGGCAAACAGGACGCTTGCAATCACCTGATTATTTGATTCGGTAGCCCCCGAAGTGAAAATAATCTCTTCTGCGGATGCATTTATACACGACTCAACTGTGGATCTGGCCATTTCGGCAGCCTCAGCAGACTGGCGCCCAAGAAAATGTGCTGAATGTGGATTGGCAAACAGATCATCACTATAAATCGCCATCGCTTCACGAACTTCAGGTTCCAAAGGCGTTGTAGCTTGATAATCTAAATAGATGGAGTTGCCAATCAGCACGATAATTTCCTGTAATTAAAATAATTTTATAGCGAATTGTTTATTTTGCCTGCCATTTAAACCTATGACTGTACGTTATTCAAATAAGCCACCCTATCAGCTGCAACCATTAAAACAAAACGACCTACTCCCGATATCCTGGAGTAGATCGCTGAATCTTTTAATAATTAAAATGGATATTGGACCCTACCCGTATCGGGCTTTGATTCAGATAGTTTTGTCAGCAGTGTAAGTCGTCTCTTTACTGTCAATAACGGTCGCTTTCAAAACGCCTGATTTAGTTGGTTTGAAGGTGAAATGCACACTGGGATCTTCACTGAAAGAAATGCCCATATCAACATTGAATAAAGGCTGATCAGCATAATTTACCGACATTGTTTTTACATAATGAGCAGGAATATAACGTCTGGTTTCCTGGTCGAACTGCAAGCCATTATAGTTTGGATGACTTATCATTACCTGGGCCGTAACATCATTACCTAATTCGGGCTTACGCATCCTGATCAGCATTTTACCCAGACGTGATTTTACAGCCTCTGGATCTTTCTGCACCGGTGCACTACAGCCACCTGACGCTTTCACAAAACGCGATACCATATGTAACGTACCGTCATTCATTTCAACAATAGCCCGGACATTCGAATATTGCTGAAAGCGCATGCGAAACGTCAAATCCACCTGTTCCATAGCTGGAGTTAGATGAAAATTGGCGGAATAAGGATCTGGATTGTCATCAATTATGATGTGGATATTTTTAATATAACTTTCCGCTGTCTGAGGTTTGAGTGATTTAAGCGTCAGCGGCACGATGGCAGCATCTTCAGCACGTGATGGAGCTTCTAAAACCAGCCAGTCATCGGCATCGGTTAAAATTGTTTTATTATCAAAATATATCTCTTTTAGAACAGGCCACATCGGTTCTTTTTCTGTTTTAGCGTACGCGGTGTTTAATAGCATAAAACTAATAGATACTGCCCAAAGTGTGTGACGTAAGATATTGTTAAACATGTTAATTCCCCTTACTCCCATTCCAACTCGGTAAATGCAGATGTGACATTACGTTTGTGATATTCCTCAAACAACAGCCACTTATTTTCTTCACTCACGCCAACATTTTCAGTTGCCTGATTGATGGTGCCCATATCATTGATAATCTCCCGAACTTGTTGCCGAATCAGAATGAAGTAATTCTTTTCCTTTTCAAGCGCTGCTTTCCAGTCTTGATGGAGGACCGGGCCGTGTCCAGGGATTACAGTGGCAATATCCATATCCTTTAATTGCTCTATTGCATCCAGCCAGCCATTAATACTTCCATCCAGTGCGGGAATACGCTCAACAAAAAGCAAATCTCCAGTCCACATAGTTTTGGTATTGTTGTCGAGCACCACCAAATCGTTATCGGTATGGGCTGTGGGGAAAGCCATAAGTGTCAATTTTCGGTCGCCTAAATCGATATTTTGTGGCTCGCCTATACTGACTAAGCGGGTAGGTGCAATAAATTCAGCATTGCCGTATGCATCACCCAGAATTTCCTTGAACCTGGTTTCATAGAAGCTACTCCTTGCGGCCATTGCGGCGGGTAATTTGGCACTGCCGACAAAAGTGGTTTGGGGTTCTTTAAATGCCGCATTGCCCAGAATATGATCAGGATGGACATGCGTGTTGATGACATAGCAAATCGGTAAATCACTTTGTTTTCTGATGGATGCAAGTAATGATTTTCCTTCGAGATAACTGCCACCGGTGTCGATTACTGCAATGCAATCATTACCTATAATAAAACCGACATTGGCAATTTTGCCTTGATTTTCCTCATTGGCATCTTCATGTACGCCTTCATGGAAAAAAATGCCTTCTGACACCTCATTCACCACATAACCATTATCAGCATGTGATATTTGAGCCGTCACACTCGCCATCAATAAGCAGCATTTCATTAAAAATTTGACAGAATTTTTAGTTAGGTAAGGCATCGTCACCCTCCTTCGTTATCAGGCGTTAAAACACTTAAAGTGTTGGCTTCAGCATTTGTTTGACCTCAGAGATACTATTAGTGGGAAAACCACCCTTTTCGGCATGTTCTCTAATCGTATCGGCATCGGGTGCACGATAAATACAGTAAATTTTATCGTCGGTTACATAGCTCTCAACCCACTCGATTCGTGGGCCCATATCTTTTAATACACAGCAGGATGTCTCGGTAATCTGGTCAAACTCTGCTTGTGTCAAGTTACCTGCACCCGCAATCTCTCTTTCTATTACAAACTTTTTCATTGTTAATCTCCTTTTAAAAGCGACCGGTCGTCTTTTATTCGAGCCTAAAAAAAAGCCTTTTGGCTTTGCGTGATTAATTAGTGATGTAGTTATCCAGAAGTTCTGCAGTAAAGCGTTGCAAAGGGATAATGGATTGTTCAATTTTCATATGCAGTAATGCGCCCTGCCAGGCATCGAAAAGTAACCTTGCCATCGTTGCAGGCGAAATATCGGTACGCACAATTCCTTGTTGCTGTGCTGATAACAGCCCTTGTTCCAATAATGTGCAATATTGGTTAATCGCTGTTTTTAAGGCCTGACGACAAACATCACTGACACCACCGATCTCCCCCATCAAATCACCCAGTAAACAACCACCTTTGAAATCGGAGTTTTCCAGCTCTTGGGTCAAAGACTCAAAATAAGTTTTGATCGCGGCTAAGCCATCAAGCTCAGAATTGTTCAGGTAAGACTGTAACCGAGTTATAAACGGCTCAATATAATGCGTGATCGCTTCTGCCGTAAAATTCTCTTTACTCTCAAAATAACTATAAAAAGAACCTTTGGGCACATTCACAGTATCCAGCAGCAGCTTGACCCCGGTGCCATGATAACCGTGCATCATCATCAGTTGAATACCCTGATTGAGGATTTGTTCTCTTTTAAATTCTTTTAGATTTGCCATAGCATAAAAAATACGACCAGTCGTCTTTAAAGTCAAGTGACTGAGTGAAAAATTATCGGATAAACACCCTTAGGTAATGAACGACATATTAAAAAAAGTGATCAACTAAGCAATGTGAAATCTCATCGAGTCTTGATTAGTGCATTTTCAATCTCATTATCTTGACGAAGAAAGAAGAACAGACCTGGTACACACTGTGACTGGTTTATTTATAGATTGTTTTTGATTTTATTGCACATTGCTATTAACTGATTAACCTCAGTCTCATTCAAACCCGTTGCACACAATGCCAATTTGGCAATATTTTCACCCTCATCAGCAAACTCACAGCCCTTTGCAGTCAAGACCATGGATTTAGTTTTATCGTTATCTGGCACACTTTCTCTAACAAGATATCCGTTAGATTCCAGCTTTCTTAAAATGGGTGACAAGGTCGCTTTGCTCAAGCCAACTGCTTTTGCAAGCTGCGTGGGTGATGCACCATCGTTTTGCCATAACGCCATCATGACAACAAACTGCGGATAGGTGAGCCCATGTTGTTTTAACAGCTTTCCATATGCCTTGGTGACCTCCCCACTTGTTGAGTACAACGCAAAACACACTTGATCTTGTAGTAACGGTCCCATGGATATCCTGTAATTTTAAATAGGTACTTGACTTACTTGTTTTCGGGTTATATTGTTTGTGTACGAACATTTCGCCAACAAACATAGGATAACTCAAATGAAACAGTACTATTCAATATTGTTAATGACTTTGCCGTTGTTACTCCCAATTAACCTCTCTGCCAACGAGATGGCAGCAGAAGATAATTATGTACCAACATTAATTACCGAAACGCCTTATGAAGGCAGGCAGCTGGCCATTAAAATCGTACGAAAAACCATTGGAACCATTCAGACTGACGCTGCTGCCAAACATCGTGTAAGAGCAAAATATGCTGAAGATCCTGCCCTATTAATGGATGCCGCTGAGCTAGTGGCAATTGAATTCAAAACAATAGCTATTGCCAACGATTATTGGCGTGAATAAAAAACTGCTTTGTTAACTTGTGAAATGGTTATCGGGCTAACCCGGCTTTCCATCAGGTCTGGGTGTCGTTAATATTGGTAAATAAATAATGACATAAAGAGTGTAAGCCGTTGCCCAGGCAAGGACGCTAAACCATAACCAAAAAGATATTTGTGCTGGGAATAACCAAATCAACAGTGTTCGAGTCAAGCCGACAGAAATAATCAACATAAAGGCCAGTGACATCAATCGTTTTGGTGTTAAGGATCTTCCACTATGTCCCAATGAGACCCGAGACATCATACTAAGAATCATTGTCCCCATGGCACCAGCAGTCAAAGCATGTAAAGCCACACTATACGGTATGGCGAGACCGGCATAATAGGCTGAAAACATTAACAGCCCCAACGATATGAACCAGTAACCGATATGTAACGACCAGAGCAATGGGATGTGAAACGTAATCCAGATCTTCCAACGAAACCCACGAATAAATACCAGCACTGCTGCAATAGCAAACAACACGCTTAATACAATGGATGGAATGAATTTCGTCAGCATTAAAAAATGTAAGGCAAACAGCAGCCAAATACTCATTAGTGCCGTTTTATCCAGCCAGGCAATATTGTTCACTTTGGCCGTTTGAGTACCGTTGGCGGTAAACATGGGAATTACACGACCACCAATCACCGTCATTAATAGTGTGATAAGTAAAACGGCATTGAGACTGCCTGCCTGCTGAATATCCGGGCGCTCCATCACAAGGCCTGCGTACATAAACGTATTGCAGATAGTCAGTAATAACAGCACCGGAATGAAAAACAGGTTTTTGTTTTGTTTGGCTCGTAAAATAGGTTTCGCCAATAACCAGGCGCTTACCGGTAAAAAACTGAGATCAATCGCTATTACTAACCATAGTGGCAAACCTGCACCAAATAATAATGCCAGTCTTCCGGCCAGCCATAACAGTACGATAATTATTAACGTGTTGCCGTGCGGTGCTCGCTGCCCTGTCCAACTCTGAACTGCGGTTAACAAAAATCCAATGACAATTGCAGCAACAAAGCCGAAGATCATTTCATGGCTATGCCAGAACAACTGGTTGCCAACAAACTCGATGTTAAGTTGCCCGGAAATAACCAAGCCCCACAACAACATGGCAATCACACTGAAGCTTGCGCCAAACAAAAATAACGGTCTGAATGCCTGACGAAATAAGGGAATGATGGCTTTTTCCTGGTCAGATAATTGACTTTCTTTCGTCATAATTTAGTTTCCTGGAGTTACAGTGAGTGCGAAAATCACGTCGTACTCTTAGTGATTTTTACCTCTTCATAGGGGTAGGTGACTAAGTTGTCGTCTTGCACAATCGCACCTTTAGTCAACCTTGCTGGTTCGATTTTGTCGGTGTTTATTAAATGAAATACCCTCTCCCCGCGTGCAATAAGATGATCAGCCACTATTCTGCGATGACATCGCCACCATACAGCCTCAGAGCACATTAATGCGCAGCATTCTTTTCGTCCTAAATTTATGAGTTTTTCTAAACCGTCTTGAAAATCAGGCGTCATCGCGTAGTCGGCATAATTTTGGAAACTACGATTTTTCCAAAAGCCATTCGCCTCATTTGAAATCGCTTTTATCTTGCTGCGACGTCCACCAAGTTCAGTCAGATGGAGGTAATTAATATGGTGCTTGGCCAAAGTGAGTGGCAAAACATCCTCGTTATATTGAGGATTTGTTCGTGAACGCGGAAATGAACGAATATCTACCACAAGCATTATATCTGCTGGACTTAACAATTGGATAAACTCATTCACCGTACGAGTCGAGTGGCCGACAGTATAAAACGGCAGCATTATGACTTCTGTTTGCTCGCTGTTTTTGTTAGTGCTGACTCTTTGTGCGCGGCGATATGATCGGTTTTATCGCTTTTGATTTCGTATTGAGGGTCATCTTTGGATGCGCGATGTGTGTGACCTTTGTAATCAAAATCATGTGTGTGAATTTTGCTGATCGTGCCTCCAACTTTACCCGCTTCGGAATTCCAGGTGACATGGTCCCCGACCTTGAACTTGTGAGACATAAAGCTTCCTCCAAATCAATTTTAGATAACTGAAAACCAGATCAATGCTGGTTCAGCTTGAAAATTTTGTTAAGGATTGGTTTCTAATTTCTTAAAAATGTTCGGATCTTTTTCTCCGATAGCCTCAATGACGCCCCAGGCACCTTTATCTGTTCTCATCAAGGCATGATCAACCAGCACATAATGCCCAGGATAATCCACATTAAATTCCACAATAGTGGCGCCACCGGCCGGGATATTTGTGGTTTGTACATTCTTGAATTGCGCACCATTCATCGAGGCTTCTGGATACACGGTGTCAAAGATCTCGCCGACCAGATGAAATGAAGAGTTCATCGCCACTCCGCCATTACCGATATACAGTCTGACGGTATCACCGACATTCACCTGCATATTGTCGATAACAGCGCCGGTTCGACCGTTAAACACCACATATTCTGGTTCAGAATCGAGCATTTTTTTTGCATCAAAAACTTGCAAGCCTTTTCGACCAACCGCACCTGTGGTGTAAAGCTCAGCTTGCATCAGATAAAACTCTTTATCTACCTCAGGCAAACCTGCTTCAGGTTCAACCAGAATGAGGCCATACATACCATGCGTCATATGTACTGCCATATTTGGTACGGCGCAGTGGTAAACAAACAGACCTGGATTAAGTGTTTTGAAACGTATGGTTTTACTTTCGCCCGGCTCAACTACAGTGGCTTCGCCCCCACCACCTGGACCGGTAACGGCATGCAGATCAATATTGTGCTGATGCAAACTGGTCGCGTGGTTGTGTAGTGTTAGTTCAACGGTATCACCCTGTTTCACCCGAATCATCGGTCCGGGAACGGTACCGTTAAAAGTCCAGTAATTAAAGGTGATCCCCGGAGCCAGTTCTGCAAGAATCTCTTTGGTTTCCAAGGTGATTTTGGTGACATTTTCTGAATCGCTATTCTGGGAAGAAACCGGATCAGGCACATTATTAGGATCATGGGCAATATCATCAATCCACTCAAATTGTCCGATATGCCGAAAGAATGTCAGCACATTGTTAAGAGGAAGCCCAGGGCCTTTGCCCGGGCCATATGATTCAACATACATTGGATACTGAAACATATACATTTTGCCAATTGAAACGGACAGAAACGCGGCGATACCTATGATAAAAACCAGCATGGAAATGACATAAGCACGGGAGTGCATTTGATGAATCAGTCGCATAAAGAAAAATAGCGAAGCCGTTGCGGCAATGACAAAACCAAACATCTGGATCAAACTGGTTTTGAGATAAGCCAAAAGCGAAAAACCACCAAGGGCCAATATCACCATTAAACTCAGTAATAATGCTGCAGCGACCGTAATGGCCAATATATTTGAAAGCCGGTAAAGATTCATTATCGTTCCTAGATGAAAACGTAGACTTTCGCGATTAAAGCCAAAGATTACTTATCAGGAATATAACAAAAAACAATAATATAAGCCCGGTAATACGCATTTATAAAAATATAGAAAAGTATGATTTGGATTTTGAAGGTTGATGTTTTTCACCTTCCAGCAAATCCTCTAAGGGAATATGGGCATGTGAGTCATATAGCTTTTTGTTATCCGGGTGAAATACCCATAGCGCTATTACCCGCAGGCAACACAGACCAATAAAAGACGTCACAACAACCAGCCAATGTCACATTAAAAATGCGACGATAATCTTTGCAAACAACCACAAAATATCCATCATATTAACCTGGCTGTAATGACACTTTTGCTTCTGACGCTTTTTTATTAGCAAGATGAATAGTCGTCAGTACGTTGATTAACATCACTACCGCTCCGCAAAAGAATATAAATCCTCCCATGGCTCGCATAATGTAATAAGGATGCATCTGTGCCACGGACTCTACAAAGGTATAAGACAAATTCCCATACTCGTCATAGGCACGCCACATTAAACCTTGCATGATTCCAGCCACCCACATAGAGGTGATATAAATAGCTGTGCCTATGGTGGCCAACCAGAAATGGACATTCACCAACCTGACAGAGAACATGGTGGTATTCCACATCCGTTCAACCATATGATAAAGCGCGCCAATTGAAACCATGGCGACCCACCCTAAAGCGCCTGAGTGCACATGCCCAATTGTCCAGTCTGTGTAATGTGATAACGCATTGACCGTTTTAGATGCCATTACCGGTCCTTCGAAAGTGGACATTGCGTAAAAGGCGAGAGACACAATGAGAAAACGCAAAATATAGTCTGTCCGAAGTTTGTCCCATGCCCCACTAAGTGTAAACATCCCATTTAATGCCCCGCCCCATGATGGAATGATCATGGCTAATGAAATGGCGGCACCCAGAGAACCGGTCCAGTCAGGTAATGCGGTGTATTGGAGATGATGAGCACCGAGCCACACATAGCCAAAAATCAATGCCCAAAAGTGGATGACCGATAGACGATACGAATAGATTGGTCGCTCAGCTTGTTTGGGCACAAAGTAATACATGATTCCCAAAAAGCCAGCCGTCAGATAAAAGCCAATGGCATTGTGGCCCCACCACCACTGAACCATCGCATCCTGAACGCCGGCAAAGATGGAATAGGACTTCCACATGCTCACTGGGATTGACAGGCTGTTAATCACATGCAAATAAGTAAACATGATCATCATGGCCAGGAAAAACCAGTTGGCAACATAGATGTGGCTGGATTTTCGATGACTCAAGGTGAGGATAAAATTAATCGTATAGGTGATCCAGACAACGGCCAGCAGAATATCAAGCGGCCACTCCAGCTCGGCGTATTCCTTACCTTGCGTAATGCCCAATGGCAAAGTGATCATGGCGCCAATGACATATAAATTCCATCCCCAGAAAGTGAACCACGCCATGGCATCGCTCCAGAGTCGCACACCACAAGTTCGTTGAATCACATAATAAGCTGTCGCCATTAATACCGATCCACCAAAGCCATACACAACAATATTGGTATGCACAGGGCGTAAGCGCCCAAAGGTAATATAGGGAATATCAAAGTTTAGAAAAGGCCAGGCGAGCTCCGAGGCAATCCATACGCCTACTGCCGTGCCAAGTACTAAATAAATACACGCACTGACACTGAAATACTTCACCACATCATAATTGTAATATTGATGTTCTTTTGCATTCATACGAATATCCAAACTCTTCTATTACCTTTGTTGTGAATAGTTTGGACGCTCATCATAGATATGTATAATGAATAATATCTTTATTTATTATCAAAATTATTGATGGATATTAATCAGGCACGTACTTTCCTGGAAATCATTCGCTTGGGTAGTTTCGGGGCTGCGGCAGAAGCACTAAATGTCACTCAAACGACCGTTACTGCTCGTGTACATAATCTCGAAAATCAGCTTGGTTGCAGGTTATTTATCAGGAATCGCTCCGGTGCTACCGCGACGCTTGATGGGGAAAAGTTTATTGAACATGCGGTAGCGATGGTGCAGGCATGGGAAGGTGCCAAGCGAAATTTACCGTTACCGACAGGTACCGAAACCATTTTCAATATTGCTGGCGAAATCAGTCTTTGGAGTCCGTTAATGCTCCAATGGTTAAACAATCTGAGTCAGGACATTTCCGAAACGGCGATTAATGCAGAAATTGGTGAACGAACCTCGTTGCATCAAAAACTTCAGCAAGGTTTACTCGATGTCATTGTCGTGCATCAACCTGAATACGGTCCCGGAATTCAGGTTGAACAAGTTCTTGAAGAAAAACTGATCTATGTCTCCGCTAAAAACCAAGCACAACCTTATATCTATGTAGATTGGGGAGAATATTTCCGTAAACAACATGATATCGCTCTGCCACATCTGGCAAGACCCAAGCTGACTATCAATCTTGGCCAGCTCGCGCTCCAGCACATCCTGGAAAATGGTGGGAGCGGTTATTTTCGAACGCGCGTTGTCCAAAAATATTTACATTCAGGAGATTTGATCAAGGTTGATAATTACCCTGAATTTACTTTTCCTGTGTATATGATGCATAAAAAGCAGACCAAAAATGCGCTCTTTCAAAAAGTGCTTAATGCATTATTTAAGGCGGGGAAAATATCTGAACCATGGTTGTGATATTGTTGAATAACGATAATTTAAGAATAAAAAGTCTTATAGGGGGCTAGCGAAATTTTTATCAACTAATGCGGGACTGTAAAAAATTCTGTGT
>NZ_DFMC01000004.1:0-18458 GCF_002375335.1 Methylophaga sp. UBA3603
TCATGAACGTTTTTGAGCGCAAGCCCCAATGGGGTGAGATACATGGATGTATCTCACAAAAGGCGCTCCTCTTGCCTTGATTGACGCTTTTTCAGCTCACAACAGAGGCGGAGATGAAAGATCAACAAGCCCTAGACTGAAGCGGATATCCTGATTTAGTCGGATATCCGCTTTTGATTATTCTGTATCAGCTTCCTGATTGGCTACTGTAATCGCTTCTTCACGTTGTTCGATAGCCATGGTTTCCAGCAGTTTACCCATTGATTGCATCAGCCAGTAACAGGCGTATATCCGGTCATAATAGACTTCGGTATATTCAATTCCGGCGCTAAGCAATTCATTCTCAGTATCTAATAAATCAACTAAGGTACGTTGCCCCACGCGAAACTGGGACGCATACGCTTCACGGGTTTTTTCGGCAGCTTCAACCCGTTGCTGTAATCCCGGTAAACGATTGTTAGCATTTACCAATGCATTCCATGCCAGGCGAACATCCAGCCCAATTTCCCGTTTTGCCCTATTAATCAGCTCTTTTTGCTGTTCACTCAAATGTTCAATTTGTTCTACCCGGGCCATATCTGCGCCGCCATTCAACAGGTTATATTGCAGGCGGAACATCGCATAGAGACCTTTATCTTTGCCTGGCTCACCATCAAGATTGTTATTTGCTGACGCACCCAAATCCAAATCGATACGAGGATGAAACGCAGATTTAGCCGCATTTTCCTGGGCCAGAGAGGCTTCATGATCCGCCAGTGCGCTGCGCAGAGTTGGATGCTGGTTGTAGGCGATTTTTACCGCATCATCCAGCGTGGCAGGGGCTTTGTCGCAGCAATCATCACCGGGGTTACTCAGATCTTCCGGCATTGTTCCAACAACCCGTTGAAAATTGGTTCGGGCATCTTCGATATTGCCAAGTTGTGATTCAAGATTTGACTTTGCCAAAGATAAACGTGCCTGGGCCTGTTCAACATCGGCCTGACGGCCTACCCCGCTCTCAGCCCGTTGCTGGATCTGAGAAAAAATCGTTTCATGCGATTGCAGATTGGTTTGGGTCAGTTCCAAAAGATCCTGTCGACGCAGAACATCAAGATAAGCTTCAATTGCCTGCAAGCTGGTGCGTTCAGAAATATCCGTTACTGCATACCCGGCAGAGTCGGCAGCGGCGGAAGTACGATCGACCTCACTTTTGGTATAAAAGCCATCATATAACATTTGTTTTGCGGTAATGCTGGCCTCGCCTCGCGTCAGCGTCTCGCTGCCGGGGCGTGTAGCGGGATTCTTGGTATATTCACGCCCATATCCCAAATTCAGGTCAACTTTTGGAGCGTAACCTGCACGCGCTTGGTCAATTGTTTTATTCACACTCAATCGACGATATGCTTCGGCCAGAATTTCAGGGTTGCTTTGAATGGTCTGCTCGACGGCCTGAACCAGCGTTTGCGCCAGAATTGTCGGAGAAAAAGCCGTTACACCTGTCAACAAAGTGGTGCTAAGCGCGAGTACTTTAATTTTTCTGTTCATCTATCCAACACTCCATCAGCGAACGTCTATTTCAACACGTCGATTTCTTGCTTCAGCAACTTCATCGGCAGTCTCAATTAACAGCTCCGATTCGCCCATACCTTTGGTTGTAATGATATTTTCCGGAATGCCACGTCGTATAAGTTCCTGGCGAACCCTCTGTGCGCGACGTTCTGACAAGCCAATATTATATTGTTCAGACCCCATAGTATCAGTATGTCCGATAACAATCGCTTCAGCAATTTGTCTCGCTTTTATTTCATCAAAGACTTTTTGAGCCTCTGTTTCTGATTCTGGAGTAAACGTGCTGGTATCAAAGATGAAATACAGACGGGCGCGATAAGGTTCTGCAGGTAAAGCGGCCATCGCAGGTTCCATTTCAGGATCTGCTTCTACCGGCGGTTTGGCACAAAACGGTGATTCGCCCTCTGTCAGCACCATAGGTGCTTCGATCTCTTCTCGCATTTCGGAAGTAGGTGTTTCCGGACCAAATGAATTGACAGCACTGCTGTAACCGCTACATCCGGTGATGAATACGGGAAGTAACAAAAAAGATATCATTCGGAATATATGTGTCAGCATCATGGCGCTTCTTTAGTAAGTGGATCGACTTTTACTGATAATGTTGAACATGAAGCCGTCAGCGTCGTCGTTGGTGTATGGACTTTTACTGCATCCAGTCTTTTGGCAGTCAATTGGCCACCAACTAATGCCAGCGTTCCATTAACAATAGATAAATCTGCCTGTCCTTGTTGTGATTGATTATCAAAATGATAACTGTCAATCGAAAAACGGGTGTTGGGGCCAGCACCGATACGGGTATTGTCGTTAAACAAAATCCCTACACTGCTATTGTTATCGGTATGCAATGCATCATCAATAAAGACTTCATCTCCCAAGCCAACTTTAACAAATTCACCGGCACGAATTAACTGCACATCACCCAGCAGTGTTTTTACCACACCCACACTTTGAGCATACCCTGTCGAGCTAAAAAGCAGAGTGAATGATAATAAAGCTAAAACTATTTTTTTAGGCACCATATCTCTCAGAACCATCCATTGGTTACAGCCGTTATAAAGAAGTCTAACGTTTGATTTAAACACTATAAAAGACGAGATTGCTCTAAATCACATGAATCACAAAATGGTCAGATTCATGGTTTATTCAAAAAGATTCCGCCAATACAATGTGAACTCTGTCACATTTTTTTCGAGATGACTATATTTAACAGAAAAAAAAGCTTATGAATTCAATTTCTTCAAACCAATAAACACGACACCAATTAATAATCGTTTCTTTTGGATTGACTGTTAGCCACATTATCGGCATAAATAGCATCTGGGTGAAGAAAAAATACAATAACAAAATGTAGCTCCAAACAGAGTAGGCGGCTTAATTGACGGTAAAAATTTACCAGGCAATTCGGTCAGCTTGCTTGCTCTGGTCTTAAAGATTGGGTTTCCCTAATTCTTTTTACACATTCATTTTTCTAAGGAATTAACATGAAAATTACAGCTGTATTTTTATCTTTGTTTTTTATCTTTGGACTTGCTGCTTGCAACACGATTGGAGGCATAGGCGAAGATGTAGAGGCTGCCGGTGGTGCAGTCGAAGAATCAGCAGAAGAAAATAAAAACTACTAGTTTTACCTGCTTTTTCAACTAATCTACTTAGTTAAGTTAAAAGAAAAAAGCCCTGCTGACATAACGTTCCGCAGGGCTTTTTTATCGCAATTTTAATGTTTCAAAATCACATATAACGCATGAATAATGCCTGGAATGAATCCGAGCAATGTCAACAAAATACTTAACCAAAAATGTCCTTTAAAACCAACTTCCAGGAACACCCCTAACGGCGGCAGTAAAATAGCGAACAGAATTTTGATTGGATCGGTCGCGGTAAAAGCCATATTGATTTCCTTTATTTTGGTTCGTCGATAAATTGCACCAGCAATCAGTATAGACACACTTCACTGATCCACATTAACCTGTGTTTAATTAAAATCCGGACGATTACGTTGTTAGCTACAGGTCGGCTCAACTCTGCCAGATTTTTATCAGATAGAAATCGATAAGGATAAACACGTGGATAAACCCGAAGATAATCAAAAACCTTCGCTAGATGATGAAACACTTGAACTTGCGCAACAGCTGTTTGAACTGGCACGACATGGTAATACTGAAGCATTAGAAAAACCGCTGGAACTGGGACTGGCCCCCAATATTCGCGACAGCAATGGCAACAGTCTGTTAATGCTGGCGACCTATAATGGTCACGAAGCAATGACCCGACTGTTACTGCAACATGGTGCGGATCCTGAACTTGCGAATTTACGCCACCAAACACCGCTGGCTGGAGTAGCTTTTAAAGGTTATGTAGATATTGCTCAAATATTGATAGAGCATGGTGCGGACGTTAATGCCACCACTCCTGATGGAAAAACACCACTGATGTTTGCGGCTATGTTTAACCAAACAGCAATCATGGAGTTATTACTCTCTCATGGCGCTAATGCTGATTTAAAATCTGCCGAAGGTATGACGGCAATGAGTCTGGCGCAATCAATGAATGCCCAGGACAGTATTCAGCTATTATCCGATCGCTAGTCTTTGCACCTAAACATAATTTTTTCTTATACGCTTCATAAAAATATCTAACTTCTTTTTATCCAAAAAATATGCCTAAACTGCCTATGGTTTTTATTCAGGCAAGGGCGTGATTTTGGCTTAAATCAGTTTCAGCGCCAATCCTGCTTCAAAAAACCTCTGATTTGCAAAGATAAAAAGGTAGGCTTATGGCGTTAATATCAATGCGACAACTGCTGGATTATGCTGCTGAACAACAGTTCGCGATTCCGGCTTTCAATGTCAGTAACATGGAGCAGGTCCAGGCTATTATGCAGGCAGCTGACGCCGTAGACAGTCCTGTTATTCTGCAGGGATCGGCCGGTTCACGTTCTTATGCCGGTGAACCATTTCTCCGCCATTTGATTCTAGCTGCGATAGAACAATATCCACATTTACCTGTTGTGATGCATCAGGATCATGGAGCCGAGCCTGCGGTCTGTGCACGCTCTATCCAATCCGGCTTTAGCTCAGTGATGATGGATGGCTCTTTGATGAGCGATATGAAAACACCTTCATCTTTTGACTATAACGTCGACGTCACCCGTAAAGTGGTCGAAATGGCCCATGCCTGTGGAGTTTCTGTAGAAGGCGAACTAGGCTGTCTGGGCTCACTGGAAACCGGCATGATGGGTGAAGAAGACGGACATGGTTCGGATGACAAGCTGGATCACAGTCAGTTATTAACTGATCCTGATGAAGCGGTTGAATTTATCAGACAGACCCATGTCGACGCGCTGGCTGTGGCCATTGGTACCAGCCATGGCGCCTATAAATTCAGTAAGCCACCGACTGCTGATGTGTTAGCCATCAGTCATCTGCAAAAGTTGCAACAACGTTTGCCAAATACCCACTTTGTCATGCATGGCTCCAGCTCGGTACCACAGGATTGGCTGCAAATCATTAACAATTACGGTGGTGATATTGCTCAAACCTATGGTGTGCCGGTTGACGAGATCGTCTCCGGTATTAAATTTGGCGTACGCAAAGTCAATATTGATACCGATTTACGTATGGCTACCACCGGTGCAATTCGTCAATATCTGGGTCAGCCGGAACATGCCAGCGATTTTGATCCACGTAAATTCTATAAAGCCGCTACCACAGCAATGCAGGCGATCTGCCAATCCCGTTATGAAGCTTTCGGTAGTGCAGGACATGCCAGCAAAATCAAAGTGATTTCACTGGAAAAAATGGTGAAACGTTATGCCTCAGGAGAGCTTTCCCCCAAAGATCTCTGATTTATCTCCGTAACAAATCTCTGCCTTTTTTGGCATTGGCAGTAAATGGCGTAACCGTTTTTTAAGGATAACAACCATGAAGCCACATATCAGCTTGACCCAATTTATTATTGAGCAACAACGCAGCATCCCCAACGCATCTGGCGATTTCACCATGCTGCTTAGTGATATTGCCAGTGCTTGCAAGCGTATTACTCATGCCGTCAGTCGTGGTGCAATGACGGGTCAGCTTGGCAGTGCCGAAAGTGAAAATGTGCAAGGTGAAACCCAAAAGCAGTTGGATATTATTACCAACGACATCATGGTTGATGCTCTGGAGTGGACCGGCCATCTTAGTGGCATGGTCTCTGAAGAAATCGATGAGCCGATTGTCATACCTGGGCACTTCCCCAAGGGAAAATATCTCGCTCTGTTTGACCCATTGGATGGTTCATCAAATATTGATATCAACCTGACCGTAGGCACTATCTTTTCAATATTAAAGGGCCGCGAAGGTCGTAATGCCAGCCTGGAAGATTTTCTGCAACCAGGCAACCATCAGGTTTGTGCGGGGTTTGTTTTATATGGTCCTTCAACCTTGATGATTCTCACCACAGGGCATGGTGTTAATGGCTTTACTTTGGATCCGGATATCGGGGAGTTTGTGCTGACCCATCGCAATATGACCATTCCCGAAGATTCGCAGGAATTTGCCATCAATATGTCCAATCAGCGTTTCTGGGAAGCGCCTGTGCAACGTTACATTGATGAATGCATGCGAGGCAGACAAGGCCCTCGCGGCAAGGATTTTAATATGCGCTGGGTCGCTTCTATGGTCGCTGAAGCGTATCGAATTCTGACCCGAGGCGGCATCTTCCTTTACCCACTTGATCAGCGTGAGCCAGACAAAGGTGGCAAGTTGCGTTTGATGTACGAAGCCAATCCAATCGGCTTTATTATTGAGCAGGCCGGAGGTCTTTGCTCCACTGGCCGACAACGCATTCTGGATATTCAGCCTGAGAGTATTCATCAACGTATACCGGTCATTCTCGGCTCAAAAAATGAAGTTGAACGGGTGGTTGATTACCATCAGCAAGCGTAAACAGTACCAGTGATCCAAACCGTTTTATCTAAGGTGTAAACATTATGCGTAAACCATTGGTGGCCGGAAATTGGAAAATGAACAATCCAACCGAAAGCCCACGAACATTACTCCAGAATATTTTACACAGCGCCCATATGCTTGACAGCATCCTGTCCAGCAGTGAAAACGCCCTACCAATAGATATCGCTCTGTTTCCGCCATCAGTGTATCTCAGAGAAGCACAGGAAGTGCTGTCCGGTTCCAGACTTCAATGGGGCACCCAAAATGTCTCTGCCTATGATGAAGGACCTTATACCGGTGAGATTTCGGCTTCGATGATTAAAGGCTTTGGCTGTCACTACGTTTTAATTGGCCACTCAGAACGTCGTTGCCTGTATGAAAAGCTGGAACTCGATCAGTATGTTTTAGATCAAATTGTCGCTGAAAAATATGCCCAGGCAATCAACAATGATCTCACTCCAATTATCTGCATCGGCGAAACAGAAGATGACTATGAATCAGGCAAGACGGAGGAAGTGATTGCTCGCTTACTGGATATTTTAATTGCTCATAAAGGGCCAAAAGCATTAGCCAATGTAGTGCTGGCCTATGAACCTGTATGGGCTATCGGCTCCGGCAAATCTGCTACACCGGAATGGGCTCAGAGTGTACACAGCTTTATGCGTCAGCGAATTGCCAAACATGACCAGGCCAGCAGTGAAACTGTTCGAATTATTTATGGTGGTAGCGTCAAAGCCCATAATGCTGCGGCAATCTTCTGCCAAGCAGATGTTGACGGCGGCCTTATCGGTGGCGCTTCACTCGACGCCGAGGAATTTATCCAAATCTGTTTTGGTGCGACTCAATCCTACACTTGCCAGCCTGGCCATATGAATATCCCACCAGAACTCGAAGCTGGGACTAACAAGGGATTATGAACTTGAGAATAAAGCTTCTGGAATCCTGTTTTAAGGTGGGTTTTCCCAAAACCTCTCGTAATAAGTAACAGTGTTGTGGTCTATTAGTGAAATAACACCATAAATTTGACTCTTCTTGCTATGGATTACAGTAATTACAGCAGGCTGGATTTCCATTTAAATTTTTAAGCTCTGACTCACTGTAACCACATGATTTGCAACAACTCACCAGCGCCTTGACTTCATTGGTAGGCTGGCCGCATAACGCACAAGTCGGT
Source organism: Methylophaga sp. UBA3603 (assembly GCF_002375335.1). Classification (NCBI taxonomy): domain Bacteria; kingdom Pseudomonadati; phylum Pseudomonadota; class Gammaproteobacteria; order Thiotrichales; family Piscirickettsiaceae; genus Methylophaga; species Methylophaga sp. UBA3603. Next base: position 7,651 of record NZ_DFMC01000004.1, read on the forward strand.
CCAAATTCTCTAACGTCAGGCCAAAAATCCATTTCTGCACAATTCGGACATTTACTCTGTAGCCGCTCTGCGAGGTTTAAAGCAGCTTTTTGCAGCATAATCTGTCTGAGTGGAGAATTCATTGCTCTGAGATCAGGTGTCAGATAAACAGGCCATTCTGTATAGGGTGTTTGATGTATAGCAATAACTTCGGTGTCTGAGAGTCCTTTCAAAATGCCATCCGGGCAGGTAAGTATCCATTTCTGTCTCTCAAAGTCAGCCAATTTTTGTTTCAAATCTTCTAATGACTCTGCAGTTAGCTCCCTAAGTGGTGTCGGCCCCTCAGCTTGGGCAAAAATTATCAGTTCTGGTTCTTTCTGAAACAGGCAAATTATTTCCTGATTCCAGCTCATAAAGCCCTCCAGCGGACCACCACCAAAGCTGCCTTCGCTACCGAGTCCAACGTTAATACCACTCAGTTCTACTGCTTTTTTGGCTTTTACTAAGGCACATTCTCTGGGAGATAATTTTCTGGGTATTTCCCCAGAGAAAGTGCCAAGCTGATCGGTATCAAAAAAGTCGATTTCTACCAGTTCGATACCAATCTCATACAAAACCGGTGCCAGTTGTTGAGATTTACGATGTTTGGTTAGAAGAGCTACCGTTTTCAAAAATAACCCTCCTGCTTTTTTCTCTCCATAGAGTTGGCCTGATCTTTATCCAGCATTCTGCCCTGCCGCTCACTGGTTCGTGAGTTCATCATTTCAATAATGATATCGCCCACTGTTTCAGACCGACTTTCAACCGCCCCGGTCTGGGGGTAACAACCGAGCGTTCGGAAGCGTATCCAGCGTTCTTCTATGCTGGCTTTTTCTGAGTCCGTGAGATAAGGCAAGACACGTTGATCATCAAGTCCCAGAATCTGGCCGGTTCCCTCATCCACCCATGAAAGTCTGGGTTTGGCGAAATAGAGTGGAACGATATCGATGTTTTCTTTGAAGATGTACATCCAGATATCCAGCTCAGTCCAGTTAGATAAGGGGAAAACCCGTACCGTTTCTTTGGAATTGATCCTGGTGTTGTAAATGTTCCAGAGCTCGGGACGCTGCGATTTCGGATCCCACCGATGTGAAGTGTTTCTGATTGAGAAGATTCTTTCTTTAGCTCTGGAGCGCTCTTCATCACGGCGAGCTCCGCCTAGTGCTGCATCAAAACCATGCTTATCCAGTGCCTGCTTGAGGGCGACCGTTTTCATCAAATCATTATAGATCACAGAACCAGAGGCAATCGGATGAACACCTTCGGCCAAAGCAGCCTCATTGATATGCACGATGAGATCCAGATCATGCTTATCAATCAGTCGATCACGGAAACTGGCCATTTCAGCGAATTCCCAGGTCGTATCAATATGTAACAGCGTAAATGGTACTTTGCCGGGTGCAAATGCTTTACGGGCGAGGTGCAGCATGACAGTTGAATCCTTACCGATTGAATAAAACATGCAGGGGTTTTCAAAACCAGCAGCCACTTCACGCATGATATGAATGCTTTCGGCTTCCAGTTGCTGTAGGTGGTTGAGTGTTTTCATTACACCAGCTCCCAGTAATCGGGACGATAACGTTCAATGCTGTTGTCATCATTCCAGCAAAACAGAAATAACCAGTTGTTATCCACTAGCTGTCGAACTGTTTCATGTGAGGCGATAACGTTTTCTATCGCCGCTTTTGGAGCAGCAATGTAAACGCAGAGTCTGAGTGGTTGATGACGCCATTCATTCCCGTCGTGGATTGACTGGAAAGGCAAGCCAATCCGCAAATCCCCGCCATTCCCCTCAAAAACCCCGATATGCTGATTCACTGCATTGTGAAGCAGCTTGTTACCACTACCGAAGAAGTCGTTATCAACCACGGACAAGTTGTATTGCATGTTTATCCAGTGCGTCACCACCATCGGTGCAGTCATGATCTGCTCCAGTAACGCGGCATCCGGATCCTGATGCCAGTCGTAATCATGCAGGAATGCTCGCCCATCAAGTGGCAATGCTCGAGTCCTGTCACGTGGTGCCACAATAAACACGGCGTTGTTGGCTAGTCCCCATTCAGGGCGGACTTCTGACCAGTCTCTGGCACGATTTGACAGCGCTTTCTCCAGTTTCTTGTCATCAAGCTCCTGCAGTCCCGCCTCTATCGTCGCTGCGCGTTCACGACGCGTAGCGTTGGAAGCCTGTTTCAACCAAGCCTCGATATCAGTGTCGATTTCCCCGAAGCAACTCACTTCATCCGTAGTTGTGTTATGCAAACCGGCAACAAAACGTGTCTTTTTGGGAATCTGAATGCCCTCTTCTACCAGCTTCTGTCTTATTGACGCGTCATTGAGCAGACTCGCCAGTACTCGCACATTGACCTCACCGGTCTGCCCGCCACAGGCACCGCAATCGAGACCCGAGGCATGGAGATTATTGCGCGTCTCACTGCCATGACCTAGCAAGAGTACGGTCGGAGCAAACTGCCGGGTAAGCCCCATGCCTTTCAGTACGCCACTGACCAGACTGGTTTTCTCTTCAAGACTGAGGGGCTGGTCCTGGCTCAGTAGTTCCCAGTCATGATGGTGACTGAGTGAATCAATCAGGTTCTCTTTTTTCTTGCGGAGAAAATTGTCCTTAAGTAGCTTGAACGCATATGTCCAGCCCACAGTTTCGACCATGGTGAACGCCGATACGGAGGAGTTGCCCCAACTCTTCCAGTGGCTCAGCGTGTATAGGTTGTGAAGCTGATCCTGACGCGCTTTTTTCTCACTGACCTTGATGGCCGGTGCAACCAGACCGGGTAACTGAGGACGCACTGTCGGTGTGTCTGCAGGCTGATAACTGATTGGCAGCCCATAGAATCCGGCAAAGCCGATGGTCTGAATTGCCTGACTCTGATTTTCAAGTGATCTTCTGAAACGTTCGGAACGAACGTCAATGCAGAATGCTGCCTGCAACACTGGGGTAGCCTGACCGGGCCGTGCTGGAGTTTTCAAAATCTTGTGCAGCTTTTTCTGGTATTCCAGTTCCGCTGCATGCATCCAAACCCAAAAAAAACGAAGATGCTCTACATGCTCATCAATGAGTTCGTTGATTTGGAACTTCTGTTGTACCCATCGTGCCTTCAGTGTACGAAAGTCTGTTTTCGTCTCTTTATTTTTTAACTGACGCCATACGATAAGATCCCAGGCCATTCTGATGGCAAGTAGAGACTCCACATACTGGCTTTCCTGTCTCAGTAATGTCTTTTCCCAACGCTGCCATGAGAAGTAACTGGCCCAGCCGTTGATACTTAGCAACAGCATATGTGCGTAAAGCTCCAGTTCGTAGGGGCCGAGTTCAAATTCAGCCGCAACTTCTGCAAACAGGCTTTCAAAATCACCAGGCAGGTCTAAAAACGCTTCCCGAAGATGTTTTTCGCCCATCAGCAAGGACATTCCGTAATCATGCGTGGTGAAATCAAGCCAGCGGGAATAAAGGCTTTCCAGGTTATCTGTATGTTGATTAATAAATTCGCCACAAAACTGACTGATTTGATGCACCGTTTCATCCTGCCAGCGCATCTTGTGGTGATCTCGACTCAAATCTGCAATTTCAGCAATACTTAGCCAGACATCAGGCCCGGGCTGTTTCAAACCCGCTTTCAGTGATTCGATATCGGTTGTTGTTTTATAGGCTTTTGCCGCTGTCGTCAGCGATGAGTCCGAAATCTCGCCCTTGTCATAACGGGTTAGTAATTCATCTGCAGACAAGGTCGTTTTGACGTCAGCCAGAGCCGCGAGCCTGGCGGAAACCAACTCTATGGGATGATGACGACATTCCCATAAGGCATTAACAGCGATGAAACGATCTAAAGGCCAGCTGGGCGCAATCAGGGCGCAGGCATTGTGGATGGCTGAAAGTTGTTCACTACTCGCTTCATTGACCGACTCTGCTTTTGCTTCAATCATACCCATGACTCCTCTATAGATTGTTGTTCCGTCTTGCTTTGCTTGATTTTGGGACGCAGTACGACCGGCCAGAGCTGAAGGGTCAGCCGCGTCATCATTTCATCCAGATATAAGCCGGAAAATAACCAGCGATAGAGGGTTTGTGTCTGTTTGGCCTGAGGAAAAAGCCTTATCTGCACGGTCAGCGCAAACAGGCACAAGAACAAGATCATCAGCCAGATATCCATGGCTGAGAACATGTTGGTGTGAGTTAATGATGAAAACATATTCCCGAGCAAAGACTTCCCAGCCAAATAGAAACCCAACAAACCAGCAGCGATGACCAGCGCCGGTAACCAAGCCCGTTTATTGCTTTGGTTAAACGCCGAAACCAGATACAGAGCTAGCGCTGTATTGACCAGCAGCCAGACACTGAGTGGCCCGTCATAGCTTGTTAACAATGGAATAGCGGCCGTAACGGCGACGGCCAGAGAGAGACAGATAACAGCACTTTCAAAACTGACCTTTTTCTGCGGTGCCAACTGCTTGAGACCAAAGTCATGGACTGCTTCGCCGGTGCTCAGGAAAGCATAGGCCTTGTACAGTGAGTGTGTAATCAAGTGCAGTAATGCCAGTTCATAAAGACCCAGCGCGCATTCAATCAGCATCAGTCCCATCTGGGCACAGGTAGACCAGGCAAGCCGGACTTTGATGCTGATTCTGGTCACCATCACCAGTGCACTTATCAACGTGCTCAGGCCAGCAACAATAATTAGCGTCCACTGGGCGACCGGTGCCAGTGCCATCAGTGGCGCAAAACTGATAAGCAGAAAACCACCCAGATTAATAATACCGGCATGTAAAAGCGCACTGATAGGCGTCGGTGCTTCAACAACCTGTATCAGCCAGCCATGCAGAGGCAGCTGAGCACACTTGATTAAGGCGGTTTGTGCAATCAGAAAAGCGGCCAGCTTTTCAATAAAACTCAACTCATATGTCGTCGCCAACCCCTGGTAATGGTCAAGTATGACGTTCAGCTGGAAAGTACCATGATGAGAATATAGCAGGAGGACAGCCCCCAGAAGACATGCCTCAGCCAGCCGCGCGAGAATGAATTTTTTATGTGCAGCAAAAACAGCACGTGGTCTATCAGGATAAAACAATAGCAAGCGATGGAAACATAGACTGATTGAGACCCACCCTAACCATAACAACAACAGATTATTACTCAGCACAACAACAGACACCGATGTCAGGCTCAGTAATAACCAGCGCCAGAACTTATGAGATTGCTTTTCTGAACGCATATAACCTTCAGAAAATTTAATAAGAATGATGGCCATGAAGCTGACCAGAAACAACACGGTAAGATTGATGGCATTAAGCCTTAAAAGATATTCTGAGTTTTGTTCCGTAATTCTAAAGAAAGCAATAGCCACCAGAATTGTGGATATACCTAAAGCAATTGAAATAGCTCGCAATAATATTTGCCGCTTGATTTCAGTCAGCCTAGGGTTACCTGCAATCAAGGCCCCTGCCGCTAAAACCAACGGAATAAGAATGGAAAAGAATTGATTCATAAACATACCTCCTTAGCTGGCGGAAGTATGTCAAACGCGATAACATAAATAAAATAGATATTTATTAATTAATTGATAAGTTTAACTTAACTATGGCTAAAATTAACTATCACCATCTCTTTTATTTTTGGCGTATCGCGCTATCAGGCAGTATCACGCAAACTGCCAATGAATGTCATGTCTCACAGTCGGCGCTATCGCAACAAATTAAACAGCTTGAGAACACTATGGATGTCCAGTTATTTGACCGAGTTGGCAGACAACTCGTGCTAACTGATATGGGTAGAAAAGTACTGAACTATGCAGATGAAATTTTTACCACAGGTGAAGAGCTGCAATCATTCCTGAATAAAGGAGATTCATTCACACAGCGTCATATCAACATTGGCGTATTAACGACTCTCTCGAGAAACTTTACCGAAACTTTTATCAGCCCCTTACTGAAGGAATCCAATGTCAGCTTCACCTTATCGACGAGAGGGATGACAAACTTGCTTAATGGATTGACCAGTCACGAACTTGACTTGGTACTCACCAATCGTTCGGTAAACGAGCAAAATGATGATGCCATCTGGCAAAATCAACTGGTTTCACGACAGTCAGTTTCAATCATTGGGCCGGCCGAACACAAACCGAAGACTAGCTTTCCGCATGGTTACGATGCCTTGAAATGGGTTTTACCAACGGAGATCACAGAAATCCGTTCTGGATTCAATGCTTATTGTTCCGCTTTAGGTTATAAACCCGAAATCATTGCAGAAGCCGATGATATGGCAATGTTACGATTATTGGTTCGGGATAGTGGTGCCGTTACAGCCCTACCTAGTGTCGTTGTCAAAGACGAAATTAGCAGTGGTCGACTAGCTGAATATCAAATTTTGCCTAATGTTTTCGAAAACTTTTATGCCATAACCATCCGCCGCACTTATATGCCAGATATCGTCAAAAGGCTGCTTCACAGTAATATTATAGCCAAATAATTTTAGGGCTAGATTATCCGAAGTGTCATAGAGAACTTCCGGTTAATCCCATGCAAAAAACCCGCAGACAAAAAAGCGGTTAACCGAAAATCGACTAACCGCTTAGTGTAATTGGTGCCCCCCCCAGGACTCGAACCTGGGACCATGGGATTATCAGTTTTGAAATACAACATTAAGCTAATGTTTTTATTAAACTTTACTGATGCACTCGTTGCGTATTTTGCACCACAACGCATAACTTTTGATAACTTATCCCCGCAAAATTCCCGCAGAGCATCACTATTCAAAAAAGTTAAAAAGTAGGTGGTTTTATTTCAGGTTTTACAGTTTTCCTGCATCAAGAACGCACCAAAAAATTGAAATGCCACATTACTATTAAGACTAAACTTTAAGTAGAACGCAGCGTTTTTATCTCATCCAATAGTTCAAGTGCCAGTGCGGCACCCGCCAAATTCACCTCAAGGTCACGCTGCAGTCGAGTGGCAATATTTACCCGCACGATACTACTACTATTAAACTCCCAACGGATGTGACTTGTTTGAAAATTCAATGGCTCGATAACGCCATACTCTACCATTGTTAAAATTTCCTCTACCGACAAATCACAACAGTGACTCAGCTTAATCAATGACACCGGTTCGCCGTCATCTACAATGATCCCAGTATATGATTCAATAACATCATTATTCATCTTATACCCCCTAACTTATAACGAGGATTGAAATTGGACGATGCTTTTTTGAGCTCCTGATATAAAGACTTTTCTTTGTCACTCAATTGTTCAGGCATGGCAATTTCTAAAATGACATAAAAATCACCAGGAGATTTGCTTGGAATGCCTCTCCCCTTAAGACGCATCCGTTTACCGCTGGACGATCCTTCTGGGATCTTGAGTTCAACATTGCCCCCAGGTGTCGGTAGATTTATTTTACTGCCAAGCGCTGCTTCCCAAGGTGTAATTGGTAATTCCAGCGTGACATCTGAACCATCTACTTGATAGTGAGAGTGTGGATTGAATTCTATTTCCAGATATAAATCGCCCGATGAACCGCCACCAGTGCCAACACTGCCTTGTCCTTGCAACCTGATGTACTGTCCTTGCTTAACCCCTTTGGGTATTTTGACATTGAGCGTACGATTTTTTAATTCAGGGTGACCATTTTTATCGAGTACCGTCGATTTTATGGTGAGACTCCGGGAAGCGCCTCGGTAGGCGTCTTCAATGTCGATAAACACTTTGGCGTGAGTATCTCGTCCCCTAGCTTGATATGCGGAACGTCCATGACCACTCGCGTTGTATTGATGCCTGGCCCCAGCTTGTCCAAATAGATTTTCAAAAAAGTCACTGAAATCAGCATCTCCAAAAGTATTTCCACCTGAACCACCACCATGAAACTCAAAGCCTGCATTCCAGTCAGGCGGAGGCTCAAAGCCAGTTTGCCCAGCTTGCCAGCCAGCAGCACTTAATTGATCATAAGCTGCACGCTTCTCAGGATCTTTTAAGACCTCGTAAGCTTCACCAACTTCTTTGAATTTCTCCTCAGCATCTTTTTCTTTACTGACATCAGGATGATATTTACGCGCTAACTTACGATAGGTACGTTTGATTTCTTCTTGGGACGCATCTTTAGACAGGCCCATAATTTTGTAATAGTCCTTGTACTCCATGCTCATCCCTCTTGTTTTGATTAAAAAGCATTAACTTATAGTGAGCACTTTTGTTCTTAAATCACACAGTTCCAAGTATCTGCTTCGAAATAAAAGCTGTCCAGCCAATCCGTAGCGACTCAAGAAATAGAAAATTAAAGCCTTATGGATGGACGTGCTTCTCTAAATTCAACGAGATTGATGAAACCTTTGCTCCGGATAGCTGAGGCTGCTAATTGAAGCATTAATTTCTTCACGAACGTAAAACACGGAGTTTGTCTACATGAAATAAAAACAAAAAAGCCTCAGCGCTAAAATTAGCACTAAGGCTTTGATTTATATGGTGGGCCCACCAGGACTCGAACCTGGGACCAAGGGATTATGAGAATTATGGGCCTAAATTTGAAATTCTTTGATAGTCTTTTAATATCATTAACTTATCTAACTTTCGCATGTAATCGAGTTTGACATTTTTTGCATAAAATCGCTATTATTTGAGCGCTACTGTCTACATAGTGTCTACATGGGGCCCATAGGGATTTTTTACAAAGACTAGGATTCAAACACGTGCAAAAACCTTCATACACAAGCCATATCTTATTGTTTTTAAATGAAAACATCTCATGTAGACACTCATGAGGATCACAAAATCATTTGTAGACAAGACGCTTCCACCCACTCCAAAACCTGGCCAAGTGTCTACACAGAGCTTCTATCGAGACGATTCTATTCCTGGCTTTGCTCTGAGAATTACCAGTAATGGGGCTAAATCCTTCATCGTTGAAAAACGCATTAATGGCCGTGTTAAACGCATTACGCTAGGTCGCTACGGTAATTTAACCGTTGAACAAGCTCGTACCCAAGCGATGAACATTTTAGGGCAAGTCGCCACAGGCAGAGATCCCCTCTCAGAAAAACGGGAAAAGAATGCTCGTTCCATTACCTTGATAGAAGTCTTTCGAGATTACTTAGCCACTCGAAAAGATCTCAGTGAAAGCACTATTCACGATTACACCCGACACATAGATACATCATTTGCTGACTGGCAGAAAAAACCCATTGCTGAAATCACTAAAGATATGGTGGAAAAACGGCATAGAGAGTTAGGCAAAAAAAGCCATGCTAGAGCTGACGGATCTATGAGAGTGTTAAAAGCCTTTATCAACCATGCCAAAAACAAATTTGAAGATGCTAATGGCAATCCGATCATTTTGGTTAATCCGGTTGAACGGCTGAGCCAAATTCGAGCATGGTATAAAGTTGAGAGACGTAAAACGCTGATTAAACCACATCAGCTTTCAGCCTGGTATCAAGCCACACTTCAATTGAATTATGAAACAACCAGAGATTATCTGCATTTCCTGTTATTTACAGGCTTAAGACGATCGGAAGCAGCAAAGCTACAATGGCACCAAATTGATTTTGAAGATCTGACATTCACTATTGAAGAAACAAAGAATGGAGAAGCTCACACCCTCCCCTTATCTGATTTTTTAGAATCATTACTTCGAAGAAGATACGAATCCAGACAAGGTTATTATGTATTTCCAAGTGACTCGAAAACAGGTTACATACAAGATCCACGTAAGTCTTTACTTCGAGTTTACGAGTTATCAGGCGTAGAGTTTAAACTTCACGACCTCAGAAGAACTTTTTTGACAATTGCAGAAAGTATCGATATTCCTGCTTATGCTTTAAAACGGTTAGTAAATCATAAAGATCCAAGAGATGTTACAGCGGGCTATATAATCAGTAATGTTGATAGACTAAGAGAGCCCATGCAAAAAATAACTAACTTCATCAAACAAGCTGCCTCAATAGATTAAAGGATAAGTAGGATGCTGCCATGGAATGCAATTACAGATATAGCTCAAAGTTATGGAGTTCCAAGCGTATTACTTTTAGCTGGAATGCTTATATCCCGCCTTTACTATAAATTTAAAGTTGATACTGAAACGGTCCGAAAGCTTAAACATGAAGAGATTCAACTTTTATTAACAATTTTGTCGGATAAGAACGCCAATCAAAAGTTTCTTATTGAACAAATTATCGAAACGAAATATGGAAGGCCTATTTCCTGGAGGGAAATATCTTACCTCTTGAAGTTAGTCTCACCTTCTGAAGCCCTTTCACTTTATGCCGATTCACACTATTGGATTGAGTTTCCATATTCATCCAATAAGCCAGAATTTCGAGGTTATTTTCAAAAGCCAATATATAGGAAATGGCGTAAACGTTTTAATGTTGGCTCTTATTTCTTCCTTAGCTTTAGTACTCTAATAGTTTTTATCAGCTTTCCATGGATATTTGAAAATGATGGCTTGGAAACTGGTCTTAGCTTTGTAGTTGTGACCCTCGTTTTTATGATTTGTGCTTTTTTCTGTTTGAAAGGATATGTAGAACTTAAAAGGGCTGAAAATCTGATGTCTTTGATTGAGTTTTCAGAAGCAAATCCCGACAAAGCCAGAGAGCGATCCTATCTTCTCATCAACAATTAGGTGAGCTTTAATGACCTATGAATATCGTGTTAACACATACGATGAAAATTTCGACTTTTTCGAATCGCAACTTCCAGAAAATACCTTTATTTTTGCTTTTGGTGATCAGCTCAATCGTACTCGAGAACTACTAAATAATAGAACTCATGAATCGCCACTAATTCTTTAGA
>NZ_DFMC01000001.1:0-135959 GCF_002375335.1 Methylophaga sp. UBA3603
TCCGAAAAACTCGGGACGATTCATCGATTGTATGCGGTTTATTGAATGGCTAGAATCAACTCTGACGGATGTAATTCGTCACTGCAGCACAACAATGGTGGATGTGCGAATCGTTTCCTTGCTCCTTGTAACGTAAGCTCTCAATTCGTGCATCTACCGCCTTATTTCTAAACTTGTTTTGATTTCTCGACTGACTCAATATCACTTATATATCTTGCTTCATCCTCTTTAGATATCATCTTCCAACTTGATAATCGATATATGGAATCAGCCACAATCGGTTGAAGATATTTCACTACAAATTTATCATTCGAAGTAGTGAATTGAGAAAAATGCTTATATAAGTTGATTAGAGACAATCCTTTGACTCTCACTTGTGAAATAAATAAAAAGTACCTTCCATATCCTGGATGTTTTGCATCAAGATCAGATGGAGTAAGGACTTTATAATTTCCTACATCAAGTATGTGTAATATTCGCATTGCCTCATCTAATGACCTGCTTTTATCAGAGACATTTCCTTTAATAAAGAATACAGAGTTTAAGCTTATAGCTTCAGGCTCGGATGAGTGATTAAATGGTCCATTAGTTATTCTCTCGAACGCCTCATGTGCACTATCAAATCTTGCTAATAGCAGTTCTAATCGGTGCGCGTTCTGCTGATCCCTAAACTGGATTCGTTGATAATTTAATGTAATAACTAAAGCAATAACTGATCCTATAGTAAGTAAAGGAGTTACTATGCCACTGTAATAGTTAGCAAAATCGGCAAAATCCATGGGACTGCCTATGGAATAGCCATGAAAGAACCATATAAAAACTATTACAGGTAAAATTAATATGACGAATGAAATCAGTACTATTAAAAGGAACTTTTTTGAATAAATTTTCCTCAGCAGGCCCGGCATACTTTTTATCCTTGCAATCGTTTGACATCGCCCATTAAAACGCCTAATCTTTAATTTCACCAGCTAAATCTGGTGCCGGTTTTAGCAGACTGGAATAAACCAAAGACGCACAGCGCGTCGAGTACGCGTTTTTTTGTGCCCATAGTTTATGGTGGGTGTGCGTGGGAGCCCTTCGGGGCTGCCGGTTCTCTTTGGTTCCCGGTCTGCTAACCCGCGTACATCCATCACCCTTATTTAGCAGTATTGGTGATGGTTTCTAAAAAAACCAAAGGAGACATCAGCATGTCTATGCAACAATATTCCCGCCTGCGCTTCGTTCAGGCTATTTCACAATTACCCGCTAATGAAAACGTTAAACCAAAGTTCGCCACCGGCCATGTCTGGGGCTGGCGTGACAGTATGGATGCCCACTAATTATCCAACTGACCAATGGTATTCTTTTCACTTGTGGTGGTATTACACCCATGGAACGACGCTCAGCAATTGCTGCAGGTTCAGTTGGCCATCAGGTTGAGTTTTATCACTTTGGCTTTGATATCCAGGGCAAACCTATCGATCCACGCTTTAAGACATTAGTCATTGATACCACACGACCAATGTTGATGATAGGTGATGGCCATGAGTGAGCTAACCACCTATGCCAATCCGGCAGAGCTTTATGGCCAACCAATCCGTATGGTCATCGATGAGCAGAAGATGACATGGTGGTCATTGGATGATTTGGTGATGGCTACAACTGAGCATCCTGAGGACATGAATGAGTATCGTGAGTCGATGGCGATTCAATGTGTTGAAAAACTGATTGGTACACATAATTGGTACACAATAAGCGCTAAACTATTATATGCCGTTATTCGCTATATATTGCCCATGCAGACAAATAACACTTTGATTTGACTCATTCGTAACTAACTCCGTAGCTCGGCCAGTAATTGTGAAATCATGGCGTCGGCCTGACCGAGGTAGCCGCCACCAAACAGGTTGAGATGATTAATAATATGATAAAGGTTGTAAAGCGTTTTGCGTGTGCGATAGCCTGAGTCGACAGCACGAACATTGCGATAAGCCGCATGAAAATCGCCGCCAAACCCCCCAAATAATTCGGTCATCGCCAAATCGGTTTCGGCATCACCGTAGTAACAGGCCGGATCAAATATCACCGGATTACCCTGTTCATCACCGGCAGCATTTCCCCCCCACAGATCACCGTGCAACAGGGAGGCTTGTGGCTGATAATCGGTAAAAAAGGCGGGCAACTCATCAATAAGCCGTTCGCCATTTTTTTGCAGACTGCCTCTGAAACCATTGCTTGCAGCAAATTCCAGTTGTTTACCCAAACGCTGCTGTTGCCAGAACTCCACCCAATTATTTGAGCGATCATTTAATTGTGGCGTGCTGCCAATGGTATTATCCATGTGCCAACCAAAATAGGGTTGGGGCTGTTGGTGGAGCAGGGCCAGTTGTTCACCGAGTTTGGCATTCGCGCCACCGCGCATGCCGCCTAAAGCAATATATTCCAGCACCAGATAACTATGTCCATCAGCGGTGCCGAAACAGATTACTTCCGGGACTCGCACAGCATTCAATGCGGCCATCTCCTGCAGGCCCTGCGCTTCTGCGACAAACATATCCGCCAGGTTTGGGCTATTTACCTTGATAAAGAATTGCTTGTCGGGCGTTTTCAATTGATACGCTGTATTAATGCAACCTCCTCCGATGGAAGACAGTTGATGCGGATGGCAGCTTAGTCCGGTGACGCTTTCAATTTGCTGAATAATTTCATTGAGTTGAGCCATGAATTTCTCCATCAAAGATGAGCAGGCGGTTTAACCATGCTAAGCTGAAACGGTAATTTTGCCAAAACATTCAAGGAGTTTGTCAATGTCTACTGATACCGAGGCCACGCCACAAAGCCCCAAACAGCAAGTGGCAATCAAAGCCGCTGAAATTGTCGACAATGGCATGATTGTGGGGCTGGGGACAGGATCAACAGCGAATCTTTTTATTGATGAATTGGCTCGCCGTCAACGAGAAAATCAACTGGATATTCAAGTGGTCGCCAGCTCTGTGATCAGTCGGGTTAAGGCCGAACAGGCCGGGCTTAGAGTTATGGCCATAGAGCATCTGTCGCATCTGGATATGTATGTCGATGGAGCAGATGAAGTCACCAGCGATATGACTTTACTGAAGGGCAGAGGGCAGGATCTGGTTTGTGAAAAGTTGCTTGCCAGTCATGCCACAGCCTTTTATGTGATGGTCGATGAAAGCAAAATGGTGAACAAAATAGGTGAGAAAAATGCCATTCCAATTGAGGTAATCCCGCAGGCAGCACAGCTGGTATTGAATCGCTTGTCCAAATTACAGGCCAAAGGCAGTTTGAGATTAAATGCCGCGGGTGACAATGTTGCTTACAGTGCGGCAGGGAATTTGATTCTGGATATGCAGTTTACGACGTTTGAAACCGCACAGATCAATGCTTTACTGACAGTGATGCCGGGAGTAGTTGAGCATGGGATTTTTGCTGATGTTGCCAAAGCCGTGTTTGTTGGCTCATCTGACGGCGTCAAGTTATTGCAGGCCTGAATAAAAAAGGGCAGTGATCAACACTGCCCTTTCAGCAAACAGATAACGTAATTGGTTTATTTTTTTAATTCTTCAAGAATGGTTTCGGCTTTGGATTTACCAAACTCACCCGAACCTTCAACACCAATGTATTTCACTTCGCCATCGGTAATGATCATCGCTGCACGGAATGAACGTACACCCATTCCACCACCGGTTAAATCACGATCCAGACCTAATGCTTTAATATATTCCGCACTACCGTCTGCCATCATGCGAACTTTGCCATTGGCCTTTTGTTCACGACCCCATGCCGCCATCACAAATGCATCGTTCACCGCTAAACACCAGATTTCATCAGCGCCAGCGGCTTTTAATTCTTCAGCATGTTCAATAAAACCGGGCAGATGTTGAGATGAGCATAAAGGGGTAAAAGCGCCGGGAACCGTGAATAAAACAATGGTTTTGCCTTTTGCCATTTCACGTACATCCATCGGAGATGGATTCATCGGGCAGCCATTCTGAGGATCAAACTCCACACACTCTGTGAGTTTGCCATCGGGTATTTGTTGTCCAACTTCGATTGTCATAATCTCTCCTTATGGATAAATAAGCTGACTGGTTAGCATAAGCCATCTGTCAGGAGATATAAACACTGATTATTGCAGGGACTTTCAAGTTTGGTGCAATCAACTTAAATCGTTATGATGGATAGCACAAATGATTGATGGAGAAAAAAATGACGGCAGATAAAAACATTCTGAACTGGGGCATTCTCGGTGCAGCGCGTGTCACTGAAAAACTCATACCAGCCATTACGCAAGCCAGCAATGCGCGGTTAATCGCTGTGGCTAGCCGTCGTAAAGGGGCTGCAGCGGAAGTAATTGAAAAACTGGCCCCGGCAGATAACGGTATTCAGGCCTGGGATGACCCTGAAGCTTTATTAACGCATCCTGATATTGATGTGATCCATTTACCAATGGCCAATGAAGAACATGCTGAATGGGCATTAAAAGCGATTGCTCATGGCAAGCATGTGTTGATTGAAAAACCGATGGCTCTCACGGTTAAAGATATTGATGCCATTACCCAGGCTGCTAAAGAAAAGGGCGTGACGGTGATGGAAGGGTTTATGTATCGTTTTCATCCTCAGCATGATGCAGTTCGGGAGATTATCGAATCTGGTGTTATTGGCGAAGTCAGAACCGTCAGTAGCCGTTTTGCCTTTCCAATGAAACCGGCACGTTTATACCGGGTTAATCGACCCATTGCCAATGGTGGTGGAGCAATGTGGGATATTGGCCCCTATGCCATTCATACTGCCAGATTATGGTTTGAAGAGGAGCCCAAAGCCGTTACTGCGGTGGCTAATCTAAATGAGCACGGTGCTGACTTAAGTCTGACCGGTATTTTTGATTATGGTGAAGGAAAATTCGCCCAGTTTGAGATGAGTTTTCAACATGCCCGCCGCAGTGTCTACGAAATTATTGGCACTTTAGGCGGAGTCACCTGTCATGCCACCTGGCAACCGGCTGACGAACCCGCCAAGATTTCGTGGTGGACCGAGGCGGGCCAACATGAAACGGTTGAAGTGCCCGCTGCCGATCAGTTTGTTAACGAAATCGAACATTTTTCCAATTGCGTGTTGAATAATAGTGCTCCATTACTCAGCCTGGAGGATGCCCGGGCTAACTGCAAAGCGATTGTGGCTACATTGCAGTCGGTTAAAGAGGGCAAAATGATAAAACTGGATTAACAAAAAAGGCTGCACATTGATGCAGCCTTTCTATTTAATCAAACCTGGAATTTATCGACAGTAGTTTTGAGCCGTCCGGAGAGCAAGGCAAGTTGCTCAGCAGTTTGTGATATTTGCTCACTGATTTCGGCTCGGTCTTTTGCCATTTGTGAGATTTTGTCTATCTGGCTGTTAATTTGCTGACTGTCCTCACTTCCCTGGGCTGCTGCCGAGGCAATATTTTCAATGACATTATTTGTCTGCTGAGCGCCGGCGTTAATTTGCAGCAGGGATTGACCTGCTTTTTCGACCAGTTCCACGCCGTGTTTTACCAGTACTTCACCTTGATCTGCATGTTTAACAGCATTCTGCGTTTCCGATTGGACTGCGGCGATAACTTCTCCAATCTCTAATGTGGCCTGGGAGGTACGCTCGGCTAATTTGCGTACTTCGTCAGCTACAACGGCAAAACCTCGTCCCTGTTCACCCGCCCGTGCGGCTTCAATCGCGGCATTTAATGCCAATAAATTGGTTTGAGCTGCAATATCCTGAATCACTTGAAGAATGCCACTTATTTCGTCAGAACGTTCGCCGAGATTGGTAACCGTAGACGCCATATGTCGAACGGCTTCAGCAATTTGATTAATACTGTTAGCAGCTTCAGCCACAACCGCCCGACCGTTTTCTGCAGAATGTTGTGCGGTTTTGGAAATTTCCTGAGCTTCAGAAGCATTATTGGCAACTGACTGGATAGTGGAATTGATATGGCTAATTTTCTGAACGATATCATCTACCACTTGTTTCTGTTTGACTGAACCGGTGGCGACGCGATCGGATATATCCGTTAGCTGATTGGCAGATTCTGAAGTTTTTTGGGTATGTTCCAGTAAATCACGAATAATATTCTGTAAGTTATTCATAAACTTATTAAAGGCACTGGCCACCACGCCTATTTCATCATCGGCATTCACTATTGGTAACCGTTTGGTTAAATCGGCCTCACCCATAGCCAGATTGCTCATCGACGTTTCCAGTCCGTTAAGCGGCAGCAGTAAACGGCGGGTTAACAGACGAATGGCAATGGCAGAAATAATTACCAGAATAATGGCAAATATCATGCTTTTAGTCACCAGCTCGCCAATAATGTCGAAAAACCGTGCTTTTTCGACACCGACATACAAAATGCCGATGACTTCACCCTCATTATTCAGAATAGGCTCATAGGCAGTAAAGTATCGTACTCCCAGAATATCTGCTTCACCATGAAATGGCTGCGCCTGTTTTAAAACTGTGTCGTAAACTTCTCCTGGTGCGAGCTTTGTACCAATGGCCCGCGTGCCATCGTCTTTAATCACATTGGTCGATATGCGCGTGTCATATTGAAAGATAGTGGCCGTACCGCCCACTAACTGTTTGATTTTATCGACGACAGCATAATCCTGATCAATGGGTTGGCCATCTATCAGTAATTGGTTGTTTTCCAGACTGAATTGCTGGCCTTGTTGCTCTAACACTGACCAGGCTACCCGCATATTGCTCTCCTGGTTTTCCTGAGCTTGCATGTATAAACCCTGACTCAGGATATAGGTAGTGGCGCTGACAATAATTAAGGTTAGCAACAGGCTGCTCACCACATTGGAGACAATGAGTTTCTGGTATAGCTTCATATTCTCTCATCCTAGTGTACTGATTTTTATAGAATAACTATGGCCCTTGATAGTTATCGTCCGCAGTAACTTTTTAATGAGTTTTATATTCTATTAAGTAACTATTTGGGGTGAGCTATATGTCCAGAAGTGAGGTGTAAAGCGATTAAACGGCGTTGTTAAACAAAAATGCCACTTAATGAAAAGTGGCATTTTCTATGGTCTTGAAGTGAATGATTTAACTTGCAGTTTTAAATTTACTGATGGATTGTTGCAGTGCATCAGCCAGTTGATTCAGTTCAGTACTGAGTGAAGAAATAGACTGTGATCCCGCTTCCGCCTTATCAGATACATCGGTAATCCTGCGAAAGTTATTGTTAATTTCTTCAGCGACGGCTGACTGTTGTTCGGCGACACTGGCTATCTGAGCATTCATATCATTGATGGCGGTAACTGAACGGCTGATGACCTCCAAAGATTCACCGGCATGTTCTGCCTGGGTGACACATTGATGGGCTTTGTTTTTGCCTTCTTCCATGACTTTCACTGCGATTACCGTTCTACTTTGAGTCTTTTCAATTAATTTCTGAATATTGAGCGTCGACTCTTTGGTACGGCTGGCGAGACCACGAACTTCATCAGCAACCACGGCAAAGCCTCTGCCATGTTCACCAGCACGGGCCGCTTCAATAGCAGCATTCAATGCCAATAGGTTGGTTTGTTCGGTAATGTCTGCAATAACTTCAACAACGGTGCCAATTTGTTTGCTGTCTTCGGAAAGTTCATCAATAACTCTGGCAGCTTCTTCTACTTTTGCCGCCAACTCTGCAATGCTGGTAAGTGTTTTGGCTACTTCCTGATTACCATTAATTGTCTCTTTATCCGCTGTTTGAGCTTGCATCGCAGCCTCACTGGTCAGACGTGCAATCTCTTGTACTGAAGTGGAAATTTCACTGATGGCATTGGCCCCATCTAGCGTTTGCTGTTTCTGGTCAATGACTAAACTCTGATTATCTGCCGAAGTTTGATTCATTACTTTTGCCGCATCTGATACTTGTCCTGCGGATGAGCTAATGGCTTTCATAATATGCGAGAGTTCGCTCGACATAGTGCTTAGTGCACCGACAATACTTTTAGGAAACTTTGTTTGAGCTTGTTGAGTTAAGTCACCTGAAGCAAATACTCTGATTAATTGAGCTGCTGAATCAGGCTCACCACCAATGGTTGAATACAATCGGCCAATCAATCGATAGCTGACAAAGATGGCAATGACGAAGGCGATCAGCGTCACCGTAATCATTAATGCCATAAATCCCCCGGTTTGCTGACGTATATAGTCAACCTGATCGCTGATGGTGGCTTCCTGAAAATCAATAAATTGATTTACTGCTTTCAACCATTGTGTGTAAGCAGGGGAGGTATTCAGTAACAGATAATCCTGTGCTTCATTATCCCGACCCTGATTAATCAGCTGTATGGTTTCTGCGGTGTGGGAAAGCGTTTGTTGTTCAATGGTTTTAATATTATCCAGCAGCGTTTTTTCCTGAGCGGTAAATTGCTGAGGATTATTGGCCATTGCTTCCAGGCTTATCGCTGATTCTGCATAGAACTGTTCTAAACGTTCGATATCCTGAAGATGCTGCTGGCGCTCGGCACTGCTGTCACTTAACACCACATCCCGAATCGAAATGGCCCGGTCGTGAACACTGCCTCGAAAATTAATAGCAGCCCGTTGTTTTACGGTATCAACCTCATTGATTTTACTCATAGTACGGTCAATTTTACTGACTTCATTAATCCCGATAATGGCGATTAACACCATTAAACTTAAAACGATGCCAAAGCCGAGTTGAAGCCTGTTTTTAATAGTCACTGAATATTCCTGATATGCGTAAACGTGCACGACATTGCGTAGTTAGCTGATGAAGCTGGCGATTATCTTTCAACACATGTGAGATTTATGTCAAAGCGGTATTATCGATGCCGTTTTAAATTATTGCTTCAGGAAATTTCTCTTTGGTCTTGGCAATTGTGGATTAAAGGAGAACGCAATAACTGCTTAGAAAGACACTATCGAAACAACTTCGCACTTTTTTCGGAGTTGGAATGGATCCTACGCATTTTAGTTTTATTTAAGAAGTTCATAGAATGTCGTTAGCATGGATTTTTTTGAATGCTGTCGGCATTTACAGCACGCCAGTAATACATCGAATAAAACAAAACATTTATTTCACAAAGACTTATGGTTTGGTACCGTAGAGTTAAAACGTTATGATAGTCAAAACAAATTGATTTAGTTGAAGTAAGTAATCCACCCATCCTTACCTAAAATCAGCACCGTTACGCTATTTAAACAGAAACAATTAACAAACTTCTTAAGGCGCAATAAAGCCATAGATGAATTCGAAATTGTAAGGTTTACATGTCCCTATTCTCAAAATTTTTCCCTCAGTTAGCCAGTATCCGTAGTCGTTTAGTTTTGTTGGTTTTGTTAAGTTTGGTTCCAGTTGCATTGGTATTAATCTATTCAGCTTTGGAAAATCGACGACTCACAGGTGAACAGGCAATTAATAAATTGTCCACGATTGTTGAATTGATTCACAACGATTTCGAAGATGCTATTTATGCCTCTTCTCAGTTATTAACCTCATTGTCATTAACACCTGAGAAATGGCTTAAAGCTTCTCCACAATGTAATCAGCAGTTGGCCAATCTGAGTAAACAATTTGCCAGTTACAGCAATATTTATTCGGTGGATCTCAATGGGGAAGTCATTTGTACTGCAACAAATAATGAGACAACGATAAATCTGCTGGATAGGGATTACATTCAGAATTCCTTGTCTGGTGGAGCAATTATTGTTGGTCAACCCGTAGAAGGAAAAATCTCCAAGCAAATGGTCATGCCAATAGCGCTGCCTTTATATTCATCAACGGGTGAAATTATGGGTGTCGTTGGCGTTAGCATCAATCTTTCCCTTTTTCTCAATCATAATCTTCGGTCGCATTCTCTCAACAGCAAAAGTCTAAATAATGTCACGGCGACTTTATGGCAACCAGATGGAACAGTACTGGTCAGAGCACCGGACCCGTTCTCTATGACTGGGCTGCAAGCTCGTGAAAGTGAATTGTTTCAAACGCTCATTGGTAACACGACTAATCGACAGACAATGGAAGTACGCGGGCTGGATAATACACCGCGCTGGTATGCATTTGACCAAATTGGTCTTGGTGAATCCAATATTTTATTGAGCGTAGGTCTGCCAACGGAGGAGTTATTTGCGGAAGTCGATGCTATTTTTTGGCGAACATTAAGTGTACTGGCGGTGGTTAGCCTTTTAGTTATTCTCGCTGCATGGTTTATCGCTGAGCTCGCAGTGCGTCGGCCGGTGAGCAAGCTGGCAAGCCTGGTTGAACAAGTGTCAAGCGGTCAGCGTGGTATTCGTATTGGACAAATGGTCGGGGCCAGTGAATTAAAAACACTAGCCCACAACTTTGACTTAATGGTTAGTTATCTGGAAAGTTACGAAAACAAACAGGCTGCCAATCAGCAAGCTTTGACACAAGCCAAAGAAAGTCTTGAACTTAAAGTGCAGGAACGGACTCTGGCACTGGAGTCGGCCAGTCGTGAAGCTATTGATAGAGCTAAGCTGCTGGAAAAACAACGACTTGAAATTACTGTTATGAATGAGCTGACTGACATGCTGCAGTCCTGTCATACATTGGATGAAAGTTGGCCAATTATTGGGCGGTCTCTTACCCAATTGTTTGAGGATTTAGAGGGGACGATTTATACCTATCGGGATAGCGGTAATGCTTTAATGCATGGTGTCAGCTGGGGGAAAAAAGCGATCGAAAAACATGATGGCTTTGCCCCTGACGATTGCTGGTCTTTAAGATTGGGCCGTAGCTGGCAATTTGAACCCGAAGGACTTCATACCCGTTGTAATCATATTGCTGAGACAGAGCAAGGTGCTTATATTTGCATTCCTATGCTGGCTGATGGCAAAACACTTGGAGTATTACATCTTCAACTACCCAATAACGACGGAAAGCAGGTTTTTGTTGAGCTTGCTCAATCGGCTGCTGCACGATTGGCCCTTGCCTTATCCAATATCAAACTAAGACAGACGTTACGTAACCTGTCTATAAAAGACGTGTTGACCGGATTGTATAATCGTCGTTTTGTTGAAGAAATATTTGAGCATGAAGTCGCGCGCTGTCGTCGTAATGATAAATCTTTGTCAGTACTGATGATCGATGTTGATCATTTCAAACGTTTTAATGACAGTTTCGGTCATGATGCTGGTGACGTGGTTCTTCGAGCCGTGGGCTCCCTGTTGAAAGAAAGTTTCCGTAAAACTGATTTTCCATGTCGTTTAGGTGGGGAAGAGTTTTTGGTCATTCTTCCTGAGTGTGATGGCAATGCGGCTTTCAAGGTTGCAGAACAATTAAGACTAAAAATCAGTGAGCTTGTATTGTTTCATCAGGGTAAAGCTTTGGATGGGGTGACAGCATCAATTGGTGTAGCCACTTGGCCAGAACCGTTGAAAGACGAGCATATATTGATTGCTGCTGCTGATGCCGCTCTTTACTCAGCAAAACATGCTGGCCGTAATCAGGTGCACACTGCCGAAAAGAATGATGCATTAAAAAAGGGATAGCTGTTGACCGGGAGCCTGGAATAAATCCTGCCTTAAAGGCGCTAATTTAGAGTCGATCTGAAGTTTTTTAGTGATATTTCGAAAGCGTTGGGCTAACAGATCAGCAAATATCCCTTCACCGCGCAGGCGGTGACCAAAGCGCGGATCGTTGTTTTTACCTCCACGTAAGTCATGGATTCGGTTCAGAATGTGCTGGGCCTGATCTGGTCGGTGAGTTTGCAGCCAGTTTTCAAATAATGGGCTTACCTCAAGGGGTAATCTGAGCAGAATGTAATTAACATCCAATGCGCCTGCATCGGTAACAGCTTTCACAATATTTTCCAGTTCGGCATCGGTTAATACGGGTATAACCGGGGCAATCAATACCGTCACCTCGATGCCTGCAGCACGTAAGGTTTCAATGGTTTGTAGTCGTCGTTTCGGCGCGCTGGCTCTGGGCTCCAATACACGCGATAGCGCTGGATCCAATGTGGTTACTGAAAGATGTACCCGAACCAGATTTTGTCGGGCCATTTGCTGCAGAATATCGATATCCCGTTCAACCATAGATGACTTGGTGACGATATGACAGGGATGGCAGGTTTCATTCAACACTTGCAGGATCTGTCGGGTGATTTGATATTCGCGTTCAATGGGCTGATAGGGATCGGTGTTGGCTCCCAATGATATTGGCGAACATGAGTAGCTTTTTGCAGCTAACTCTTTTTTGAGCAAAATGGCAGCATTGGGTTTGGCCGTAAGTCTGGTTTCGAAATCAAGGCCAGGCGATAACCCTAAATAGGCATGTGATGGCCTTGCATAACAATAAATACAGCCATGTTCACAGCCCCGGTAGGGATTAATTGATTGGCTAAAAGGCAGATCCGGGGATTGATTACGGGTGATGATGGTTTTGGGTTGTTCAATCTCCACCGTTGTTTTGGGTGGATTATCTGGTTCCTGAAACCAACCATCTTCAACCGTTTCACGCTGATGGGCGTTATAACGTCCATCAATATGAGCAGATGTACCGCGTCCTTTGATGGGATCTTTATGACTCAAAGTTAATCAGACAGATAGTATTCCACTGTAGAAACCACCCGAACCTTTTTGATATGCGGATTATTATTATCGCGGGCGCTGATACTGAATTGACCTTGCGAGGCTTTGCGGATTTTGCCTAGATTGCTGTCAGAATCCTCGGCAAATTTTTCGGCAACTTCACGGGCATTTTCGGTAGCTTCTTCAATCATTTCCGGCTTGACTTCGTTCAGTCGTGTAAACAGATATTCGGTCTGTGCCATATAGTTATTACCCGCTAATACCAGCCCTTTTTTGCCCAGATCGGCCAAATCTGTCATTGCCATACGAACCGCTTCAATATTTTCTGAATAAACGGTTATTGTCTGGTTTGCGGTGTAACGAAATTCTGCCCTTGGGCCACCACCGTATTGCTGGGCTGATTTATCGGTAATCGAAGGAGCGTTAAAAGTGATTTCAGCTTCATCAATGCCACGTTGGAGCAGAAAATCACGAACTTTACTGCTGTTATCTTCGACAGTCCGATAAAGCTCCGGCAAATCATTGTTGGCTTCAATAAACTGAATAGGCCAAATCACCACATCAGCAGGGTAGTCACGTTCAGATAAGCCTTTTACCGTGACGCTGCGTTCGAACTGTTTAAAATCGATCAACGCCTTGCCAAGTTGAAATCCCAGCAGTGTCAAGCCCAGAAATAATGCGCCACCTAAAATCAATGCGGTCGATTTGGTTTGATTGGCCATATCCTGAACTCCCATAGAATCAGCGATGATCGGTAAAGTGTTCTCTTGCATAGGCGACGCGGTCAGCGACACTCATTCTTCTCTTATGACTAAGACTTTCTATCTGGCGTAGTCGTGGCAGCAAGCCTTTGCCATTGGCAATCTGGATGGTCAGTCCAGGCCGGGCATTTAATTCAAGTAGCATTGGCCCTTTAAAACGATCCAAAACAATATCTGTGCCTAAGTATCCCAGCCCTGACATTTCATAGCAAGATACTGCCAGTGTTAATACTTCTTCCCAATGCGGGACCTTCAAAGTCATCATATTCAATCCGGTATCCGGATGTAATAGAATCGGCTTGTCAAATTGTACGGCCCGCAGAGCATGACCATCACCTATATCCAGTCCAACACCGACCGCACCTTGATGCAGATTGGCTTTACCATTGGAATCTGCGGTGGATAAGCGCATCATCGCCATGACTGGAAAGCCCCGGAAAACAATAACACGGGTATCCGGTACGCCTTCATAGCTGAAGCCGCTGAAGCAATCATCAAAGTGAATCAAATCTTCAATAATGGCTACATCGGCTCGGCCGCCCAGTGAGAATAGACCCGCCAGAATATTGCTGACATGGCGTTCCAGATCACTAATAGTGGCAAATTGACCGTTAGACTTCCGGTAACCTTCTTCACTCTGACGAGTAATTACCATGATGCCCTTACCGCCTGATCCGTGGGCTGGTTTGATGCAGAATCCGCTACTACAGCGCTGCAGAATCTGACTTAATTCTTTAACCGCATGCTGTTCACTGATAACGCCAATTAAATCAGGGACTTTTACCCCGGCCTCTAGGGCCAGTTCCTTGGTCTGAAGCTTATCGTCTACTAATGGAAAAAGATGCCGGGGATTGTAACGGCTAATATAGGAAACATTACGACGGTTCATCCCCAATACACCGATTTTACTCAGTGCACCGGGATGCGCGTAACGTTCACGCATGGTTTGGAACCAGTTCATTTTTACTGCTGGCTCGCTCATGATTTGTCCAGTTTGGTTAACGGTTTAAAGCGTTTTAACTCCAGTAAACGATAGCCGGTGTAACTTCCTGCCACCAGGGTCAATCCCATCAGGATGAATTGAATTCCCATGAAGTTGAAGGTCAAGTGACGCACCCAGTCCAGATTCATTGCCATATAAGCCAAAATGGCCACCAACAGAGAACCGCCACCCTGAATCATGACTTGTTTGGCACCTTCTTCTTCCCAAAGAATCGACATACGCTCAATGGTCCAAGCCAGAATGATCATCGGGAAGAAGGTGATTTTCATACCTTCAGTCAGGCCAAATTTATAGGCGATGATGGAGAAAATGGCGATCATGCCAATAACCATGATGATTACCGCGGATATTCGGGCTACCAGTAATAGATTCAGGTAGGACAAATAGGAGCGAATCATCAGTCCCACACCGACAATCAATAAAAAGCCAATCAGACCGGTCAGCAGACTGGTTTGAATAAACGCCATGGCGATCAATACCGGCATAAAGGTACCGGAGGTTTTGATACCGACCAGAATGCGCATTAATACAACGATTAAAACACCAACCGGGATCAACAAAATGCCTTTGAAAATGGCCTGCTCTTCCAGCGGAAGTGTATATAACGAGAAATTCAGCCATTCATTATCGGCAAACTTTTGATTTAACGCGATATTAAAAGGTTGTTCCTGAGAGATCATTGAAAAGGAAACCTGAGCATTTGTCGCCCCAATGACTTCCAGTACCGGTCCGGAGTGATATTGCCACAACAACATATTTTCCGCTTGACCCTGCTCACCTGTTTCAGGATTGAAGATGTCATATTCTTCCCCCTCAAACACCTGAATATATTCAATTAGCGACTGTCGGCGACGGCCATCCTCAAGTTCTAATGCATGGATACGCCTCGCTGGTACACCTGCCTCCTGTAGCAATTGTGAAATCCAGGCTGTTCTGGGTTTGACCTGTGCCAGCAGTTCAGCGGTTTGTTGTTGATTATTAAACTCATGTATTAACTCCCGAGCCAGCGTGTAATTGGATGATGAACGTTCTATTGCACGATCGAGAATCATTTGTGCTGCAGTAGCATAGGGCTCTTTTTCGACATTCGGTTTAGCGCTTGGAATGACAACCTGTTCGTCTGGAATGGCAAAAGGATCAACCAGCATATCTACTTTGTAATACAGAGACTGGTTACCAGTTGCCTCACGAATTGACCATTCAGCATAGGTACCACTTTCACGTTCAACAAAAGAAAGCCCATAACCCGGGCTGGCCGTCTGTTGGTTCAGCTGTGTAAAACCGGGTTGGGTATTTGGAATGGCTAAACGCGCCGTTACCGGATTTCCATCAGCTTCAAAATCTACCTTGGCTTCAATTGACCAGGTCTGTCTTTGCTCACCGGGAAACCACGGAATATCAAAAGCAATATGCCGGTGCAGAGTTAACGCAGTACCGGCAAGAAACAGCAGACTTACCAGAATATAAAAAGGCGTACGTGATGCCATGATGAATCCTTATTCTTCGTCTGATGCTTTAGGGTTAGCCTGCTTGGCTTTTTTCGGTATCGCCGATGCACGATCTTTGAGGATTTCGGGTTTTGGCTGAACATTTTTCTTAGCCACATCCACCACCGCGATATCTTTTAAAAATTCACGACCCAACAGAATCGGATAACTCATATGCGAGCGATCGGTCAGGGTGAACTCTGCGGTGTCCGTCATGTTACCAATACGAATGGTCAGTCTTACCACTGGGCGTTTATCAAGTTCGTTGGTCGAGGACTGGCGAATATTCGCTATGCGGGCAATGGGGGCTTCCACTTCGTAACTATTGTCGCTGCCTTCTTCCGGAACAATGGTGAAACGCGCCCATTTTTGTCCATCACGCTCCAGAGTAATAATATCCTGAGCTGTCAAAGATGATGTTGTGGCGCCTGTATCGACTCGCGCAGGAAACACCCGATTTACGGCTTCAATCCACAACCATTCTGTTTGGCCCAATACCAGTTTGTCATTTAACGTCATGGGTGCCGCTGGTGGACAACTGCTGGTTTCCATTGGCTGAATAGCTTGTACTGACTGAACAACGGCACGTTTAGCCAGTGTTTCATTCAGTTCTGCAACTTGATCATTAAGCTGATCAAGCTGTTTACGGGTAATTTGTTGTTCTTTGGAAAATGACTGTAGCCCAGACTGGTGTTTGTTCTGGTTATCAATGATTTTCTGGCACTGTTGGCGAACCTGAGTTTCCATTCGTGATTCAGTGTCGCTAAGTGCGGATTTTAATTGTTCATTGGAAACAGTCGGGCGTGACTGGTTTTGAATACAAGCAGTGGTCAACAGACTTGATACCAGGATGATGAATGGAAGTTTTAGTTTGAGCATGTCTTTCCTAAATCTTAAAACGGATTATAAAGTCAAAACGCGTTTATCAAGTTCGGCTTGATTGGGCTGCATATTATGAAGTATTCCCGGTTAACCCGGCGACTTTTTCTCGGCCAGTAAATGCACGTAACGTCCCATATCACGATAGGTTGGCATTCGGCAATATTGCTGCTCTAAAGCCAGCAATTCCTGTTCATTTGTCTGGCGACGAGTCTCAGAGTTCAAATAATCACTAAACACGCGGATTCCACTGTGTTGTTTAATGTCAAAACCCTTATTTTGTAAAAACTGAATCAATTCAAATGGGTATTGCGGATTGGGTGGGCTGAGCTTGTTACCAACACCAATATAGCGATCATTGAGAATTGGTTCCAGTCTCCAGCCACCACGAATGATATTTTTGTAAACCATAGCGTTACGATTATAGAACATCAATGAGAGATAACCACCGGGTTTAACGCGATCCATGACCTGTTTCAGCGTTTCCAGGGGAGTTGCCAGCCATTCCACAACGGCGTGACAAATTACCAAATCAAACGCTGCCAGTTGCGGCGCCAATTGTTGAATAGAGGCATGGTGAAAACTGGCTTCCAGTCTTGCCTGAGCAAATTCCTGTCGCGCCTGACTTAACAGTTTTTCAGAGATATCACACAATGTCAGCTGGTGACCAAACCCGGCTAACCATAAACTCATCTGCCCGGCACCACAGCCAGCATCCCAGATTGTTAATGGTTTTGCCTCGGTAAACTGCTGTAAATCCTGTTTAAGGATCTCTAATCGTAACTGGCCTTTAGCTGTGTCATAAATTCGCGCATTAAATCGCTCAGCCAAATCGTCGAAATTTCGATCCTGTTGCATCAGGCGGCCGGTTTAAGCAGGTTATCCAGCAGGGTATCTATAACCATGATCCGACTTTCCGCGTCCGGCATGTTATCGGTAAAGCGTAATTTATCCTGACCATCCAGTTTGAAGCGAGAGGGTTGTTTTTGAATCAACTGGATGATGGTCATCGGTTCAACCTGAGGTTCTTTATCAAACAGCAAACGACCCCCTTGATCATAAACATCAATCTTGCGAATACCGATGGTTTTGGCTTTAAGGCGCAACTCATGTACAGCAAATAAGGTTTGTACTGGTTCCGGTAACAAACCAAACCGATCAATCATTTCCACCTGCAGTTCGCGTAAAGCTTCTTTATCTGCCGCCGCTGCAATGCGTTTATATAACACCAGTCGGGTATGCACATCAGGCAGATAGTCGGATGGAATCAATGCGGGCACATGCAGATCGATTTCCACTGTGTGGCGCGCCATATTATCCAGATCCGGCGTTTTGCCTGATTTCAATGCATTGACCGCACGTTCCAGCAGTTCGTTATATAAGGTAAAGCCAATTTCCTGCATCTGGCCGCTTTGCTCATCACCCAATAATTCACCGGCACCACGAATTTCCATATCGTGGGTCGCGAGGGTAAAGCCTGCCCCCAAGTCTTCAATTGATTCAATCGCTTCAAGACGTTTAATAGCATCCGCTGTCATGGCCTGTTGCGGTGGGGTAATCAGATATGCATAAGCACGGTGATGTGAACGACCAACACGACCACGGATTTGATAAAGCTGTGCCAAGCCTAATTTATCGGCTCTGTCGATAAAGATAGTATTGGCAGTTGGTACGTCGATACCAGTTTCAATAATGGTGGTGCAGACCAGCACATTAAAACGCTGATGGTAAAAGTCGAGCATTACTTGTTCCAGCTCACGTTCACGCATCTGACCATGGGCTACGGCAATGCGCGCTTCAGGCATTAAGGTTTCCAGTTCGCGTGCGACCCGATCAATGTCTTCGACCTTGTTATGCAAAAAGTACACTTGTCCGCCACGTTTGATTTCACGCAGCATGCCTTCACGTATTTTGTCGGCATTCCATTGCAATACGAAGGTTTTGATTGCTAACCGGCGTGCCGGTGCTGTGGCAATAATCGATAAATCACGAATGCCGGAGATAGACATATTCAAGGTACGGGGAATCGGTGTCGCGGTTAAAGTGAGGACATCGATCTGGGCACGATATTTCTTCAGCTGTTCTTTCTGTGTGACACCGAAACGATGTTCTTCATCAAGAATAAACAAGCCCAGTCGTTTGGGATCAATATCCTGCTGTAATAATTTATGGGTACCAATGACAATATCGGCAGTCCCTTCGCTGATCGCTGATTTAACATCATCAAGCTGTTTCTTACTGCGGAAACGGGACAAAACTTCAACGCGCATGGGCCAATCAGCAAAACGATCTTTGAAGTTTTCATAATGCTGTTGAGCGAGCAGGGTGGTGGGCACCAGGACCAAGACCTGTTTGCCTGATTGAACTGCTAAAAATGCGGCGCGCATGGCGACTTCGGTTTTACCAAAGCCCACATCACCACATACCAGCCTGTCCATCGGTGTTTCTGATTGCATATCAGCAATCACCGCATCAATCGCATCCTGTTGATCGGGCGTAGTTTCAAACGGGAATGCCGCGGAGAAGGCTTCATATTGTTCATCGGGTGATTGCATCGGCGGTTTTTTGTTGGCAGCGCGTTTGGCATAAATATCGAGTAATTCTGCTGCCACATCACGTACTTTTTCAGCTGCACGGCGGCGCGCTTTTTCCCATTGCGTAGTACCAAGTTGATGTAACGGAGCAAGTTCAGGTGCGGAGCCGGAATAGCGGCTGATTAAATCCAATGAGGCCACGGGCACATAGAGCTTGTCGCCCTTGGCATATTCCAATGTGACATATTCAGTGGCGACATCACCAACATCCAGTGTTTGCAGACCCAGATAGCGGCCAACACCATGATCTTCATGCACCACGGCATCACCAATGGTCAGTTCAGCAAGGTTTCGGATGATGGCATCGGAGTCACGTTTTTTACGGCTACGACGTCGGCGTTGCATAACCTGTTGGCCGAACAGCTGGGTTTCAGCCACCACCGCAATGTTTTCAACTTGCAGTAGCAAACCCTGTTCGAGTGGAGCCACGGTAATGCATAGCGGAGCATTTTCGTTAATAAACGCATCCCAGTTGTCGACGACTTTGGGCTGCAGCTGGTTTTTACGCAATAGGTCCAGCAGGGTTTCACGACGTCCTGCCGATTCGGCAGCGATTAAGATTCGGCCGGAAAATTTATCGATAAACTGATGTAACGCTTCACAGGGACGATCCTGCTTGGAGTTCAGCGGTAAAGATGGTGGCATTACCGTGGCATAGTTGCTGTTACCTGCCGAGCCATCCAATTCAAAGTTCTGGCATTGCAGTCTTTGCCATTGTTTGAACTGACTGAATAATTCTTCTACCGGCACAAACACATTGATCGGGGGTAACAATGGTCTTTCTGGATCAACACTATGCTGACGGTAACGGATCTGGATTTCCTGCCAGAACAGTTCAGCAGCATTAAAGGTGTCATTGAGCTGTACTAACAGCGTGTTATCCGGCAGATAATCGGTGAGTCGGGCAGTTTGCTCGAAAAATAGTGGCAGATAAAACTCGATACCGCCCGGCATATTACCGGCACTGACTTCCCGGTAAATCAAACTGCGTTGCGGATCCCCATCGAAATACTGACGGAATTGTTTACGGAATAACGCAATACTGTCGTCACTAACTGGAAACTCTCGTGCAGGTAACAACTGAATCTGATCAATGGAGTCGATGGATCGCTGGGTTTCCGGATCAAAGGTTCGAAGCGTATCAATTTCATCATCAAATAAATCAATACGGTAAGGATGCCGACTGCCCATTGGAAACAAATCGATAATCGCACCGCGAACCGCAAACTCACCGTGCTCAATCACCTGGGCAACATTCCGGTAACCGGATTTTTCCAGTTTCAATCGCCATTGTTCAATATCAAACTGATCGCCAATCTTCAGTTCCAGGTGGTTGCCATCGAGAAATGCTCGCGGTGCAATGCGCTGCATTAGGGTGGCAATCGGCACCAGTAAAATGCCGCGTTTAAAGTCGGGTAGTTGATGTAATGTCTGCAGTCGTTCTGAAACAATATCCTGATGCGGCGAAAAGCTGTCGTAAGGCAAGGTTTCCCAATCCGGGAAATGCAATATTGGCAGCTCGGTATCGCCCAGATAAAAACGAATTTCCAGTTCAAGCCGATGGGCGCTGGCAACATCATCAGTGACCACTAATAACGGACCATTATGTTGCTGAGCCGCTTTAGCTAACAGCAAACCCTGTGCACTACCGTATAATTGTCCGGCACGAAGTTGATCTTTGGCTGATGCTGGTAAGACAGGCTGAAGCAAATTAGCTGGCAAGAGTGATACCCTGATAGTGAAATGATAAAGCGCGTTATTTTCCCACAATTGCCCGATCACAGCACTCGTGATTTCGGAGGAAGATAATGTCCTTACAAACAATAAGTGTTAATGCTATAGTCAAAATTTTTGCAACGAAGCGGAGATGGAACATGGGGAAACGTACGGAAAATGTTGTGTTATTAAAAGTTATTGGCACTGCTGAGTTATTAGCTGCCTTGGCCATGTTTTATTTTTATCACGAAAATGTACCTGCAGTAATCGGTGGATTAATTTTACTGGGTTTGTCTGCTAACAGTTTTTATCAGGCCCATAAATGTTATCAGCGCCAATATTCTCCACGAAAAGACGATAATTCTTAATTACGAAATTTAATGAGTCAGGCTGAAAACCCCACAATAGAATCCCAATTCGATCCGGTCAGTTTTGTAAAATCACTAACCAGTCGTCCTGGTGTCTACCGTATGCTCGATGCTGAAGGCACGGTCATTTATGTCGGCAAGGCGAAAAACCTCAAAAAACGTGTTGGCAGTTACTTTCGCAGCAGCGGTTTAACCAGTAAAACCCAGGTGATGGTGGCGCAGATCGCGGCGATTGAAACCACTGTCACGCATACTGAAAACGAAGCCTTGATCCTGGAAAATAATCTGATCAAGGAGTTGATGCCTCGCTATAACGTGTTATTGCGGGATGATAAAAGCTACCCATACTTATTGATATCCGGTGATAAATTTCCTCGCTTAAGCGTTCATCGCGGCGCCAAGCGTAAAAAGGGCAAATACTTTGGTCCTTATCCCAGTGCCGGGGCGGTTCGGGAAAGCCTGAATCTATTACAAAAACTGTTTCCGGTGCGTCAGTGCGAAGACAGTTATTATCAAAATCGCAGCCGGCCCTGTCTGCAATATCAAATTAAACGCTGTACTGCGCCCTGTGTAGATTTAGTCTCTGAAAGCGATTATCAAAAAGATGTGCAGCACACCATTATGTTTCTGGAAGGTAAAAACCAGCAGGTAATGGATGAGTTGAGCCAGCAGATGGACACGGCGTCACAGAATCTGCAGTTCGAACAGGCGGCTTTTATCCGTGACAAAATCATCAGTTTACGCAGGGTGCAGGAACGCCAGTATGTCAGCTCAATGCAAGGTGATTCCGATGTGCTGGCGGCGATAGTTAGAGATGGTATAGCAGTAGTTGAAGTCAGTTTTGTACGAGGTGGACGTAATTTAGGTAGCAAATCCTATTTCCCTAAAGGGTCGTCGGATTTGACCGAGTCAGAATTACTGGCGGCCTTTATACCGCAGTATTATCTTGGTAAAGACGTGCCGGCGGAAATCCTGCTGAGTCATGAAGTTGAAGAATCACAGCTGTTGCAGGAAGTATTGCAAACCGAATCGGGACATAAAGTCAGCCTGCGTAAGCCGCAACGTGGCCATGCGACACGTTGGTTGCAGATGGCGATGACCAATGCCGATATCAGTCTTACCCAGCGTATCAGCAGTCGCTCCAATTTATTGCAGCGTTTTGAAATTCTGCAGGATGTATTAGAGCTGGATGAAATGCCCAAACGTATTGAGTGTTTCGATATCAGTCACACCAGTGGCGAGCGCACGGTAGCTTCCTGCGTGGTATTTGGCCTGGAAGGCGCAATTAAAAGCGATTACCGTAAATTCAATATCGAAGGCATTACCGGTGGCGATGATTATGCCGCCATGCATCAGGCATTGAGTCGTCGATTTACCCGATTGAATAACGGTGAAGGAAAACGACCGGATTTACTGTTGATTGATGGTGGTAAGGGACAGATTAAAGAAGCGCAGGAAGTGCTGGCTGAGCTGAATTTAAGTGATCTTCCTATCTTAGGTATCGCTAAAGGTCCTGCACGTAAACCAGGTGAAGAAACGTTATTTCTGGTCGGTCGGGCTGGCGAAGTGACCTTATCTGCAGATTCACCCGCATTACATTTACTTCAGCAAGTTCGGGATGAAGCGCACCGTTTTGCCATTACCGGTCATCGTCAACGCCGTGCCAAAGCCCGTAAAAGCTCAACCTTGGAAGATATTGCCGGATTAGGACCCAAGCGGAGACAAAAATTATTGCAGCAATTTGGCGGCCTTCAGGAAGTAAAACGGGCAGGGGTTGAAGATCTACAGAGGGTGGATGGAATCAGTGCTGCTTTGGCACAAAAAATTTACGATATGTTCCATCCGGACAATTAAACACGTCATAGTGCTAACATAAGCGTTATCTATAGCTTATAACGAAACGATTTATGCTGAATATACCTAACTTACTCAGTCTGCTCAGGGTGCTTTTAATACCTGTTCTGGTGGTACTGTATTTTCTTCCCAGTACCTATGCTCCTTTGTGGGCCACCATTGTCTTTGTGCTGGCGGGTATCACGGATTGGCTGGATGGCTATTTGGCTCGAAGGATGAACCTCACCTCGCCCTTTGGAGCGTTTATTGATCCTGTCGCAGATAAATTAATTGTGGTGGTGGCGTTATTGCTGATTCTTTTCAAATCACCAGTATGGTTTATTCTGCTTCCGGTGATTGTCATCGTATTTCGTGAAATCACAATTTCCGCATTACGCGAATGGATGGCTGAAATTGGTGCCCGCCATGTAGTTCAGGTTTCTTCTATCGGCAAATGGAAAACCACATTTCAAATGGTCGCTATTGGTTGCCTGATATTCTATAAACCGCTGTTTGGATTACCTGTTTTTGAAATCGGTGTAGGCTTGTTATACATAGCCGCATTACTCACTTTGACCTCAATGATCAGCTACTTGAAAGCAGCCTTGCCAGTGTTGGTAGATAAGGGTTGACAGAAAATATTAAGTGCCTATAATGCACGTCTTCCTAAGCGGGAATAGCTCAGTGGTAGAGCACAACCTTGCCAAGGTTGGGGTCGCGAGTTCGAATCTCGTTTCCCGCTCCAAGAATAAAAAAAGCCGCGGTCAGTCCAAGTTACTACTGCGGCTTTTTAGTCTTGAAACGTAAGAAAAAAGACATACCATGGCTGGGTGGCAGAGTGGTCATGCAGCGGACTGCAACTCCGTTAACGCCGGTTCGATTCCGACCCCAGCCTCCATTTACACTTCCACAACCATCCTAAATCGTCCGTAAAACCAGTAATATCAACGGTTTTATGGATTGTCGTGTTCCAGCCTCGTCCAATAGTGTCTATGTACTTCCCACCATTTTTAGTGGTAACTTTGATGGGAACATTCAAAGTGCTGGTGGGAACAATGGCTTTAACAGACATGAAAATCCGAAATGCTAAACCTGAAGCTAAGCAATACAAGCTTTCAGCAGGACTTGGCCTTTATCTTGTTATTTCTCCCAAAGGTGGAAAGTGGTGGCGCATTCGTTATCGCTTTGGTGGGAAACAAAAAGAATTGTCTCTGGGAACATATCCCACAACTACCCTAAAATCTGCTGTCCTTAAACGCGATGAAATCAGAGCAATGGTTGCTGATGATATTGATCCAGCAGTCGAGCGAAAGACTGAAAAGCTATATAAACATGCTGCAAGCGAAAACAGCTTTAAAGCTGTAGCTGATGAGTGGTTTACAAAATTCTCTAGTGAATGGTCTGAACAGCATAAACAACGCACAATCGGCCGATTGCGTAATGATGTTTATCCTTGGCTTGGTTCAAAAGTAATCAATACTGTAACCGCACCAGAATTGTTAATGGTACTGCGTCGAATGGAAAGTAGGGGCGCTATTGATAGTGCTCACCGTGTTCGCCAAATCTGTAGTCAGATCCTACGTTATGCAATTGCCACCGGTCGGGCTGAACGCGATCCTGCAGCAGATTTAGTTGGTGCTTTACCTCCAGCCAAAAAAACTCACTTTGCATCTATTACCGAGCCTAAAGCTATTGGTGAATTAATGCGAGCGATTCAAGGCTATCAAGGCAGCTACATTACTGCATGTGCTCTGCGTTTAACGCCCTATGTATTCGTCAGACCGGGAGAGCTTCGACAAGCCGAATGGAATGATATCGATCTGGAAAATGCTGAATGGCGTATCCCAGCCGAAAGAATGAAAATGAAAGTGTTGCACATCATCCCGTTATCAAAACAAGCATTAGCTATATTTGAGGATATAAAGCCACTTACAGGCAGAGGAAAATATGTTTTTCCAAGTAACCGAACTCTAGCAAGGCCGATGAGCAACAACACCATCAATGCAAGTCTAAGAAGATTAGGTTATACCAAGGAAGAAATGACTGCTCACGGCTTCAGAAGTATGGCTTCTACAATTCTCAATGAGCAGGGCTGGAATCGTGATGCTATAGAACGACAACTTGCCCACAGTGAAAAAAATGGTGTGAGAGCAGCTTATAACTACGCTCAATATTTGCCAGAACGAAAAGAAATGATGCAGGCATGGGCTGATTACCTTGATGGATTAGCCAAGGGTGCAGATGTTATCCCGATTAAAAGCAATTCTTAAACAAAATATTCAAGGCATTACCAGATGAACCAAGAAAACTTAAGTGAGTTTATTCCACCCGAGTTTGATATAACGAAATACGATGCAGCAGCCAATATGGAGTTAGTGAATTGGCTTGAAAATCTCACGATGCGAATGCTTGGTTATCATGCTATTGGCAAATCTATAGATGAACAAACAAAGAAATTAATATTAGAGCTGACACAGAAAAATATCAGCTTGGGAGTTGTTTTAGAGAGTTCATATGCCAAAATTTTAAATGACATGCTTGCTGAGGATAATGCCCAGTATGCTTCTGTTGTCAGACAGCTGACTTACTTCGATCTCTTTAGCACAGCAGATGGATTAAAAACTGCTGAGCTTGAGCAGTTATATTCAGCAGTACAAACCCAAATTTATCCACTAATTAATCAAAATAATCTCGGCCAACTAAACGAATTCATGCAAATTGAAGCTATGGATGGAAAAGACAATTTGGCGTGGCTTGAGATCGATCTGAATTGCTCTAAGAATGAGATTTTAGATGCCGTCTCAGGATGGGTGGCAAATGCCAAAGCTGAACGGCAAGCAACTCAAAAGACCAACAACAGAGAGCGCAAGATTAATAGTTTCAATCTTGTTGCTTTCAGAAAATGGCACGATGCCAGAGTTTTAGCATATTTAGACTTAGCAACATGGAATAGCTTGGTTGGAAATAAAGTAACCAGCCCAATTCTTGGAAAAATACTCTTTCCAGATCCTAGGGACGTAGTTGGTAAAGCCGGAAGGATAGATGATTCGTCTAAGCATTACGCCAATATATTAACTTCACAAGCATCTTTAAGAAGAATGCTAAATGTTCTCGCAGACGCAAATCGGAAGAAAAACACCCAAAAAACTTCCTAGGAAGATTTTATGGCTATTCTCATCCAATGAAACACTGAGTTAACTACTGGAAAATCTCTCCCTGCATCTACTACAAATCACAGGGAGATATTGATGTCTGAACAAATTCTAAAACTGCCAGAAGTCATAACGACGACGGGCCTTGCTCGCTCAACAATCTACAAATTGATCAGTGAGAATCGCTTTCCAAAACAAATCAAGCTAACAAGCTTTTCAAGCGGCTGGCTCAAGTCTGAAATTAATCAATGGCTTGAAGAGCGTATTGCTGCTTCTCGCAACCTGGAGGCATTGTCATGAAGCCTCTGAAAAAGCTAAAAATCACGCCTGCACAACTTAATTATCTGCAATGGCTTAATACTGGTGGATTGGAACCCGAAAATGTTGTTCTGATTTGTACAGATTTATGTGAAAAGTTTGGTGCAGTAATACATTCCTCAGTCCCACCTTTTAAGACTGATATCCGAGCTATTCAAAATCTGTATAAAAACGGATTAGCTGAAACTTATCCAGAAATTGACCTTGGGATCACATGGCTGATTGTTACGATTAGCGATAAAGGCCGACAATACTTGGAGGCTAATCATGACTGAAATACATCGTGATGATCGCCTTTTTGTGGATGAAAAAACCAATACCCTGCCAGATATCTTTAAGAAAAAAATCATTGTGGAATATCACAAACGCTTAAAGAACCAAAGCCGACGAGAAGCAAACCTGTATCTCTTAAATATAAGCGAACATATCGAATCTGCTGTGCTAAGCAGATTAAGCCTGAAAACCTTAAATGCTGATGAGGATGACTTAAAGATACTTGCTGAGAGTGAGGCCCAAGAGTGCATTTTTATCTGGCAGTCTTCAAACAGTGAATCCCTCAAAAAACCTTATAAGAGAATTCTCAGCTTTATGGCTTCTAGAGGTATTCAGCCGTCTGGTCTTAAAGAAGGGCCAAGTACATCTGATATGCTTTCAATCATTCGACACTCAATTAGAAAAAGTTGGTGGCTTTCTAATCTTCGTACAAGACAAAATCGTGATATTGAAATCATCGCCAGAACATTAAATTTCGTAAAGAAAAACGCAGAGATATATGCCTCAGATTTAAATGTCAGGCGCCGCCGATGGCAAAAGCAAAAACAGCATGAGTTTCTGGAAAATATGCTGGTTACTAATGAGGAAGGTCTTTCGTTTTTGTTATCCGAGATGAAAGCTACTAGCGTTTCCAATCCGGCTATAAGAAAAGCTGAGCTGATGGTACGTTGTCGAGGGTGTGAAGATTATGCCAAATCTAAAGGGCATATTTCGCTTTTTATAACCCTGACCTGTCCTTCAAAATATCACCGAGCTTATTCAACCAGTGGCGATCCCACCAAAAACTGGAATGGCAGTTCGGCAAGAGATGCTCAAGAATATCTGAAAACAACCTTTTCCAGAATTCGATCCGAGTTAAATCGTCAAGGTATACGTCCCTATGGTTTTAGAGTCGCTGAGCCACATCATGACGGAACGCCTCACTGGCATCTGCTGTTATTCATTAAAGGTTCAGATGAACAATCGCTTAAAGATATTTTCACTCACTATGCCTTTGAAGAGGAAGGAGATGAAGAGGGAGCAGATAAGCACCGTATAACCATCGTTAAAATTGACCCTAACAAAGGAAGTGCAACGGGCTATATCGCTAAATATATTTCAAAAAATATAGATGGTGAAGATATAGATATCGGTGTTTACGGTGAAAACCCATCGGAAGCGGCCAGACGAATCGAAACATGGGCCTCTATATGGGGGATCAGACAGTTTCAGCAAATTGGTGGGGCTGGAGTAAGTATTTGGAGAGAACTACGCCGTTTGACTCCTCTAGAAGATCCTGAGTCGCTTATCGAGTTGGGCCGAAAGGCTGCTGATGATAGTAAGTGGGATGAGTATATGAAATTGATGGGAGGTCATGATTGCGCGCGAAAAGATCGTCCAATCAAGCTTGTTTACAAAGAGTCGGTTGATATTTCTACCGGTGTGCTTAAAGAAAACCAATACGGTGAAATCAAAGCACAAAGCATTTACGGGCTTGAGCATGACAATGTCAGAATCAATACCCGACCACACACATGGGAAATTTCACGGGCTAGCTGATTAGCCCGCTTTTACTTGGAGTTCTGTCAATAACTGTACGTATTAGATTTGAATAGCTCTAGTTCAATCCTTAATTAGCGTGTAAATGTAATAGGAAGTTGAATTCCAGCTTTTTATTAGATGACCACATTCAGTACATGAGAATGAATCTTTATCTCTAACTGGCACTCTGTGTTCTACCACTTTGTAGAATGCACGACAGTTTTCACATTGTTCGCTTGTTTCTTCAGACTTCCAAGTTTTAACCATTTTTAAATCCTTACAATACTTATTCATAGGGGTATTGTGAACGTAACGAGTTGTTTTTTTTATAGGTCAAAAGGTATTTTTTTTAACTACAGGATAAAACCCCGCCCTTCCTTTATCTAATACTCCTGAAAACTCGATTGGAGATAATCGACTTGCTGTATCTTGTTTAACAGGCTCGTTCTCCAACACGATAACTTGTCCGGGACCAGTCCATTTAGACAGCCAGTCATAAAATAGGTCACGAACAGTTATTGGTGAAACAGTTGCCTCGGCGGCATTATTTGGATCAGAGTATGACTTAAGTGGGGAATCTAAAACAACAACGCCTAGATGAGGATGTCCATTATCCAATGCATGCTGCATCAAAGCTACTATCAATGCAGAGAGGAATATTGCACGCTTTCCTGCACCATAGCTCAATCGTTGCCTCCCATCAATTTTTATATCGCAATCTACAGCCTCAAGGTCAACAGTATTTATCTCTTTAAACCCCCATGAGTATAGAAGGGTCTTCACTATTTCTCCGACCTTCACTGCATCCACATCCGTTTGTCTTTTTATCGCGGCTCCTTTTTTAGTTGAGATAAGCTTAGAGATAATTTCTTGTTCAGCAACTAACCTATCCATTTCTTCGAATATTTGAAGTTGTGCTGAATATTCAGTTTTAGCCTCTGCAAGTTGCTTTGGATCAGCGCTAAATTCAGAAACACTGTTTTGTAGAGCTGTTTTTTCTTGATGGGAAATCCTAGTGAATTGCTCCTTGAGAATCTCAACATGACTGGTAAGCTCCGAAATAATTATATTTTCTCTTTCTAAGGCATCTTTCAATCCACCCCGAAGAGCTTCTATCTTCTTTGCCTCCGCTTCCATCGCAAGTTGTTGTTTCAAAACTGTTTCAGTTAAAACTTCATTGCTATCAAGCTGTGAGTCAATCGGAGTACCACAGAGCAAACAAGGTTGACTAGGTAGAGCATCAAAAACAGCAATGCCATCTACAACTGCACGGAGCCTGTCTAAATCACTTACATACTTTTCATCCAGAAGCGAAAATCTAGACGCCATAAGCAGAGACTGATTTAATTTAGATTCAACAGTCGATAGCTCAGATATTGTTGCCGCAAGTGAATTACGAATTTCACGCAGCTCTGATGATCGCTCTTTTTGTTGGCTAGACAGTATGTCTAGAGTGAGATTAACTTTTGATAAAGCATCTTCAATTTCAGATTTTGTCCTTCCATCAGGAACCTCTTTTTTTATACGCTCTAAGTCATTTTCTATAGCTATAGCTAATGTTTTATTCTTCAGCTTTTCATCTTTAGATTGAGCCAATATTACTGCCGAATCATCTTGCCCTGTTAAAAACACTGAAAAAGAAGCCTTGCGCTGAGTTCTGCTACTATATGATTCGCCTGTCGTCTTTTCCTCACTAATCATCGCGGGCTGTGATATGAGAGACCAATGCCGTAAATCCCCTCCTGTTATCGGCCCACGCTTTGATGTGGAACGTAAGACTAGCTTGCCTTTCGCTCCAGAGAGCCCAACAAGAAATACTCCAACATCATCAGACAAGGGCTCATCTGTATTTATATCTTCTTTTTCACCATTAAAAATCTCGGCAACACCACCTAAGAGTGAGTGTTTAATTGTATAAATGTCATTTTCTGATGTCTCTAACTGCAAATATAGGTTTGTATAACCCTTACTCTCTGGTATTTCTTTTGGTACCTTTTCTCCCCCAAGGAGATACCAAAGACAATCTCGAATATAAGACTTTCCTGTATCACTAGGACCTCTGACAAGAGTACCATTGCCTCTAAAAAGTATCTCCGCCTCAGGCTTTCTAAGTCCTGTGGCAATTAACTTTTGCAGTATTACTGGCATTATTCAAATATCCTTTTTGACTCTTCATTCATTTCAGCTTCCCAACGACAACCTAAATCATGAAATATTTTTGTTAACTCAATCATATCAACAGAGCCATACTTTGAAGTTACCCAGTTGCAACGCATCACTAGTTCTGAAAAGTAAGGAGATTCGACCGAATCAACAATTGCTCGAGCATTAATCCCAGCAAAATATGTAATCCCATCGTCATCTAATTGGATATCGACTAGATTTTTTGTTGCCATTAAACGCAGGCCCGACAGGACGATTGTTCGTCTGGTATATATCTCTGCACTTCTATATGGAACTGGTGTATGCAAGCTCACTGGGCCAGAAAAATCTCCAGAATAAATAGCAGCATAATCAAGCAATAGAAGTTTTTGTAAGTCCGCTCCTCTAGGAAACATGCTGGACAGCATATAGACCATTCGGATCCCAAGCTCGAAAGGAGAGTTAAATGGTAATGTTTCAAATAAATTTATTTTAGCCATTTTAGTTTCTCATCGTTAACTAGTTGATGGCATGCTCCAGGAAGATCTGCTGGCAGTAACCTAGTAGACAGAGGGTTATTTGTGATTTGAAGCTCAGCAGCAGCGCTCAATACAGTCTCGAGCTTATCCATGCCGTTTTTATGCTTTGGACTTGCCGCTATACGTTTAATACCAGCAAGCACAGACACTAAAAGTCGATCAAATTCACCCGGAAGCACATCTCTGCTAAACCTTTTTAGACCCTCAGCGCTATAAAACTCGCCTCTACACCCTTCTAGATGCTCCTTATAAATTTCGGATTTGAAAATATGCTCTAGTAGAAGATCACTGTTAGCGTGCTCTGAGTAAACCTTAATGAGTTGATTTATGTACACTAGCTCCTCTTCTGAGGGCAGTATTGGTGTAGGAGGGTTGTCTCCCCTAAGTGGTTCCAATCCGAAAAGAGCGGCATGAGCCTGCAAATTTTTTGAATGCAGCGAAATCAGATCCTTTACTGGGTATTCTTCAACTTTAGAATAATCAAAATTTATTGCGGCATTTAATGTTGGACCAGCAAGTGGAAATTTTGTTGTATCAATACCGTGCTTCTTGTCTTTCCAGCTTGTTAAAAAAGTTTCTTTCAGTTCATGGGGATGAGCAATTAAGTCGTGTAACTTTGGTGTTGTATTCTGAGATGCGCAAACATAATATGTATGTGGTGAGGGATAGGTTCCGCTACCAATGTGATACATTATTTTTGCTAGTTCTGGATATAATACTGACTCGCCAATAGCAGATTGATAATGCTTCGCTTGGTATAAATCCCATTCATTTACTTTCAGCTCTTTTGAGTATCTAGCTTCAATATCACGACCTCCATCACCAGCTCCTCCCATCTTTTGCACAAACTGATATTTTTTGCCTTCTCCCATGTCTACTCGGCAACAATCCTCGATAAAACTTTCCCACTCATCAGCACTAAAAAGCTGAATTAATGATGCGGGGGGAAATTTTACCGAATTTATTTTTTGAGTTTTTTTAGCCATATCCCTGCCAATAGTCATACTTCAAAAATGGATATTCTCACTTCATTTCTATTGTGTCCAATATATGTAGTCTCATGTATTTATTTAAAACATTCCTTGGCCGTCTACATAGTGTCTACATTAGACAAAAATAAAAAAGCCCCAACAATAAACAAGTGCTGAGGCTTTGATATATGGTGGGCACACAGGGACTTGAACCCCGGATAAAGGGATTATGAGTTAATACTTCATCTGTACAACAAAATTATTATAGATAAACATTTCATTGAGCTGGTTAAAACGATATATGGATAAAGTAACTAGGGCCACTATGGGGGCAAAGTGTAAAATAGGGTTTATCTAAACTTATGTATGTCGTGTATATAGGTGAGGTATTCGTTTGACGCCGCCGGATCAACATATAAATACTATTTTTAAACATTGAAGTAATGTACAAGAAATTAATTTGATGGTAACTATGGTGGTAATATTTTATTTAAAATAAAAAATACTCAACAAAAACAATGCTATACACCTTCTATTTGATAGTGACCCCACCTCCATTTTAAAGTTC
This sequence comes from Methylophaga sp. UBA3603, assembly GCF_002375335.1. Taxonomy (NCBI): domain Bacteria; kingdom Pseudomonadati; phylum Pseudomonadota; class Gammaproteobacteria; order Thiotrichales; family Piscirickettsiaceae; genus Methylophaga; species Methylophaga sp. UBA3603. The sequence continues at coordinate 32,681 of NZ_DFMC01000001.1, forward strand.
AATACAATCAAATAGTTAAGGCGCTTTCGGCGCTTTTTTTATGCCTGCAATTTGATGTATGCCGATGATTGATACTCAACGCCTGTATGACAAATAGCTTAGTTTGCAACTAAATCATTCATTTTAGATGAGCTTAGTGGAAAAGTTGTATGCCTTAATGATTGGCCCGCTTTTCGTTTTTTTTGAAAACGAGGGTAGGGGGATGGGTCTGCAGATGTTTTGTGATCTGAATAGACGCTAAAAGAAACTGTTTTCTTTATTTTCAACAATTGTGAATGTATCCAGTTGTGCTGGAAACCTCATAGAAATGGAGGGTGTGTACCAGAAACTTGAAGGTGACATTTAACCACTTTATCATTGGGCGAAAGACTGATTGGTGGACTTCGTGTGCCATCAGCAGCAACAGAAATCAGGACTGGTTCGTAGATTGCTCATTTCCCGCTGGTTCATGTTGTTTATTAAAAGTCTCAAGTCTTAAATTCCTCACTAAAGTGATTTAGCCGGACTCTTTCGCTCTATCTCAAACCTGTCTCTGCGAGAAAATAGTGTTTCCTGATCTTCGAACAATTGTCCTTGTTTTAGTTATCACCACCTGTATCGCGGCAATCGCCTTATTTCTGTTTTATCGACTGATAAAAGAGATAAATGGATTGCAATATGCCGCCATTGGAGGCGGTTGTCAGGCATTAGGCTCCGTGTTCTTATTACTCAGAGATAGCATCGACCCGATGGTGTCGATCATGGTGAGCAATAGCTGTTTTTTTCTGTCATTTCTTTTTTATTATCAGGCTGTCAGATTACTGACCGATTTAAAAACGAGTTGGGTGATTCCATCCACTCTAATCGTTATTTTGTCCCCGCTGTTTATGTTGTTCCCTGGCAATGAAAACCTTGGCGAACGTATTATCATCTCGTCGTTGGGTCTTGGGATATTAGGCATGATGTGTGGTTGGGTGTTAGGCAAAAATGCCATTGATTTGCCAGGCAGAAAAGGCCTGGCATTGATGTTTTTTTTATTCAGCGCGATAAGTTTGTGGCGTATTCCGAATATGTTGATTACCCCAATTGGGGAAGTGGGATTTTTAGACTTCAATGCAGGCTATATGATTTTTCTGTGGGGAATCATCAACAGTATCGTAACGACCATCGGTCTTATCATATTGGCATCGGAAAAGTTACAGCAACAATTAAGGGTGAAGTTCGAGCAGGTCAGTTATGCCCGTGACATTGCCCATCGTTCGCTACAGGAACAGCAGCACTTCATGGCGATGTTGTCGCACGAGTTCAAAGCACCGATTGGTGCAATCAAAGCCAATGCAGATGCTGCCTTGTTGCTAGCAACGCCACAGACCGGCTTCGTGGAAGAGAGTTTGTCACGAATTAAAAATGTTTCAGAACGACTCAATTCACTGGTGGAGCGATGCCTGGATGATGAATGGATGGCCCATTCAATCGAAAACAACCAGGTCAGTTTAGAACCTGTTTCGCTGACGCAAATTCTCAGGAATTTATCTGACGAATTTAATGTGACATTTCACTCCACAGTTTCTACCGATGCTGTGGTCAAAGGTGAATCCATTTTTCTGCCGGTATTATTTGCCAATTTGATTGCCAATGCCTTGCGGCATGCGAGAAATATTGAATCTGTGCAGGTGAGTTTACTGGAGCAGGGCAATGATTATCTGGTTCAGGTAATGGATGATGGTGAAGGTATTGATGAACAACAGCGCCATTATATTTTTGATAAATACTACCGTGCTGACAATGGTCACTCGACAGGGGGCTCAGGGTTAGGATTGTTTTTTGTCAAAAAAATTACCGAAATGCATGAAGGTGAGGTCACAGTGAACTGTGATGGGCTGACGACATTTACCGTACGGTTAACAAAGACAGAGAGGAACAATGGCTAAGCCCAGAGTTGTAATAGTCGATGATGACGCGGATTTCCGGGCGCCAATCAAAGCTGTGCTTATCAATGAGGGCATTGTGGTGGAAGAGGCAGAATCTGCATCGCAGCTAAGGCGGGTAATGGAGACCTTTCACCCTGATATGGTATTGCTGGATGTGAATTTGCCAGATGACAGTGGTTTCAACATTGCACGCCATTTAAAACAAAATACTTACGTGGATGTGGTCATTCTGTCCTCAATGGGTGAAGTAGAACACCGGGTAAGTGGTCTTAATTCAGGTGCGGATTATTACTTGCCCAAACCCGTTGATATTCGTGAATTATTGGCCGTTATGCGTAATCGTTTTACGACGCAGGCTGTGAACCCTGTCAGGCAGACCGGACGTTGGACGCTGGATACAACGAGCTGGCTTCTGACATCACCCGATGGTCAGCAACATGTTTTGAACAGCAGTGAGTTTGCTTTGTTAAATGAGCTTGCCAAACAGTCTCAGCTGAGTAAGCCGTCAACCCGTGAAGCCTTATATACGGCTATAGGAAAGCCTAATTATTCCCCCGAAAGTCGAAGTCTCGACTTGCATATATCTCGGCTGCGTCAGCGCCTGAGTTCAGACCAGTTCCCGTTCCCGATAAAAACAGTGCGAAATGTCGGCTATGAGCTGACCGAAACCATGGTGATTGTGTAGTCATCTCCCCCGGATTTATTGATACAAATTGATACAAAAATAAGCTTAGAAAATACCCGCCAATTGAGTATGGTTTATCGGTGCAAACAGAATCCTGCAGTGAAATAAAATGCTGCAGGGTTACCTGTTTATCGATGAAAAAAACGTTACAGGAACTCTCATGAACCGGGTATATCGCATTGTATGGAACGCCAGCCGTCAAGCCTGGATGGTCGCTGCTGAGCTCACTCGCGGCAAAACCAAAAGTCAGATCAGCCGTAAAAAAGGGTTGCTGAAGCTGATCAGTAGCAGCTTGTTGGTTTCAACCAGCCTTGCCTATACCGGTACTGCATTGGCAACAAGCTACGACTGGAACATACCGAGTGGTTATTGGAGTGAGGGGGCAAACTGGGCCGAAGGTGCAGCACCAGACGAAGCTAATCCTGAAAGAAACTACATTCGTATCAGTAATGGTGGCGAGGCAATTGTTCACAATACGATTGATCTCGAGGCCAACAACAGTATTCTTTATGTTGGCAATGATACCAGTCAAACTGGTTCACTGGTTATCAACGATAATGGACAACTAACGCTTGGCCTATTGTATATCGGGACATATGACGATTCACAAGGGAAGGTTTTGGTTACAGGTAAAAATGCCCGGTTAAATATGACTAGCACGAGTAGTAGGTCATATTTTGGCTTTAGTGGCAGTGCTGAAATTACATTGAATAACAGTGCTGTTATCACGGCAAATAGTATTACGCTAGCTTCATCTGTTGGCTCTAACGGCATAATTAATATTGGTGCTGCGAAGGATGAGCCGGCAGTTGCTGGGGGGAAGTTTGATGTTAACCAGTTAAGCTTTGGAGATGGGGTTGGCAGTCTGGTGTTTAATCACACTGATGAGGATCTTCAATTTCGCTCTTCAATAATTGGTAAGGGAGATATTGAGCTCTATAGTGGCACGACCCGATTCACTTATTATAATCAGCGGTTTTTTGCTGGTGATATGCGAGTAAATGGAGGCACGCTGGCAGTCGATTCAGGTAATACTCTAAACGTTGGAAGTATATATGCTAGTCAGGCAGCCAATTATCATCAGGAAACCAATGCCAAATTGAGACTTGGGGTGGCTACAATGGATAACTATGCCAAGTTGAATGTGATGGGGACTGCCACATTTGCCAAAGATACTGGTCTGGATGTCAATGTGATGGGGTCACCATCACTGACTCAGGGCGGCACTCTATCGAGTGTGATCAGTGCAGGCACACTCAACGCTTCTAGTTTTACCATGACTGATAACTCAGCTTTATATGATTTTGCCTATGAGATTAATGGCAATGTAGTTGACCTGAAAGTCATTGCTGAAGGAACGGGAGGGGATTCGGGCGATGACTCTGGCAATAGCGTGCTCAGAAGTGTTAATAGTCAGGGCTTTACACCAGGCCGCGGTGCTGCCAGGGTGCTGGATACCTTTGTAAATAGTGGTATCACCGGTACTGATATTGAAAATGTCACAACCGCTCTTGGTAAATTATCTACACAACAACAAGTCAGTGAGGCTGTAGCTGAAACCTTACCATTATTAGTTGCAGGCACCACTGGACTGGCTTCGAACACCATGCGCGGCACCAACCGGGTGATCCAAAGTCGGCAGGCCAGTAACCGTGGCTTATCCTCTGGTGATGAGTTCTTGGTGGATAAAGCGGTGTGGTTAAAACCCGTGGGAAGCTGGAGTCGGCAACAAGAGCGTAATGGCGTCAGTGGTTACGATGCTGACAGTTATGGGTTTGTTGGTGGTATTGATGGTGAAATAACGCCCACTAGTCGTTTAGGTTTTGCCGTGTCTTATATGAATACCAATGTTGATGGCAATGGCTTAGCATCTGGCAATCGTGCCGATATTGATGCCTATCAGCTTATCGCCTACGGTAGTCATAACTTGACGCAATTTGAAGATATCGAAGTTAGCTGGCAAGCCGATGTGGGTCTCAATAAAAACGATGGCAAACGCCGTATCAGCTTTATGAACCGCAAAGCCACCGCTGACTATGACAGTTACACAGCACATGTTGGGGCGGGCATTGGCAAGCGCTTTCAGCTGACTGAGCAAAGTCTGATTATGCCGACCCTGCGTGCTGACTATGCTTATATTAAAGATGAAAGCTATACCGAAAAAGGTGCCGGTGCATTAAATCTGGATGTGGATAGTATCAATGCCGAGGAATTGATTCTGATGGCACAAGTGGAAGCTAACCATCAGTGGAGTGAGTCAACTTCTTTATCGACTATGCTTGGTGTTGGTTATGATGTGATTAATGACGACACCAGTTTGACCGCCTCATATACGGGTGGTGGCACTGCTTTTACCACAGAGGGAATAGATCCATCACCCTGGTTAGCGCGTGCAGGGGTCGGAGCGACCATGTCATTGAATGATATGACCGAGCTGACAGCCAGCTATCATTTGGAAGGGCGTGAAGACTTTTTGAATCAAACAGCATCAGTGAATATGCGCTGGCGTTTTTAACAAAATGCTATGTTTAGTATAAAGAAAAGCCTCAGTGGATAACCACTGGGGCTTTTTTTGTGGCTTAATGCCCATGTTAAGTATGACGTTCAAAGTATTTAAGGATGGCAGTTGAAGCAGTTTGTTAAATCGTTTCCTTTTTATATTATTTTTATCCTGCTGATCACTGGCTGTACTCATCTGCCATCTACTCAGGAACGCCTTGCGAGTGCTACAAAGCTTGCTGAAGACGCTGGCTGGACCTCTGAAACCATATCCACCTCCTATTTCGATCTTCAGGCTTTTATACCTGCACAGCGTTTGAAAAATAATCGTTTAACAGTATTTATTGAAGGAGATGGCTTAGCCTGGATTTCACGTTCACAGCCTTCCTCTGACCCTACGCCGTTAAATCCTGTTTCACTGAAGCTGGCCTTAGCTTATGAGTCTGATGATGCCGTGGCTTATCTTGGGCGACCCTGTCAATTCACATCCCATGATCAAAAGCGTTGCACACAAAAATATTGGACCTCCCACCGCTTTTCAAAAGAAGTCATTATCGCCACAGGTGAGGCGATTACAGCACTTAAAATAATGATAGGAGCTTCTGAATTACAGCTGGTAGGCTATTCTGGTGGCGGGGCTATTGCAGCGTTAGTTGCCAGTCGACGCGACGATGTGACGCGTCTAGTCACGTTTGCAGGCAATCTGAACACAACAGCGTGGACAGAACTGCACCATATTTCACCGTTATCAGGGTCGCTCAACCCCGCAGACGCGGTATCAGGGCTTCAAGGTATACAACAGATTCATTTTGTGGGAGAACATGACCGTGTTACCCCTGCAGAAATTGTAGAAAGTTTTAATCGTTTATTACCACTGACAGCGGATAGTCAGATCATTATTATCCCCGAGGCAGATCATCGATGTTGCTGGCTACAGGTCATCAAACAAATGAAGTAAGCGTCTTAATCAATGCTGATAATCAGCACTTAATAAGTTTTGATTTACCCATACAGCAAAAGCCGCTCATTTCGGATAAATCTCACAAAGCTCACCCGGTTGAAGTAGTGTTTTCATGGTTGATAAACGTGAGAATTTAGTTCCTTTTGCCAACTTTCGTCTCTATGCATAAAGGCAATCAAGTGCTGGGCGGAAAGGAAAGTTGAAATAGCACGCTTTAAGATTAGCCTATGTTCTTAAACTAAACTGGTTCGTTATTAGTCATACAGGCATACTGCGTTTCTGTTTTTTTATTATTTTGTTGGAGACAACAGTGTTCAGAAAAAAAATCATTTATGTGCCTCTGCTGATAATCGCTATTGCATTGGGTGGAGCCCATGCAGTTGCTAATAATGAGGCAAATCAGGCAGCTCAGGCGTTAGTTGATGAGTTAGTCGCTAAAATTAACCAGAATGGCGTTCAGGTCGAAGTCGGGGAGGTTGTTGCCAACCCCTATACCAAAGATATTACGGTGAATGATGTTCTCATCACTGATGATGCTGATCGTAAACACCAGATTGGTTTACTGACGATAAGTGATATTGAGTTGAATCAGGCGCAGGATTTTATCTATGCGATGGATATTTCAACTGAGGATGCGTTGTTTACCGTTACCGGTGGTGATGGCACGGAACAACAGGAACAATCTTTAGTTGAAGCATTGCGAAACCTGGGTATTAAAGAAGACAAAATTGGTCACAACCAGCATCTGGCTTACCGCTATCATCCTGTTGAGCGCCAACTGACGCTGAATTTGCAGAATCAGTTTTATAATCCCGAGTTAACAGAAAAAGATGCGGCACAGCTGTTTTCGATGAATCTACATACCAACTTTAGTCAGATCCCGGATCTGGAAAGTCAGATGAGACGGTTAAGAAATAATGAGGATATGTCGGCTGTTACAGCAGAATGGATGCAGACTGGTTTGATAACAGCTGCCATAGAGTTTGAAGATGCTGGTGCGTGGCAGCCTTTAATAGAGCAAGGTGCTGAAAGTGCAGGGATGACTACAGAAGAATATAAAGCTGGCTTGAAACTGCAGATTCAGCAACAGTTTTCAGCTTTACAGGCGCTTTCACCCGGATTAAGAACCCAGTTGATTGAAGCCAGCAGCCAGTTTATTGATAGCGATACACCACAAGTCGAGCTGGATATAAATTCTAAAAGCCCCGAAGGTGCTGGAATATTTCTGGTCTTTATGGCGACGTTGATGTCGCCAAACGCACTTGAAAATTATTTTGATATTCAGGTAGCAGCCGAATAGGTCATGCTTATTATATCCATTTGGCTGAAAGCTTCCCAATAGCTTGTTTTAGCTGGAGTTTCACGGATAGCTACAGGAATTATTCCTCAATCTTTCCTGACCTATTGTTATCATCAAAACAGGCTCTTTATAATGAGAATGGTTGTTATTAAAGCTCAGTATCAAGTTTTGTCCCTGCAACATTAGCATTAGCTATCCATGAAGCTTAAGGACTACTTGTTTGTTATGGTTTGCTTGTAACTTTATCCCGGTAACGTTGAAAGGATGAGCATTAATAATGAATCATGTTTAACGCATATTAAACCAACTTAATTTTTCAGCTGATAAAGTTGATGCTCGTTGAGAAGGCAATGTTGCCGGAATTATTGGGAGATCAAAATGAAAAAAAATCGTTTGTTAATTGCTGTGGGATTGTTTGCTTTATTACCATTCACAGCATTTGCCGATGAATGTGATTTAGTAATTGAAGCGACAGATCAAATGACCTACAACACTAAGAAAATGTCAGTTCCTGCCAGTTGTGAAACAGTCAAAGTCACCCTTAAACATATAGGTTCAATGGCTAAAGATATGATGGGCCATAACTGGGTTTTGACCAAGACAGACGATATGCAGGCAGTCGTGAAAGCTGGCGCTGCTGCGGGACTGGATAATAATTATCTGCCGGAAGGTGATGATCGTATTATTGCCGCGACGGAAGTAATAGGTGGTGGCGACTCGGCGGAAGTTGAGTTTTCTACTGAAGGACTTGCTGATGAAAAACTGACTTTTTTCTGCTCATTCCCTGGGCATAGCGGAATGATGAACGGTCGTTTCAATATCAAATAAGTTCACCTGAAATCCTCCCTCCAGCTTGGGACTGTTGTTCTTTAACAGCCATCACTGCTGGAGGGAGGATTTTTTATTTATATCATTCGTAAAGTGCCGGGTCGACTTCTGGCAAAGCTTCGAATTGAGGCCTGGCAAAATAATAACCCTGAAATAAAGCCACGCCTTGATCGCGGATAAATTGAAACTCTTCTATCGTTTCGACACCCTCAGCAATGACTCTTATCTCCAAATCCTTACAGGTCATAATGATTGAGCGGACAATCGATTGTCTGACTTTATCTTTATTAATACCCCGAATCAGTGCCATATCGAGTTTGATAATATCTGGCTGCCAGTCGGCGAGCAAATTTAAGCCGGCATAACCGGAGCCAAAATCATCAATTGCTGTAGTGAAATTATGCCGTTTGTATTCATCAAAAATATTTTTCAGATGATTATTATCAGTAACCTTTTCCACCTCGGTGACTTCAAATATTAAATTTTTGGTGGGAAAATCCATTAAATCAGCTGCTTCCAATGTCGCTCGAATGCAGGTTTCCGGACGATAAACGGCATTAGGAAAGAAATTAATGCTGAGCATGCCTTGTAAATCAAGTTGTTTAGCCAGCTGAATGGCTTTCACCCGAATTGTCTGATCAAAGGAATAACGATTGGTGTCATTCAATTTATCCAGAATGGTATAAGCCGGCTCATTATTTATGCCACGAACCAGTGCCTCGTAACCAAAAATCTGTTTTTCCTGAATATTAACAATTGGCTGAAAAGCCATTGAAAAATTGAAGTCCAATCCACCACCTTCTAAACATTTATTACAACCTAAAGGTTTGAAATCGGGTAGTTGATTTGTCATTTGATACTCTTTCTGTGTGTTGTTTATCGTTGGATAGTCATCTGTCATCAGATAAAAATCGTCTGATCAGTTTTCTTTATCGGGTTATTTAAATAATGTTTCAGCTGATAGGCAAAGTTGTCAGCATTATCATTCGATAACTTTTCTGGTAGCTCTTGCCTCAGCCGGCGCATATCGCCCTGACTGATATCAATGTATCCCATTGCCCAATTATTAAAAATGTATTTATTGCTAAGGCATATATTAATGAGTTTACAGTCATGATGACGTTCATCATCAAGGATTCTTTTATAGAGAGCGATAACAGCTGTTTCGGGACCTTCGAGCACCTGAATAAAATCGGAATGGTTATAACATAGGATGCCATGAATCTGAATGCGCTGATTATTTTCACGACTCTGATGTAACAATCTGGTTAAATCGACATCGGATAAGCGATTATGGGTTTTACTGGTATACAAAATTCTCAATAAGCTTTTCGTCAAAATACCGCATCCTGTTATCCAATACGAACAAGCTGGTACAACTAACCTCGTCTTGTTTCAGATTAGTCTATGTCAGTGAATGCACGACGACAAGCTTAAACATGCATCTAACAGACCTGTATCACCTTTCTTGATAACCGTCCTTGAGCTGCTGTATTTTGTCAGACTAATCAATCTGGACAGTTAATCTTGGGGCAACTGTTATGGGTCAGAGGTTCAAGCAGTAACATCTCCTGAAATGTGGACTGAATATTTTTATCATCAGGTGCCAATCGTGTCGCACAAGATGCAGAAGCTAACGCAGTTTGATGGCAACCAATATCTTTCAGGCTATAGGCCCGGTTATTCCACAGAGAAGCGTCGTATGGGAATTGTTCGGTTAATTGACCATAGACATTATCAGACTTATCAAAACGCTCCTGCTGATAATACAAATTGGCAAGTGCGATTCCTGCCTGCTGATGTTCGCTCCAATGCTCCATCGCAGCGATATAGGCTTGTTCTGCTGTTTTATGCTGTCCGGTCTTTTCAGCATCATAGGCAGTTTGTAACCAGGCCGGCATGTTCGCGGTGGCAGGGATTTGTTCAGGCCTGACAATGACCAGTGCCCAATGATCGGTGCGGGCCCAGGTACGTTCAAAGGTTTTTAATGTTGTTTGCCATCGTTTGGTTTCACCAGAACGCAGAATGAGTTCCTGTGAGTTGATATCAAAACCTATCACTACGGCATAATGCCAGAAGGGTTTCCAGTTATAGCCAAGGTTTTGCATCACTAAAACGGGATTGCCATTCGCCACTTCAGTCAATAAATCGTTCATCTTTGGCGCCAAAGGGTAGGGCATCAAGCCTTGTTTTCGAGTTGCCGCAACCATTTCTATCTGCAGGCTGCCTTGTTTCTGTGGAATATAGACCTGGTCAGTTAACTGATCGGGTGTGATATCGACGCCACGATATTGCATCACGGTTGCTAAGGCAGCCGGACCACACTGATATTGGGTCTGGGGAAAAAAGGGCACATCATCGAGCTCGGCCTGAACTGGATCGAATGGCTGTTGATTCAGAAGATTTGTCTGAGGTGTATGACTGCAAGCGGTCAACAATAAGCTCAGTAATATTAAAACACCCAGCCGAAGCTGGGTGTAGAGAGAGCGATTATCTATTTGCATAAGCTTGAATCAGATTAACGGACCGGTCTGACAAAAGGGAAAATGTCGGTTGCACCGATAGCGTCAGTAATAACAAACACCACAAAGATAAGTACTATTGCACCGAGTATCCCGCCAGCTGGCATGTCATTAATTTGCTCATTTAACTGGGCAATTTCAAAATCAGTCATGCTGTTGACACGATCCTGAACGGTTTCAGGGGCAACTCCCATTGACAATAGTTGTTGCTGAACATCGTCACGTTCCAGCATGGAAGACAATTGCTCGCGGTCATATGCAGATTGTTGTGATTGAATAACATCAGGCGTGCTGATCATTGCTGCCTGCACCGGTAAGGTGATGCTTCCGAAAAAGCCAAGCAAAGCAATCCACGCAAATACTTTTTGTTTCATACATCCCTCCGTTGATTTAAAAGGCCAAGAACTGGCCTGAATTTCAGCTTACCATGACTACGGTGACAAGAACTATATAAAACCAATTCTATTAACTTCAAGCATCAAAAAAAGCCCTAGTGTGATGAATTACCTTCGATTTTGATTATTTATTAGGTAGAGTTTCTTTATATTTTGCTTGATGGCAAACTTAAGCAAATAAAATCAACGTCAATTTTTTGCTGATGAATGGCTCAATTTGATATTGATTCCCTGAAAAATGAATTCGTTCATTCAACGTATGCGCTATTAATGGAGCTGGTTATTCGCACTAATCAAAGCTTATTGCTTAAACCTTTTACCTTTGTAACGTCTTTTGTGGCGTTTTTGTTTTGTTTGGTTTTAACCTATTTCGTTGCAGGGAAAATGGCTGAGATGGAGTCTGTTCGTTTAGAGGCTGCTTATAACGTCACTTTTAATCAGGCCGTCGATGCCGTGGTCGTAAAAATAAATGCCTATGAGGAAATGCTACGAGCTACCCAGGGCTTGTTTTATGTCTCTCCTGATTTGTCTCGTGAGGATTTTGCCAATTTTTATCAAAGCCTGAAACTGGAAGAAAATTATCCAGGCATTCAGGGACTGGGCTATGTAGTTGCTCTCTCTCCAGAACAAAAACAGATGCATATTAATGCAGTCAGACAATCCGGTATGTTGAGCTATGATATTCATCCTCAGGGAGTGCGTGATAAATATACCTCAAACCTTTATATCGAACCTGTTACCAAGAAAAATATGCGGGCTTTGGGCTTTGATATGTATGCCGATATCACTCGAAGAGACGCCATGGATAGAGCGGTCAAAACCGGCAAGGCAAGCATTACCGAAAAGGTTTTTTTAAAACAGGATGGTTCAGACTCGACCATCAATGGTTTGTTGATGTATCTGCCTGTGTACATCGACGCGAGCGAATCAGACGTTGCCATTGGTAAGCGAACTATTCATTCAGGCTGGGTCTATGCAGTGTTTCGTATTGATGATGTTTTGCAGGATGTGTTGATGACACATAAGAATGTCGGCTTGCTAAACATATATGATGATGAAGCCGAAAAATCCGAAAGCCTGTTATTTTCTCAGCCTGGAGTAGCATCCGAAGAGTCATTTAGTTTGCAAAAAAGCTACGAGGTGGGTGGCCGTACCTGGTCATTTGTAGGCCAACCTGATCGGGAATTTGCTGATTCGATCCTGCGTAACAATACAGTGATAACCTGGATAATCGGAATCGTGATTTCCCTGTTATTTGCCCTGGTGATTGCGGCCATTGCGAAAAGCCGGGCAAACGCCATCCGTATTGCTTCACAAATGACCAAATCCTATCGACAGAATGCACGGAGACTGGCGCTGGCAACAGAGGCGGCTGAAATTGCTATTTGGGAATGGGATGTGGAAACCAATATTATTATGTTCGACAGTATGGCGAGCAAGGTATTTGGTCTACCCAACTCAACTGAGCAAATGGATTACGCGGAATTTGAAAAATTGATTCACGAAGCGGATCTGTTGCCTTTCCGAGTGGCTGTAGAACAGTCCATTCAACAGCATAAATCTTTTGACGTTCGCTCCAGAATACATCATGGTGCTGAGATTCGAATGATTCATACTTCAGCAGAACTCTATTTCAACGATGCTGGACAGCTGCTTTCTCTGGTCGGTGTCAGCTACGACATCACCGAAGACTGGCAGCACCAGAAAAGGATTCTGGAGACTGAGCAACGTTGGAAACACGCTCTCGAGGGCAGTGGAGCCGGGGTCTGGGACTGGGATGTGGCCAATAATGTTGTGGTGTTCTCTGATAAATTACTGGCCATGCTCGGCTATGCTCCGGGTGAAATTATCGGTCAGATGGAACATTGGCTGAAATTAATACATCCTCAGGATATCGAAAGGGTAACGGCCGATATCAACCGGATGTTTAGTGGGGAAAAACCGGAATATCGAAATGAGCATCGTATTCTCAGCAAGGATGGCAGCTGGAAATGGATGCTGGGCAGCGCCACGGTAGCCGAACGTGATGCCGATGGGAATCCGATTCGCGTTATTGGCACCAAAACCGATATTTCATGGCGTAAACAGGCTGAGTTGGCATTGCAACAAAGTGAAGAACGTTTCCGCAATGCGTTTGATACCGCCGCAATTGGCATGGCGATTGTTGGTCTGGATGGTCGTTGGTTGGAAGTAAATGGTGCACTCTGTCGAATGTTGGGATACAGCGAAGAAGAGTTGATGGATAAAACCTTTGTTGATGTCACACATCCAGACGATCTGGATTTGGATCTTGAGTATGTACGGAAATTACTCAATGGGGATCTCGAACACTATCAGATGGAAAAGCGCTATTTTCATAAAACCGGTGATGTCATTTTTGTATTGCTGAGTGTGTCGTTAGTTCGTAATGAAAAGGGCGAGGTCATCCATTTTATTTCACAAATTGAAGATGTAACCGCTCGCAAATCCGAATCGGATCGTATTCGTCAGATGGCATATCACGATACCTTAACGGGGCTACCAAATCGGCGTTTGTTTGATGAACGAATTGGTCATACTCTGGCACATGCGAAACGGGTGGGCTATCCCATTGCGTTGATGTTTGTCGATGTCGACCACTTTAAACAAATTAACGATACCCATGGTCATGATGTTGGGGATGAGATTCTTAAATCTGTTGCTGACAGAATGTCACACTGCTTACGACAGACAGACACCTTAAGCCGTGTCGGTGGTGATGAATTTGTTATTTTACTCACCGAACTCAAAAAGCCAGATGATGCCAAATTAGTGGCAGAGCATATTCTGGAAACGGTATCGAAGCCTTTAAATGTAAATACGCATGACTTTCGTATTACCCTGAGTATCGGGGTAGCAATCTTCCCAGGCGATGCTGAAAACGAAACGGTCAGCGAGCTTACCAAAAAGGCGGACCTGGCCTTATACGAGGTGAAATCTGCTGGACGTAATGGGGTGCATATATTCGGTTCAAATCACCTGATCGCTCAACTCTGACAGCCAGAATAGTCAGGTTAATCTGAGTCCTGTTCTGCCGTCAGCTTGGTTAATTTACGGCGTAACAGGTTGGCAAACATATTCAGTTTGGGTCTTTCGTCATTGGTGAAGGCGACTGGCCGAATATGTTGCATTGCATGGATACCAATTCTGGCCTGATACAAACCCACACCAAATCCCTGGGCCACGCTGCCCAGAATTTTGCCCCCCAAACCAATACCGACCTGTTCAGAAAAGAAACTAATGCCCGCCTGGCTGGCGTAACTGCCAAGTGCAATTTTGCATACCCGTAGATTTAATCGCCATTGAGCTAAGGGGTTTAATCTGACGCCATAAATCATATTGATCTGGTTAATCATTTTCAGTGTTTTCCAGACCACTAACAAAGAATCAACAACTGCCAGCTGGCTGACCGCAATCATTGCAGCACTGCTGATACTGGTACGTTCAATAATATGGATTGCCTGGCGGTCCAGCTGTCGGTAGAAATCTTCACTGATACGATAGACAACTTCACTGTCATTTAGATAGTCAGGTAGCTTATCAACACAAGGTTTTAATAAATCAGCCTGTGGCTGACCATCATAGAAAGTCTCTAGCGAATTCAGCCATTTTTTTGCATTGCCGATATGTTGTTCATGGACCAGTTGAGCGGCCTGTTCGCGGATTTGATCGGCCCGTTTAAGCTGTTTCTGGTTGCGGCGATACACCAGTAATTGCTGTCCTACCAGGCCTGCTAAAAAAGCTGCGAAGGCACTGAAGGCTAACCCCATCGCTTTGCTTTGTTGCCAGAGCATTTGTGCAAAATCAACTATATCCCAGGCCAACATACCGATTAACAGAATGAACAATGTGACGATCAACCATTTCAAACCACGATTACGGCGCGGCGGTATCAGTAATGTGTCGTCAAAATCGAGCAATGGATCAGTTTCCACCGAATCAGGCAGGTTGACCTCGTTGTTTTCGGAGAGAACTTTGAAAAAGTTTTCAGTTTCCTCGGGGGATATATCCGCTTTTTGCTTAGCTTCCTGTTGTGGTTTAGGTTTAAAAAAATCTTCTGTGGAAGCCATCAGAATTTATCTCCTATCAAATCCCGTAATACTTTATCCATCCGAATATGAGCCAGACGTCCGCCCATTATCAAGTCAGGGTTGAGCGGAGCTCGAAGTACGGGCGGATTCCAGCGTGATAACTGATGCCACTGATCGGTATCAGGAAGTTTGTCGGGAATAGCAGGGTGGCGTAGTTCGCCATATTGTCCATCCAGTAGTCTGGCAGTCAGATGATCATTATGATCATGTGTCGTTCTTACAGCGGCCGCTATCTCCGTTTCGATTTGAATACGATTTCTAACCGATTGTGGGCAGATATGGCTGATTATATCGTCACACAGACGACGCAAAGATTCGTGCTGATTCATTAAAATTCGATCCGGTTTGGATGCCAGAAACAGAATTTTTTCGACCTGAGGGCTGAATAAACGGTTCAGAAACGCATTATGCCCCACGCGATAGCAATCGATAATCCGGCTGAAAGCAATCACCATATCGTCAAATTTTTCCTTGCCTCCGCTCAAAGCTTTCAGCACATCGATCAATACCACCTGACGATCAATGCCACGGAAAAAAGTTTTATAAAATGGCTGAACAAAGTTTTTCAGATAGGTTTTATAGCGTTGCTGCATGACTTTGTATAAGGAGTCATCATCGGCATTGTCTAATGCTTGCGGGCTTAGCGCTTGCAGATTGAACAATGGTATAAACACTGGAAAGTCACTGCTGTCAGGCAATAAAGCCCGCCCAGGTTGAATAAATGTCAAACCTGCTGTTTTACATGTCATCAGAAAACTTCGATAACGGACAAATAATGCTTCAATTTGTTGTTCATCAATTGGGGCGAGCGGATCCAAATCATTAAACTCTTTTTGCATCTCTTCCGCGAGTTGATGACGGATGCCTTTGGAACAAAGTGCAGCAGTATCCATACTCCATTGCCGATAATCTTGCTGCAACATGGCAATGTCGAGCAACCACTCACCTGGATAATCACGTAATTCCAGCGTGAATCGACGGGTTTCTCCTGTAAAGGTCGGCAACATGGATTTCTTTTTGAATTCAATGATTAACCGGCAACCGCTGATATGAGTAGTTGATGGTGGCCAGGCAGGTGGATCATCTGCCAGAGCCTGAATTCCCTGTTGATAATCGAATAGTGGTAAATCATCCAGTGGCTGTAATTTGACATTTAACAGGCGTTCATCTCTGGCTGGCAGGAAGCCTCCCAGATTTGCATTACTGGAATATTTGAGTTGATGAATAAGGCTGGTAATAAAAGTCGACTTGCCACTACCGCTAAAACCGGTAATGCCGATACTTAGATGTTTATCGAGACTGCGCGCCACCCATTTGCTGGCTTGTTGATCAATTCCATCAAGTGTTTTATTAAGGCGCAGACCTAGTTTTTCAATCTTTGAATTCATAGGCATCAGCTTACATCAGACGCTTGCTGTCTGTCTGAATTAAGAAGCAGTTGAACGTTTGTCATAATACATACTGTTATCAGCATGCAGAATCAGCTCATCGGCATCCTTACCATCATGAGGATAACAAGCAATACCAATGCTGGCACTGATATTCAGCATCACGCCAACATTTAATTCATAACCAACCGATAACTGTTCCCGTAGCTTTTCCGAGACTTGCATGGCTTCTTCCAGATTACTGTGGTTAACAATAATGGCGAATTCATCTCCCGCCAGTCTGGCAGCCGTGTCTGACTGACGAATTGATTCACGAATACGTTGTGCCACCAGGATCAGCAACATATCGCCATTCAGATGCCCATAGTTATCGTTGACTAGTTTGAAATCATTGAGGTCGATATAAAGCAGGCAAAAGGGCTGTTTATATCGGGCTGATTCGGTAATGGCCTGATTCAGTCGATCATAAAATAAAACCCGATTGGGTAACTGCGTCAGACTGTCATGTGTTGCCTGCCACTGCAGGGCGTTTTCAGATTTTTTACGCTCGGTAATATCAATGACAACAACCAGCATTCTGTCCTCGTTGATTGGCGAAGAGCGGGCCATGAAAAAATGCTGTTTGCCTGACAGATTCAGTTCGTATTCGTAATAATCACTTTCTCCACTACCCAGCGTTTTTTGTAACGCCAGTAACGTCCGCTGCGCCAGAAAGTCAGGTAATGTTTCAGTTATATGTTTATTAATAAAGTCCTGTTCAGACATCAGCAATGGCACACCATCGCCGTGTTCAAAATCAATGATTTTGCCATTTTTATCAATGGTAAACAGCAGATCCGGAATGGCTTTGATAATCGCCTGATTACGCTGATAGCTTTGCTGCAGAGCCGCTTTGCTTTCAATCAGCTGTTTGTTTATATCCAAACGCCGGCCAATTAACCAGGCGGTGGCCAGAATCAGTAACATTAGGGATAGCGCGGTCAAAAAGCTGTTACGGAGATGCGCAAAACGGTAGTTGGAAATTAATTCATCGACTACGGCTCGATTTTCACCGACAAAAACGTGTAACTTCCATTTAGGCAATGTCTGATAGGCAAATTGATAATCACCACTAAAATGCTGATAAATCCCTTCACCGGTTAAGGGTAGTTTGTCTTTATCGCTCCGATCTTTTACGTAATCCAGAGTTTGCCCAACTTCGAAGTTTCTATAGGGGACTCGAAATACAACTTCACCTTCTTGATGAACAATCGATGAAAATAGCTGGGCATTGACACTGATACCACTAAGAGCCCATGAAAAGGTTTCGATATCGATAACGGCGGCGATGACCCCTTGAAAATTATCGTTCGAATCATAAAGACCCCGACTGATCACCATAACCGGCTCTGAATGTCCCCTGCCAGGAAGCATGGGTTTTGAAGTGAAAACGCCATCCGTTTTTGAGTTCTGATGCACTTTAAAATAGTCTCGCCCGGATAAATCCAGCTGACTACGCTGATGCATGGGATAGCGTAACAGCCCATCCGCATTGATATGCAATAGAGCCTGCATTTCAGGATTATTTTGAGAATATTTCTCAAGGAGATAAGTATGAGGTGCAGAATTTTTAATAAAATCGGGATATGAACTGATCAGTTTCAACGTTTGATCAATGGCTTCCAGTTTAGATTCCAGTAACTGGGTCTGCATCAATGCCAGCAACTGGTTACGTTGCTCGATCTGTTGGTTAATTTGTGAGGAGTAGGCTGATAACTGCGATTGATAATTTTGATAAATGACCAGCAACGTCAACCCAATCAGCACGAAGGTATAAAGCAGTAGTTTGCTATGAATTGGGTAAGGTAATTTTATAACAGGTTTATCAGACACCGGACAAACCTATTAGAGAAGGTATTGGCGAACCACGGAAAATGGACTCCGTTCGCTGGATCGAAATAAGAAAAAAGTTGAGTCAATACAAAACAATGGTGTTATCTCAGCAAACAGGACTGTTACATTCTGATTCAAATATATCATTAATTACTAACTGAATTGGATTTGACATGATTAGGTGGCTAACTATAAGCTGGCTATCATGTTACAAGTTAAAGATATTCCTAACGCTGAAATATTACAGAAGTTTGCCGATCGTTACCCGCAAACCGACATTAAAAATGTCATGACATTTTTGAATCTGCTGCGCGTCGGTTCTGATTTGTCTTTGGGATTAAACAGCTATCTTGCGGAATATGACTTGTTACAGGGACGATGGTGGGTTTTGCTATTGCTGATGCGAGAGGATAACCTGAGTTCAACACCCTCAGCGCTGGCTAAAAAAGCGGGGGTTTCGCGAGCCACCATGACCGGTTTATTAGATGGGTTGTTACGCGATAAATTAATCAGTCGCGTGCATGGTAAGCGGGATAGACGGCAGATACTGATTCGAATGACCGTTCTGGGACAGGCAAAACTTGATGAGGTAATGCCTGGTTATTATCAACGTGTAAATCAATTAATGCAGGCGCTGAGCGAAACTGAAACAACCCAACTTATGTCGTTATTGAAAAAAATCTATCAACAACGACATGTTTTTGAAGATGAATCTCATCTTAAATAATGTAAAAAAAAAGGAATCTCTATGAAATTTTTAAATCGTTTATTACCCTTAAGTCTGCTTATTCTGGCAGTGAGTGCATGCAGTAACCCCGGTGCTGATTATGATGCACAGGAAGTCATTAATTCTGCCAATGAGCAGTGGAATGCTGCTTTCAACGATAAGGATCTCGATGCGTTAACCGAACTTTATGCATCACAAGCCACTTTGTCGCCCGGTGATGGCAATGTGTTGAATGGCCAGCAGGAGATTGCGGCACTGTTTCAGGGCTTTTTCGATAATGGGCTGCACAATCATAATATAACCACTATCGCCACTTATTCATCTGCAGGACAAGTCAGTCAATTGGCTAACTGGTCAGCAGATGTTGAAGGTGAAAATGGTGAAACGATGACATTTAATGGTGTGTTGATGACAGTTCTGCAACAGAACGACCAGGATGAATGGGAAGTCGTTTCACATATCTGGAATATGGCTGAATAAATCCAACAGTCTTTGCAGCAAAAAAAGCCGATCTCAATGATCGGCTTTTTTATGCTAGGGCTTGTTTATCTTTCATCTCCGCCTCTGTTGTGAGCTGAAAAAGCGTCAATCAAGGCACGAGGAGCGCCTTTTAGTTGTTCTAAATAAGCGACGAGTAACGCAGAGTGACGCTTTTTCAGTCACAACCCGAAGGGCTGGGACGATTTTTGCGGCCGCCTGTGTTGTCAATCACTTATGTAGGAAGGCTACACGGCGTGCTTTCCGCCTTGTCGGACACAAAAATAGCCGCCAGCAGTGGTGGATATGAAAGATCAACAAGCCCTAGAGGAATATTGAAAGGAAAACTTGCCTAGGTCATAAAGGCTATGCTAAAAACCCTATTGATTTTATGGTTTTTATAAGGATATTTCCGGTGAGCGCCTTACTGAAGCAACAAAGACACTCTCTTTTGGAAATGCTGTTTGATCGAGTACATGAAGGCATCATTATTACCAATGCCGATAATATCATTGTTGATGTAAACGATACATTATGTTCCATCACCGGTTATAGCAGAGACGAATTAATCGGCCAACAACCCAATATTCTAAGCTCCGGCAAACAAAGTAAAGCCTTTTACAGCACAATGTGGCAAAGCCTGTCAGATAACGGTTATTGGTCGGGTGAGGTGTGGAACCGTAAAAAAGACGGGTCATTTTATGCTGAAGTGCTGACGATTCATCGCACCACTGATCCGCAGACGGGTGAGATGTTTCATTTGGGACTGGTTTCTGATATCACCATGTTAAAGCAGCATCAGGCCGAACTGGAGCGACTGGCGCATTATGATGCGTTAACCGCTTTACCTAATCGAAATCTGCTGGTGGATCGCTTTGAACAGGCCATCGCCCATAGTAATCGTACGCAAACATTATTAGCAGTATGTTTTCTGGATCTGGATAACTTTAAACCTGTTAATGATGAGTTGGGACATAACGCCGGTGATGAATTACTGATTGAAGTCGCGCAGCGTATCAAGAGCATGTTGCGACAGGATGATACCGTTTCCCGTTATGGTGGCGATGAGTTTGTCATGTTGCTTGGTGAAATCAAAAACCGTCAGGATTGCGAACTGTTGCTGCACCGATTAACTGAAGAGCTAAGCCGACCCTATCTGATTGAGCACAATACCATCCGCATCAGTGCCTCAATTGGTTATACCGTTTATCCATTTGATCAGGGGTCGATGCAAACCCTGATCGAGCACGCTGATCAAACGCTGTATAAAGCAAAACTGGACGGTAAGAAAACCTTTCGCATGTATGAAACAGGGAACGAAGCCTGGCGTGATGAAAAAACCGAGCAGCTTTATGCTATTCGCCGGGCTTTGAGTGAAAACCAGTTTCAGTTACACATGCAGCCAAAAATCAATATGTGCAGTGGGGAAGTGGTCGGATACGAAGCACTGATTCGCTGGTTGCAACCTGAAAACGGACTGGTGTTTCCGCAACAGTTTTTGCCTTTAATTAACGGCACATCGTTGGAAATTCAGTTAGGTGAGTGGGTCATTCGTCAGGCGTTGAGTTATTTACAACAATGGCAGGCCGACTCTAAACAATGGAATATCAGCATCAACCTGTCGGCCTATCATCTTGGAAGTAATGGTTTTTTAAAGAGACTTGGCGAGATCGTTGATGAGTTTCCAGCAGTGGATTTACAGTATTTCCAATTTGAGATTCTGGAAAGTCACGCTCTGGATGATCTCAGTCTGATCGTTGATGTGGTCCGTCGTTGCAAGGATGAATTCTCTATTGCAACAGTACTGGATGATTTTGGTACAGGATATTCATCACTGAGCCACATCAGGACTTTGCCAGTATCTGCGGTAAAAATTGATCAGACATTTGTGCGGAACATGTTAAATGATGTGGATGACTGCAAAATTGTAGAAGGTGTTATTGCATTGGCCAGATCATTTGATTTGGAGGTCATTGCAGAAGGCGTGGAGTCACTGCGCCATGGTCAGATTTTGCTATCAATGGGCTGTGAACTGGCTCAGGGGTATGTGATTGCCAAACCGATGCCAGTGACGGAATTAACGCATTGGAAGCAACAATTTGAATTGCCTGAAGAATGGTTCAGTTATCGCTATCATCGCCAGCATTTGAAATGGACACAGTTAAACCTATTTTATTTGTATCTGGAATTAAGCCTGGAAAGCCTTGAACAGCGTTTTGATGTGGACCCCGAAGAACTTGAACTGTGGCCAATTCTCTCAATTAAACAATCGCATTGTGGTGTCTGGTTGGAGCGAACAGAAAATCTCCAACTTATTGATAAAGAATGTCTGCAAATTCTAAAAGAAAAATATCGAAGTTTTCATCATCTGTTAACCATGACGATTAAACTCTATCAAGCCGGTAAAAAACAAACGGCCATGCAGAATTTCCAATCGCTCAGAACACGTTATCAGGATATGCATCAATTTGTTCATGCCAAACTAATGCAAATGCAGCCAGCTGAGTTGAATGCGGACAATTTGCAGGCCTTAACAAAAAATTAGGGCCATTGTCGCTTTGGTCAGCCTCTGAAAGAACAACAAGCCTTGGGCTGATTGCAATAGAAATGGGGATGAAAGAGCAATAGCCACTAGGATCCTTACTCCAAATTCACTATGATTAAAAACTTTGTTTAATAACAGGCTGGCCGGAATGCAAAATCGGAAGAGAATTTTCACGCTGACAATCAGCGCGCTGGTTTTGCTGGGATTTATGGCCACCAGTCTGATTGGCTACTTTGTGGCGCGGGATTCCACCAGTGACCAGCTGCAAAAACAAATGCTGCCGCTGACCAGTGATAACATCTACTCCGAAATTCAGCGTGACCTGTTGCAGCCATTGTTAATCTCATCATTGATGGCGAATGATACTTTTATGATTAACTGGGCTGAGAATGGTGAACAGGATCCCCAGCGTTTAGCCGAATATCTGGCGCAGATACAACGAAAATACAATACGATTACCGCTTTTTTTGTCTCTGAAAAAACGCGCAATTATTATCATCCCAAGGGCATTATCAAACAGGTTGATGAGTCAGATCCGGCGGACAGCTGGTATTTCACCACACGAAAAATCACTACCGATTACGATATCAATATAGATTGGGATACCGCCGAACCCAATCGTATGAGCATTTTTGTTAATTATCGCGTTCTGAATCAACAAGGTGAGTTAGTCGGGGTTACCGGTGTTGGCCTGTCGATGGAGTCAGTGGCTCAACTGATTGAAAACTATCAGCGACGCTATGGACGGGAAATCTATTTTGTTGATCGTCAGGGTGAAATTACGCTGCGAAGCAGTCAGTTTCAAGATGATATCTACCTGCAAAACAAAACCGGTTTAGATCAATTATTTATACAGATCCTCAGTAATCCGAGTGCGTCGGTGAGTTATGCGGCGAAAAACGGTAACACTATCTATTTAAACAGTCGTTTGGTTCCCGAATTTGACTGGTTTTTGATCGTCGAGCAAATCAACGATCCCGCCGCTGACCGGATTGAAACGGCGTTATGGATCAATATTGCGGTTTCTCTGGCTATCAGTATCTGTGTATTAATGCTTGCCCATTTCACTATCCGGGGCTACCAGCGTCGTCTTGAATTGATGGCGACTAAAGATAAACTCACCGGGGCGACCAGCAGACAGGTATTCGACTGGGTCTTTAATAAAGCGCAAAAAACTGCGTTACGTAAGGATTGGTCTTTATCAATGATCGTGCTGGATATTGATCATTTTAAATTGGTCAACGATAAATACGGTCACCAGTTTGGTGATCAGGTGCTCAAATCGGTGTCTCGGCTGATAAAACAAAAAGTGAGAGATGTAGACGTTTTGTGTCGCTGGGGTGGTGAAGAGTTTTTATTATTGTTAGAAAACTGTGATCAACAACATGCAGCACGGGTGGCAGAAACGATTCGCGAAGCTGTCAGCGAGCATAAGATCCGGGTTAAAGATGACAGTATCAGCGTAACCATCAGTGCCGGTGTGACAGAGTTTCAACTGGGAGAAAGCATGGATGATCTGATTGAACGTTGTGATCACGCCCTGTATGAGTCCAAAAATAAAGGCCGTAATCGTATTACGGTTTATTAGGGCTTGTTGAGCTTTCTATGACAACAGAGGTGTTTCTGAAAGATAAACTGGCCCTAATTCACCATCTTTGTGCGTAGTGCACCGTTTTGCACCACAAAGTCGCATGTTACTTACCTGTTTAAAATTAATGTGTAATTAAATTAATAAGTTACCTGTTGGCACAGTGCTTGCTCAAGCATATTTAATCGAAATGCAGGAGCGATCCATGAAAGAAAAATTAGTGCTGATAGGTAATGGTATGGCCGGTGTGCGAACACTGGAAGAATTACTCAAGTTAGCACCTGAAAAATACGACATTACCGTTTTTGGTGATGAGCCTTACGGTAACTACAACCGTATTATGCTTTCACCTGTGCTGGCAGGCGATAAAACCATCGATCAGATCATGATCAACGATCGGCAATGGTATATCGACAATGGCATTACCTTGCATGCCGGTAAAAAAATTACCCATATCAATCGTGTAAAACGCCAACTGGAAACCGCAGAAGGCGAAGTCTTTGAATATGATCGTTTATTGCTGGCCACCGGTTCTCGCCCATTCATGTTGCCCTTACCCGGTCGTGATTTGCCTGGCGTTATCAGTTTCCGCGATATTGCTGATGTCGATACCATGCTGGAAACTGCCAAATCCCATAAAAAAGCCGTTGTTATCGGTGGTGGCTTACTTGGTTTGGAAGCAGCCAATGGTTTGATGATTCAGGGGATGGAAGTCACCGTGGTGCATATTGCTGATGTGTTGATGAATCAGCAATTGGATAAACCTGCTTCGGATTTAATGTTGCATGAGTTGGAAGCCAAAGGGCTTAATTTCCTGATGTCGCATGAAACGGCTGCGATTGAAGGCAAAAAACGGGTTGAAAAAGTCGTCTTTAAAAATGGCACAGAAATCGATACTGACTTAGTTGTGATGGCGGTCGGTATTCGTCCTAATATTGAACTGGCACAATCTGCCGGAATTCATTGTGAACGCGGTATTGTGGTAGATGACACCATGCAGACCTTTGATCCTAAAGTTTATGCAGTGGGGGAATGTGTACAGCATCGTGGTTCAACCTTTGGTCTGGTGGCCCCGTTATTTGAACAGGCTAAAGTCTGTGCCAACCATCTGGCTCAAATGGGTATTGCACGTTATGTCAGCTCCATTACCTCGACCAAACTGAAAGTTACCGGCATTGATTTATTTTCTGCAGGTAACTTTATAGGCGATGAAAGTACTGAAGATCTGGTGTTCAAAGATGCTGCCCGTCATATCTATAAAAAGCTGGTCATTCAGGATGACAAGCTGATAGGTGCGGTTTTATACGGTGATACCGTGGATGGGGCATGGTACTTCCAGTTGATGCGTGATGGCACTGATGTGTCCAGTATCCGTGAGAATATGCTGTTTGGTCAGCACCATATTGGTGACTCTGGCCATGGTGCGACCAATTCTGTCGATGGATTGCCTGATGATGCCGAAATTTGTGG
The DNA here is from genome assembly GCF_002375335.1 of Methylophaga sp. UBA3603. Lineage (NCBI taxonomy): Bacteria > Pseudomonadati > Pseudomonadota > Gammaproteobacteria > Thiotrichales > Piscirickettsiaceae > Methylophaga > Methylophaga sp. UBA3603. The sequence goes on from NZ_DFMC01000001.1 coordinate 57,957, forward strand.
CTGTAACGGTGTTTGCAAAGGCGATATCGTTAAAGCCATCAGTAAACACAGCCTGTTTACTCTTGATGAAGTCAAATCTCATACCAAAGCTTCTGCATCGTGCGGTTCCTGTACCGGTCTGGTTGAGCAATTACTGGCATCGACGCTGGGCAGTGACTTTAACGATACGCCAAGTAAAAAACCCATGTGTGGTTGCACCAGCATGAGTCATGGCGAAGTGAAAAACGCCATTAAAGAACAAGGTTTGAAAACCATTTCTGATCTGATGGTCGCCCTGGAATGGAAAAATGCTGATGGCTGCCACTCATGCCGTCCAGCATTAAACTATTATCTGCTGAGCACTTGGCCAGACTATCAAGATGATCCTCAGTCACGTTTTATCAACGAGCGGGTTCATGCCAATATCCAGAAGGATGGTACCTATTCAGTGGTGCCACGGATTTGGGGTGGGGTAACCAACGCCAATGAGTTACGTGCTATTGCCGATATCTCGGATAAATATAAAGTACCCACCGTAAAAATCACTGGCGGTCAGCGCATCGATTTGCTTGGTGTGAAAAAAGATGATCTGCCGAAAATGTGGGCTGATCTCAGTGAAGCCGGCTTTGTTTCAGGTCATGCTTACGGTAAATCATTACGTACCGTGAAAACCTGTGTGGGTTCAGAATGGTGTCGTTTCGGTACTCAGGACTCCACCGGCTTGGGCATCAAGGTTGAAAAAATGACCTGGGGTTCTTGGACACCGCATAAATTCAAAATTGCTGTATCAGGTTGTCCGCGTAACTGTGCTGAAGCCACCATCAAGGATTTCGGTATTGTCTGTGTTGATTCAGGCTACGAACTGCATGTCGGTGGTAACGGTGGTATCAAAGTTCGTGCGACCGATTTCCTGTGCAAAGTCGCTACTGAAGAAGAAGCGATGGAATACTGTGCAGCCTTTATGCAGCTTTATCGTGAAGATGCCCATTATCTGGAACGTACCGCACCGTGGATTGAACGGGTGGGACTGAAAAGCGTTCAGGCCAAAGTGGTTGATGATCATGACAACCGCAAAGTTCTGGCACAGCGGTTTTACGAGTCACAGGAAAAATCGCAGGGCGATCCCTGGGCGGAACATGCGGCCAAACAGCGCGAAAACTATATTCCCATCAAGCAAGTAGGTTAACAACAGATGCAAAATTGGACTGAAGTAGGACCGGTAGAAAGCGTACCGCAAAAAGGCTCACGAGTGATGACAACGCCGGATGGGGATGTGGCGATTTTTCGGACCAGTGGTGATGAGGTCTTTGCCTTATTTGATCAATGCCCGCATAAAAAAGGTCCGTTATCCCAGGGGATTGTTTACGATAAGCGTGTAGCCTGCCCATTACATAACTGGGTGATTGATTTAAGCAGCGGTGAGGCCACTGGTCCAGACGAAGGTTGCACCCGTTCATTTGATACCAAAGTCGAAGACGGCCTGATTTACATTGCACTCTGAGGATTGACTGTTGGCACAACACGCAACACAAACAACTTGTCCCTATTGTGGCGTCGGCTGCGGCGTTTTAGCTGCTCCGCAAACCGATGGTACGGTCGCCATAAAAGGTGATCCGTCCCATCCCGCTAATTTAGGACGCTTGTGTTCAAAAGGTTCTGCTTTAGGGGAAACCGGCGGTCTGGATAATCGTTTGTTGTATCCACAGGTAAATGGCAAACGGGTTGACTGGGATAACGCACTGAACCATGTCAGTGACCGGTTTAAACAGATCATTGATGAACATGGTCCGGAGGCCGTGGCGTTTTATGTGTCAGGTCAAATTTTGACCGAAGATTACTATATGGCCAACAAGCTGATGAAAGGCTTTATTGGCAGTGGCAATATCGAGACGAATTCGCGCTTATGCATGTCTTCTGCTGTGGCCGCGCATAAACGTGCATTTGGCAGTGATACGGTGCCGTGCAGCTATGAGGATCTCGAACAAACCGATCTGTTGGTGATTGTCGGTTCCAATACTGCATGGTGTCATCCGGTACTGTTTCAGCGTATTACTCAGGCCAAGCAAAACCGGCCGAATATGAAAGTGGTAGTGATTGACCCCCGAAAAACGGCCACCTGCGATATCGCCGATTTGCATCTGCCATTACGGCCCGGTGCGGATGCGTTTTTATTTAATGGTTTGCTGAGTTATCTCAAACAGCATGACTGTATCGACTGGCATTATCTTGAGCAATATGTGGAAGGCTTTGCTTCATCACTGGATTCGGCGGGAAAAACCGCTGCCAATATTCCACAAGTGGCACGTCAGACGGAAATATCTGAAGCCGATATAGCAAAGTTTTATCAATTGTTTGCCTCGACTGAAAAAACTATCAGCCTGTTCTCTCAAGGCGTTAATCAATCGACCAGCGGCACGGATAAATGTAATGCCATTATCAACTGTCACCTGGCCACTGGTCGGATTGGCAAAGTCGGTATGGGGCCGTTTTCCATTACTGGTCAACCCAATGCGATGGGCGGGCGTGAAGTCGGTGGCTTGAGTAATCAGCTGGCGGCTCATATGGAAATAGAAAAACCAGAACATCATGATCGTTTGTCACGTTTCTGGAACACCGATCGCTTAACCAATACTGCCGGTCATAAAACCATTGAGATGTTTCAGGCGATAGAGCGTGGTGACATCAAAGCTGTCTGGATTATTGCCACCAACCCGGTGGTGAGCATCCCGGATGCTGATCAGGTCAAGAGAGCGTTGGAAAAATGTGAATTGGTCATTGTTTCTGAAATTGAAAAGCAAACTGACTGCACCGAATTTGCCGATGTACTGCTGCCGGCGCTTGGTTGGGGCGAAAAAGACGGCACTGTCACCAACTCTGAAAGACGTATCAGTCATCAACGGGCTTTTTTACCAGCACCCGGTGAAGCTAAAGCCGATTGGTGGATGCTCAAGGAAGTCGGCAAACGTATGGGCTTTGCTGAACAGTTTCAGTTTGAAACGGCCGTAGATGTCTTTCGTGAACATGCCAGATTGTCTGCCTTTGAAAATCAGGGACAGCGTGATTTTGATATTAGCGCTCTGGCCAATATCACCGAGCAGGAATATGAATCGTTGCAACCCATTCAGTGGCCAGTGACCGAAAATGCGCCTCAGGGCACAGCGAGAATGTTTACCGATAATCATTTTTATACCGCTTCCGGTAAAGCCAGAATGATTGCGGTTGATCCGCATTATCCGCAAAACGAAGTCGATGATACCTTTCCTTTAGTGTTAAACACCGGCCGTATCCGTGATCAATGGCATACCATGACCCGCACCGGACGGGCACCCAGATTAAATGCGCATATCAGTGAACCGATGATTGATATGCACCCGGTCGATGCCGGCCACTGGCAGATCCAGAACAAGGCTCTGGCCCAGGTTGAAAGCAAATGGGGACGACTCACCGGAAGGGTGAATTTAACTCAGGATCAACGCCCGGGCAGCATCTTTGTGCCTATTCACTGGAATGGACAGTTTGCCTCACAGGCACGTGTTGACACATTGGTCGCACCCCTAACCGATCCCATTTCCGGTCAACCCGAGTCCAAACATACCCCGGTGAATGTACGTCCATTTTTGCCGCGCTGGCATGGTTTTATTTTATCCCGCAAGCCATTGAGCCTCACTGAAACAGCCTATTGGGTCAAAGTCAAAGGTCAGCAGTTCTGGCGCTATGAACTGGCTGGTGAAAACTGGGTAGAGCAACCACTTGAGTGGATTCAGAATATTACAGAACAGCAAGGTGAATGGATCGAATTCAGTGACCAGCGAGCTGGCCGCTATCGTGCTGCCAATATTGTTGATAATCAGTTACAGACTGTGATGTTTCTGGCTGCCGACCATTATCTGCCAGAACGTGGCTGGCTATCTCAATTATTTTCAGAAGAAACACTGGATGGAGCTGCCCGGCAGAGTCTGCTTGCAGGCCGTCCAGGGCCGGGACAGCAGGATAAAGGCAAAATGGTTTGTGCCTGTTTCGGTGTTGGCGAAACCACCATTAAAGACGCTATCCGTAAAGGTGAAGCCAAATCGGTTGATGATATTGGCCGATGTTTAAAAGCAGGGACCAACTGTGGATCCTGCATTCCCGAATTAAAACAGTTGTTGGCTAATTCCTGACAGCTGTCAGGGCAGAGCTTGTTTCTGCCTGAACAAATTGACGAGTGTTGTGTATTTACGATGATGCATTGCCCTCTGAACCGCCCAGCGCGTATGCAGCCATAACGACGTGGCAAATCAATCTCTATTTTTTTGATATTTCGGTCGCCGAAGGTATTTTCGCGGCCCGTAAATTAAGGAAGGATCATGTCAAAATTACCTACATATACTGCAACGACGTTGATGGCGAGCTTCATTGGCACATTTTCAATGACAGCGGCTGCAGCCGAACAAGACAGCTTTATCGAAGCCCTGACTGGCGGAAAGGTCAGTTTTTCTGCCCGTGCCCGTTATGAATCTGTTGAACAGGATAACGACCTGAAAGATGCCGATGCATTTACCGTGCGTTCTACCCTGGGGTATGAAACCGGCCGTTTAAATGGTTTTGGTGCATTTCTTGAGTTTGAGAATGTTACTGATCTGGGCGGTGATAATTACAATAGCACCACTAATGGTGAGACTGAATATTCAGTAGTGGCAGATCCGGATGGTACTGAAGTCAATCAGGCTTATCTGAGTTATCAGGGCTTTGATACCGTTGCGAAATTTGGTCGTCAGCAAATTACCTACCGAGATGCACCATTCCATCGTTATATTGGTAATGTGTTATGGCGGCAGAATCATCAAACCTTTGATGCTTTTTCGATTCAGAATACTTCTTTACCTGATACCAGGCTGAGTTACGCTTTTGTCAATAAAATAAACACTATTTTTGGGGATGATCGTGATGCTGGGATTATCAGAAATGGCGTAATTGATGTTGAAGCTCATTTGCTTAATGCCCAATACAGCGGTTTACCATTTGGCAAACTGGAAGGCTATGGGTATTTATTGGAATATGAAGATGCCGAAGCGACCTCTTCTAAAACATTGGGTGTGCGACTCAGTGGTGCTCCTGCGATCAATGATGCCTGGAATCTGGTTTATACAGCCGAATATGCCCGTCAAAGTGATTATAAAAGCGGCACCATGGATGCTCAGGATTATTATCTGGCAGAGCTGGGTGCCAAGCATAAAGGCTGGATGGCCAAACTCTCTTATGAAGTGCAGGAAGGCGATGGAACGGACAGTTTTAAAACACCCCTGGGCACTAATCATGCGTTTCAGGGCTGGGCCGATCAATTCCTGAACACTCCGGCACAAGGACTGAAAGATGCTTATTTAACAGTCGTTGGCAATGTGATTTTCGGAGCCAAACTGATTGTTTCCTACCATGACTTTGAAACGGACCAGGACAGTCTGGATGCCGGTAATGAGCTGGATGTTCTGTTGGAGAAAACCTTTAACCAGCATTACACCGTGGGTGTGAAATACGCTGATTATCAAGCGGATGATGAATTTCCATCGTTAGTGGATACTGAAAAGTTCTGGGTCTATGGACAAGTTAAGTTCTGATATCTCCTCGGTATTAGAGGCTGTTGATTTTTCATAGCTGCCTTTGTTGTACCAAGCCAGCCCTTCAGGGCTGGCTTTTTTTTATCTGTAATTCTGCTTCGGCGCACCAAAAATAAGCGATGGTCCGTTTACTACAGCCCATTTTAATGCATGACGTGACAAGATGAATTTTTAAGTTACTGATAAATAATAATTTTATCTCTGGCACAGCTTATGCAATATCGTTGTCGTTGCCATACAAAGAAGGAGGCCACAACAATGGGATACTTAGTTGATTTTTTCTATTTGATGAAAGAGTTATTCAAGCTGCTTTTGTTAGTGTTGATTTCTCCCTTAGGCTTAATGGCTGGTTATCTTTTCAGCTGGGAATAATCGGAACAACGACTAATTGAGAGTCAGGCTATGATAGTCAACCCCACCATTGCAGGTGCATTATCGGTAGCAGCATGTTTTGCTGCTACCAGACAATTCACCCTGAATTTCCGTGATAAACGACGTACAGAATTTGCCATTTCTCAACTGGTTAATTTAAAACAGTTAATTGATTTATCTCAGCAACATCGGGGCACCAGCAGTGCTGTCTGTGCTGGAAATGCTTCCCTGGTCGGCAAGCTGACCTTTCTGCAGCAACAAATCGATCAATTTATTCTCGGTGCACAAAACACCGAAATGCAAACGTTACCGCAATGGCAATCGTTTGTAGATCACTGGCCGCGACTTAAAAAGCAGATACTGGATCGCAAGCTGACTCCTCATCAGGTTATCCGGCAGCACAATGCGATGATCGAAGGCCAATTGTCTTTGTTTGATGATCTTAGCCGTTTGTACAACCTTCACCATTTTATGCTGGATAACATCACTCGCTTATCCGAAATCTGTCTTGACACTCTCAGAGCTGCTGAAATTCTCGGCCAAATGCGTGCCGTTGGATCGACCCTATGTGCCCGAGGTCAGGCAGGGGGCACCGAAACGATGATGTTGTCATTCCAACGTTTAACAGCAAACAGCAGGATCGGTGAATTACTCAGGGAAATTGCCGGAATTCGTAATAAAGACCTGGTGGGAATTCTGGCTGGTCAAAACGGTAAAATCGAACGCGATACAGATTTATTGTTACAGACCATTGATCAACAAGTGCTGATTGAAGGTTCGATTACCTTATCAGCCGATGATTACTTTAAAACGGCCTCCCGTGCCATTGATACGGTACTCAATGTGTTTTCTCTTATCATTAACTATGCTGCGGATAATCATGCGAAACTCAACTGACATCATGACACAAAATTTTAACTCCACATTGGTGTGCGATCGTTCTGATATAGCACAGCAATTAGTCGAACAATTGAGTGGCACCATGTTTGAGGTGACCAACCAATCGGCTTCTCTTCCTAAACTAGCCATGAAACAACTCGAATTTACTGGCATGTTCATTCTGGCCGTTCGTAATTGCGATAGTGACATGATGGCGCTTGTCGATATGTTACTCAGACAGCAGCCAATGCCAGTGGTTATTTTCACCGACGTTTATGACGCGCAGGTCGAAAAACAGGCTATTGAGCTTGGCGTCAGTGCGTATGTGGTTGATGGTTTACAACCGCATAGGGTGTTGCCGTTACTGAGCACAGCACGAAACCGTTTTCTGCAACAACAGACGATGCGTCAACAGGTGCAATCACTGGAAACCAAACTGGCAGAACGCAAGATTATTGACCGTGCAAAAGGCGTTTTGATGCAGCAGCGTCAGTGCAGTGAGGACGAAGCTTATCGTCTGTTACGCACCACAGCGATGAACCAGAACATGCGTCTGGCGATGTTGGCAAAACAGGTCTTGGCTACAGCAAACCTGCTGGAAACTCATCCTCATAACTGAGTTAAATAAAATGGTCTGTTACTGCACCATCTGAGTGCCAGACCTTTTGTTAAGCCCCAAAGCGACGCAAGTTGAAATTGATTATTAGTAAAGCGATTTTATAAGTGATTGAAATATATTATTTTTTAAATAGGTATGTGATTGGCATATTAACTGCAAATAGGACAGTGGGATCTGTTGTTTTTTCATAGCCGTTTTTGTTCTTGGCTATGAAAATCAGAGGGTCTTGGAACAATCCAACGCAGGATTGAAAACCGTGTCTGGAAATGATTTCCCCGGTATCGGGCAACGTCGCCGTTTTCTGTCCTCTGGCCTTGTTTTTATGATCTCCAGTAATGGAATCATCAGAATGAACTGGCCCTAAAAGTTGGAGCTATTTATGTCTTTACCTAAAGTAAATTCACATTCCATACGCCGCTGGTTATCTGCCGTTGGCATCATTGGTGTTATCAGTTTTTCGACAAACTCACTGGCAGCTCCGGGAGAGCTGGAAAAAGAAGATCTTCGCCTCGGTTTTATCAAGCTCACCGATATGGCGCCATTAGCAATCGCCTATGAAAAAGGTTTTTTTGAAGATGAAGGCTTGTACGTCACGCTGGAAGCCCAGGCAAACTGGAAAGTGCTGCTGGATGGAGTAATTAATGGTGCACTTGATGGTGCTCATATGCTTGCCGGACAACCGCTTGGTGCGACAATTGGTTATGGAACTCAGGCCGATATCATTACCGCCTTCAGTATGGATCTCAATGGTAATGCGATCACCGTTTCCAATAATGTATGGGAACAGATGAAACCGCATATCCCCACGGCTGAGGATGGCAAGCCCCAGCATCCAATCAGTGCTGAAGCTTTAAAACCGGTTATTGATAGTTACAAACAGCAAGGTAAGTCGTTCAATATGGGCATGGTTTTTCCTGTCTCCACCCATAACTATGAATTACGTTACTGGCTGGCAGCTGGTGGCATTCATCCAGGCTATTACGCACCGCACAAAGGTGACAGTAGTGGTCAGCTTAAGGCAGAAGCCTTGTTATCGGTCACACCTCCACCTCAAATGCCATCGACGATGGAAGCTGGAACCATTGAAGGTTATTGCGTGGGCGAGCCATGGAATCAGCAGGCAGTATTTATGGAGATCGGGGTACCGGTGATTACCGACTACGAAATCTGGAAAAATAACCCAGAGAAGGTGTTCGGTGTTAGCCAGCAATGGGCTGATGAAAACCCCAACACCCATATTGCATTAGTTAAGGCCCTTATCCGTGCTGCACATTGGCTGGATGCTGAGAATAATGCCAATCGTCCTGAGGCCGTTGAAATACTTTCACAAAGTTATTATGTCGGTGCTGATTATGATGTCATTGCTAACAGTATGACGGGCACCTTTGAATACGAAAAAGGTGATAAACGTGAAATCCCCGATTTCAACGTGTTTTTCCGTTATAACGCGACCTATCCATATTACAGTGACGCCATCTGGTATCTGACCCAAATGCGTCGTTGGGGCCAGATCCCGGAAGCCAAATCGGATAGCTGGTATACCGATATGGCAAAGAAAGTTTATCGTCCCGATATTTATCAAATTGCAGCAAAAGAATTGATTGAAGAGGGCAAGTTAGCTGTAACAGATTTCCCAGATTTCACCTCTGAAACGGGTTTCAAACCGGCTCAAAATGAGTTTATCGATGGTATCGAATTTGACGGGACAGCACCTAATGCTTACCTGGAAAAATTTGCCATTGGCCTGAAAGGAGAGGAGCAGGTGGATTAATTCCCCTGCTTTTCATAAAACGGACAAAGATGGACTCTTATGAACGATAAACTTATATATTTTCTGGAAATAACGGGGCTCAACTGGTTCGTCCCACTGGCGAAAATCGCTGGTGGGGAACCCGCCGGGTTTCAATTTCAACAGCTAGTAAAAATGATTGGTTTGCCATTGATAGCGATGCTTGCCTTTCTATTTTTCTGGCATTTTGGAGCTGCCAAAGTTGATACCAGTCTTGGCCAATTACCCGGACCGGTTCAGGTATGGGAGCAGGTTAAGGTGCTGAATGAAGAACATCAGGCTGAACGTCAGCGTGAGACAGATTTTTATCAGCGCCAGGAACAGCGGAATGCGAACAAACTGGCGAAAAATCCCGATGCCGAAATTAAAGTTCGGGACTTCAATGGAAGACCCACTTTTATTGATCAGATATGGACCAGTCTGTTTACCGTATTTGTCGGTTTTCTGCTGGCCAGTTTGATTGCGATTCCGATCGGTATCGTCAGTGGTTTAAGTCAAAATCTGTATAACGCAATAAATCCTCTGATCCAGATTTTCAAACCAGTGTCACCACTGGCCTGGCTGCCCATTGTGACCATGGTGGTCAGTGCAGTGTATGTCTCGGCCGATCCGATGTTCTCCAAGTCATTTATTACCTCGGCCATCACCGTTATGTTGTGTTCTTTGTGGCCGACCTTGATTAATACTGCGGTTGGCGTGTCCTCCATTGATCGTGACTTGCTTAATGTGGGAAAGGTGTTGCGACTGGGATATTTCACGACGGTGTGGAAAATCGTGGTTCCTTCTTCCATTCCGATGATTTTTACCGGATTGAGAATTTCGCTGGGGATCGGCTGGATGGTATTAATTGCAGCAGAAATGCTCGCACAAAACCCGGGGCTGGGTAAGTTTGTCTGGGATGAGTTCCAAAATGGCAGTTCCAATTCGCTCAGCCGTATTATGGTCGCGGTATTGGCGATTGGTCTGATTGGCTTTGCCTTGGATCGCATTATGCTCACATTGCAGAAGTTTTTCTCATACGACAAAACCGCAAATATTCGCTAGGAGCAGACAATGGAAAGTTATTTAAATATCGATCATGTCAGCATTGATTTTCCAACCGCCAATGGCCCATTTAGGGCGTTGGACAATGTGAACATCCAAATCAATAAAGGCGAATTTGTCAGTATTATTGGTCACTCAGGCTGTGGTAAATCGACCGTTATGAATATTGTTGGTGGTTTGTATCAGGCCACTGAAGGTGGAGTGATTCTCCAGGGCAAAGAGGTAAATGAACCGGGTCCGGATCGGGCTATCGTGTTCCAGAATCATGCCTTGTTTCCCTGGCTTACTTGTTATCAAAATGTCGAATTGGCAGTGAAATCGGTGTTTGGTAAAACCCGTAATCGTCAGCAAATTCGTGACTGGACATTGCATAATCTGGAATTGGTGCATATGACTCATGCCAAAGATAAACTACCCGCGGAAATTTCAGGTGGTATGAAACAACGTATCGGTATTGCAAGAGCGTTGGCAATGGAGCCAAAAGTCTTGTTAATGGATGAGCCATTCGGTGCATTGGATGCGTTGACTCGTGCCCATTTACAAGATTCGTTGATGGAAATTCAGGCAGATTTGAACAACACCGTTATTATGATTACCCATGATGTGGATGAAGCCGTGTTGCTGTCTGACAAAATCGTGATGATGACCAATGGTCCGGCAGCCAGTATTGGTGAAATTCTGCAGGTAGATCTTCCCAGACCCAGACAAAGACTGGACTTGGCAGATAATGCCGATTACAACCATTACCGTTCTGAAGTGATTAAATTTTTACATCAAAGGCATGCCAGGAAGGCTGCCTAATGCGTTGAAATGAGCTAAATAAGACGCGTTGGCATGGATGCAAGTGTGAATCAAACCTGCTCAACTTGGGCAGGTTTGATAATTAACAAAACTTCTCGGTGAATTGACCGCTATATTATGTTGAACACAGTTGCTTTCCAATCAGAATTTAAAGGTATGCCAATGCAGCAGATGCATGATGCTGAACAAACCAGTCTATATGTGACGGCTGATTATCATCATTTAACGTTGAGCAGTCATTTTCAGCCCATTTTCAGCATCTCGCATCGTCGTCCTGTTGGCTACGAAGGACTGATTCGCGCGGTCGATACAGAACAACAACCTCATTCACCACTAGAACTGCTGGCAATACCCCAAACCGGTGTTGAAAACCTGTCTTTGGATCGATTATGTCGACGGTTGCATATGCACAATTTTGCCCGTCAGCCGAATGGTGAAACATGGTTGTTTTTGAACCTGAATTCACAATGTCTGGTTTCTGAGCGGCCGGATGCCGGCTTTATGAACACATTATTTGAACAAACCGGTATTACTCCCCATCGCGTGGTGATTGAAATTCTCGAAAGTGAAATTGATGACCGGCAATACTTACGTAGTTTGATTCGCCACTTTCGGGATTTGGGCTGCCTGATAGCGATTGATGATTTTGGTGCCGGCCATTCCAATTTTGATCGTATCTGGGAATTGGAACCGGATATTGTAAAAATTGATCGCAGCATGATCCATGGTGCGGGCACCTCGAGTCGAGTTGAACGCATTCTGACTGGCGTCGTTTCACTGATCCACGAAGCCGGTAGTCTGGTGGTAATAGAAGGGGTGGAAACTGAACGGGAAGCGCTGGTGGCTATTGCCGCCAACGCCGATATGGTTCAGGGGTTCTATTTTGCCCGCCCGCAACAACGTATCTCCCAAAACACGAAATTTGCTGAAGATATTGATCATCTTTTGAAAATTCAGCAACGCCAGCGTTTTAAAAACAGCCATCAAATGAATCAGGATTTCAAAAAGATCGAAACACTGTTTCGTCAGGCTGTCAGTGAATTTTCTATTACCAATGCCTTTGATACCAGCACGCTTATTTTGTTTAAGGAAAAGCGTGCGGTGCGCTGTTATTTATTGGATGAAGTAGGCTATCAGATGGCCAGAAATGTCTATTCTCCACATTACCAGCAAAAAATGGATACGCGTTTTACCCCGCTTTTGTCAGGTGATAATGCTAATTGGTCACACAAACACTATCATTTCAGAGCCATTGAACATCCCGGTGAAATGCAGGTTAGTCGACCTTATCTATCCGTTGCAGATTCCAGAATGTGCATCACGGTTTCCCAGACGGTAGTGGTACATAACAAGCTTTATGTGTTTTGTTGCGATCTGGACTGGCAGGACGATTAACGCTAAAAATCCTTAGCGGATAACAAGGGGGGGGCATGTTTGAGGTAATCAAAAAGTACCGATATTTTTTGCTGCCACTCAGTCTGGTGATTATCTTTGATGTCACGTTACTGGCAATGAATTATCATATTTCGGTTCAGCTGGAAGCTTCCTCAATCAATATCAATATTGCTGGTCGTCAACGCATGTTGTCACAGAAAATGACCAAAGCACTGTTGTTAATGCGATATCAGCAGAGTCAGGGGCTTAGTACCGACGAGGCTTATCAGGAATTGATGGAGGCCATGTCCTTATTCGATCAAACTCTTAACGCCATGATGAATGGTGGTGAAACGTTAAGCGCCAATGGTCAACTTATTCAGGTTGAACAATTCAAGGAAACCGTAATTCAAAAAACACTGAAGCAGTCAATTGAGTTGTGGGAACCGTTGTACCGGTCTATTCAACAAATGCAGCTTAGGGAATCGGCGTTGGAGCAACTGGTGAATGCCATGGTGGCGGATAATCCGCAGTTACTTGCCCTGATGAATAAATTAACCAATCAACTCGAAGCTTCTGCTAAACGGCAAACATATTTGTTGAGAGGACTACAGAGCATTATTGTGATTTTGATTCTGTTGTCATTTGTGATGGCAATAAGTCGATTGATCCGTCGCGAGCAGTATTTCAGCAAGCTGATGGAAAAAAGCTCAGATATCGTTATCGTCATCAATTCTGCCAGTGGCAATATCACCTTTATTAGTGCGTCAGTGAAATTATTGCTGCAACACGAAGAACGTTATTATCTCGGCCAACACTACCACCGCCTGTTTGATCAGGAATCAGCGACACGCATCTCACATTTATTATTACTGGCCAAAAAATTTCGTCCTTTGCCTTATAGCCGCTGTGAAGTACAACTGGTCAGGGCTGACAATGCACTAATTGATGCGGAAATGTTACTTCAACTCAATCGTAGTGAAGATGGTCGCACCATTGAACTCAGCGGTGATATTCGTGATATTACCGAACGCAAACAATTGGAGCTGGCGCTCACCGAAATGGCGCATAAAGACAGTTTGACCGGTCTGGCCAACCGGGCACAGTTCAGCCTGCTGGCAGAGCAGGCCATATTACAGGCACAGCGTAAGGGTACTTCGCTGGCGATGATGTTTATTGATCTGGATAACTTCAAATCCGTTAATGACGACTGTGGTCATCATGTGGGTGATGCTTTATTAAAAGAGGTGGCCCAGCGCATTGGTCAGCGTTTACGTGCATCGGATACCGTATTCCGTATTGGTGGAGATGAGTTTGTCGTGCTGATTAGTGATGTAGCTAAAGATACGCATTTACAAACGGTAGGCGATAAAATCATTGCCACACTTTCCGAAAAAATGGTGATTGATAACTGCCCTTGTCAGGTGGGGGCCAGTATTGGCATTGCCCGTTATCCCGAGGACGGTGAAAACATTGATGCCTTGTTAAAAGCAGCCGATGAAGCGATGTACCGGGTAAAACAATCAGGCAAGAATGCAGTGGCCTTTGTCGCCTGACAATCTGCACAGCCATGGTGCAGCAAGAATAACTACGGCTTAAATAAGTGCATAAGATACCTGTTTAAATAATAAGTACTTAACAAAATCAATAGCTTATAAGTTGGCATAATTCCCGCTTTAGATGATGACCAATGTTGGTCAAACGTTCTGAAGTGAGAACACAATGTCTGCCTCAAATTTAAAATTTTTATCCTTCAGCGGTAACAGCCGCATTTTACATCTCAGCTGGATGGCTTTTTTTATCAGTTTTGTGGTCTGGTTTAACCATGCACCATTACTGGTTTCGATTAAAGAAACACTTGGCCTCACCGACCAGCAAGTTAAAACTCTATTGATTCTGAATGTCGCGCTGACCATTCCTGCCCGGATTGTGGTGGGGATGTTAGTAGATAAATACGGCCCCAAAATCATGTATTCATTGCTGCTGGGGATTTCCAGTATGTTGTGTTTCTTTTTTGCGATGGCCGACAGTTTTGAACAAATGGCCTTAGCTCGTTTTATGCTGGGCTTTGTTGGTGCCGGTTTTGTTATCGGTATTCGAATGATTTCAGAGTGGTTTCCAGCTAAACAGGTCGGTCTGGCGGAAGGCATTTACGGGGGCTGGGGTAATTTTGGTTCAGCTGCAGCGGCGATGAGTCTGCCGACGATTGCGTTGATGTTTGGCGGTGATGAAGGCTGGCGTTATGCGGTAGCGCTGACCGGCTTAATTGCATTGATTTATGCGTTTATCTATTACAACAGCGTTTCTGATACGCCAAAAGGGTCAACTTATTTCAAACCGAAAAAGTCCGGGGCAATGGAAGTTACCAGCAAAGGCGACTTTGTTTTATTAATTCTGATGACTCTGCCGATGTATGGCGCTTTGGCACTACTGGCCTGGAAACTGTCTCCAAACGGGGTCTCATTACTGACTGAATCAGTATCCATGCTGATTTATGCTGGACTAATACTGTTGTTTTTGTACCAGCTTTATCATATTTTTCAGGTCAACAAATCTATATTTCATACGCCGGTTCCAGAAATTCATCGTTACAAATTCAAGCAGGTCGCGGTGCTGAATCTGGCCTATCTGGCAACGTTCGGTTCTGAGTTAGCGGTGGTGTCGATGTTACCGCTATTTTTCAGTGAAACATTTGATATTACTGTTGTTCAGGCCGGACTACTGGCATCCGGTTTTGCCTTTATGAATCTGGTCTCACGCCCAACCGGCGGTTACTTCAGTGATAAGCTGGGTCGTAAATTGACGCTGACCATTTGTCTGGCAGGCCTGGCTGTGGGCTATTTTGTTATGGGCCTGATTACGCCTGAATGGTTTATTGTATTAGCTGTGTTGGCGACCATGTGCTGTTCGTTCTTTGTTCAGGCGGGTGAAGGAGCGGTGTTTGCTGTGGTACCTTTAGTGCAACGTCGTCTGACGGGACAAATTGCTGGCATGGCAGGCGCATATGGTAATGTCGGTGCGTTATTGTTTTTGACGGTATTGTCCGTGGTCTCAGCGCAGTTGTTTTTCTGGGTAATTGCTGCCACCGCGGTTGTTACCTTGATCGTAGTGCAATTTATGGATGAGCCGCGCGGCCAGATGGCAGAAGTATTGCCGGATGGAACCGTGCAAATGATCGACGTGCATTAAACGGGATCGAGATCATGCTGAAAGTCCGTTGCGGGCAATACTCGCGGGCCGGAGTGAAAGCCGAAAATCAGGATGCGATCGGTTTTTATGCCCCGGAGAACAGCTTGCTGCTGGAAAGCAAGGGTACCATCTGTGCAATTGCCGATGGTATCAGTAGCAGCGAACAGGCCCGCGAGGCCAGTCATGCCGCCATCACCGGATTTATTGCTGATTATTTCAGTACACCAGATACCTGGTCGGTCAAACAATCCGGTGGCAAGGTTTTAACGGCGATAAATGTCTGGCTGTGTGGCCAGAGTCATCAGTTTCG
This sequence comes from Methylophaga sp. UBA3603, assembly GCF_002375335.1. NCBI lineage: Bacteria > Pseudomonadati > Pseudomonadota > Gammaproteobacteria > Thiotrichales > Piscirickettsiaceae > Methylophaga > Methylophaga sp. UBA3603. The sequence continues at coordinate 73,907 of NZ_DFMC01000001.1, forward strand.
GGAAATGTCACGAGGCTTTGCTACGACCTTCTCGGCGGTGATTATCAAATCAGTTACCGCTCATCTATTTCATGTTGGCGATGCCCGTATCTATCATTATCGTAATAATACGCTGGAACAACTAACCCAGGATCACCGTATAAAACTGGATCAAGGAAAGGAATATCTGGGACGGGCATTGGGAGTCGATTATGCTTTGGATATCGACTATAAAAACCTGGCTGTGGAACAGGGTGATGTTTTTATATTGATGACGGATGGTGTTTATGAGTTTGTTGCAGACAATGTCATTAAACAGCAGTTAAGCGACAATGCTGATCCTGAGCAGTGTGCCAAAGAATTGTGTGAGTTAGCGTTGCAAAACGGCAGTGGAGATAATGTAAGCTGCCAAGTGTTTTGTATTGACGAGTTATCTGATCCCAAGCCGGATGAAGTCTATGCCCGATTGACGGCGTTACCGTTTCCACCAGAATTGTACGAAGGTGTCATTCTTGATGGTTACCGGGTGTTACGTGAGCTGCATGCCAGTTCCACCAGTCAGCTGTATCTGGCAATAGATACCCAAACCCAGCAGAAAGTGGTGTTGAAAACACCCTCAGTAAACTTTGAAGATGATCCGGCCTATCTGGAACGTTTTCAGCTGGAAGAGTGGATTGGACGACGAATTGACAATGCCCATGTCGTTCGCATCGTTGAGCAACAGCGTCCCCGACGCTTTCTTTATTATGTGATGGAATATGTGGCGGGCAAAACGCTGCAACAGAAACTGGATGATGAAGGGCCACTTAGTCTGAGTGAAGTCAGACAGATACTCCCACAACTGATCTCAGGACTTCGGGCATTTCACCGACTGGATATGCTGCATCAAGATCTTAAGCCCGGTAATGTCCTGCTTAGTGATGAAGGTGTGGTGAAAATTATTGATTTTGGTTCCACCCGAATAGCTGGTATCGCGGATGTGGCATCGCCGATAGAACGCAAAAAACTGCTGGGAACCAAAGAATTTACCGCGCCTGAATATCTACTGGGAGAACAGGCGGGAGTGCAGGCTGATCAGTTTTCTTTGGGCTCGATTATTTACCAATTGCTGAGCGGACAGTTACCTTACGGAAAGCGTTTCGAAAAACACATAAATCGTCAGCAATTGAGCCGCCTGAATTATAAATCTCTGACGCTAGTGACAAACGATATTCCTGTGTGGGTTGATAAAGCGATAGAAAAGTCCGTACAGCTTAATCCACAACGACGCTATGAAGCCTTATCCGAACTGCAGACGGATCTGCTAAAACCCAACCCGGCATTTTTACAAACTGAATTTGTGCCATTGATTGAACGTCATCCTGTGCGATTCTGGCAAACGTTAGCAGTATTAAGTTTGTTATTTAATCTACTATTGCTGTACCAACTATTGGGTTGATGGTGTCAGATCTTCATTTCTGATCGGTCACAAAGTAAAGAGGGGTCTACTAGGTGAGATTTCAGACTTCGCTTGATTTTAGTGATGGGAAACAACCATTGAAAACTCATTTGTATCAGAAGCAGTAATGCTAATAAACAATGAAAACTGATGATGAGAAATTGTTTAATACTGCGTTTGTTGAACATATATCACCCCACAACAACCAATCTAACAGTGTGGGAAAAATTAGCAGACAAATCTGAATTCAAGCTGAAGGATTTATTCCTGTTTAATACGTTAACAATCCATATTAGTAAAAACCAAAAAGCCGGGACAAGTCCCGGCTTTTTGAGAGATTTTAAATCGACTTATTTAATCGGCAGGAAATACAGTTTTCCGGCTTTCATATCGGGCATCAGAATATGTTTGCCATCGGCTGATAAAGCAATATCGGCTGCGGCTTCATACTCGTCGGTGATTAGTTGTGGCGTAGCTTTAGCTTCATTTAACTGCCATACCTTGCCGTTATTCCAGTCACTGATATATAAAAATCCATCAGTATCCCGAACCAGACCGTCTGCACCCCCAAAACCAGTGTTTACTTTGGTGGCTTTAGCGGAGTCAATATCCAGCTGGAACAAATCACCAGTGCCAAAATCAGCTACCAGCATCTTGTTATAGCCATCCATTAACAAACCATTGGGACGTTTGATACCGGAATTCTGGTTGATGATTTCAGTTACCTTGCCTTTGGCTGTAACTCGATAAATACCGGCATCTTTGCCGTTATCATCACCACTGTCGGACACATAGATATTGCCATGACCATCGATTTCGACATCATTGAGAAACACTGGTTTACCTGGAAAGTCAGCTGATTTAACCATCACTTCGCTTTTGCCATCCAGACTGATTTTCACCAATTGATCGACATCGGCAACGTATAAGGTGTTGTTAAACATATCGATGCCTTTTGGATCGTTCAGGCCATCAACTAACGTTTCAGTGCTGCCATCGGTGTTCACAACAGTGACTTTACCATCACCTTTTTTACCAAACTCACCGATTTCAGTGACAAATACCCGTCCATCCGGATGGGCGATAGCTGATTCCGGCATCATCAGATCTTCTATCGTGTTGTTGCCATGACTTGTGCTGGTGGTTTGAGCATCACTCTGTTGTTCACCGTAACTGACGCGGTAAATCACACCATTAAAATCATCAGAGACCAGCACCGAACCATCAGGTAATTGCAAGACGTCAGTTGGACGTCCCCACGCTTCACCATCCTTTAACCAGCCATCAATAAAGGTTTCATGACCACTGACTTCATTGTTTTCATCAAACGTGACACGCATTAACTGATAGCCAACCGGTTCTGTGCGGTTCCATGAACCATGCTGGGCAATGATGACATCACCTTTGAAATCTTCCGGGAACATGTTGCCGGTATAAAACTTCATGCCTAGTGCGGCGGCGTGTGCTTGAAATTCGACAACGGGATAAGTAACGTCTTTAGGCGGTGTTTTATCGGCCCAGTCTTCATGACGTTCTTTACCGCCGGCATAGTAGGGGAAGCCAAAGTGCATGCCTTTTTCAGGTGCAGCGTTTAATTCACCCGGTGGAATGTCATCACCCATCATATCGGTGTTGTTATCGGTGAAATACAATGTTCCGGTGTCCGGTTGGAAATCCATACCGACAGAATTACGAATACCTTCAGCATAGATTTCAACATCACTGCCATCTGGATTCATCCGGATAATGGTGGCTTCCTGACCTTTTACGTCGCAAATATTACATGGAGCGCCGACGGTGACATAGAGTTTGCCATCGGGTCCAAAGTCAATATAACGCCAGCCATGATGCGCTTTATCAGGCAGATCTTCATAAATCACTTCGCGCATTTCTTTAAAGGGTAGGCTCAGATCAAAGCCGGGCGCTGCATAGCGGGCAATACGGTTTTGTTCGGCAACATATAAGTTGCCCTGATACATGGCGACACCGTTACCCACTTTAAGGTCGTCAAGAATAGTGACCACTTCATCGGCTTTACGATCTTTATTACGATCCACTACTGCATAAGCTTTTTGGCCACGGGTACCGACAAACACGGTACCGGTGGACTGGCCCAGTGCCATTTGCCGTGCGCCAGGCACTTCTGCATAAACTTCAACTTTAAAGCCATCAGGTACATTGAGTTTATGCAGGTTTTTTTCGACATCAGCTGCATCGGCGAAGCTAGCAGTGCTAATTAAACCAAGCGAAGCAAGGGTTAAGGCACTTAGAGTCTTGAGGTTAAACTTCATAGGATTCCTCCATTGTGAAAAGCATTAGGTTTTTGATGTGGTGACAATGATTTTGCCAATTTGTTGGTTGGATTCCATGTACTGATGTGCAGCAACAATGTCATCCAATAAATAGGTTTTGGCAATAACCGGTTTGAGGTGGCCAGCCGCTAAGCCTTTTTCGATAAATTCCACACCGCGTTGTAAACGTTCGGCATCCTGGCTGATTTCAAACAGGGTATAACCACGGAAGGTGAGGCCTTTTGCCAGAGCAGTAAATAATGGAAAAGGTGTTGCGTCAGTGCTTAACGCACCGTAGACGAAAATTTGTGCGAATCGTCCACAGGCGTTGGCTAATTCATTTAATGCAGGCCCGGCGACAGGATCAAACACCATATCCGCACCTTTACCACCCGTAATCAGCTGGACCTGTTCGGTTATTTGCTGGGAGTCACTGACAATAACATGTTTGGCGCCATGTTCAAGCAACAAGGCCTTTTTAGCCGCTGTGCGGGTGATTGCTACTGGAAGGGCACCAACATGATTCGCTATCTGAATGGCGGCCAGACCGACACTGCTCGATGCCGCTGGAATCAGTAATGTCTGTCCTTGGGTTAACTGCCCAATATCAACCAATGCACCCCATGCGGTGAGATATTGCATCCACACAGCTGCTGCCTCATCGTCAGAAATACTGGCGGGTTGTTTAACAATGGCATGAACCGGCAAAACAGCTTTTTCAGCATAAGTTCCGTATTGATTCATTGAAAAAGCTGGAATCACATTGACCTTATCGCCAGTTTTGAACTGGCTGACATTGGAGCCTACCTGTTCAATAATACCTGACGCCTCGTAGCCTAGTCGTGCAGGAAGCTCGGGCGTTTCCAGGTATTGACCACTGCGAAACATGACCTCGGCACGATTCAGACCGATGCTATTAATTTTCAGCAGCACTTCGTCGGCTTGCGGAGCGGACACCTGCATGTCGTCCAGTTGTAAAACTTCAGGTCCACCTGTTCGATGGAAACGAACAACTTTGCTCATAAAAATCTCCGGGTAATTGGTAGAAATAAATTATTTAGCGGGTGATCAATACACGATCAAAAGTCGTATCGATAAAAGCCTGCAGGGGACTGATGCTGGAATGCATCTTGGCGCGTAAAATTGCACCTTGCCAGCCTGATAGTAAAAACTCGGAAAGTTGTTCTATATCAGTATCTTCAGAGAGTTCACCACAATCGATAGCAGCTTGGATACACAGGCCAAATTGTTGTTTCCAGCCTTCGAACACTTGATCCAGCCGAACTCGGAATGTTTCATTTTGGCTGGATAATTCCTGTCCTAAGGTGCCAATCAGGCAGCCACGCTTACACTGACCTTCGCTGATTGTTTCCACGCTGATTGTTTCCAGTCCATTTTGCAGATAGTTACGAATCCGTTGCAGCGGACTGACTTTTGTATCGCTGAGAAACGAGTCAATTTTTTCGTTATAGGCAATTGCGAATTCATCAATGATAGCCAGGCCGAAATCTTCTTTACTGGCAAAATAATAATAAAACGAACCTTTCGGTACGCCAGCGGTTTTTAACACGGTATTTAAGCCTGTTGGGTTAAAACCATGGCTGCCGATAACGTCGGTACCGACTTTGATTAATGATTGTCTTGTTTCGATGCGTGTCATATTAGACCGGTCGTCTAGTAAATGTGTGTTCACAGTAGACCAATCGTCTAGTAAATGCAAATCATGCTAAATCAACAGCGCTGAATTTTTGCTGCAATGTTTAAATCAACATGAACTAAGTTTGATGTAAAAGGCTCATAAAGCTTTAAGCTATATTTTCGTGCTCAATGCGGGCAGTAAATTCATCAAAAGGATAGCGTTAATGGGCAGTAAAACATTGAAGTATTTGCCACTGGCATTGTTGTTAGGTTTCAATATAAATCCTGTTTCAGCAGAGCAAGCAGAAAAGTCGACAGTCGAGAAGATTGTTGATGTACAGCACGATTTATTCAAAGGACCCAGAGAAGGATTGCGTTCCAATCACACTAAAGGGGTGGTGTTAACCGGCGTGTTCCATCCAGCTGAGTCAGCTCGACAAATTACTTCTGCAGCACATTTGCAACAGCAGTCTTCTCCGATAGTCGTACGTTTTTCTAATGCAACCGGGTTTCCCGATATTGCGGACAATGATCCTAAAGGATTAGCCAAAGGTATGGCGATGCGTATTGATTTGGGCGACGAGGAATATACTGATATGGTGTTGAGCTCAGTGCCACGTTTTCCGGTGGCAACACCAGAAGCTTTTTTGGAAATGCTCACAGCAGTCAGAGATTCTGCTACTTCAGAAGCTGAGACCAAACCTATTCAACAATTTTTAGCTGACAATCCTAAGGCCAAGCATTTTGTTGAATATCCCAAACCCTTTCCGGCCAGTTTTGCCAATCTGTCCTACCATGGCATCAATGCGTTTAAGTTTACCAACAGCGATGGTGAGTCGGTTTATGGTCGCTATATTGTGACACCACTAGACGGTGTGAAAACATTGGAAAAAGATGATGCTGAAGCAAAAAACGAAAACTATTTGATGAATGAAATCCGTGAGCGTTTACCTGAACAAGCTGCCGAGTTTCGTTTATCGGTACAAATTGCTGAACCTGGCGATGAAGTGAATGATGCAACGGTAATTTGGCCTGACGATCGTCAAGTAGTTGAGTTAGGCACTATAGTGATCGAGGCACCAATGGCGGATGCTGCAGAATATGAAAAAGCGACGATGTTTAATCCGCTGGCATTGCCAGAGGGGATTGAGCCCTCTGCTGATCCTATTTTATTGGCCAGACCGGGTGCTTATGCATTGAGTTTTCAGCATCGCATGGATTGATCGGCAGCAAGACTGAAGCTAACCATACCGCGGGTAAATTTTTGAACATTCAAAGAGGATTGTTATGACACAAGCATCACAAACATTAAGAGAGATTGTCGGCTTAGGGCATCAGCCGACAAAGTTGAGTGATTCAGCATTAATTATGATTGATTGTCAGAACACCTATCGAACCGGTGTTATGCAGCTCACGGGTGTGGAAAAAGCTATTATTGAAGCCAAAGCTTTGCTGGAACGTGCTAGGGCGTTAAACATTCCTATCATTCATATTCAACATGATGGAGGTGTGGGCTCACCTTACGATCTCACTACGGATATTGGTCAGATTTCCAATGAAGTGGCACCTCAAGACGGGGAATACGTTATTACTAAAAACTTTCCCAATGCATTTGTGCAAACTGAATTGGATCAAAGACTGAAATCACTGAATATTGAAAATATAGTGTTGGCAGGCTTTATGACACATATGTGTGTAAATTCCACCGCGCATGGCGGATTTAATCTGGGGTATAAACCTACAGTTGTGGCCAGTACGACTGCAACCCGCCCGCTTCAGGCTGCTGGTGGCAAAGTTATTTCGGCTGAACAGGTTCAGGATGGCGCGATTGCTTCAACTCGAGATTTATATGCGGCAGTAGTTGATAGGGTTTCAGACCTGTCTGATTAACAGCTCAATAGAAAAGCCCGCCAGTTATCAACTCTGGCGGGCTTTTTTACTTATTCCTTTTCAAATGGAACAGGAATCGGTGTGTCGCCAGTAGAGGGTGGCAATTGTGGTACGGCAAATTGAGGCTGGTCACCCGTCAGGGTTTTCAAAAATGCCGTTATGTTTTGAATGTCCTGTTTTTCCAGCTTCTGTCCCAGTTGCAGTCTGGCCATCACATCGACGGCATCTTCCAGTTTCCAATAGGCACCGTCATGGAAGTATGGGTAAGTCAATTCAACATTGCGTAAAGTTGGTACTTTGAATGAAAAGCGATCGGCATCTTTACCGGTCACTGCAATACGTCCTTCAGCCGGGTTTTCGGTCTGGTAGGGTTCCATAATCCCCATCTTCTGGAATGAACTGCCACCTACAGCAGCCCCGTTATGACAAGCCACACAACCGATTTCTTTAAATTTCTGATAACCGGCAATTTCAGTGTCAGTCAAGGCATTGTCACTGCCTTTAAGCCAAAGATCAAAACGGGAATTGGGAGTGACCAGGGTTTCTTCAAAAGCTGCTATGGCATTGGTAACCTGATCCAGAGTAATCTCATTACTGCCATAGATTTTATTGAATGCTGCAACGTATTGTGGAATCGAACGCAAAACATCAATGGCCAGAGAGTGGCTAAAAGCCATTTCCATCGGATTAGCAATTGGTCCGGCAGCCTGTTCCTGCAAATCGGCTGCCCGACCATCCCAGAACTGGGCCAGATTCATACTGGAATTGAGTACGGTGGGAGAGTTGATTGGTCCTTGCTGCCAATTATGACCAATGGAAGTCGGCAAGTTATCACTGCCTCCCATACTGAGATTATGACAGGAATTACAAGATATGAACCCTGAGCGGGAGAGTCTGGGGTCAAAAAAAAGTTTTTTCCCGAGTTCAACTTTGGCGGGTTCGGTAATAATAAATGGCTGTATCGGTTTGATGGGCTCATTTCTAAAATTATCTGCCAACACAAGGGATATATTTAAAAACGTTATAAGTCCTACCAGTAGTGTTTTATACATTACTTACCTCACTTATCTGATTAACAACAGATGTTGATAATTTGATTTTAGGGAGACTTATTATTTGCTGTAGGGTTATCGGGCTTTGATTTGATCTGGATCATAAGATCCAATTTACGGGATAAAAAATTCTTGTTCGATAGTAATTGTTATCATAACTAAAAATAATTAAGAGAGAGAAAACCATGCCTTTAAAACACATCTTCTGGTTGGGAGGGCTTTTAACTGTTTTATCCCTGCCAGTTTTAGCAACAGAGATTGAATGGCCGGTTTATGGTGGCGATGATCTACATCAACGGCACAGTAAGCTGGTCCAAATTAACAAAAGCAATGTTATGGAGCTGGTTGAAGCATGGGAATTTGATACCGGTGTAAATGAAACCTTTCAGGCAACACCGGTGGTTCAGAATGGCGTGATGTATGTTTCTTTGCCGTTTAACGATGTGGTCGCACTGGATGCCGCGAGTGGTCAACAATTATGGCGTTATGAGCATGATTTAGATGAAGATTATCCCATTTGCTGTGGTCCTGCCAATCGCGGTGTGGCTGTATCAAATGGTATGGTTTTTACCGGCACCATTGATGCCAGATTGATTGCATTGGATGCCAAAACAGGAGAAAAACGCTGGGATAATCGTGTTGTTGATGAAAACAGTGGTATTCAGGAAGATGTTAGTACGCTGGACGATACTGAACTGGGCAGCGTCTCCGGTACCTCGGGAGCGGGCATCAATATGGCCCCGATGATTTATCAGGATACAGTCATTATTGGCATCACCGGCGTGGGATATGGATTACATCTTGATGCTACGGATTCTGATTCACCTTTGGGCGCTGTAGTCGGTATCGCCGGGAAATATGGGCGCCGTGGTTTCATGGCAGGATATGACATCGAAACTGGTAAACAAAAATGGCAGTTTGACACCATCAAGTCTGAAAATTGGGAAGGTGATTTTGTTACCAAAACAGCTGATGGGGTGAAATTACCTCGCGATATAGCAAAAGAAAAAGCCGCTCTGGAACAGCACGGTGACGCCTGGCGTTATGGTGGTGCTTCGGCATGGAGTACGCCGGTTATTGACCCATATACTGGCATTCTGCATTTTGGTACCGGTAATCCATCACCGCAAATGGAAGGCTCATCCAGACCAGGTGATAATCTTTACAGCAGTTCATTACTGGCACTTGATGCCAACAGTGGCGATTATCGCTGGCATTACCAACAAGTCCCGCATGACAGCTGGGGTTATGATGTAGCCAGTCCGCCGGTTTTGTTTGATATTACCATTAAGGGGCAACCTACTCCCGCAATTGGTCAGGCTGGTAAAACGGGCTGGTTTTATGTACATGACAGACGTAATGGTAAGTTTCTCTATAAAAGCGAAGCCTTTGTCCCGCAAAAAAACATGTTTGAACTTCCCAGCAGTGAAGGAACGATTATTTATCCTGGTGTAATGGGCGGTGCAAACTGGTCTCCCGTTTCAGTGGATGCTCGCAGACGTTTGGTATTTATTGCCGCCATTCACTGGCCGGTGGAATATAAATTACACAAACAGGCTGCCAAGGATGGAGAAGAAGCGGTGCGTTATTCTTCGATGTCTCCTTTAAATACTCCTGAAAAACATGGTTTATTAACTGCAATTGATTTAGATAGTGGAGAAATAGTCTGGCAGGTCAAAACTGAAAATCCATTGATAGGCGGCGTTTTAAGTACAGCCAGTGGTCTGGTGTTCACCGGAGAAGGGAGCGGTGAACTGATGGCCTTTGATGCTGATTCGGGAGAAAAACGCTGGAGTGGTAAAACGGAAGCGGGCGTCAATGCGCCACCGATTACATACAGCGTTAATGGTAAACAGCATATTGCTGTTGCGGTGGGTGGCAATCGTCTGTTTGGTTTCAAAACTGGACAAAAAATCAAGGTATGGCGTTTACCCTGAAGAGTTACAGATTAATAAATCCTGATGAACGGAGTTCAGATGGCTGAATACGCTGCATATTATGGAAACGACTTATAGATGAATAGCATCCAGACCAGGATGATTCTACTTTGTGTCAGTCTGATTTTACTGACAGCTTTCGCGATGCAGCTGAGCCATGGTTGGTTTATTCATAAACATAATCAGCAGCAAATCCGTGAACAGGTGGCAAATGCTGCTTATTTTCTGCATCAGTACATCGACAGCCGGGAAACCAATTTACATTACGCCACCAGAGTCATTATTCAGGACTTTGGATTCAGAGAAGCTGTTGCCACCAATAATGTGCCAACCATTACCAGCATGCTCACTAACCATGCTGGACGCATTCAGGCAGATTTAATGTTGGTGCTCAATGATAACGGTGAGCTGATTGCAGCGAATGAGTTGGATTTTCCACTCTCTGATCTGGCCGATATCAACTGGCTGGCGGTTCATGGCATCAGTCAACAGGGTCAGTTTGTAGAAATAAATAATCGTTTGTATCGTTTATTCAGTGTACCCATAAATGCACCACATCAAGTCGCCATCAGTATTATCGCGTTTGAAATAAATGCACCTTTATTGGAAGAATTAAAGCTCAAAACCGGGTTGGATATTGTGTTTGAATCTACCCAGACAGATTTATTTTTAACGACACTGCCAATTCATAAAGCTGAGTTCGACCATCTTCTTCAAACAACTAATGAGCCTGACTTATGGTGGCAAAGATCTCAATTTTTATTGGAAGAGGTTAAGTTAAAAAACGTTAATAAACAGCCCATACAATTATTTTTGTTGGCAGATTTATCCATTTTTCATCGGGTTTTTGATCGACTGAATTATTCTCTGCTAGGTTTAACGTTATTTATTGTGATAATAAGTGTAGTGCTCAGTACTTTACTGGCCAAGCGGCTGGCAAATCCACTGTCCCATCTATACAAGGATTTGATTTATCGAGCGACCCATGATCATTTAACGACAATTCTAAATCGTCATGCTGCTATCGAACGGATCACCGAAGAGCTCGCGCGCTCAAGACGTAGCGACAAAATTTATTGTGTCGCATTATGTGACATAGATAATTTTAAAAAGATTAATGATACCTATGGTCATGCATCAGGTGACGAGGTATTACGCCGCTTTGCCAGTCGCCTGAAATCCACTTTGCGAAGCTATGATGTGTTGGGAAGATTTGGTGGTGAAGAATTCTTGGTCGCTTTGCAATTAAAACCGGAAGAGGCAACAGCATCTTTTGAAAGATTAAGATCTGTTATAGCGGATACCCCCATTCCAAGTGGTTCCCAGTTAATTCCGGTAACCATGAGTTGCGGTGTTTGTCTGCTATGGCCTGAAGAGCCTGTGCCGCCGATGGATGTGATTCTACATGCAGCCGATACGGCGTTATACAGAGCAAAAGAGCATGGACGTAATCAGGTGATTTTTACCCATGTTCCCACTTTCCCGGTTGTAGAAGCGGATATTGACGATAAAATTGAATTATAGATAGATAATGTTTTCACGCAATGGTGCCAATCGGGCAAGCAGCTGATTTTGAATGCGGTGAGGGATTCCCTCAGCCTCCATAGCATTAATCAATAAATCCACCAAGTGATTAAAATCACTTTCATTGATATTCATTCCAGTATGGATGTCCACCATATTGTCACCGGTATATTGGCATGGACCGTCTGAGATTGCACAAAAGTGTTCAATAAGATTTTCCCGAAATCGACTGACACGGGCTTCGGCAAAATAATGGAAAATTTGCTCATCCTGTCCAATTTCCCGGATGAGGTTTTCGACAATATTATTCACACCTTGCTCACCTCCCAGTTTGTTATACAAAGTGGGTTCTGATGTGCTGGCACAAGCAGTTAATGCCAAGTAGCAAGCCATAAAAAAGCTATATCGAAATTTTGTGAACATCAAAAGTAACCTGTAACAGAAAAATAAGCCCCTTTCTGGCTTTTGGCTCCGGCAATGCCACCCAAATCCAGCCAGGCTGCCGTCACACTGATAACTTTATTTGGAAACCAGGCCACAAATATGTTGGACCAGTCATCTTCTTTTAAATCAAGGTTATCGGGTTTTTGGCGATATTCAATGCCAAGGGCTAAATGGCGGCCAAATAGAATGGCTGTTGATGCTTCAAGAACAGTTTCGCGCTGATTTCCATGTGCTGCGTTACCAAAACCTAATAATCCAGTTTGATTGGCTTCTGTCGAGCGGGCCGTTACATTCCATAACCAGTTATATCCAGCAATAGCCCCAAGATGTAGTTTACTGGCAGACAGATAAATATCGGTTCCAGAATCATCATCTGCTCCCAATAGAAAGGCAACAGTGGGATCGTCAAGTTTTTTATGCTGAATTCCCAGGCTTATTTGTGGAAATCGACTATAGACAATATCTCCATAAAGTCTTGCTTTGACACCCAGTACTCTTTGCTTGATATCTAGATCTAATGTATCGACATGAAATTTTTGCTTGGCGACTGAGAATTCAATTCGGTCATAGAAAGTAGCCTGTGCACCGCATACACGTAAATCATAATCATCTACGTTTGCACCGCTACAAAATACATTGGCTGCTATTTCATCACGACTACCATAACCGGCTAATTGAGCCCAGGGAACAAAACCGCCACCACCGGTGCCTTCAATTTGGGAAATGCCCGGTGTGGCGATCAACTTGCCATCAGCAGCGTATAGCTGACTAGTGAGTAATACTGTCAGCAGAAAAAGAATAAGTCGCATTATTTTCACCTAACCAAGCAACGAGATCTTCAGCATCTCGTGGTTTACTTATTAAATAGCCTTGAACGCTATCACAACCCATTTCTTGCAAAAGAGAATAGGTCGCGGCATTTTCGACTCCTTCTGCCACCACCTTTAAACCGAGTGAATGAGCCAGAAAGATGGTTGAACGGACAATTTTCTGATCCGTTAGAGAACTATCCAGATTGCGAATAAAACTCATATCCAGCTTGAGTTCATCGACGGGGAGTATTTTTAATTTTGATAAAGATGACTGTCCTATTCCGTAATCATCTACAGCAATCATATACCCGGCATTTTTTAAGGTTTTCAGTACCTCAATACCCAGTGCTTCGTCATACATAATATCCCGCTCGGTGATCTCGATAGTGACTGAGTTTGCGGGAATATCGTAAACCGCAATTTGTTTTTCGAGAAAATGACAAAAATCCGGATGAGCCAAATCCTCTGCTGACACATTAATTGCTGCGTTCAAAGCCAACCCATTATCGCGCCATCTACGTAATTGCTTGAGTGTTTCCTGGATAACCCAGTGTGTTAATTCAACAATGAGTCCAGATTGCTCAGCCAAGCCGATAAATTTATCAGGTGCAACTCGCCCCAGGCCTGGACGATGCCAGCGAATCAGCGTTTCTACGGTATCCATTTTGCCGTTTTTAAGCTCAACCTTTGGCTGGAAGTTTAAAAATAATTCAATATTTGTCGGTTGTCTCAGCAATGCTTGTAGCGCTTCAATAAGACTTAATTCTTCAAGATGATTTTCGTCTTCACCCGGCGTATAAATATGTATGGTTGTACGATTTAGGCGGGCATGATCAGCAGCAATTCTGACTCGACGAAGCATTGTTTTACTGTCATAACCATCGGCTGGATAACAACATACACCCGCATAGAAGTGAGCACTCAAACTGATATTACCGATTTGAAAGGGCTTATCCAGGTTATCGAGCAATTCTTCAACAACCTGCCTAGGACTTTGCCCCGGCAGTAACTGAATAACGGATAGAAACTCGATTCCTTCCAGACGCGCATTGGTTTTTTCCCCAGCGGTAGCAAACTGGTTAAGACGTTGGGCCAGTACAGTGAGGCAGGCATCGGCGACTTCAGGCCCAAGTCGATCATTTATCTGTCGGAAATTTTGTATATAAGTCGCCACAACAACACATTGACCATATTTCTGCATTGTTGCAGTAAGCGTGCTACGTATGGTGTGAATATTGAATAAACCGGTCAATGCATCATGTCTGGCCTGCCATGTAACGACCTGTTCACGCTGTTTGACTTCTGTACCCATGGTTCTGAGAGCAGCAGCCAAATCGCGGATTTCGCTGCTGGCCTGACCGGGTTCCTGCCAGGCATCGTAATTCCCCTTGGCAAACTGGTTGGCGATACCAACAAGTTTGGCGAGCGGGGTGGTTAAGGTATGTGCAATGATGGTGCTGACAATGATAGATCCCAACATCACCAGTAAAACGATCAGTATTATGCGCGCTGACATATCATCATACTGCTGATAGATGGGTCTTAAGTCCGCTGATAACAAAATGCTGACTGGATTTATGCTTGTGGTCGCTGGCATAAAATCCGAATTGATAAATGTGGGTCTTTCCATCCAAAACCATTCTGTGTGTGCTGAATTTATCGTCTTTATAAATTCTGCATCATTGGGAATATTTTCCAGTGTGGAATAAACTGGAACTGAATGTTTAAGCAGGGTTATATCCAGACCGGTAAGTTGTTTGAGTTCATTAAGGGTTGTCTGATTCAGCTCAAATCCCACTAACGTATAAGCTATGGTTCTGGGAGCCATTATTGGCAAAAGGATTAACTCATAAACCCGGTTATCCAGCATTACAATATGTGCTGTTCCTGGTTTTTCCAGTAAATCTTTAACGACATAACTCAGTAGTGCTTCATCATAAATGGTCGAATGACTACTGGAGATGAGCCTACCGGATAAATCCGTTAACAACATTAAATCAGCATTAATTCGTGCACCATGATTCATTAATACACTGGCGATAGTGTCCTTGTCGCCGGAGGTTACTGCTTGTTTAAAACCAAAGTCGGCCGTCAGTACTCGTGCCGAATTTACCAGATTGTTTTCTGATGAACGGATGTATTGACGCAGAATATTCTCAGCCTTGATGGTATTTTGCCGAATTTGCTGCTGATTAAACTGGTTGGCAGACCACCACGAAATAGACTGAATGACCATTGTGGTCGCCAGGACAAGTGAAAGCGCAAATAGTAGAATTTGCGTGCGTAATTTAGTGATGCCCAGGCGCACCAAAGGTATCCTTAAAAGACTCACGCGGAGAAGGGGGGGCAATATTCAACTGAACTATGTGCTCACCATTATCATTTTTTTCAAGCTGATCAATTTCAAAATACTGACGGCTTTCGGCACCATCAGTTGTATAGGGATGCCAGACACTTATCCGGGGATTCTGCACAGTTGAGCTAAATTTTGCGTGACCTTGGTCAGATGACGACACAACCGTTTGGTGTTGTGCGATATAAATATAGCCAATCATTGAGTCGTGAATATTGCAGCCCACCACAACTACACCAGGCTTTTCAAATTGAATTGGCTTTTCCGGTTTGTCGGCATAGAGCCTGAGTTCAAACGTTTTTGCTTCTGAGAATGAATAGACATGATGTCGTATGTTGTCACTATTAGGAAAATCTACCGATTGACCTTGTTGAATAACAATTTGTTCAGGGACAAACATCTTATCTATCTGATCGATAACATTGATTGAATCTACTTGACCAAAGCTTTCGGGCGAACTCAATACCTCAATTACGGCACTGGAAACAGCCTGTTGTTGTTGATCAACTATTTTCAAAGTAATGGACTCTGCTCTGGCTGTTAATGCCTGACTTAATGCGGCGAGGCCTATACTCACAATTAATAGGTTTGTGAATTTCAAAATTGTATTCCGAATGTTAGTCTTTATCGTAAGGTGTAACTCAGGTTACACCAGTCCCTGTTCCATCATCGCATCCGCAACTTTACGAAATCCCGCAATATTTGCTCCTAGCATAAGATTGCAGGGGTGATGAAATTCAATGGCAGTCTCTGCACAGCGTTGATAGATATCTTTCATGATAATTTGCAAACGTTGATCCACATCAGCAAATGACCATTGCATCATACTGGCATTCTGCGCCATTTCGAGTTGACTGGTGGCTACACCGCCGGCATTGGCAGCTTTGGCTGGAGCATAATGAATCCCTGCAGCAATAATATGTGCCTGTGCTTCAGCAGTGCAGGGCATATTGGCACCTTCAACAATACAGCTAATACCGTTTTTGCACAGTGCAATGGCATCAGCTGCTGATAATTCATTCTGGGTAGCACACGGAAAAGCGGCATCTGCTTTAATACGCCATACCGCATGACCATCTTCAGGATACTGTTTGATAGGTGTGAATTCAGCGTCGGGGTGCGTTTCCCGGTATTTTGCCAAGGAGCAATTTTGATCCTCTTTTAATTCCCGCAGCAGAATTAAATCGATACCTTTTTCGTGATAAATCGTACCGGTGCTGTCAGAGCAGCTTATTGGCAATGCACCACATTGATAGAGTTTTTCAATAGTATGAATCGCCACATTCCCTGCGCCGGATACCAGACATTTTTTGCCGTCGAGACAATCATCATTGGCTTGCAGCATATTTTCTGTGAAATAGACTAAGCCGTAGCCTGTGGCTTCAGGGCGAACAAGTGAGCCTCCCCAGTTGATTGCTTTGCCAGTCAATACACCTTCAAAATGACGATTCAAACGTTTGTATTGCCCAAACAGATAGCCAATCTCCCGCTTGCCCACGCCAATGTCACCTGCAGGCACATCAATGGTTGCACCAATATGCCGTTGCAACTCATTCATAAAGGCCTGACAGAACCGCATGATTTCGTTATCTGATCGATTTTTGGGATCAAAGTCTGAGCCACCTTTACCACCACCGAGTGATAAACCAGTTAACGCATTTTTAAATATCTGCTCAAAGCCCAGAAATTTAACGGTACTGGCATTAACCGAGGGATGAAAGCGGATGCCACCTTTGTAGGGACCCAGAGCGGAGTTGAACTGAACTCGATAGCCTTTGTTGACCTGAACGTTACCGTCATCATCTTGCCAGACAACTCTGAACATAATCTGGCGTTCCGGTTCAACTATGCGTTCAATGATATTTTGTTGAAGATACTGAGGATTTTTTTCCAGTAAAGGGCGTATAGATTGGAGAATTTCTTCGGTAGCTTGATAAAACTCTGGTTGACTTGGGCTGCTTCGTTGCAGCTTCTTCATCGTCGCCTCAATATAGGACATTCAAACCTCTTCGTTTAACCTGATAATGCATAGATACAATCTAACAGAAGTAATACTATTTTTCAGACTCAGCAAATTGTTACAGGTTCACCACTTGGAGTTCTGGAGGAATAAAAACACGTTGATTTTATTTATAAATATTGAGTTATTATTTTTCAAATCCACCGGCCTGAAATAAACCGACACCATCACGACCACGAGCTTTGACATCGTAAAGCGCCATATCGGCTTTTTTCATCAGCTGAAGAGCAGATTCATTTGTTTCAGGTAAATAGACGGCAATGCCGATACTTAAGGTCACCAATAAACGGATAGTGTCAAACTCAAGGTGGTTTTTCAGACTGTTTCGCAAATGTTCGGCTACTTTTACCGCAGCATCTGCAGAGCTTACCTCGTTCAGCAATACCACAAATTCATCGCCTCCAAATCGGGCAAGCGTATCTGTTGCCCGTAATGCTAACTGCATGCTTTCAGCAACGCGTTTTATCACCTGATCACCAACATCATGCCCGTAGGTATCGTTGATCTGTTTAAAATGATCGACATCAATAAACATCAGCGCAAGTGGATGTTTATTTCGCTTTGCGCCGAGTATTGCCTGGTTTATCCTCTCATCAAACAAACGACGATTTGGTAAACCAGTCAATGCATCATAGAGCGCCAACTTGCGCATTAATTCGTGTTCATGTTTTCTGGCCGTTATGTCCTCTATTTGTGAGACAAAATGCAACAGTTCTCCGTTTATATCATGCACAACTGAGACGCTGAGTAATACATCAATAATCTGATGATTTTTGCGAACGTAGCGCTTTTCCATATGATAGTGATCAATTTCACCGGCGACCAGTTGAGCGACAAACTGCTGATCGAGATCCAGATCTTCAGGATGTGTCACATCCATAAAAGTCATTTGTAATAATTCGCCTTCGCTGTAACCAAGCATTTCGCAACAGGCTGGATTTGCTTCCAGCCAGCTGCCATCCAGACCGACCAGAGCCATCCCGATCGCCGCCGTATCAAAGGCATTTCTGAAACGTTCTTCACTGATCCTAAGGGTGATTTCGATTTCTTTGCGACCACTGATATCGGTATGTGTACCTATCGCCCTTAGCGGATTTCCCTGCTCATCACGTTCAATCACTGTGCCACGGTCAAGAATCCATTTCCAGCTACCATCTTTACACAGCATACGGTGTTCGTTTCGGTACTCAGGTTGGCTGCCATCCAGTAACGCATCAATATCGCTGAATACCTGTTGACGATCATCTGGATGAATTCGATCTGACCATTCGCTGATATGAGGAGAAAATTCATCTGGCGTATATCCCAGCATGGAAATCAGTTTTTCCGAAAAAAGCACTTTGTCATTGATAATTGACCAGTCCCAGACGCCTTCGCCACTACCTTCCAGCGCATGTTTCCAACGTGATTCAGTTTGTTCAAGTTGTGTCTGATAAAGCCAGCTTTCTGTAATATCAAAACAAATCCCAATCATGCTTGTTGCTGCACCTGAGGTATTGAAACTCAAGGCCGCCTTGAGTTGCACCATTCGAGTATCGCTTCTGGACTGCACCAACACTTGAATATTTAACTCGAGACGATCGGACTTGCATTTGTGAAAAGCGTTTTCAACTCGTTGCCGATCAGTTTCCTCAAAATGTGCAAACCAGTTTTCAAGTGTTAAATAAGGATTAGATTGTTCACTTTGTCCGAAAATGGTTAATTGATGTTCATCAACCAAAACATGCTGTTTTTGAAAATCCCACTCCCAAGTGCCCATGCCAGCGGTGTCTGTTGCTAGTTGGAGCTTCAGATGCTTTTCACGCAGGAAATTTGTTATTTCGTTGGCCCGGCGCTCTGCACGTTTTCGTCCACTTACCAATAGCCAATAAACATAAGCAAGCAAACAAGTTATAAGCAATTGTATTAACAACATCGATTTGGCAGATTGTTTTTCAAAGGCTTTTATAAAATTCTGATCAGGATAAGCCACAAACTTCCATTGGCGGCCAGCGAGTGTAAAGGTTTCGCTTAATTCAAATGAACTGGTCTCGAAACTGCTTGACTGGAAAAGTACATCCATTGGCTCAGTAGTCACATCTGAGATTTTCAAGTGACTAAGTGTGCCATTTTGCGTTAATGATGCTTTCACTACATCACTGATCCGGAATACGACGTAAACCCAGCCAATATGAGGATTTTCAGGCTCAACTGAATCAAATAAAGGGAGATACATCAGAAGGCCTGTGACGGATTCATCAGGATTATCCTGTACCAGTTTTACCCCACCAGAAAGACTAACCTCACGACTAACAAGGGCTTCGATCATCGCAGCTCGACGTGTGGGTTCCGAATACATATCAAAACCAAAAGCCCTCAGATTGCGAGCTTGAAAGGGCTCAAGATACAAAATGCTGGTATAGAGCTCCCGTTTACCCTCTGGAGTAATGTTATAGTCCGGAAATCCCGATTGTCTTATCGATTCGATATGAGCAAGTTTCTCAGCGGGCGTAATAACTGGCACATATCCCAAACCTTGAATCCCGGGATAAAAGGCTTCCAGCTTGAGTTTTTCGGCATAATTTTTAAATTCTTCACGGGTGATGCTGTCCGAAGACTCAAAAAGACCCTGAGTCGCCCGTAGCATCTGTTCGTAGCTTCGAATTTTTTCGGTAACGCTTTGGGTGGTTTCGTTAAAGGAGATAGCAAAGCGATCAGCAATTACCTGTTGATTTCGTTGTTTAACCTGATGATATTGTGCCAAGGAAAAACCAGAACCTACCACTATCACCAAAAAAGGTATAAATAATAGTGGCAGTTTGGAAATACTTTTTTTTATATCACAATACAAATAAATAGCTTTATTCATTTATTTACATGCAGCCAGCCATCAACCTTTGACAGATGCCATACTACAATCTTCCCTTAAAAAATATTTGCATATATTACAAGGTTAATACTTACCTGAGGTAATGCTATTAATACTGATCGCTACTAATAATCCAAAAGTGGTAGGTCGGGCTTTTTTGCTTATAAATAATGAACTGAAATAATCGTCACCATATATGATTTAGTGATATAGGTTTAATGTTTTAGTATTTTTATATGTAAATATGAAAGTATGAAACTTTTTGTTATAAAAATATGCATTTAATTTAACTGTATAAATTATAATTGTTGTTCAATATATTTTAGAATAGTGACAATATCCATCGTGGTAAAACTATTTATATTTAACATCCGACTATACTTAATAAATATTAGTTTAAGTTTAAAGGTTATTCTGAATGATAAAGGATTTATCCATCTGGTTAAGGTAGAAACAAGAATCGTCACAATAGTTTTCAGAAATTAAACGTTCAAAAGTTACATGCCAGTCTTCAAGAAAAAATCTATTGGATATGAAGCTGAATTTAATTTCAGGACCCGGCTGAGAAATTGGCTTATAACTTGTACCTTTCATACAAAGTCCTGCCATCGATTCTGCTATAAAGGCAACACCAGTTTCCGCAGCAACAAAACCAAATATTGCATTGCAACTATCCGCCTCTCTTATGGCTTTTGGCATAAAGTTTTTGTTATGAAAATGTTCCAGTATATGGTCATATAAACTGGGGTTTTGAGGTCTGGGAAAAAGAATTATCGTTTCCTGTTTGAGTAATTCAATTGGTATTTCATTCAGTGAATTAAAGGGATGATTATCCGGTATCATCAAGCCCATTGATTCGGACCGGATATTTATTGTTATCAGGTTTTCGTGTTTTGGTTGCGCCATAATAAATGCGCAATGGATATTATTTTCAAGTACCTTATTAATTAATCCTGTTGTATTGTCTTCAGAAAAAATCAATTCATATCCTGTAAGTTTATCTGTCGTTTTTCGTATCAAGCTGGGTAAAAAACTACTCATTGCAGCGCATGTATATCCTATTTTTAATTTGTTATATTTAGTTAGAGAATTGAGCGACTCAGTTATACCTGCTAGGTTTTCAAAAATTTTAGGTAATTTGTTTCTAAGTTCTTCGCCTGATGGTGTTAATTCAACGGTATTATTTTCTCTAATGAAAAGTTGGCAGTTCAATGCCTCCTCAAGTTGAGAGATTTTTCTAGAAATGGCCGGTTGAGAAATAAACAAATTCTCTGCTGCTTTGCTAAAGCTTTTTACTTTGGCAACTTCAAGAAAAGCTCGTAACTGTTTCAGGTCATAGTTGAACTGATAATTTTTTGTTATACGTTGATTCATTTTTGGTATTAGACCTATTGTTTAAACTAAATATAGCCTTGAGAGGAGTTAAATCTACTTTCCACGCTAAAGGCCAAAAGTTATGAAGATTAACGAGCCAGTTACACAAGTAGAAGAATCATACAAAAGCGATGCAAACATACTTACCACTACAAATAGTAAGGGAATTATTACTTATGTCAATCAGGACTTTGTTGAGATTAGTGGTTTTACTGAAGAGGAGCTGGTAGGCAAAAATCATAATGTAGTAAGGCATCCCGATATGCCATCTGCTGCCTTTGCTGCTTTGTGGGGAAAAGTTAAATCTGATAAGTCCTGGATGGGGATGGTCAAAAATCGTTGCAAAAATGGAAATCACTACTGGGTTGATGCCTACGTTACTCCGATAATTAAAGACGATGGAGCAAGGGAATATCAGTCAATAAGAAGAAAGCCCAAAAGAGAACATGTGGATCGGGCTTCCCGCCTTTATGAAAAGATTCGCACAGGGAAAAAGACTGCAGAACTTAAAAACTCTCTATCTATAATTTTCAAAATTGCTGCATTAATAGTTCTGCCAATGATGATCCAGGTTTTAGCAAGCCTGTTACTTCAAAGCTGGTTATTCATTACTCTCATTTCGCTTTTGTGTATCAGTATTTCACTGGGTGGGGTTTATATCCTGCTATCACCCTTAAAAGTTATTGTTGCCAATGCACGTAAAACCATAAATGATCCTGTGGCCAGATATATCTACATTGGAAGGCGTGATGAGCTTGGTGATATAGCACTAGCAATGAAGTTTCTGGAGTCTGAAACAGCAGGTTTAATCGGTCGTGTTGCAGACAGCGCCGCTACAATGGGCTCAAATACTTATACATTAGGTGGGGCCATTAAGGCTTCAAAGGGTTATGCCGAGCAGCAATTTAATGAGACAGAACAGATTGCAGCGGCAATAAACGAAATGTCTGCAAGTATTCAGGAGGTTTCGAGGAATGCTCAAAACAGCACTTTAATAGCCAATAAAGGAGTTGAGGAAGTAGAAAATGGCAAGAAGGTTGTGCAAATCAGTGTAGATTTAATGCAGGCTTTGCGAGGTGGGGTAGAACAGGCATCAGAAACGATTAAAGCATTGGAAAAAAGTAGTAACGATATCGCCATAGTGCTAGATGTAATCAATGAAATTTCTGAGCAAACCAACTTACTCGCCTTAAATGCTGCAATAGAAGCAGCAAGAGCCGGCGATGCTGGACGAGGTTTTGCTGTAGTTGCTGATGAAGTTCGCTCGCTTGCCAGTAGAACTCGCACTTCTACTGAAGAGATTCGTATCATGGTGGAGAAGCTGCAAAACAATTCCGCTACTGCTGTTAAGGCGATGGCAGAAGGTTTGAATCAGGCGGATACCTGTGTCGGTCATAATCAAGATACAGTCAGTTCTTTTGCAAATATCCTGGATGTAATCCAGAAAATCAACGATATGACTACTCAAATCGCTTCTGCAGTCGAGCAACAGAGTGCTGTGGCTGAAGAAATCAGTAAGAGTATTCATAACATCAGAGACTCGTCGGGCAATAACGTTAGGGAAGCCGATAACACTGTTTCCATCAGTTCACACATGCTGACACTAACAACAAACTTTGAATCCCTGGCCGCTCAGTTCTGGGCCAAACAAACTAATTCATAAGCATAAACCGAGGGGGGGTAAGTAGTTTGGAGTAAATTATGTTTGATTTAAGCAATCGAGACTTTCTGTTGATGGAGTTATTTAAAAAGGCTCAGGAAGGGATGATTATTACCGATGATAAAGTTCGCATTCTTGCCTGTAATGCTGCTTTTTGTCGGATAAGCGGTTTTACAGAAGAAGAATTGATTGGAAACAATCCGAGTATTCTCAGTTCCGGTCGGCAGGATAAAGATTTTTACAAAGACATGTGGCTGGCTATTGAGAAAGATGGAAGTTGGGAAGGAGAGGTATGGAATAGAAAAAAAGACGGCACTTTCTATGCGGAACTGTTGAGTGTAAACAAAATCAACATTCCAGGCACAGATACCGTGCATTATCTGGGAATGATGTCTGATATAACCAAAATGAAAGAACATCATACAAGCCTTGAAAAATTGGCCCATTACGATGCACTTACCGGATTACCTAACAGGCACTTGTTGGGCGATCGGTTTAATCAGGCTGTTGCTAAAGCAAATCGAAATCATGAAATGTTAGCAGTTTGTTTTTTAGATCTGGATGACTTCAAACCAGTTAACGATACATATGGTCACAACATCGGAGATCAGCTTCTGGTCGAATTGTCCGATAGAATAAAATCCCTGCTTAGACAGGAAGATACGATATCAAGATATGGTGGTGATGAATTTGTCATTTTACTGAGTGAAATTCACAGCCGATCGGATTGTGATGGAATACTTCAAAAAATATTACATACGCTGAGTCAACCCTATGATCTTGTTGAAGGACACAAAATTATCATAGGGGCATCTATTGGTTATACGCTCTATCCTTTTGATAAAGGGTCTCTGGATTCCCTGATTGAACACGCGGATCAAACACTTTATCAAATTAAAAATGCAGGTAAATCAGCATTTTTAATGTATGGAGATACCGAAAAAGTAAAAGAAGTCTCAAAAAGTTCATTCAGTCATGTTGAAGTCTTATCGGCAATACACGATAAGCAGTTGCGATTGTTCTTTCAGCCTAAAATAGATATGACATCCGGCGAAATAATTGGTTTTGAAGCGTTGGTTCGTTGGCAGCATCCTTCAAGAGGGCTTTTATCGCCAATTGAGTTCTTGCCTTCAATAAATGAGTCGGATGTGGAGGTTTTGCTGGGACAGTTTGTAATAAAGGAAGCTTTGAAATGTCTTGAAAACTGGCACAAGTATGGATTAAAACTTCGTGTAAGTATCAATCTGTCTGCTTATCATCTTGCAAGAAGCTCATTTATAAAAAGTCTGGAGAAAATATGTAATGAATTTCCCGGACTTGATTTGAGTTTTTTTCAAATTGAAATACTGGAGAGCCATGCGCTTGATGAATTATCTTCAATACAGACTGTTATTGCTGAATGTAAGGAAAAATTCGATATCTCAATGGCTTTGGATGATTTTGGAACAGGATATTCTTCGCTTAGCCACATCAGAACACTTCCCATAAAAACTATCAAGATAGATCAATCTTTTGTTCGGAATATGCTCAACGATGCAGATGACTATAAGATTGTCGAAAGTGTTATATCTCTTGCCAACTCATTTAACATCGAAGTTATTGCTGAAGGCGTTGAGTCTGTTAAACACGCCCAAATTCTTTTATGCATGGGGTGCAAAATTGCACAGGGTTATGCTATTGCGCGACCAATGCCAGCAGCAAGTGTATTGGAATGGGCTTGCAATTTTTATATACCCGAACTGATTGCTATTGAAAATGACCAAAATGATTGCTTAAAAACCTCTCAACTCAGATTATTAATACATTTTCTCGAAATAGAATATGAATTTTTAAAAAACAATATCCAATCTAAAACCAATAGTAATGTTCCATTAATCGCCTCAACGCATAGTCATTGCGGATTTTGGTTGAAAAAAGCAAAGAGCACTCAATTTATCGAAGCACACCAGCAGGAGCAACTGGAAAACCACTATTCAACGCTATTAAACTCAATCGCTAATACACATGTTCTGCATCAGTGCGGTGACATAACGTCGGCAATGATTGGATTCGAAGAGATTGAAGAAGGATATAAAAACCTGATTAATTTAGTAAATAATTTATTTTAGAGATAATCTTCTCTAAATAACTGCTGTAAATTTATATGATAGTTATCATGCAAGGGAAAAGTTTGTTGCCCAGCATACCGTTGGCTAGAGTAATCAAGTTCGTATAATTGAACAGCCAAGCATAATTCCAGGGTCAACCTGTGGTGCGAAGGGAAAATGTCAGTCACTCAAAGCAGATGATGTCGCATTTGCACGATACTTTGACCGGGAATTAGTTAAAACGGGTGATGTTAAAGGCGAAATTATCTCAAATTTCGCTAAGTTTAATTGGATTTACCTCCACACTCTTTAAACTTCATGAGCACAGACTATGAGTGCTGAAATGAGACGCCCATTGGGTTTTCTGAAGCTACAGATACAATAAGAACTTGGTAGGAAGAGAAGGAAAATCTCAAATGCCGAAAACAAATAAAAAAGCCTCCGAAGTTAAAAACTTCTGAGGCTTTGATATATATGGAGCCGGAGATAGGACTTGAACCTACGACCCACTGATTACAAATCAGTTGCTCTACCAACTGAGCTACACCGGCAACAAGAGGCGCATTATACAAACAGTGTGGGGGGCATGCAAGCCTGAATCACCTGTAAAAAAATAATGCTGAATCGGTTATTTACTTTTCGATATTTTGATGTAAATAGTCGATGTCAAAAAAATGGGGTGAGTGATGGGGCTCGAACCCACGACAACCGGAATCACAATCCGGGACTCTACCAACTGAGCTACACTCACCACAGAAATCTATTCAGAAAATCACTCGAAAGAAGCTGGGTGACCTTCAGGAAGTCGACAATTGTACTGCCTTTATTTTTCTGGTCAAGGGAAATGAGACCTTAGGGCCTGTTTATCTTTCAGAGCCACCACTGCTGGAAGCTGTTTTTCCGTCCAACAAGGCAGAAATGATTCGATGTAGTTGTTCTACATAAATCATTTCCAACACAGGAGGGCGGAAAAATAGTCCCAGCCCTACGGGTTGAGGCTGAAAATGCACCACTCTGCGTTACTCGTAGTTTTATTTAGAGTGACTACAAAAACGTCCGGAACGTTTTTGAGCGTAAGCCCCTTAGGGGTGAGATACATGGATGTATCTCACAAACTGCATTCCTCGCGCCTTGATTGGCGCATTTTCAGTCACAACAGAGGCGGCTATGAAAGATCAACAGACCCTAAGCCAGTTCCAGGTCGATTTTCTTTTCATCCAGATCGACTCGTACCACTTTAACCTTAATGGAATCACCCAAACGATAGGATTTGCGTGATCTTTCACCCATCAAGCGATGGCCGCTGGCATCAAACTGATAGTAATCGTTTTTCAGTGCAGTGACATGAACCAGACCTTCAATGTAGATATCACTCAGTTCCACAAATAAACCAAAACCCGTAACACCGCTGATCACACCTTCATGAACTTCACCAACTCGATCACGCATATATTCGCACTTGAGCCAGTCAGCCACATCACGTGTTGCCTCATCAGCTCTACGGCTAGCCATTGAACAATGTTCGCCTAGCTGAACCATAGCTTCTTCCGAATAATGCCAGGCGGCTTTTTTCTGTTTAGTAATCGTATGCTTGATTGCACGATGTACTAACAAATCCGGGTAGCGTCGAATCGGTGACGTGAAATGTGCATAAGCCTCGAGACCAAGACCAAAGTGACCCAGATTTTCAGGAGAATAAACAGCTTGTTTCATACTGCGTAACATAACTGTTTGTAGCAAATGTCCATCAGGACGATTGCTGACCGTTTTCAATAGAGAGGCATAATGGCCGGGCTCGGGCTCATCTCCACCCCCTAAAAACAATCCCAATTCCCCTAAAAACTCACGTAAGGCGGATAGCTTTTCAACCGAAGGCACTTCATGAACACGATATAAAACCGGCAGTTTGCTGGCGAGCAGATATTTTGCCGCGGCGACGTTGGCGGCAATCATGAATTCTTCAATTAACCGATGTGCGTCATTGCGTTGACGTGGTTCGATTGAGGAAATTTTCCGATTCTCATCAAACATAAATTGCGTTTCGGTCATTTCAAAATCAATTGCTCCACGTTTTTCGCGAGCTTTGAGCATGACATGAAACAGTTCATACATGGTTTCCAGCCCCGGAAGTACATGGGCGTATTGATTGCGTAATTCGCTATCATTTTCTTGCAGAATGCTGGCAACTTGCTCGTAAATCAGCCGTGCCTTGGAGTTCATTACTGCTTGATGAAATTTGTAGGATTCAATCTCACCGTCCTGATTAATGATCATTTCGCAGGCCATGCATAAACGGTCAACCTCAGGATTTAATGAACACAAGCCATTGGATAGTGCTTCAGGCAGCATTGGAATGACCTGACTTGGAAAGTACACTGAAGTGGCGCGTTCCTGGGCATCTTTATCGAGATTATCGTCAGGTTTCACGTAATAGGAAACGTCAGCAATAGCCACCCATAAACGCCAGTTACCAGAGTCCAGTTTTTCAGCATAAACTGCATCGTCAAAGTCACGCGCATCAGCACCGTCTATGGTGACCAGCGGTAATTCACGCAAGTCGAGGCGATCTTGAATAGCATCCTGAGGAATGGTTTCACCGAAACTTTCAGCCTGAGCCAGTGCTTTTGGAGACCAGACATGCGGCAATTCAAAACTGCGAAGTGCAATATCGATTTCCATACCTGGCGCCATATGATCGCCTAATACGGTAACGATTTTGCCCAAAGGCGAGCGATGTTTATTCGGATGTTCAGTAATTTCTGCTTCGACTATTTGTCCGTCTTTGGCGTCCATTAAGTCGGGAACAGGAATCATAATATCCTGGCTGATGCGACGATTATGCGGAATTAAATAATAAAGGCCGGCATCTTCCTGCAAGCGACCAACCACAGTTTGGTTGGCACGTTTGACTATTTCAACAATCGCGCCTTCTCTTCGGCCACGACGGTCGGTGCCGCTGATGCGGGCTAATGCACGATCACCATGCAAAACCACCCGCATTTCACGTTCGCTGAGAAATAAATCCTCACCGCCTTCGTCAGGAATTAAGAAGCCAAAGCCATCGGGATGCCCCATCACACGGCCACTGACCAGATTCATTTTAGAGACAATGCCGTAAGCATTTTTGCGATTACGCAGAATTTGTCCGTCACGCTCCATGGCGCGCAGACGGCGACGAAGTGCCTCGGTTTGTTCTTCCCCTTTGATGTCCAGAAGTTTGGAAAGATTTTTCCGGGATACAGGGGCTTTGTGTTGTTTTAGGAGCTCGAGAATAAATTCACGGCTAGGGATGGGATTATCGTATTTCTCGGCTTCACGACCCTCAAAAGGGTCAGTTATGTTTTGTTCAGTCATTGACAGTTTTTATCTCGATCTATATGATGCGCGTCTTCTTGCCCAGGTGGCGGAATTGGTAGACGCGCTAGCTTCAGGTGCTAGTGTACGTATGTACGTGGGAGTTCGAGTCTCCCCCTGGGCACCATTCCGAATTTTTCTTTATTGTCACCAGACCATTTTAACTGCTATTGGTCCTTTCAGGTGAATCTTTCTCGTTCCACATTTCCACATTCTGATTATTAATGCTATTGAACCTGTTTTAAGGTTACGATATTGTGCAAGTTAACATACCGTATCAAGGTACATTCCTAGTGTGCCCAACGGAAAATCAGCCTTTGCACAGTGAGAATGGACATGGCAACTTTTATTGACTCGATTGATGAGCGTACCAAACTAGCAGGCACAAATCACCTTGAAGTTTTGCTATTCAGTCTTGGTACTAATGATGATACCGGACGAAATGAACTGTTTGGTATAAATGTGTTTAAAGTTCGTGAAGTGCTTAATGTCCCTGAAATCACAGGCGCCCCTGAAATGCCTGATGGCATTGAAGGTTTTGTAAGTCTGCGTGGCGATATGGTGCCGATCATTAATTTGCAAAAATTCTGTAAATTAAAATCTCATGAAACCCCAAAAATCCTGATGATCACCGAGTATAACACCCATGTACAGGGCTTTCTGGTGACTTCAGTTGATACTATCCAACGTTTAAGCTGGCAGCAGGTTAAAGAACCACCTCCATTGATTTCCAAACGTCTGGGCGGGCTGGTCACCGCGGTGGCTGAATTACAGGATAAACGTCTGGTCATGATCATGGATGTGGAAAAAGTACTGGCCGATACCGGCGACTTTTATGATGAGAATGCTTTTGAAGGCATTGAAAAAATTGAAAACGGTAAAAAATACAAAGTGTTATATGCCGATGATTCAAATGTTGCTCGTAAACAGATTACACAGACATTAGACAAGTTGGGCGTTGGCCATGTAGGCGTAGTGAACGGTGCACTGGCCTGGAAAATGCTCGATAAACTGGCGACCCAATGTGAACAGGAAAACCGGAACATTACGACGGAAATTCAAGTAGTGTTAACCGATGTGGAAATGCCTGAGATGGACGGCTATGTCCTGACACAGAAAATCAAAGCGGATCCGCGTATGGCCCATTTACCGGTGATTATGCATTCTTCCCTGACAGCGGTTGCCAATCAGGCAATGGGTCGGGGAGTGGGATCAGATGCCTATGTATCAAAATTTCAACCACGTGAATTGGCAGCAACCATTCGTGGTTTTATTGAAAGTACTCATTAGTGTTTTATACCATTTTAATATGGAGGCTGTTCCAACAGCGTAAATGAGTCTTTTCGATTATCCGAACTGTTGAAGGCAACAAATAATGCAACATCGTCATAGCAGTATACGAATTGTCGACAATCTTGCCGAAATTACCCGACATCACGATCGGCAGGTACTGGAAAAAAGTCTGCTCAAAACTCTCAATGAATTGTTTCCGGCACAATCACTACGTTTATTTAGAATCAAACGCCATGATCTGATGCACGATATCAGTCTGCTGGCTTTTTGTGTAAATGATGTTATTTCATCTTCCGAACAGCATCCCAAACTGAATCAGGAAACGGCGGATGAGCTTACTGCCGCAATGACAGAAGCGATTGATAAAGAAGATATTGTTTCTTATCGTCCTGCTGAAGAAACTGGCTGGAATGTGATTTATCCCGCATATGATTCACATGGTGAAATATTCGCCAGCCTGGTCCACCATTGCCAGGAATTGCCATCCAGCATTGACCAACGACTGGTCCATGGAATTCTCAGGGTGTATGCCAATTATCTGGCGTTAATTGATAAATCTCAACGTGACAAATTAACCGGTTTATATAACCGGGAAACGCTGGATGAAGAAATAACCAAGATTCTCGTCAATCAGAGCAGTGAACTTAACAAACTGATGGCTTCACCAAATGATTCACGACGCCGTCGCTATGCTATTAAGCATTGGTTAGGCGTTGTGGATATTGATAAATTTAAAACCATCAATGATACCTACGGCCATTTATACGGTGATGAAGTGATCATTCTGGTCGCAAGGCTGATGACTTCGGGCGTTATCCGTGATGATGATCTGATTTATCGCTTTGGTGGCGAGGAGTTTGTGGTGTTACTTAAAGCTGCAAATGAAACGGATGCAATGCAGGCTTTTGAAAGAATACGCAGGGTAGTGGCGGAGCATAGCTTTCCTCAGCTTGGTCAGGTCACTGTCAGTATTGGTTTTGTGGAAGTTTCCGCACAATTATCGCCAACGGATGTTATTGGACAGGCCGATGAGGCGCTGTACAGCGCCAAAAACGAAGGTCGAAATCAAGTGCAAAATTACCATAGCCTGGTGGCAGAAGGTAAAATTAGCGAGCCGAAAAAAATAGCGAGTTCAGACGTTGAATTATTTTGAAAAAATCCCAGGAAAAATATGAGCTTACGTAATCTGTTGTTGGCTGACAAAATTATTATCGAACTGGATAAAGCATTAACTACTCTGGCTGGGACCCCACCATCAAGTGGCAGAGATAACCCGGCAACAAATATAGAAGAAACACCCCTTACCGATAATGAACGTCGGCAATCAGTTGCATTGATGCGAGTGAATCATGCGGGTGAAGTATCTGCCCAGGCTTTGTATCAGGGACAGGCATTAACGGCAGAACTGACCAATGTTCGCGAATCGATGCGTCAGGCAGCCGCTGAAGAAAACGATCACTTGTTATGGTGCGAAAAACGTATTGATGAACTGGAGGGGCGTACCAGCCTGTTAAATCCGTTGTGGTACGTCGGTTCTTTCGTGATTGGTGCCGTGGCAGGAAAAATTGGTGATAAATGGAGTCTGGGGTTTGTTGCCGAAACTGAAAAACAGGTTATAGAACATCTCGATGAGCATCTCGGCAAGATGAGTGATGCGGATCTGCGCAGTCGTTCAATTCTTGCGCAAATGCGTGAAGATGAAAGTCATCATCAGCAAACTGCTTTAGCTGCCGGCGGCGCTCAATTGCCATGGCTGGTGCAGAAAATCATGCAGCCAATGTCGAAAGTGATGACCCGCAGCAGTTATTGGCTGTAAGCTGACTTCAATAGATTGTCGTAAACTTCAATGAAATATTGAAACGTCCCGCCTGTTCTTCAGAAGGCTCAACTCTGACCACTTCAGCCTGTGCAACAAAGTCGGCCAGGTCCGGATTATGACTTTTAATGCTGATATCCAGTATTTCCCCCTCGCTAACCATTTCATCCGCTATCAAACTTAAACCGCTGGCGCTTAAATCGAGTCCTTCTGCCTGAAAACTTTCTGTGGTATCCGGACGCTTTATCTGTACCGGACCGTTGACGCGCATTCGGAAATAATTGCGTTTTTCTTCAAAATCCTGACCTGCCATAATTTTTATCCCTTATCGATGCAGTTGCCTATCAGATGCCCCTAGCCTAAGCTAAGTTCTGTTCATTCGTCCAGAGATATCCATGTCTGTAACTCACTTAAACGCGTCACAACTGTATCACGGCTGCAATCCGGCTGATCTGCCCTTCAAAACTACCGCTACAGTGGAGCCTTTAACAGGCTTGATTGGCCAGGACAGAGCCCGCGAAGCAATTGAATTTGCAGCGAATATTCAAGCAGATGGTTATAACCTGTATGTGATGGGGGAGGCCGGCATGGGTAAAAAGTCGCTGGTCAGTGAATATCTCACCAAACATACTGCCAACCGGCCTGATGCAGAAGATTGGGCTTATTTACATAATTTTGATTTACCTCAACAGCCTAAATCATTGTCATTACCCGCCGGTGATGGTGCGCAGTTAAAACTGGATATCGAGCGGGTTATCAAAGCGCTACAGCAACAATTACCTCACGCTTTTGATGACGAATATTATCGGGGAAGAGTAAGGGCAATTGAAGAAGCCAGTCGCCAGCACCGGGTACGCTTGTTTGGTGCACTGCAGACTGAAGCGGATAAACAGGGCGTTGTACTGCTTAGAATGGAAGATGGCAGTTACGCCTTTGCAGCTCAGCATGAAGGGGAGCCTTTATCTGGCGAAGATTTTGAAGATCTGCCCTATGCCAAGAAAATGGAAACGGAAGAGGCTATCGCGAAATTACAGGTGTCAATGCAGGATACCCTGATTGAAATTCATGAATGGGAACATGACACGGTAAATAAGATTACCGCGCTGAATGATCAGGTTGCGTTAGAAGTGATAACCCGGCAAATCGATTTTTTACGCCATGCTTATCCAAAATCCGAGCCGTTACAGAATTATTTTGATGATATGCAATTTGATATTCAGCGGAATATCGAGATGTTCCTCAAAAATGAAGAGAGGCAGGAAGATGTTAATGTCGATAATTGTCTGAAGCGCTATCAGATTAACCTGATTGTGGATAATGCCGATCTGCATGGAGCTCCGGTGGTGTATCTCAATCAACCAAATCATCAGAATCTATTGGGCTGTGTTGAAAACATGGCAATGATGGGTGCACTGGTGACTGACTTTACCTTGATTAAGGCGGGCGCATTACATCGTGCCAATGGCGGCTTTTTAATTGTTGATGCCGAAAAGCTTCTGGAGCAGCCTTTTGCCTGGGAGGGGTTGAAGGCAGCGTTAAAAGCTTCCGAAATCCCCCTGGAAAACCTTGAACGAACCTATAGTCTGGTGGCAACGGTTTCACTAGAACCTGAACCAATCCCGCTTTCAACCAAAGTGATTCTTCTGGGGAATCGGGATCTTTATTATCAACTGTATGAATTGGATCCCGAGTTTGCTGGATTATTTAAAGTGCTGGCTGATTTGGAAGATGAATTACCGCGTACGGCTGAAACACATATGCAAATGGCAAAATTGATTGCCTCAACAGCAATGAATGAGCATTTGCCCGCTTTGCAGCAGAGTGCAGTGGCGTTAATGATTGAATATGCAGCGAGATCAATTAATGATGGGCAACAAATGTCGCTGCATATTGCTGATATGACTGATCTGTTGCGTGAAGCCGCCTATTGGACTCGCAAATACCAACAGGCTGAAATTACTGCTGATGCGGTGAATCATGCCTGGCAACAGCGTCTCAGAAGGGTGGATCGCGTTCGTTCAGTGGTTTATCAGCAAATACAGCGGCAGATTATTCAACTGGATGTGAATGGCAAGCATATCGGTCAGGTCAATGGCTTATCGGTATTGAGCATCGGCAGTTTTCATTTTGGTGAACCTACCCGCATCACTGCCAGTTGCCGATATGGTGATGATGCGATTATTGATATTGAAAGAGAAGTGGAGCTGGGGGGCAACCTGCATGCAAAAGGTGTGATGATTCTGGCTGCTTATCTGGGGTCTTTTTATGCGGCAGATAAGCCGCTATCCATGGCTGCCAGTATTGTGTTTGAACAGAATTATGGTGAGATCGATGGCGATAGTGCAACAGTCGCTGAGCTGTGTGCTTTATTATCTTCTATTGCCAGAATTCCACTCAAACAATCTATCGCTATTACCGGATCAATGAACCAGTTCGGTCAGGTTCAGGCTATCGGTGGCGTTAATGAAAAGATTGAGGGCTTTTATGATGTCTGTTGTCTGGTGGGAATGACAGGCACACAAGGCGTGATTATTCCCCGCAGTAATATGCAGCATCTGATGCTGAAACCCGAAGTCAGACAATCCGTTGAGAATGGTCTGTTTCATATTTACGCTGTCGATGACATCAGCGATGCTATCAATGTGCTGAGTGAATATGAGGCTGGCGAAGCAGACGAACAAGGCAACTATCCTGAAAACAGTTTTAATGGCGCTGTCGCGGCAAGACTGGCTAATTGGGCGGAGCTGCACAAGCATGATAAAGACAGTAGCCATGAAGCAAGTGATTAGGGCTGATTTTATCTTCATCACTGCCTTGTCGGACAAGAAATAGTCACCAGCAATAGCGGAGATGAAAGATAAACAAGCCTTAGGCTATAGTTACGGTCAGGTCAGCCGTTAACCTCTACAGGCAAACACGCATAAATTGTATAGGTATGTCAGTTATGAAAAATCAATTTTTTATCAAGTCTATAGGTTTGATGCTTGGTTTTATGGTGTTACCAGTACAGGCGTTAACACCTGTTCCCGTGCCGACTGAGCCAATTTATTATGAACCGCCGGTAGTGCAAATTACCGATGAAATCCGCAAGCATAGCTGCGTTGAAATTGATGGTGCTATCAACCAGCTTCATCCATATCGTTATAGTTACAAGCCTGGCTTTTACGAGGATGGCAGTAATAAACTGGCCGCGACATTAATTGCTTTTGATACGATCCCGATTGTTGAGGGATGGTTGGGTCTGGCCTATCTGGGATATTCTTCTCTGGTAGATGAAAAAGAAGCCAGAAGAACACAGCAAGTGGAACAGAAAATAGCTATGTTGCAGCGGGTAAAAGCTGAAAAGCATTGCTTTGAATAATTAGATTATTTCGCTGTCTCATCGCATGGTTTTACTTGTAGTAGGCTTCACTTCTGGGGTAGTATCAGTTTGTAAAACTACCCAAAGAGGTAAACGCAATGAGTAGCACAATAGATATTAAAACAAAGTGGTACGAGAGCAATCACGCAACAGTTGATAGCATTAAAGCTAAGTTGCAATCCGCAAACGCAGTGAGAGATAAAATGAAAAAACTGCCTTGGTACAAAGCGGCACAGAATCCTGTAAAGCATTCTGAACGTCCGTGGTATGAAGCGAATATGGTGAAGCATCTTGATACCAAGAAAAAATGGTATGAAGCCAATTTGCGTACTGCTGTTGAAGCAGTGCGGGCGAACCGTCATTGGTATGAAGCGAACCTGGATAAAACGCCTACACAAACCCATTGGTATGAATTTGCTGATTCACAATACAGTGATTTGAAAAGGCGTTGGCAACAGGCCAACCTGGCAAAATTCCGTGAGCAGCACAGTAAATGGTATGAAGCCAACCTGGATCAGACGCCAACGGAGAAACACTGGTATGAGTTCAGTGATGAGCAGACTGCCAGTGATAAAAAATGGTATGAAGCCAACCTGCAAGCGGCTCGGGAAAGCCATCAAAAATGGTATGAAGCGAACCTGCATCCCGATCCACATGCGGATATCAAAAAGAAATGGTATGAAGCTAATATCAGTCTGGCACGTACCCAACAAATCAAGCGTGACTGGTTTGCCTACAATACCCATGTTGCTCGTGAAAATTCCAAATGGTATGAAGCGAATCAGCGTCCTGCTCAACAGCGCGATACGCATTGGTACGAAGCCAATATGGTGGATCATCTTGATACCAAGAAAAAATGGTATGAGGCCAATTTACGCACAGCAGTAGAAACGGTTAGAGCGAATCGTCACTGGTATGAAGCCAATTTGGACAATACGCCTACGACTACCCATTGGTATGAGTTCAAAGAAGCGGGCGATACCGATTGGAAAAAACGCTTCCAAGAAGCTAATCTGGCCAAATTCCGTGAACAACACAGTAAATGGTATGAAGCCAATCTGGATCAGACGCCAACCGATAAACATTGGTATGAATTCAGTGATGAGCAGACGGCCAGTGATAAAAAATGGTATGAAGCCAACTTGCAGGCCGCTCGTGAAAGCCATCAAAAATGGTATGAAGCGAACCTGCATCCCGATCCACATGCAGATATCAAAAAGAAATGGTATGAAGCTAATATCAATCTGGCCCGTACCCAAAAAATTAAACGTGATTGGTTTGAAAACAATATGCGTTTAGCGCGCGAAGCGCAGAAAAACAAAGATAAATAAAACGTCTTACATGTCATTATTAAAAACAGCTGGTTTAACCGACCAGCTGTTTTTTTTTGGGGAGAGTTATACAGGATGAAAATCACCTGCTTTACCGTTGGTGCATTTCAGGTCAATACCTATTTAATCGAGGATGAGACGACTGGTGATGCAGCTGTAATCGATACCGGCGAAACAGATGAATTAGTTCAAAAGTTGCTGTCAATCAATCCTCGTCCCCGCATACAGATGATATTGCTAACACATGGTCACCTGGACCATGCAGGAGGCCTGGTCTACTTACAATCGCAATTTGATGTGCCGACCTACCTGCCGCGAAACGAGGTTCCATTATTTGAGACATTACCGATACAGGGGGACTGGTTTGGCGAGCCAGCATTTAATCGGCCATGTGGACGAATTGACCATTTTGTCGACGATGGTGATGAAATTCAGCTGGGGAATACCAAACTGAGGTTTATCTCGACCCCTGGGCATACACCAGGCCAAGGTTGTTACTATGACGAGCAAGATATCTTTGTCGGTGACACATTATTCTCTGGCAGCGTTGGACGCACTGACCTACCTATGGGGAATCCGGCTATAATGCAGCAAAGCTTACAACGGTTAATGCAATTACCCGGGCATTTGCGAGTGCATAGTGGTCATGGACCGGTCACAACCATTTCCCATGAGAAACAACATAATCCTTTTTTAACGTTTTTGAGACATGCATAAAAAATGGCGAATACAGATAGATTAATTGAAGGTTTTCAACGTTTTAAAAAACAATACTTTGGTCAGGACAGCCGACTTTATGCCAGTATGAAAACGGGGCAGCCAGCGAAAACCTTAATGGTTGGCTGTTGTGATTCCCGAGTTGATCCCGCGATTTTGACAGATTGTGATCCTGGGGATTTATTTACCGTCAGAAACGTCGCCAATCTGGTGCCACCCTGTGAGAATGATGGTTTACATCATGGCACCAGCTCAGCACTTGAATTTGCCGTTAATAATCTTGAAGTCGAAAACATTATTGTCATGGGGCATGCCAACTGTGGTGGTATACGTGCGCTGTGGGATGATGATGGACAACAAAACTCAAAATTCATCCATCAGTGGGTTTCAATTGCACAACCGGCAAAGGACTGGGTTAAATCGCACGCTGATGGCGATGAGGCCAGTCAGTTAAAGGCCTGCGAACAACGTGCAGTGCTAGTTTCGCTGGATAATTTGATGAGTTTTGAATGTGTTCAGCAACAGGTAGAAGAGGGTCGTTTGACCTTACACGGCTGGTATTTTGACTTGGCAGCAGGAGAGTTGCTTTGTTTTAATTCCCAAACCGGCCAGTTTGAACCGGTTCAGGAATAGCGTTTCAGGGACTTACTGAATATCTGGGAGCTGACCTGCAGGTTGTGTTCCCATTGAGTCATCTAAGTTTTCCGGCAGAGCTTCTTTCTGCTTTTTCTCAGCGGCATCAGTTTCGTTATCGTCTTCGATAATCTCTGCTTCATCTTCGCCTAGGCCAAACACATTAAATATGCCATTGAAGAAACCGGTTTTCTTCTCGTTTAATGGAACCACCACGTTAGTATCAGTGCGCTGTTCTTCCGTTAATTGGATGTTTTCAACAATCTGGGTATTGCCATCAATGTAGTCAAGCGTTTCTGCTTCATCAAAATACAAAGTGATGCGACGCTGCTCGCGTGTACCGTTTCCGGGGTGGAAA
Organism: Methylophaga sp. UBA3603; assembly: GCF_002375335.1. Taxonomy (NCBI): domain Bacteria; kingdom Pseudomonadati; phylum Pseudomonadota; class Gammaproteobacteria; order Thiotrichales; family Piscirickettsiaceae; genus Methylophaga; species Methylophaga sp. UBA3603. Next base: position 112,117 of record NZ_DFMC01000001.1, read on the forward strand.
CTGTATATGTAATCCCAGCGATTCGGATGGAATACATCAATTAACATCGGTGTTCCCATCACAAAAGATACCTGGCTTTTAGTCATGCCAGGTTCGAGCTTACTGAGCATTTCCTGTGTAACCTGATTGCCTTGTTGAATATCAATTCGATAAACACCAGGGATTTTGTCTTTGCTACAGGCGCTGAGAGTGAGAATAACCAAGGAAAGGCTATAAATAAGCAGGCTTTTCATTTAGTATTTGTTTCTGTGTTGATGACCAAAGTGCGATGATACGCTATTCGTAACTATTCTACGAGGCAACAATAATAATGGAAAGACAAGATTTAAGAAAAGCGGGATTGAAAATTACTCTGCCACGTTTAAAGGTGCTGGAGATTCTTGAACACTCCAAACAGCGCCATTTAAGTGCTGAAGATGTCTATAAGGCTTTGCTGGAAATGGGAGAGGAAATCGGTCTGGCAACTGTTTACCGAGTGCTTACGCAATTTGAGGGTGCAGGGCTGGTTTCACGATTAAATATTGATGGTGGACATGCGGTCTTTGAACTGGAAGATGGCGAACATCATGATCATTTGTTCTGTGTGAAATGCAATCGCATTATCGAATTTTATGATGAGGTGATTGAAGAGCGGCAAAGAGAGATTGCCAAGGCGAATGGGTTTGAAATGACCGATCACAGCCTTTACATCTATGGCATTTGCAACCGCGAAGACTGCAAAAAAGAACGATAAATCAGTTTTGTCCCTGATCCAGCATCTCTTCAGCATGTGAACGAGTTTTCTGGGTCAGGTTCATTCCGCCCAGCATCCGGGCAATTTCCTCAATGCGTTGTTCACGATTAAGTTCGCTGATTTCAGTATGGGTTTTATCTTCACCCAGAATCTTTGTAACCTGCAGTTGCTGATGAGCTTGTGCCGCGACTTGAGGCAAATGAGTAATACAGATCACCTGCTGGCTTGATGCCAGTAATTTGAGATGTTGACCAACAATTTCAGCAACGCCGCCGCCTATTCCCACATCAACTTCATCAAATATTAACGTAGGAACGCTACGTTTTCCTGCAGTAACTACCTGAATGGCCAGGCTTATCCGTGCTAATTCACCTCCCGATGCAATTTTGCCCAATTCTCCTGCCGGCTGGCCGGGATTGGTGCTGACCAACAATTGAATTTGATCCGCACCATGTTCACTGAATTTGCCATCTTCAAAGGGTGTGATAACAAATTCTATACGGCCAGCAGGTATGGCCAGTTGTTGTATGGACTGGGTAATGGTCTCCGCCAGAGGTTTAGCATGTTTTTCTCTGTTTGCACGGATCTGTGCAGATAAGTCCAGACATAATTTTTCCTGGGCTTTGAGTTGCTGAGACAACTCTGTCTGATTTTGCTGGGATTTTGACAGGCTATCCAATTCATCACACAAAGCCTGATAATGGGCAGGTAAGGCCTCAATTTCAACATGATGTTTACGCGCCAGATCATGTAACACAGCTAACTGATCTTCAACGGCTTCCAGCCTCGCCGGATCCAGATCCGCACTGTCCAGATAATGACGTAGCGAAGTGGCCGTTTCATCAAGGTTGATTGCCGCACTGTTCAGCGTCTCAATGATCTCGGTAAAACGGGGTTCGTATTGTTGTAACTTTTCCAGCTCGGTCAGTGCTGAACCAATCAGATCGTAAGCCGCACCATGCTCCTGCTCAAATAAATTATGCAGAGTTGATTCGCTGGTATGGAGAAGTTGAGCAGCATGTGCAAGCTGTTGCTGGTCCTGTAGCAGTAAGTTGATGCTCTCGTCTGTCAGTGCCAACGGTTCAAGCTCACTGACCTGATAGTTTAATAATTCCTGACGTGCAAGTTGCTGTTCAGTTTGCTGACGGATTGCAGCCAGTTGCTGCTGAATTTTTTGCCACTCGGCATGGGCTTGTTTTAATGATTTAAGCAGGGCTTTATTGTTAGCGACAATATCCAGAAGTTCGCGCTGAGTCTCCGTCCGTAACAAGGATTGGTGTTCATGCTGTCCATGAATATCAACACTTAATTCACTGATATTACGTAGTTGGGTTAATGCAACCTGTCGGGCATTGATATACGCTTTGGAGCGACCATCACGGCTGATTGTTCGGCGCAGATGACATTGATCTTCATCATCAAGTTCTTGTTCTTTAAGCCACTGTTGAAGCGGCAAGTTACTGCTGATATCAAAACTGGCTTCTATTTCAGCACGTTCACTTCCATGGCGTACCATATTTGAATCAGCACGATCCCCCAGTACCAGACCAAGGGCATCCACCAGTATGGATTTACCGGCCCCGGTTTCACCCGTTAGTGAAGTCATGCCGGATTTAAAAGTTAAGGATAAATCTTCTACCACCGCCAGCTGGCGAACAGTTAACGCTATCAACATGTCAGTTTTCGGCCCCATTCCAGTTTGGCACGCAAAATTGAATAATGATCATGATCTTCAAGATGCAGTAAATCTATACGGTTTAGATGACGCTGAATTCGGACAGTATCGCCAGGTTTAAGCTCGTGGCCAGGACGTCCGTCACAAGTGACCATTGCTGTGGTAATGTTATTTTCACTTAATGTAATGTCAATAATGCTGCTGCCCGCAATCACTAGAGGACGATTGCTCAAAGTGTGTGGACAAACTGATGCTAACACCACCGCATCCAAATCAACATCAAGAATCGGACCTCCCGCTGACATGGCATAAGCGGTTGAGCCGGTGGGCGTAGCAACCACTAATCCATCAGCACGTTGGCTGTTTAAAAACCGTCCATTGATATGGGTTTCAAATTCAATCATATGTCGGCTTTGATGTGAATGCACCACTACATCGTTCATGGCAATGCTAATTGGATCTTCAGCATTATTCAGGTGGGCTTGTAATAAAAACCGATTGTCATGCCGATACTGGCCGTCAAGAATTCGACCTAACTGAGATTGCAGATTATTCAGGGTGACATCAGCTAAAAAACCCAGCCGGCCAACATTTACGCCAACAACCGGTAAATCAAATCCTGCCAGGGCTCGTGAGGCAGATAGCATGGTGCCATCCCCGCCAATCGCTATAGTTAAATCACATTTTGAAGGAAACTCTGCGATCGAAATAACTTCCAAATCAGGTAAAAAACTTATCGGCTCGTTGCAAAATACCTGTAACTCTCTGGATATCAGGAATTCATTTATTTGAATTACAGCAGTTTCCAGGACAGGATCATCCTTACGGATGAACAGGCCGATACGTTTAAATGTGTTATTCATCATCGAATTTGCATTTGAGTTTTATCAAAAAATAGTCAGCTGATGGTAATGGTTTTGTCATCAAATCCAAAGCAAAATTGACCGCTTAATAAAAACTCGGTGAACGTTACTATCTCTGAGTCTTATAGATGCTAGAATATGTCGATTTAATCCAATCAATCAATGAGGATACACATGGCGACTGAACGTACTCTGTCAATTATCAAACCGGACGCGGTAGCAAAGAATGTTATTGGTGAGATTTACTCACGTTTCGAGAAAGCTGGTCTGTCTATCGTAGCAGCCCGTATGGTGCATCTTACACAGCAGCAAGCTGAAGGCTTTTACGCGGAACATAAAGAACGTCCATTTTTTGGCGATTTGGTGAGTTTTATGACTTCTGGCCCTGTCATGATTCAGGTTCTGGAAGGTGACAATGCGGTTATTACTCATCGCGATCTGATGGGTGCAACCAATCCTGCTGATGCGGCACCTGGCACCATTCGTGCTGATTTTGCGCAAAGTATTGATGAAAATGCTGTTCATGGTTCTGATTCTGCTGAAAGTGCAGCACGTGAAATTGCGTATTTCTTTACTGATGATCAATTGTGCGCTCGCACACGCTAATCAATAACTGATGGCAACTGCACTGACCAATCTGCTTGGTCTGGATCTGAAAGGTCTGGAAGGGTTTTTCATCGAAATCGGTGAGAAACCCTTCCGTGCGCGTCAACTTTTACAATGGATTCACCAATATCGTGTCACTGATTTTGCCCAGATGAGTAATCTGAGCAAATCGTTGCGCGAAAAACTGAGTCAGATTGCCGAGATACGCGTACCCGAATTGTTACACGAGCACATATCCACTGATGGAACCCGTAAATGGATCATCAAAATGGATGGTGATAATTCCATTGAAACGGTATTTATTCCGGAAAATGGTCGTGGGACTTTATGTGTGTCCTCTCAAGTGGGATGTGCCTTAACCTGTACTTTTTGTTCAACCGGTCAACAAGGTTTTAATCGCAACCTCAGTGCTGCCGAGATTATTGCTCAGTTGTGGATTGCCAATGAGGCTTTAGGTAAAGACCCCAAAGGCAATCGAATGGTCACCAATGTGGTGATGATGGGCATGGGAGAACCGCTGACAAATTACAATAATGTGATTTCAGCGATGAATCTTATGCGTGATGATTTGGCATATGGTATTTCCTGGCGACGGTTAACATTGAGCACCTCAGGTGTCGTGCCAATGATTGATCGTCTGAAAGAAGATTGCCATGTCAGTCTGGCCATATCATTACATGCTGCGAACGATAAATTACGCAGCGAGATTATTCCGTTAAACGATAAATACCCGATTGCTGAATTATTAGCGGCTTGTAAACGATATGTGACGGGTGAGCAATTGCGTCGCCACATCACAGTTGAATACGTGATGCTCGCAGGAATTAATGACTCGGAAAAGGATGCACGGGATCTGATCCGGATTTTGAAAGGCATACCGAACAAAATCAATCTCATTCCATTTAACCCCTTCCCGGGCACCGATTACCAGTGCTCTTCAAAAAATGTCATTAATCGTTTTAAAGAGCAGTTGATCGCGGCCGGTCTGGTTGCGACTGTACGAAAAACCCGTGGTGATGATATCGTGGCAGCCTGTGGTCAACTGGCAGGCGAAGTTCAGGATAAAACTCGTCGTACTCAAAGATTAGCTGAACGGGAGGTTGTTTTCGTCCGATGAAATCATTTTTGAAAATAGGTTTTCTGGCGACATCAATCATTATGCTTACCGCATGTGGTACAACCGGGCCACGTGAGCATATTGCGCCGGATCCCAAGGCGGCTGAATTGAATATGCAATTGGGATTGAGTTATCTGCAACGTGGTGATTATGAAATCGCCATGGAGAAGCTTAATAAAGCGTTGAAACAAAATCCAAATTTACCCAGTGCTCACAATACTATCGCCTTGCTTTATCAACGACTGGGTGAAGATGAAAAAGCCGAAAAACATTTTAAAGAAGCGGTTAGCAGAGCTCCGGAATATTCCGAAGCACAAAATAACTATGGTGTGTTTCTGTGCCAGCAAGGCAAATATGTAGAGGCTGAAAAGCGGTTTTTAAAATCCGTGGAAAACCCGCTCTATCAAAGTTCTGCCATGGCCTATGAAAACGCTGCACTCTGTACCAGACAAATTCCGGATCTGGTCAAAGCTGAATCCCATTTCAGACGGGCGTTACAGATCAATCCAAATCTGAGTAAATCATTAATTGGGATGGCTGATTTGAGCTATGAACAAAAGAATTACATGCAGGCACGCGCTTATGTTCAGCGTTACAGTAGTGTTTCTCCGTGGACACCACAGGCTTTACTAACCGCGATTAAAACTGAATCCAAATTGGGCAATGAAGACGCCGTATCAAGTTACGAGTTAATTATGCGAGCCCGTTTTCCGGATTCTGATGAAATGCGCATGGTCAATGAAGGTATTTAACGTTTATGACTGAGAGTCATTCAGAAGAACCAAATGTTGTTTCATCATCAGTGGACGTTGGTAGACGACTGCGGGAAGCTCGCGAAGCAAAAAAAATCTCGGTTTCTGATGCGGCAGCCCAGTTGAGGGTGACTCGCAGCGCCATTGTCCATCTCGAAGAACAAGACTGGGATAAGCTGCATGGTCGAACCTATGCCCGTGGTTATTTCCTGAGTTATACAAAGTTTTTGGGGCTTCCACAGGATGAAATGCTGGCAGGTTTTAATATCGAATTCACCGAGACTGATAAAAGAAGCCCATCGGTAGCACCAATTCAACAGATTAAACCTGCAAAATCAACATTCCCCTGGCTGCCTTTGATATTGCTGATTACCGTGGCAGTTTTGACCTGGTTTGCCTACCAGCAATGGCAGGCGACGCAACTTGTACAGAATAATGAGCCGGCAGAGAGAACACTGCTTGAACCATTGGATGAGCCGGAAACCGAGAATAATGTTAATCCTGTTCCAGTGACTGAGTCTAATGATATCAGCCTGGAGGAACAACCTTTATCACCAGATGAAACCGATACATCTGAGCCAACTTTGGATACCGCGGATACCGCCCTCGATGAACCATTTGAAGCTGAGATAACCCCACCTGCAGAAGTTGAAGATGCAGAACCTGCTACAGCAGAAGCTACAACTGAAAAGAACCTTATCATTGGTTTGGATGCAGATTGCTGGGTTGAAGTCAGAGATGCCAGTCAGCAAGTTCTGATTAGTCGTGTGGTCAGAGCAGGTAATACGGTCGAATTGACCGGTACGCTACCTTTACAAGTTTCATTGGGGCAGGCGAATGCCGCTTCTGTCAGATTTGATGGTGATATCATCGATATTACTGAATACACTCGCGGTAATGTGGCTCGATTTACCTTGGGAGAAGATTCTTAATGCAAACTGCTTCACCGATAAAACGTCGAAAATCACGTCAAATTATGGTTGGTAATGTCCCGGTAGGCGGTGATGCGCCGATTGCCGTTCAAAGCATGACCAATACCGAAACAACAGATGTTGCTGCCACTGTTGATCAGATCCAGAGATTACAGAAAGTGGGTGCTGATCTGGTTCGGGTCTCTATCCCTTCAATGGATGCGGCAGAGGCTTTTGGTGCGATTCGTAAGTTGGTGGATATCCCTTTAATTGCCGATATTCATTTCGATTATAAAATTGCGCTGCGGGTGGCTGAGCTGGGTGTTGATTGCCTGCGTATTAATCCGGGCAATATTGGTCGCGAAGATCGGGTGCGGGCTGTTGTCGACAAGGCACGAGATTTTGGTATTCCAATCCGCATTGGTGTCAATGCCGGTTCATTGGAAAAAGAATTACAAAAAAAATATGGTGAACCAACGCCTGAAGCTTTAGTCGAGTCGGCCTTACGCCATATTGATATTCTGGATCGCCTTAATTTCCCGGATTTTAAAGTTAGTTTGAAAGCATCTGATGTGTTCATGACAGTGCATGCCTATCGTCAACTGGCTGACCAGATTGAGCAGCCTTTGCATCTGGGTATCACCGAAGCAGGAAGTCTGCGCAGTGGAGCAGTCAAATCAGCGATAGGTCTAGGTATGCTACTTGCGGAAGGCATTGGCGATACCATTCGAGTTTCATTGGCCGCTGATCCTGTCGAAGAAATTCGCGTCGGTTTTGATATTTTAAAAAGCCTGCGCATTCGCAGCAAAGGAATTAACCTTATTGCCTGCCCATCCTGTTCCAGACAGGAATTTGATGTGATTTCAACAGTCAACGCTCTGGAAGCCAGACTGGAAGATATTATTGAACCGATGGATGTGGCTGTTATCGGTTGTGTGGTAAATGGCCCGGGTGAAGCTAAAGAAGCGGCAATTGGCCTGACTGGCGGTTCACCCAATCTGTTATATCGTGATGGTAAACCGCATCATAAATTAGATAATGAATCATTGGTTGATCAGCTGGAAAAAGAAATTCGTCAACGGATTTCGCTGCGAAGTGAACAACCCGAAAAAGTAATTCCGATAAAGGACATAAGCTAAAGGTGGCAGAGATTATCCGTTCTGTCCGGGGAATGAATGACATTCTTCCGGAAATGACGCCGTACTGGCAAGTAGTGGAAACCAGCCTGAAACAGGTTCTCGATAGCTACGGTTATCAGGAAATACGGTTACCCATTCTGGAAAAAACCGAATTATTCAAGCGGTCTATCGGCGAAGTCACGGACATCGTTGAGAAAGAAATGTACACCTTTGATGATCGTAATGGTGATAGCCTCACTCTGCGTCCAGAGGGCACCGCTGGATGCGTCAGGGCGGCCATGGAACATGGTATGTTCAATCAGCAACAACGACTCTGGTATATGGGGCCCATGTTTCGCCATGAACGTCCTCAAAAAGGCCGCTATCGCCAATTCCATCAGTTAGGTGTCGAAGCCTATGGCTTCAGTGGACCCGATATCGATGCAGAGATGATCCTGCTAACGGCCAGGTTATGGAAAAAGCTCGGATTAAAAGATATTACCCTGCAGATAAACTCGCTGGGCAGTACAGAAGCTCGTATTAAATATCGTCAAAAGCTGGTTGAATATTATCAAGCTAATCATGAGCAACTTGATGAGGACAGTCAACGGCGTTTATTGAGCAATCCTTTACGCATTCTGGACAGTAAAAATCCTGAAATGCAGATGCTTAACCAGGCTGCACCTAAGTTGATAGATTATCTTGATGCAGAGTCAGCTGAACACTTTGAGCAATTATGCGCTACCTTAACGGAAGCCGGAATTGCTTTTGAAGTTAACCCCCGACTGGTCCGTGGACTAGATTATTACGGCAAAACAGTTTTCGAATGGGTAACCGATCAACTGGGTGCCCAGGGAACAGTATGTGCGGGCGGGCGCTATGACGGACTGATAGATCAACTTGGCGGTAAGGCTTCCACTGCGATAGGTTTTGCCATCGGGCTTGAACGTTTGATTTCACTACTGGAAGCGGGTGGAGTACTGCCTGAAATATCCGGGCCTGACGTCTATCTGGTTGCAGTAGGGGATGTCGCCGCCGCACAATCATTATTATTAGCAGAGAGTCTGAGAGACCAACTTCCTCAACTTCGCTTGATTAGCCACTGTGGTGGTGGTAGTTTTAAAAGCCAATTTAAGCGGGCTGATCGCAGCGGAGCGCGCTGGACCTTAATTTTGGGGGAAGAGGAAATGGCGCAGCAAACCATTGGTGTGAAAACCATGGCCACAGGCGAGCAACAGACGTTAGCCTGGTCTGAACTAGCGAATTTTCTTTCTGCTTCGGCATTCAACTAACAGTTAACAAAAATAAGTAGAAATATGACGCCACTAAATATCGCCGAATGGCAATCACTTGATAGACACTATTCCGATATCAAATATCTGTCGATGCGTGAACAATTCGCACTGGATTCAGGACGTTTTGAACGTTTCTCAATTCGCTCTGGGGATTTACTGCTCGACTATTCAAAGAACCGCATTACTCAGGAAACCATCGATAAGCTAATTGCGCTGGCAGATGCGGTTAATATTCAGGAATGGATAGAACGAATGTTTTCGGGTGATCAGATTAATCACACCGAAGGTCGTGCTGTTTTACATACGGCATTGCGCAATCGATCTAATACACCGGTTATGGTGGATGGTCAGGATGTCATGCCGCAGGTCAATGCAGTATTGGACAAAATGGCCGCTTTCTGCGAACAGGTGCATTCTGGTAAATGGTTAGGATTCAGCGGTAAAAAAATTACGGATATCGTTAATATCGGTATTGGTGGATCTGACCTCGGCCCAGCCATGATTTGCGATGCGCTTGAGCCTTATGGTATTGATGGCATTCAGGCCCATTTTGTTTCCAATGTTGATGGTACTGATCTCAGCACAACACTGGAAAAACTGAATCCTGAAACTACACTTTTTGTTGTGGCCTCGAAAACCTTCACGACTCAGGAAACCATAACTAACGCTCAATCAGCACGGAACTGGTTTCTGAAGGCAGCAACTCAGGCTGATGTGGCAAAACATTTTGTTGCCGTATCCACCAATGCTAAGGAAGTTGCCAAGTTCGGTATTGATACTGCCAATATGTTCGAAATATGGGACTGGGTGGGTGGTCGATACTCTTTATGGAGTGCTATTGGTCTACCGATTGCATTGTATGTTGGCATGGATAATTTCCTACGATTGCTGGATGGTGGACATGAAATGGATAAGCATTTCCGTACCAAGCCATTGGCAGAAAATATTCCGCTGATTATGGGAATGCTGGGGATCTGGTATATCAATTTCTTTAACGCCCAGACCCATGCAATCGTTCCCTATGATCACTCACTGGCGCGTTTTCCGAGTCACATGCAACAGTTGGATATGGAAAGCAACGGTAAGTTTATTAACCGTCAGGGCGCCCGCATAAGTTATAAAACGGGACCGGTTATCTGGGGCACACCTGGCACCAATGGCCAACATGCTTACTTTCAACTGATTCATCAGGGTACACAGTTAATTCCGGTGGATTTTGTGTTACCGGTCAACAGTCATTATCCTGAATGTGATCATCAATCCATTTTATTGGCCAATGGTTTGGCTCAATCAGAAGCATTGATGAAAGGTAAAACGGCTGAGGAAGTCAGAGAAGAGTTGGTCAAGGAAGGCTATGAAGGCAAAGCCCTGGATGCATTATTGCCGCATAAAGTCTTCCCGGGTAATCGTCCGAGTAATGTATTGTTATTTCCTAAATTAACGCCGGAAATGTTGGGACAGCTGGTCGCTCTCTATGAGCACAAAGTATTTGTTCAGGGGGTTATCTGGAATATCAATTCGTTTGACCAATGGGGTGTAGAGCTTGGTAAACAGCTTGCAAAAGCTATTTTGCCGGATTTGCAGAGTAATGCCGAAATCTCAGTACATGATAGTTCTACTACCGAGCTTATCAGACTGATCCGTACCTTGAGACAATAAATAAATCAAAGCGGCTCGTACCTTACGAGCCGCTTCATCATCAAGAGTTAGTGCTTTTTACGAATAATCAATCCGGCCAATGGTGGTAAGTTCAATACAATTGAGTAAGGTCTGTCGGACCAGCTTATTGAATCGCTCTGAATTACCTGACTAACAGAATAATTACTGCCACTGTAGTACTCCGAGTCAGAATTGATGACAACCTCATATTCGCCTGCTTCAGGCACACCAATGCGATAATTATCTCTCACGACAGGTGTGAAATTGAACACTGCCACAGCGATGGAATCCTGTCCCTGTCGCAGGTAGCTTAGTACGGACTGTTCCCGATCATTGCAATCAATCCATTCGAACCCATGTGCATCAAAGTCATGATAATGAAGCGCCGGGCTCTCTCGGTAGACTTTATTTAAATCAGTGACCAGCTGTAATAGGCCCTGATGTTTTGGGTAATCCAGTAAATACCATTCCAGTGCTTTTTCACTATTCCACTCACTGCCCTGACCAAATTCTGATCCCATAAATAATAATTTTTTGCCGGGATAGCTGTACATAAAGGTATAAAGTAACCGCAGATTAGCAAACTGCTGCCACTCATCTCCGGGCATTTTGTAGCGCATCGAACCTTTACCATGTACAACTTCATCATGTGAAAAAGGCAATACAAAATTTTCGGTAAATGCATACAGCAAACCAAAGGTAAGCTGATCATGATGATAGCGACGATGAATGGGATCCTGTTTCATATACTCAAGGATGTCGTGCATCCAGCCCATATTCCACTTCATCGAGAAACCCAGTCCGCCCATATCTGCTGGTCGAGAAACCATTGGATAGGAGGTGGATTCTTCCGCGGCGATAATACAACCAGGGTGAGACTGATGCAGTATGGTATTAACTTCTTTGAGAAAACTGATGACCTCAAGATTCTCACGGCCACCATGAATATTTGGTAACCATTGACCTTCCTGACGTGAATAATCGAGATAAAGCATCGACGCGACTGCATCGACGCGTAATCCATCTATGTGGCATTCTTCCAGCCAGAAAAATGCACTGGATAACAGGAAGTTACGAACCTCGTTGCGGCCGTAATTAAAGATTAAAGTACCCCAGTCCTGGTGTTCTCCACGACGGGGATCTTCATGTTCATAGAGCGCGGTACCATCAAACTTGGCAAGGCCGAAGCTGTCTTTGGGAAAATGTCCAGGCACCCAATCCAGTAACACACCAATATTATTTTGATGACATTGGTCGACAAAATATCGAAAATCATCCGGTGAGCCGAACCTGCTGGTTGCAGCATAATAACCTGTGGTTTGATAACCCCAGGAAATATCCAGAGGGTGTTCGGTGATCGGTAAAAGCTCAATATGAGTGAAGCCCATTTTACGGACGTATGGCACCAGTTTGTCAGCAAGTTCGCGGTAACTGCAGAAGCTGCCATCACTGCGCTTTTGCCAGGAACCGAGATGGACTTCATAAACGCTATGTGGCGCATGGAGCCATTTTGTATGCTCTCTGTTGGACATCCATTCTTTGTCCTGCCATTGATAGTTGCTGTCAAAAATCACTGATGCAGTACCGGGACGAAGTTCTGCCTGCTGGCAATACGGATCCATTTTCAGATGCAGACTGCCATCATGATAGTTACGTATTTCAAATTTGTAGAGTTCACCAATTTCCAGACCTGGAATGAATAATTCCCATACACCAGTACTGCCTCTGGAACGCATGGGATGACAGCGTCCATCCCAACGGTTGAATGTGCCGACAACGCTGACACGTTGGGCATTGGGTGCCCAGGTGGCAAACATCACACCTTGTACACCGTTTACTGTGCGCTTGTGAGATCCCAGAATTCGGTAGGCATGCCAGTGTTTACCCTCCGCAAACAAATACAGATCGTAATCCGAAATTTGCGGTGGGAAGCAGTACGGATCGTAATGACTCTGAATTTGATTTTGTGAAGTGGTACGATGAATCTGGTATGGCGTTTCTAAATCATCAGAACGGCCTGTCCACTCAAAAATATCTGTACCCTCAACCCGCTTCATAGGCAGATTGTTTCCTACCGTGGCGGATTCGGTATGAGGTAAGAAAGCCCTGACATACACGCCGCTTTTGGTCGGATGACGACCCAAAACTGCAAAAGGATCATGATGTCTGGCTTCTATGATTTTAAGTTGGTCATCTGTCAAATTTTGTTCAAAAACCATAGATATACTGTCCCGTAAATTTTTCTATTGCTGTCCACCTTAACGATGTGGCACGCTTAAAGCCATTACAACATATTTCACTGCATAGCTGGCTGGAGATTTGAATATGCCCAAAAATAATAGCACGCGTTTTGTCAGTCGACTGACCAGAGATACTCTGGCGTTGATTCTAGCAGGCGGGCGTGGTTCACGTTTGAAACAACTGACTGGTTGGCGTGCAAAACCCGCTGTACCCTTTGGTGGAAAATTCAGGATTATAGATTTCCCTCTATCAAACTGCGTCAATTCGGGGATCCGCAGAGTAGGGGTGTTAACACAGTATAAAGCGCATTCATTGATACGACATATCCAACAGGGCTGGGGCTTTATGCGTGGTGCTTTGGGAGAGTTTGTCGAGTTGTTGCCAGCCTCACAGCGTACCGAGCAGGGTTGGTATACCGGCACCGCCGATGCGGTATATCAGAATATCGACATTCTACGCAATCATGGCCCTGAGTATGTATTGATCCTGGCAGGCGATCATATTTACAAAATGGATTATGGTGATATGTTGGCTGAACATGTTGCGCAAAATGCCGATATGACTATTGGTTGTATCGAGGTACCATTGGACCAGGCCAGAGCTTTTGGGGTCATGTCGGTTGATTTGAATCACCGTATTATCGCTTTTAATGAAAAACCTGCAAATCCAACGCCGATTCCGGGGCATGATGATGTTGCATTGGCTTCAATGGGGATTTATATTTTCAATGCTGGTTTCTTGTATGAGCAGTTGATAAAGGATGCTGACAATTCAAGATCCAGTCATGACTTTGGTCATGACATTATCCCGTCCTTAATTGAGAAATATAAAGTTGTCGCTTTTCCTTACAAAGATGTGCAGGGCAATGATCCAGGATACTGGCGTGATGTGGGAACAATAGATGCTTTCTGGTCGGCGAATCTTGAATTAATTGGTGTTACACCAGAACTGAATCTTTACGACGAAGAGTGGCCAATCTGGACGCATCAGGCCCAATTGCCGCCTGCCAAGTTTGTTTTTGATGATGACGATCGGCGGGGTATGGCTGTTGATTCAATGGTCTCAGGGGGGTGCATTATTTCCGGATCCGTTGTGAGGCACTCGGTTCTGTTTTCCAATGTTGAAGTCCATAGTTTCAGTCTGATAGAAGATAGTGTGGTATTACCGGATGTCTCTGTGGGCAGGCACTGTCGCCTGAAGAAAGTTGTGCTTGATAAAGGCTGTATCGTCCCTGAAGGAACGGTTATTGGCGAAGATCCTGAACTTGATGCTCAACGTTTTGAAGTTTCACCCAATGGTGTTGTATTAGTCACACCTGAAATGCTGGGGCAAAATTACCGTTATGTCCGATAAATTAAAAGTCGTTTTATGCTGGCACATGCACCAGCCGCAATATAGTGAACCGATGGGCGGAAGCTATCAGCTCCCTTGGACCTATCTGCATGCAATAAAAGATTATGTAGATATGGCCTGGCATCTCGAACAAATCCCTGAGGCTCGGGCGGTGGTTAATTTCGCACCTACCTTACTGGAACAGATTGATGATTATGATCAGCAACTGAAAGGCCGCTTTAAAGGAACAGGATGTCTGAAAGATCCTTTGTTAATTGCGCTGGATTCACCGGTGCAACCAGTTCATATTGAAGAGCGCCAAACAATACTAAATGCTTGTCTGCGCGCCAATGATGAGAAGCTTATAGCGCCGTTTCCAATATTTGCAAAACTTGCTGAAATGGCACGCTGGGTCTTGGAAGAGAAGCAGCGTCTGGCCTACCTAAATGATCAATTCCTGGTGGATATGCTGGTTTGGTACCATCTGGTGTGGATGGGCGAGTCAGTGAGGCGCAACGATATTCGTATTCAGGCCTTAATGAAAAAAGGCCAGCAATTTAATTTTCATGATCGCCGGCAATTAATGATCGTTATTGGTGAGTTGCTGAGTGATGTTATTCCACGTTATCGACGACTCGCAGAGGCCAAAAAAGTTGAGTTATCGGTAACGCCTTACGCTCATCCGATAGTGCCATTATTACTGGATATTAATAGCACGCTGGAAGCGATGCCGGATGCCCTGTTGCCACAAATTCGGCAGTATCCTGGTGGAGATGTCCGCACCGATTGGCATATGGAAAAAGGTCTGGAAGTATTTGAGTCATTTTTTGGTTTCCGTCCCAAAGGCTGCTGGCCATCTGAAGGTGCAGTTTCAAAGCCAACTATTGAGTCGATAGCCAAACATGGCTTTAGTTGGACTGCCAGTGGTGAAAATGTCTTACGAAACAGTCTGCAGAAAAGTGCTTTGCCTGACAGTAGCATTCATAAGCCTTATCAACTAGAAGCGGTAGGTCCTGCATGCTTTTTCCGAGATGATGGTTTATCCGATTTAATTGGTTTTACCTATACCAAATGGAGTGCTGAAGATGCTGTTAACGACTTTATTCATCATCTGACTAATATTAAAGCTACGACAGAGGGTGATGCCGATAGAGTTGTTTCAGTCATTCTGGATGGAGAAAATGCCTGGGAACATTATTCCTATAATGGGTTTTATTTTTTGCAAAGCCTGTATAAACAGCTTTCCAGACATCCGGATATAGAATTGACCACTTTCTCAGATTGTCTGGAGAATGGCGTTAAACCCGCATTATTACCTGAAATGGTAGCTGGTAGCTGGGTTTACGGTACTTTCTCCACCTGGATTGGTGATGTTGATAAAAATCGGGCATGGGATCTGCTGAGTCAGGCTAAACAGGTTTATGACGAAAAAATTGCTGCTGCAGAGATTGATGAAGATCTGCTACAGGCAATTGATAAACAGCTGGCTATTTGTGAGGGATCGGATTGGTTTTGGTGGTTTGGCGATTACAACGCAGCAGACAGTGTCAGTGATTTTGAACGACTGTTCCGTTTGCATTTATCAAACCTTTATCAAATGTTGGGAGAAGAAGTGCCTCAAATATTGTCAGAGGTTGTGTCATTAGGAGGAGGAGAAGCCGAGCAGGGTGGCACAATGCGTCGTGGCGGCTAATTAATGAAACAGGCTCATATCTTTGATAATCGTCGGACCGGTGTATTGCTGCATATCACCAGTTTACCCAGTAGAAACTTAGGGGCAGATGCCTACCGTTTTGTGGATTTTTTGCACCAATCAGGGGTAACAGTCTGGCAGATGCTGCCATTAGGACCTACCCATGATGATGGTTCGCCTTATCAATGTTTATCGGCTCATGCTGGCAATAACAAGCTGTTATGTGAAGCTTATATTAAAGCTCAACCCTGGGTGCACACCGAAGATCTGGCGGGTAAAAAAATCTACACAATCGTGGCAAATGCTTACAAGCAATTCTACGAAAATGCTAATGAGGCTGACTGGGCTGCCTTTGATAGTTTTTGTCAGCGACAGGCATTTTGGTTGGAAGATTATATTCTGTATCGTGAAATACGTAATCTGAATCATGCGCTACCATGGTTTGACTGGCCAGTTGAGTTTCGTGACAGAGACCCGGCCACGCTGAAAGACTTGGCTGAGCAACGTGCAGAATCCCTGAATATTCGCCGATTTGAACAGTTTCTGTTTTTCCAGCAATGGAACAATTTAAAAACCTATGCCAATCAGAAGAACGTCAAATTGTTTGGTGATATGCCAATTTTCGTTGCCCATGACAGTGCAGATGTATGGGCAGCACCTGAATTGTTTACCCTCGATGAGACAGGGCAGGCCACAAAGGTAACCGGTGTTCCGCCTGATTATTTTTCTGCAACGGGACAACGTTGGGGTAACCCGCTTTATGAATGGCAGGCGCACATTGACGAAGATTTTGATTGGTGGGTAAAACGTTTGTCGACTCAGCTCGAGCTGTTTGATTTAATCCGTATAGATCATTTCAGGGGGTTTGAGTCATGTTGGGAGATTCCGGCCAGTTGCGAAACGGCAATGGAAGGTGAGTGGGGTAAAGCCCCAGGTGAAGCGTTATTTAATAAATTGGTAGCAAACTTTGGTGAGCTTCCTCTTGTTGCCGAAGATCTGGGAATAATCACTGAAGAAGTAACTGCGTTACGGGAACAATTTGCCATGCCTGGCATGAAGATTCTGCAATTTGCCTTTGGTGGTGATGCTGACAATCCTTATCTTCCACATCAACACTGCAGGGATAGTATTACTTATACCGGCACTCACGATAACAACACCAGTCTTGGCTGGTATCATGAGCTTGATGATGCAACCCGGCATCATATGCATCAATATATCGGACCCAGCGATGAAGCAATGCCCTGGTTACTTATCCGGGTAGCATTAAAATCAGTCTCTCAACTTGCCGTTATTCCTATGCAGGATTTACTTGAGTTAGGTGGTGAACATCGAATGAATGTTCCCGGTACCATGGAAGATAACTGGATGTGGCAGTTTGAGTGGAATATGCTCTCTGAATATTGCTCAGGTAATTTAAGTGCCTTAAACAAAATATATGGACGTATCATTGATGAATAATATAGAAGATTATTTTTTTAGTGAGTCTCATATTTGGCTGGAAGAGCAAGGTGATGGAATTTTTACACTTGGTATCACTGAACATGCTCAGAATAGCCTTGGAGATATTGTATTTGTGGAGTTGCCTGCTGAAGGGCAACAGTTTGCAGCGGGTGAAGAGTGTGCAGTCATTGAATCGGTAAAATCAGCCTCGGATGTGATTATGCCGATTAGTGGTGAAGTCATTGCAATAAATCAGCAACTGGTCGAAATGCCTGAACTGATTAATCAGGAACCTTTTAACAATGGATGGATTGTGCGGTTTCGCTCTGAGGTTCCGTATGAAGAAATAGCTGCAGAATTAATGTCTTCCGCGGACTACGAGGCTTTTCTGGACCAATAGATGGCACCTAATATACTGGGTTGCCGAGCACCTGTTAAATGGCGCAAATCAAGTGCGTTATGTTGCAAAGTCTGTTCAGCAAACCATGCAAAGGCGGCGGACTCGACCCATTGTGGATCTAAACCGATTTCAGCTGTAGTGCCGACAATAATCGGCGCTAAATCCTTCCTTAGTTGCTTAACTAAAGCAGTATTTTTTGCCCCACCACCACAGATATAAAGTTTGTCTGTTTGAGCTGCGTATTGATGAATAGCATCTGCAATTGTCGATGCGGTTAATGCCAAGAGTGTGGCTTGAATATCCTGTGGTGGTAGATCTGCGCAATTAGCAGCAATTATCTTCTGCATTAACCAGTTTTGGTTAAATAATTCACAACCTGTGCTTTTAGGGATTTCCCGTTTGAAATAGGGATCAGACTTTAAAGTTAATAACAGGGATTGATTAACCTCCCCACCTTCAGCCCATAGCCCGTCATTATCAAAAGCCTGATGTTTATGCTTTTGTATCCAGGAATCCATCAGAGTGTTACCTGGCCCGGTATCAAATCCTTGAAGTGAACTATGTGGGGCTTTGGTTAAGATGGTGATATTACTAATGCCACCAATATTGACGATGACCCTGTTTTCACTATCAGAACGAAACATAGCAGCGTGGAAGGCTGGAACTAATGGTGCTCCCTGACCTCCATTTACCATATCACGCTGACGGAAATCACATACTGTGGTTATACCGGTTTTTTCCGCAATAACATTACCATTGCCGATTTGCATGCTAAAGGGATAAATTGAGTCAGGAGAGTGAAAAACTGTCTGGCCATGACAACCAATACCATCAACTTGATGGGGTGACACATCAGCAGATTCCAGCAGATTAAAGATCGCATCTGCATAGGCATGGCCAAGCTGGATGTCGAGCTCGCCCAACTGGGATAGCTGACATTGTTGAGAGCGGATTAATGTTCTTAAAGCAGTTTGCAGATCTTTCGAAAAATCCGCACTAAGAAAACCAATTAATTTCGGTTGGTCGGTCGGTGATGTCTCGATTAATGCAACATCAATTGCATCAAGACTAGTGCCTGACATTACACCGACATAAAGTCCCATTATTGATATGGCTAGTCTTGACGAAATGCCAATGTTGGAACTTGCAGATTATCCAAGCTGGCAAGCAATGGTAGTGACAGCGTTTTGAACTCTGCCAGATATTGACCAGGAATCGGTTCAGCTTTAGGTAAAGTGACGGTTAATGGATTTTTATGCACGCCGTCGATTCGGAATTCGTAATGCAAATGTGGCCCGGTTGCTAGTCCACTGCTACCAATATATCCAATGACTTCACCTTGTCTTACCCGTTGGCCAGCGCGAATACCACTCTTATATTTAGACATATGGGCAAATAGCGTGGTGTATCGTCCACCATGTGACAGGATAACTGTACGACCATAACCGCCCTTATTACCAACGAATGCTACTTTGCCATCGCCAGTTGCCAGAATAGGCGTTCCAGTTGCAGCAGCGTAGTCAACGCCACGGTGGGGACGGTTTGTTTTTAATACAGGGTGCTTACGATTTGGATTAAAGCCTGAACTTATACGTGAAATAGGAACAGGGGTACGTGTAAACGCTTTACGCATGCTGTCGCCGTCTGGGGTGTAAAAACGACTTTCACCATTGCTGTCAGTGAATCGAATAGCTCGGAAGGTTTTGCCGCGATTGGTAAATTCTGCTGCCAGGATTTCACCATCAGCAATCTTCTCTCCATCCAGGAAGTTTTCATTATAAATAACTTTAAAACTGTCACCCTGACGTAAGTCCAATGCAAAATCGATATCCCAACCGAAAATGTGCGCCATTTGCATAATCAATTTATCTGACATGCCGGCTTTTTGGGCATCTAAAAAGAGTGAGCTTTGAATTTCACCCGCAACCAGTTGGCGGTGCTTATCGAGTTCTCGTTCAATGAGATCTGTTTCAAAGCCTTTTTCAGTTGACGTTAAGGTCAATGTTTTCATTGGAGTTAATTGTAATTGCAGCTGTTTCAGTTCCAGCTTCTGCTCATTATCCGTCACTGTTCCAAAACGAAGCACTTGACCGGGTCTGAGATTGAGAAGGGCTTTTGCATCTTCACCAGCCGTCTGGGCAACAACATAAACATCACGCGCAGTTAAACCTGCACGGGGAAAAATCAAGGAAAGGTTATCGCCTGATTTTACTTCAATTTCTTGCCAACTCAGTTCGTCTGAAGCGGTTTCACTGTCAGCTGGAGAATCTGATAAGGCATCATTTAAGATAGTAATATCTGATGCATTTTCAGGCGCTGCTTTCGGTTGATTCAGATGCAGCCGTTCAATTTCAGCAGATTCACTCAAAGCAGCATTCGTGGTTACAGGTTGATCTTCTTCAATGGTAACAATATCAGCTGTGGGTGTAGGTTCCGAAGAGGGCTGAGAGGGTAAATTAATAGCTGTTTCTAATTCTGAGGTCGTGGCTTCAGTATTTTCAGGCATGTTCGGCAGCTGTACTGGCTGAGTTTGACTTGTCGTGGCGCTTGGTTCGCTTGTAGCAAGTACAATCCCGGTTATGAATATACCGGTTAATGCCAGTAACGACAAAATAGTGATATGTCGGTTTTTATGGGGAGACAGCGATTCAGATTTAAATAACTTTGATTGCTGTGATGAGCTCAGAAGTCTGTTACGTTTCTTCATGGGCATTCCCTGTTTATAGTAAATTCGTGCAATTCTCTCAGCATTTACAAAGAATTGAAACCCCTTCAGGGCAAGATCTTGTGTTATATTGCCCGCCAATTTTTAATGTGCGGAGAACGATGATGACAACTGTACAAGAAACCTTGGCAGAAATCCGTCGTGGAGCAGAAGAAATTCTGGTTGAAAAAGAACTGATAGAAAAGCTGGAAAGTGGTAAGCCACTGCGTATTAAAGCTGGTTTTGACCCTACTGCGCCGGACTTGCATCTTGGACATACGGTACTCCTTAATAAGTTGCGTATGTTTCAGGAATTGGGACACGAGATTCTATTTTTGATTGGCGATTTTACTGGGATGATTGGCGATCCAACCGGTAAAAATGTGACGCGCCAGCCATTAACGCCTGAGCAGGTCAAATGCAATGCGGAAACTTACCAACAACAAGTATTCAAAATTCTGGATCCAGCACGCACTCAAGTCGTTTTCAATTCGCATTGGATGAACGAGTTATCTTCTGCCGATATGATTCGGTTAGCTTCTCACCATACTGTTGCCCGTATGCTGGAGCGTGATGATTTCCATAAACGTTACACAACAGGCCAGTCTATTGCTATTCATGAGTTTTTATATCCTTTAATTCAAGGATATGACTCTGTTGTGCTTGATGCTGACGTAGAGCTTGGTGGAACAGATCAGAAATTTAACTTGTTGATGGGACGAGAATTACAAAAGGCTTATGGAAAATCACCACAATGTGTTTTGACGATGCCACTTCTGGTTGGGCTGGATGGTGTGCAGAAAATGTCCAAATCGCTGGGTAACTATATTGGTATTGATGAAAGTCCGAAGGATATCTTTGGCAAACTCATGTCAATTTCTGATGAACTGATGTGGCGTTATATTGAATTGCTCAGTTTTAAGTCATTGGATGAAATTGCTGATTGGAAGCAATCAACAGCAGAGGGTAGGAATCCGGTTGAGATTAAAAAGTTATTTGCTGAGGAAATTGTTTCTCGCTTTCATGGCGAAGATGCTGGACCACAAGCTCGTCAGGATTTTGAAAATCAATTCAAAAAGGGTGAAATCCCAGATGATATCACTGAGGTAACTTTGGCTGTTGGAGCTGAAGGCATGCCAATAGCTAATGTTCTTAAACAGGCCGGGCTGACAAGTAGCACCTCAGATGCAATGCGTATGATTCAGCAGGGTGCTGTCAAAATCGACGGCGAAAAAGTAGAGGATAAATCCTTATTAATTAAGATGGGTGTCGAAGGTGTTTTTCAAGTAGGCAAGCGTAAATTTGCCCGTATCTCTACCACTTGATTCTTTGTAAAAATATTATTTATTAGCTAGGTATGAATCTGCTGTCACATCAGATGTCGACCACATCGCTTACAATTTTTTGCGCTTGAATCGTTTTCAAGAGTTGTCAGAAATATAATAACTGCAGCTTTACCAAAGCCATAACTGGTTATTAATAGACTTGAATATAAATAGACATTAAAAGCTGTGAACCAGACTCCTGCGGGAGTATAAGTTTCTGATAGCGGATCCAATTCAGGAAACATTGCATACAATAAAAAAAGACTGGAATTGGTAAACGCCCCCGTTACCATCGCCCAGCGAACATGCCATGGCAATCCAATCCTTGCAGCATAAAATCCCAGAATCAAAGCACTCATTAGTAAAAAGTCGATATGTGCCTGCAACACACGCATAGGTTTACCAGGAAATAAAGTCTCCAGAAAACCAATCTGGTTATAGATACCAACGAGTGACCAAGCCAGTAATAAAGCCATCAGTATCCACAAGCAGGCACCTCTTATCAGCACCACATTACCAGCGTGGTTATCATTCTGTTTCATGCTCTCTCCTGTTATTATTCTGAAATACAGCAGCAGTATGCCGAGCTTAAGATGAGTATTCTTTACTCTAACGGCAGAAATCTTTGTACATTTGGGTGATGAGTTATGACAAACGCACTGATTGCTCCTCCAGGCCAGATAGCTGATGGTCCTGATTCGCTTGTTCGTCTTGATGGGCAGCGTTTCTGCACTGAGCAACAACCCAGCGCTCAGCGGGTAGAGTGGCTTAAGGAAGTCATTGGTCGGGAATATGCCAACGTCGATATTACGCCGCCTCAGGAAATGGTGCTGTTCAATGATATGTTGATTTATCCCTGGCAAGAAGGTGTACGGCTGTCACCCATTCAATCTAATGCAATTACATTAGAGCGATTACCTCAAGAGCCTTCCCTTTCAAGTCAGGATTGCTATTTCATGGTCCTGCTTACCTCCGGGAAGTACAAGTTGGAACAGGGTGGCAGAGAAGTTTTTCTCAAACCAGGTGAAATGACGATTTATGACGCGACTGAGCCGCACAGAATTACTATTCCAGAAGCTTTTTCCAAGATATTAATTTCTATCCCCCGCAAGATTCTGGATCAACGGCTAAATAATATTGGAAGAATTACAGCTACCCGGATTCCTTCGGGTGAGGGCATTGGTTCTGTCACCAGTAGTTTTATTCAATCTACCGTTAAACAACTGGAACAATTTTCCAGATCACAGTTTCAATTATTATCGCAGCCAGTGGTCGATATGTTGACCTTGTCATTAGGGCAGGTTATTGAAAATAAGCTGACAACAACCAGCCACCGTCAGATTATGTTGATACGTATCAAACAATATATAAAGAGTGCAATGAGCGACCCAGAACTCACAGCAACAAAAATTGCTGATGCGACAGGCTTATCGAAACGTTATCTTAATAACCTATTCAACGAAGAAAATACTTCGCTGATGCGCTTCCTGACTGAAGAGAGATTGGAGCTATGTCGGCATTGTCTGGCAAACGTTTTTTATTCCCGTCTTTCTATCACCCAGATTGCTATGCGATACGGTTTTAACAATATGTCGCATTTCAGTCGAGTTTTTAAAAAATATTACGGTTGTTCGCCTAGGGCATATCGTCAATTATTTACCAATTCCTAGATTCGCCTCGTATCAAAGTAAGTATAAAGTATCTCTCTCTTGGCGCACGTGGAGTGCTATGACCCAAAAAACGACTGGATTGAGAGTGGCAAATGAGTAAATTGTAATTATTTAATCAGTATTTTTCTTATCAATTCATAAGACTAGCGTAACCCTAAAACAATCAAGAAAAACTTCCTGTTGACGTATTCAATTCAACCTGTAGAATGCGCCGTTCTGTTTCGACAGGCGGCCCTCAACGCTGATAAATAAACGTTCTGAGGGTTGACAGACTGAGCGAGGTCTGTATAATTCTCGCTTCTTTGC
>NZ_DFMC01000002.1:0-154308 GCF_002375335.1 Methylophaga sp. UBA3603
CCGTTTTAGTGGGGGCAACTACACATTGGTGGTTATCAACCTGCACAGAAATGGCTCAAAGATAGAGTCGGAAGAGTACTCTCTACTGAAGATATCCGTCATTATTTAAAGATAATTACCGCACTAGTTGAAACAAATGTTGTGATAAATGCAATAAAACAAGTTGAGATATAAGGGGCATGAGGCCTCAGTATTACCAAGCACTGAATCTAAAATCACTATTACTTAGTTTAAAAACGAAACAGTGGCTCTGATTGTTCTGCGGTAACTAATATTCACTTGAAAATTACCCCATTCATAACTACTTTTAGATTGACGCCACAGCAATCCACATCCGCTTTTGTCCTTTGCGCTAATTTAAGCTTTAAAGTCTCTACATAGTGTCTACATAGTGTCTACATGAGATAAAAACAAAAAAGCCTTAACGTTAAAATTAACGCTAAGGCTTTGATTTGATTGGTGGGCCCACCAGGACTCGAACCTGGGACCAAGGGATTATGAGTCCCCTGCTCTAACCAACTGAGCTATAGGCCCGATTTTGAAATCAGCTGTCTGAGTCGAGGAAGCTTCTCAGTTGATCCGAGCGTGATGGGTGGCGCAGTTTACGTAACGCCTTGGCTTCGATCTGACGAATGCGCTCACGGGTAACATCAAATTGTTTACCAACTTCTTCGAGCGTGTGGTCAGTATTCATATCAATACCAAACCGCATACGTAGTACTTTGGCTTCTCGCTCGGTCAGGCCATTCAAAACTCCCTGAGTGGCTTCTCTAAGGCCTTCGATAATAGCAGAGTCTGCTGGTGACATAACGTTGATATCTTCAACGAAATCGCCCAGATGTGAATCTTCATCATCACCGATTGGGGTTTCCATCGAAATCGGCTCTTTGGAAATCTTCAGTACTTTACGTACTTTGTCTTCCGGCATTTCTACACGTTCTGCCAATTCATCCGGAGTAGGTTCACGGCCCATTTCCTGGAGCATTTGACGGGCAACACGATTGAGTTTGTTGATGGTTTCAATCATATGTACCGGAATACGAATGGTACGTGCCTGATCGGCAATCGAACGGGTAATCGCCTGACGAATCCACCAGGTTGCATAGGTAGAGAATTTATAGCCACGTTGATATTCGAATTTATCAACCGCTTTCATCAGACCAATGTTACCTTCCTGAATCAGATCCAGGAATTGCAAACCACGGTTGGTATATTTTTTAGCGATAGAGATAACCAGACGCAAGTTGGCTTCGACCATTTCTTTCTTGGCACGACGCGCTTTGGCTTCAGCAATCGACATCTGACGGCTGATTTCTTTAATCTCGGAAATATCCAGTCCACGATCTTCTGCAATTTCCGCTAATTTGCTTTGTGCAGCCAGAATATCATCAAGATTTTTCTTGATGGTGGATGAATAATGTTTTTTAGCGCGAATGAATTTATCTGACCATTCAAGATTACTTTCATTACCCTGGAATGCATCGATAAAGTCACGGCGATTCATACCCGCCTGCTCTACAACGATGTCCATAATGATTTTTTCTTGTTTACGCACTTCGGCGATGGTTTCTGCCATCAAGCCATTCAAGTAAAGCAGTGTTTTTGGTGTCAATTTGAATTCCATAAACAGGTTACTAGCCTGTTCACGAGATTCGATCATGGCGTCACCTTCGGTGGCCAGAACGTTTTTGTATGCTTCTTTCAACGCGGTAAAGCGAGCCCGGGCTTCTTCTGGATCGATTTCACCAGAATCATCTTCATCATCGCTTACGCCACCAACATCATCGTCATCATCGTCATCGCTGTCAGAATCATCGGAATCTGAGCTGCTGGTAACATCATCATCGTCGTCATCACTTGCGACCAGTTCTTCAGGTGCCACAAAACCACGAATAAGTTCATTCAGGCGCATTTCGCCTGCTTCAACCGCATCGTAGAATTCAAGGAATGACGAAATAACCGGTGGGTAAGTTGACAGCATCAGCAGACTTTCGCGGAGACCTGCTTCGATGCGTTTAGCGATAACGATCTCGCCTTCGCGAGTCAATAATTCAACAGAGCCCATCTCGCGCATGTACATGCGCACAGGATCGGTTGTACGACCAAACTCACCGTCGGAACTTGCCAGGACAGCTGCAGCTTCTTCATCAGAGACTTCGTCATTTGATGAAACAGCTTCGGCGAGACGTTCCATCTCATCGGTATCCATCCCATCTTCATGGACCATGATACCCAGGTCGCTGAACATACTGACGATGTCTTCGACCTGATCCGCATCGACCAAATCTTCTGGAAGGTGGTCATTGATCTCGCCGTAGGTGAGATAACCGCGCTCCTTTCCAAGGGCGATAAGTTCTTTAACGCGTGATTGCTGATCTTTCATTCGGCCTCTTTATGCATGGTGACGCTGTTTTTGGCGGTAACACTATATTATAGTGAAAGCACTTTGTTATTGCATCATTTTTGATTACAAAACACTCACTTATAAGAATTAATTTCAATTCTTTCCGACTCAGTCAACTGGCTGAGTCCTTTATTTATCAAATAAGTATAGCGTTCATCTCGTGCTTGCTTGTTTAGACGACTCACAATTCCAATGAGTTCATGCTCCAGTTGTTCTGGCGACAAATTCAACGGTTGCATTGCGAGCTTTTCCATATAGGGAGCTTGTTGAGTATCTCGCCAACGCTCTAAAAGCTGTGCGGTTTTAAGATGGGGATGCTCACGCATGGTTTCAAGTAGCTGAATTAAAATCGCTAAACCGGGCATATCCAGCCGATGTAAATTATCTGTATCCGGAACAGCCTCATACAATTGTGGATGCTGTAACAGAATCATCACCGCCATGCGCACAGGTGTCATATTGGCCATTGCATTTTGTTTGGCGTTTTTTACTGGAGGTGGTGGCGCAGGCTTTTCCAAGTGTTTGTTTAAGGTAGCAATATTGGTTTTAGCATGGTCTGCCAGCTGCTGCTCCAGCATATCGCGATACAAACCTGCAGGGATATGTCTTAGATAGGGTTTGGCAATTTCAACCAGTCTGGCGCGGCCATCCATTGATTGACTATCTACTCGCGAAAGCAATGTAGCAAAGAAAAATTCGGAATAACTTTGAGCTTGAGTAATTCGTTGCTGAAAGGCATCAGCCCCCTGCTCTCTGACCATGGTGTCAGGATCCTGACCTTCTGGCAGAAACATAAATTTCAATTCAAAGTTGCCACCAAGTATCGGCATCGCATTTTCTGCGGCTCGCCAAGCAGCTTCTTTACCCGCACGATCGCCATCAAAACAAAAAACAATTTCCGGCGCGCTACGTGTTAATAGCCGTAAATGTTCGGATGTTGTCGCTGTGCCTAGTGTGGCCACCGCATTGTTAATGCCAAACTGCGCCAGCGCGATCACATCCATATACCCTTCAACAATCAGGATCTTTTCCAATCGACGATTCGCTTTACGGGCTTGATATAAACCGTAAAGCTCCTGACCTTTGTGAAAAATGGGGGTTTCTGGTGAGTTCAGATATTTTGGTGTGCCATCGGCATCGATAACACGTCCACCAAAGGCGATAACACGGCCCCGACGGTCACGAATAGGAAACATCAAACGATCACGAAAACGATCGTAAGTACGCCCCTTGTCGTTTTTAATCAGCATTCCAGCTTCGAACAGCTGATCCTGGGTTTGCTGATTATTGCCAAAAGTGCGTAATACATTGTCCCAGCCATCCGGAGCCATACCAATATCAAAAGCAGCTACGGTTTCAGGGCTAAGACCACGCTGTTGGATATAATCCTGAAAAGCCTGGCGCTGCGGGTGGTTTTGTAATTGATGTACGTAGTAGCGACTGACTTTATCCATCAAGTCGTAAAGGTTTTGTCTGGCGGGAGTAAGTGCAGCTTGTTGCGTGACTGGAACCTGCATACCGACGGTGTCCGCAAGCTCCTGAATCGATTCAGGAAAGCTGAGCTGGTCGTACTCCATGAGAAAGCCGATCGCAGTGCCGTGCGCACCACAGCCAAAACAGTGATAAAACTGCTTATCAGGGCTGACAGTAAATGACGGGGTTTTCTCGTTGTGGAATGGACAGCAGGCGTGCAGATTTTTACCGGCTTTTTTCAGCGGTACTCGCGCATCGATAATATCAACGATATCGACTCGTGAGAGCAATTCGTCAATAAACTGTGGAGGGATTTGTCCGGCCATAAATCAATTATGGCCGAAGTCTGTCTTGAATGTTAACCACGTCTGAAAAAAGACCTGGCATTGCTGGCTTAAGAACTGAGCGCGGCCTTAACCTGGCTGCTCACTGCGCCCATATCAGCGCGTCCTTGTACTTTCGGACGCAACACATTCATCACCGCACCCATGTCTTTCTGGCTACTAGCGCCTGTCTCTTGAATTGCATCAGCGATAGCTGCCTGCAATTCTGCTTCGCTCAAGGCTGTTGGCAAAAATTCTTCAATTATTGCCAGTTCAGCTTTTTCGATGACCGCTAAGTCATCACGGCCAGCTTGCTCAAACTGCGATAAGGCATCTTTGCGCTGTTTAGTCATTTTGGTCAGCACAACGATAATGTCATCATCTGACATATCCTGGCGATTATCGACTTCAACTTGCTTGATGGCAGCAGTAATTTGGCGCAATGTGCCAAGACGATCTTTGTCTTTGGCGCGCATTGCATCTTTTACGCTATCTTGAATTCGAGCTTTGAGTGGACTGGCTTCTTGAGGCATTAGAATAAGATTCTAATCAGCAATTAGTACATGCGAACGCGGCTAGCGTTTTCACGTGACAGTTTCTTTTGGTGACGCTTAACAGCCGCTGCTGCTGCACGTTTACGAACAGTTGTTGGTTTTTCATAAGCTTCGCGAGCGCGAGCTTCTGCAACCGTACCGGCTTTTTCACAAGCACGTTTGAAACGACGTAAAGCTACGTCAAATGGTTCGTTTTCTTTAACCTTAACAGATGGCATTCAATACATTCCTAAACAGACAATGACGGAAAAGCCCTTAATTGTACGAGATCTATTTAGGAAAGAAAATACTAAATGCTAATTAGTTGGCTGAGACCACCACCATCAAGGCATAATAATCGCCATTAATTAATGCAGTCAGAATAAATTTATGCGTGTTTTAGGAATTGAATCATCTTGCGACGAAACCGGTATTGCACTCTATGATACTGAAAAGGGGCTGTTGGCTCATGCCCTTTTCAGCCAGATAGAAATGCATGCCGAATATGGCGGTGTGGTGCCTGAACTGGCTTCCCGTGATCATATTCAAAAGGCATTGCCCTTGATGCAACAGGTTTTGGACGAAGCGGGTCTGCACCGAAAAGATATTGATGCGGTGGCTTATACGGCGGGGCCGGGCTTGGTCGGTGCTTTACTGGTGGGCGCCGCAATTGGTCGCAGTCTGGCCTGGGCGTTACATATCCCAGCCTTGCCAATTAATCATATGGAAGGACACCTTTTATCGCCGTTACTGGAAGCCAATCCACCGACATTTCCATTTGTATCTTTATTGATTTCCGGCGGCCATACCTTACTGGTTGATGTTAAGGGTGTTGGTGAATATGAATTAATGGGCGAATCAATTGATGATGCGGTCGGTGAAGCATTCGATAAAACGGCCAAAATGTTGGGGCTAGGTTATCCGGGTGGCCCGGCCTTAGCGGCTTTAGCGGAAAAAGGACAGGAGGGCGCCCATATCTTTCCCAGACCGATGACCAATCGTCCTGGTTTGGATTTCAGTTTCAGTGGTTTGAAAACATTTGCTTTAAATACCTGGCATAACAGCGATCAGAGTGAACAAGCCAAAGCCGATATTGCGTTGGCGTTTCAAACAGCGGCGGTGGAAACCTTAGTGATTAAATGTCGCCGGGCATTAAAACAAAGTGGGCATAAACGTTTGGTCGTGGCCGGTGGCGTCAGTGCCAATAAGTCGTTGCGCGCGGCTTTAGATGCATTACCGAAAGTGCAGGTTTATTATCCACAATTACAATTCTGTAGCGATAACGGAGCGATGATCGCGTTTGCCGGAGCGATGCGTCATCAGGCCATGGTTGTTGAAACTGAAGCAACATTTAATGTGCGTTCACGTTGGCCCTTAGATGAGCTAACGCCGCCAGCTTCAGCCTGACTTTTTCTCTTCACCGGCCAGCAAACGCTGGATATTACTGCGGTGCCGCCATAGCAAAAGCAGTGCAATTACCAGAATAACCGCACGTGCAAAAACCGTATCTATAAGCCACAAGCTATAAACCGGTGTCATTGCCGCAGCGGCAATGGCTGATAAAGACGAAATCCGACTAATGGCAAAAACCACAATCCAAGTCAGTAACGCCGCTCCAGCCAAGGCAGGTGACAGCGCCAGAAACGCGCCCAAAGCCGTTGCCACACCTTTGCCACCTTTAAACTGAAAAAATACAGGGTATAAGTGCCCAAGAAATGCAAAAAAAGCAATTAAAGCCAAGATATTAATATCAAAGTCCAACATTCTCCCGATTAATACCGGGACGACGCCCTTTAACACATCGATCAGTAAGACCATTGCCGCGAGCTTTTTGCTACCCATCCGCAACACATTAGTCGCGCCTGGATTGCCAGAGCCTTGAGTCCTTGGATCCGGTAAACCAGAGACCTTACAAAGCATGACAGCGCTCGATAATGAGCCTATGAGGTAGGCGCCGAGCAATGCAAGCAGCGCGATGGCAGTTAATTCAGGCATGTTATGATGTGACCTTTGAAAATGTAGCGGTATTATTCAGTACCATTATCACTTTTGCCAACATTGAAGCGACATCATGGACAAAATTTTTCTAAATGATCTGAAAATTGACACGATTATCGGCATTTATGATTGGGAGCGCGAAACGCTGCAAACGTTACGCTTTGATTTTGAAATAGATTGGGATATCAGTAAAGCCGCGGCATCGGATGATATTACGAACACCTTGGATTATGGTTCGGTGGCCAATGTCGTTGTCGAGTTTGTCAGTAATAGTCGATATCTGTTGATAGAAACCCTGGCTGAAGAGGTAGCGCAACTTTTACTCAAGACATTTGACATTCCTCGGCTCAAGCTTACTTTGACCAAACCCGTCCAATTGCATGGAAAAAATCAGGCACAAATTGTGATTGAGCGCACCAGCGAATGAGACAGCAGAAAGGTTATCTGCTTGGTTTAGGCAGCAACATAAATCCTCAGCAAAATACCGAGAAAATGGTCATTGCGCTGCTACAAGAGTTTAAAGCACTAAAACTAAGCCGAGTATTAAAAATCCCGCCAGTGGGTATGAACAGTCATCGGGATTTCCTCAATACCATCGTCTTCGTTGAAACCGATTTATCACAGAGAGAATTAAAGAGCTTTTGCAATCAGATTGAAATCAATTTAGGTCGGGATCGGGACGATCCGTTAAGCAAAACCAAAGATCGACCAGCCGATATCGATATCCTGAAACAGCTGAGTTTGCCAGAAGAGGCTGATATCGCTGTCAGCAGCATTACTGATGAGTATTTTCTTTACCCCATTATTCGTGAGCTGCTCAGTTATCTTACTGACACTGCAGAAGTCACGCCTCCTGCAGGGGTTTTGATACAAACGTCTGAATTACGCTTTGGAGAGACGGCGACCACCATCTACTGGGATAGTCGCGCCGGTAATAAAGGGGTTCTCTAACAAGCTTTTTATTGCGAGATACACAGGTTCCGCACCACCTTCACGAGCCAGTGGGGTTTCAGACAGCATTTTCTGCCTGGCTTCTTGTGTATGAGACTCAGTAAACAGAACCGGGCCCGGTGCCACTGAATTCACCTTGATCTGCGGAGCAAGTTTTTTGGCCGATACCAGCGTCAAATTATGCAATCCTGCTTTGGTTGTGCCATAAATATCAAAACGTGGGGTAGGATTTTCAACATTGATATCGGTGATATGAATAATGTCGGCCGGATCGTTTCCCGGTCCTATTAACAGCGTTGATAACGCCTGATTGATAAGAAACGGCGCTAACATATGTATGGTGAAAAAATGTTGATATTGCTCAGCAGCCTCAAACAAATCTTCTGCTGTCGGTGTAAATGCTGAGGCATTATGCACAATGCCTCGATAAGCCAGACTGAATTGCTGCAGTTTGTCGATAAACGCCATAATGCTGGCAGTATCCTGCAAATCCGCCTGAATAGTCTGTATGCCTAATTGTTTTAGTTTTTGGACATCATCTGTTTCAGTACGGTAATGTGCCAATACATCATAACCATCCTGCTTTAGCCTGGAAGCAATATGAAATCCGACCCGCTTTCCGGCACCTGTTACTAAAATGGGATTATTCACTGAAATTACCGACTAAATGAAAGATACCGCCAAGTTACCTGCACCTGACCCCATTGCGCAACAGCATAGCGATCAACTGTTGCAACTGATTTTTCAGACCATAGAAGACCGTAATGGTTGGCTGAGCTTTGCAGAATTTATGCAGATGGCTTTATACCAACCTGGACTAGGTTATTACAGTAATGGCTTAAGTAAGATTGGCGAAGCAGGGGATTTTATTACTGCCCCGGAAATAAGCCCGTTATTTTCACAGGCGCTGGGCAATCATATTGCGGATATACTGAGACAACTACCCGCGGCAGATTGCCTGGAATTTGGCGCGGGCAATGGGCAAATGGCGGTCGATATTCTGCAGTATCTGCAGGAAATTGATTGCCTGCCGGCACATTACTACATAATCGAAGCAAGTGCCCACTTACGTCAACAGCAATATGAAATAATACATAAACTTTTTGGAAGTGACCAGAACCGCGTGATCTGGCTGGATCAACTGCCTACTGAATTCACCGGAGTGATCATTGCAAACGAAGTGTGCGATGCCATGCCAGTGCATCGGGTGCAGTTTGAAGAAAACCAGATTCTGGAGGTTGGAGTAGGGCGCGAAGAAGGGCAACTGGCATGGCTTTCACAAACCGTGACTGATCCTTTTTTACAGACACGTTGCGAACAAATTCACCCCTTACTGCCGCAGTTTCCTTATCAGACAGAAGTTGCCATGCAAGCACCTGCCTGGCTTGGCACCATCGCCGAAAAACTGACCCAGGGTGCTATATATTTAATTGATTATGGCTATGAAGCCAGTGACTATTTTCATCCCATGCGGCATCAGGGCATGCTGCGTTGCCACTATCAACATCAGGCACATAATGATCCATTGGTCTTGGTCGGCCTGCAGGATATCACCGCTCATGTGGACTTCACTGCGTTAGCTGAAACAGCCCATGTAATAGGATTGCAAGTTGAGGGTTATCAAAGGCAGAGTGATTTTCTGCTGGCAGGTGACATTCTCAATCTCAGCCAACAAAATGCGCCAGATTCCTTTCAGCAGATGCAACAGGCCGCAGCTTTGAAACGTTTATTATTGCCAGAACAGATGGGAGAACTGTTTAAGGTGCTCAGCCTGTCAAAAAATGTCGAAATGCCTCGCTCGAAATCTGCTGATTTGCGCTATCGTCTTTAAAGATTGCAATAAAAAAGGCGCCGAAGCGCCTTTATTGATGTGTTAAGAAATCATTATTCCTGATTACTTTCTTCTAATTGTTGTTTGAGCTGTTCAAGCTGCTCAGACATTTCAAACAGGACTTCCTTAATATTGGCCACATCATCGGTCAAATTATCTGTTTGACGTTTGGTTCTGGCTATTTCTTCACGCATTTCAGGCGTTAATGCGCCGGTATCCTGTCCTTTACGCTCAGCTGCAGAAGCTAATACGGTTGGGATATCAATCACTACCCAGTCAGACCGTTCAGAGCCATCCTCTTGGTGATATGAAATGCCATTATCTAAAGCAATTTTGGTTGCTGGTTCAGAATCGGATTTACGGGTACCCGGTAATAATGGATTTACCCGACGATCAATCTCTTGACCGGTATATTGCTCTTTATCACGGTATTCCTCATGAACAAGGCCGAAGATAATGTTCAAGCGGCCATTGTTATCAACAAACACGCGACCACTGTTGGTTTTGCGTTCCGCTGCAATCGCTCCGGCATGAACCCCTAGCGTGACAAAGGTAATATCTTCATCGGGTTGAGCACGGTTTAAACCCTGTGCCAACGTTGAACTTAAAATTTGCAGTTCACCCGGTGAAAACAACGGGACTTGCTGAGTTCTCAGTAAGACGCGCTGATTGACGTAAAGTGATGAAAGCACTTCACGCATTTCATCCTGATTGATTGGTAAAGGGTGCTGATTGGTTCCAGGCTGATCCCGCTCTACCATACGAACGTATTGCAGATTTGACTCCCACAGTATCGGACCACTTTGTGACATAACGACTTCATCATCATCTGATGATTTTTTACTGAATGGGTTGCCACAGGCAGACAAGCCGACAGTCATTGCCACACTGAGTGCAATGATGCTGCTGTATTTCACAATGCCTTGCATATAATTTTCCTCAATTAATTCGTATCACGATTTTCCGATTACCGGAGATTCTGCTTTTTGTTCACGACATAATAATGCCTGAACCGATTTGCGCGGATCGTACCCTTCAAACAGGATTTTGCATACCTGCTCAACAATTGGCATCTCAACACCCGCCTGTTGAGCGCGCAATAAAACTTCTCTTGCAGCGTGCATACCTTCTACCGTCTTACCGACTTTTGAAACCGCTTCATCAACTTTAAGACCTGAACCAATCGCTAAGCCCAGCTGGCGATTTCGGCTCTGATTGTCGGTACAGGTGAGAATCAAATCCCCCATACCAGACAGACCAAACATGGTTTCCGGTTCAGCCCCCAATATACTGGCTAAACGCATAATTTCTGCCATACCGCGGGTCAGCAAAGCGGCACGGGCGTTGGCACCATATCCTAATCCGTCACAGATACCTGCGGCAATTGCCAACACGTTTTTCACCGTGCCACCAACTTGCACTCCTAAAACATCCTCCGTGGTGTAAGCCCGCAAAGCTGGTCCATGAAGCGCATTTGCCAAGGCTTTGGCAAACTCTGTATCGCGGGAAGCAACTGTTAAAGCGGTAGGTAACCCGGCCGCAACCTCCGCGGCGAACGATGGACCAGAAACGACAGCTAAAGCATGTTTAGGCCCCAGAATTTCAATAGCCGTATCGTGCAGAAATTGACCATTGTGGGGCGTTAAACCTTTGGTCGCCCAACTGATCGGGATATCTTCAGACAGAAAAGGTTTAATGCAATGCAATATTTCGCTAAACGCCACACTTGGCACTGAAATCATTACATGTCTGCAATTTTTCAGAGATTTTTCCAAATCCATTTCAATTTTCAATGTATCCGGAAAAATAATTTCCGGTAAATAGCGGCTGTTCATCCGTTCAGCCGCTATCCGGGAAAGCTGTTCTTTGTCACGACCCCACAGCCAGACTTCATGCCCATTGCGAGCCATGGCAATCGCCAGCGCCGTACCCCAGGCTCCGGCACCAATGACAACTGTTGGCATTAAAGAAGAAGCGGTCATGGCCATCTAGACAAGCTAGTGAGTAGCCTGTGCTGCTTCCATCTGCTGACGCGCCTGATCAATTTGATGTTTGTATACTGCATCAAAGTTCACGGGTGCCAGCACGAGTTGTGGGAAACCACCTTTAATAACCACATCAGAAATCACTTCACGTGCAAATGGGAAAACAGTATTCGGGCAGTAACTGCCAATCAGGGGACCCATTTCTTCCTTGCTATACCCGGTCAAAGTGAAAATTCCAGCCTGTTTGACTTCCGCCAGAAATGCGACTTGATCATTAACTTTCGCGGTGACTGTGACGACCAGAACAATTTCATGGGTATCTTCATCAATACGGTTATATTCATTACCCAATTGCAGATCCAGTTTGGGTTTCCATTCTTCACGGAAAATGGCTGGAGAATTAGGTGTTTCAAATGAAATATCTTTGGTGTAGATCTTCTGAATGATGAACTTTGGTTGTTGTTCTTCTGTTGCTGCTGTGTTTTCTTCAGCCATGATTTTCCCTCTCTAATAGAATTTAATTATTTGTCAGTAAAACATCGAGCTGACCCGAACGATCGATATCAACCAAATCGGTATATCCACCCAGTGATTTACCATTAATGAATATTTGCGGCACGGTACGTTGCTGACTTTTTTGCATCATTTCCTGGCGTTTTTCAGGATGCTGATCCACACGGATTTCGTCATAACTGACACCTTTTTGATCCAGTAACTGCTTTGCCATGGTGCAATACGGGCAATGCGCAGATGAATAAATGATGACTTTGCTCATAACAACGCTCCAAGTCTTAAGTGAATAATGGCAGTTTGGCATCTCGCCATGCGTGCAGACCACCTGACATTACATAAATATTGGTATAGCCATGTTTTTTGAACTGTTTGGCAGCAGCTTTTGAACGCTGACCACTGTCACACACCAGAACCAGAGGCTGATCCTTATTTTTTAGCGACTTGAGATTCGCCTCGATATCAGCCACCGGTACATTAACGGAATCGACTATATGTGAAGTTTCAAATGCAGCTTTATCGCGAATATCAACAAAACAGCCTTTTTGCTGATTCACCAGATTAACAGCTGTTGGCACATCAACGGCATTAAACCCACCCAGTTTGCGAGTGAGTGAGTCAGAAAAAACCAAAAACAACAACACCACAAACAAACTGGACAGTATCCAATGATTAACAATAAATTCGCCCAGATTTTCCATTAAACAACCCTAAATTTATGAATAAATAATGATTTCTATTTTACGCAAAACAATTCGCACATCATGCTGATTAGCCGTAAAAGGCGCTCATCGTTGACCCGGTAAAATATACGGTTTGCATCTCGTCTTGCCGCCAGAATGTTTTTATCTTTGAGTTTGGCAAGATGCTGCGACACATTGCTTTGTGTTGTGCCAACCTGATCAACAATATCCTGTACTGATAATTCCTGATCGCCCAACGTACAAAGAATTTTCAAACGCAATGGATTCGACATTGCTTTCAGCGCAAATGCAGCGCGTTCAATATCGTCATTAATGGCATGCATTTGCGGGTTTCCGGATTGTGAAATGATGTTAGTCAACGAGATTGCAACTGTAATTGATTACAAAAGCCCATATAATACACAGCATTGTTGTTGATTTGCAGTGTTCACTGTTTTTCACAACCCCAGGTCGTCGTAACCCGTGATTAAAGGATAGTTTCATGAGCCACATGCACCGCCCACTTGCGCTAATCATTATGGATGGTTGGGGTTATAGTGAAGAGGTCCAGCATAATGCCATTTTGGCTGCCAATACCCCCGTTTGGGATCACCTCTGGAATGATTACGCACATACATTGATTAACGCCTCCGGCGCTGGTGTTGGCTTGCCGGGCGATCAGATGGGAAATTCTGAAGTTGGTCATCTCAACATTGGTGCTGGCCGGGTGGTTTATCAGGAATTCACCCGGATTAGTGTCGCCATTCGAAACGGATCTTTTTTTACCAATCAAACACTGACTGATGCGGTGGATGACGTGGTGAAAAATGATAAAGCCCTGCACATTCTGGGCTTGCTATCCGATGGCGGCGTGCACAGTCATGACAGTCATATTCAGGCCATGGTAAAACTTGCTGCAGACCGCGGGGCGACTAAAATTTATTTGCACGCTTTTCTGGATGGTCGCGATACGTCACCCAAATCTGCTCAAAAGTTCATTGCGGACATGCAAGCCTGTTTTAACGAAACCGGTAAGGGCCGTTTCGCCAGTATTATCGGGCGCTTTTATGCGATGGATCGTGACCAGCGCTGGGATAGAGTTCAACAGGCTTATGAACTGATTGCTAATGGTAAAGCCGTTTATCAGGCAGATAATGCACTTGAAGCTCTTCAGGACGCCTATGCCCGAGAAGAAACGGACGAGTTTGTTAAAGCCACCAGAATTGGTGATGCCGTGCCGATTGAGGATGGTGACAGTATCGTATTCATGAATTTCCGTGCTGATCGCGCTCGTGAATTAACCCAGTGTTTCATTGATACTGAATTTACTGGATTTCCCATATTGGCAGCACCAAAACTGTCAAAATTTGTCACGCTGACGGAATATAAGAAGGATTTTGATGTACCGGTGGCTTTTCCGGCTGAAAAGCTCAAAAACCTGCTGGGCGAATGTATTTCTGCTGTTGGTTTACGCCAGTTGCGTATTGCTGAAACCGAAAAATATGCGCATGTGACGTTCTTTTTTAATGGCGGAAGCGATGTTCCTTACGAAGGTGAAGATCGGATTCTGGTGCCCTCGCCAAAAGTCGAAACCTACGATTTACAACCGGAGATGAATGCTCCGGAAGTGGCCGAAAAACTGGTCAAAGCCATTCACAGCAATCAATATGATGTCATCATCTGTAACTTCGCCAATGCAGATATGGTAGGCCATACCGGTAATTTTGATGCGACAGTTAAAGCCATTGAAACACTGGATAACTGTCTCGGTAAAATCTGGTCCGCATTAAAAGAAAGCGGTGGCGAAATGCTGGTAACAGCAGATCATGGCAATGCTGAAAAGATGGTGGACAATGAGAAAGGCCAGGCGCATACAGCCCACACCAGCAACCTCGTGCCGTTAATCTATGCGGGACGTTCGGCAGTCTGTGCCGAACAGGGTGGTTTATCTGATATCGCACCGACCATGCTGAGCCTGCTTGATCTCCCGATTCCAGCGGAAATGAATAATCACCTTCTGGTGAAACTCACCTGAACGTGCAGATGATGATTCGTGGTTTAATCTTGTTTTTCTGGCTTTTTGTGCCATTAAATCTTGCTGCTGAACCTTCGTCAGCAAAAAAGCTCGAAGCGGTACGGAGTGAAATATCTGAGCTTGATAAAACGATTAACCTTAACAAGAAAACCAAAGCGGAATTACAACAGCAATTAAAACAGCAGAGTCTCAAGGTTTCCGAAATAAGTCGCGAGTTAAATCAGATTAAACAATCTATTGCGGTTAAAGATGATGAATTACTTAATCTTCAACAGCAGTTGGGACTGACGCAAAAGCAGCAGGCAAAGCAACTGGAGGCATTAAATCAACAAATTCGCTCTGCATTTATGAATGCTCAACCCAGTTATCTAAAAATATTATTGTCTGAACAGTCTCCTGAGCGTGTCAGTCGAAGCAACACGTATTACCGTTATTTTCACTCGGCCCGCCAGCAGCAGCTCGAAACCTTGCACACGACTTTGCAAAACTTAACGGAGCAGGAAAAAGCTGTTTATGCTGTTAAAAGAAATCTGGATGAACTGGAACAACAACAGCTCTCGCAGCAAGAAGTTTTTAAACAGCAAACGGTTGAACGTGAGAGAACACTTGCCGCGCTGAATAAAAAAATCTCAGGGCAGGATGCACAACTGGCTGCATTAAAAGAAGAAGAGAAAAACCTGCAGTCATTATTAGACTCACTCGCCAAAAAAGCAGCAAAAAGACCTCCGCCATCAAAAACGGTGAAACCAAGTGAACGATTTTCGAGTCTGAGTGGGAAGTTACAATGGCCGTTGTCTGGAAAAATACTGGCAAGCTATGGTAGCCAGCGTAATCTTGATAAACTCAGCTGGAAGGGCATACTGATAGCCTCTGAAAAAGGCACGTCTGTTAAAGCCAGCGCAGAGGGCAGGGTGGTTTTTGCCGATTGGATGAAAGGCTTTGGCTTGTTAATCATCATTGATCATGGCGAACAGTTCATGACGCTGTATGGCAATAATGACAGTCTGCTGAAAAGCACGGGGGATACCGTGAATGCTGGTGAGGTTATCGCTCAAAGTGGTGATCAGGGTGTCAGACAAACCGCTGGATTATATTTTGAAGTACGTCATAAAGGCAGTCCGACCAATCCTATGCAATGGCTGCGCAAGCAAGGTTAATTTGAAATAAGGAATAAAGTTCATATGCGCTTTTTGAAACGTGATTTTGCGCTGGTAACAGCGGGTGTCATTATCGGCATCACATTGATTTTTGGTCAAATGGTATCAGCCGAGAAAGACACTGTCGCAAAGCCTGACTTGCCAATAGACGATCTAAGAGCTTTCTCTGAAATTTTCGGCCGCATCAAAAGCAGTTATGTAGAGCCGGTGGAAGACAAAGCTCTGCTGGAAAACGCCATTCGCGGCATGCTTTCTGGACTGGATCCCCATTCATCCTACCTTGATCTCAGCGAATTCAAGGATCTCCGTGAAGGCACATCTGGAGAGTTTGGTGGCTTGGGTATAGAAGTATCAATGGAAGATGGCTTCGTCAAAGTGGTTGCACCAATTGACGAAACACCCGCTGCTGAAGCAGGTGTAAAAGCCGGTGACCTGATTATCCGTCTCGATGACACCCCTGTTAAAGGTCTGACGCTGACTGAAGCCGTAGACATCATGCGTGGTGAACCGGGCAGCAAAATTGTTCTGACGATTATTCGTGAAGGCGCTGATAAACCGCTGAAACTGGAACTGACTCGCGCCATTATCAAAGTGAAAAGTGTACGCACCGAAGTTCTGGAGCCAGGTTATGGTTATGTACGAATCACTACTTTCCAATCACCAACCGGTGAGAATCTTCGTGACGCCGTAAATCAACTCAAGACTGATAATGGTGGCAAATTAAAAGGTCTGGTGCTTGATTTACGCAATAATCCAGGCGGCGTTTTAGATGCAGCGGTTGAAGTTTCTGATGCTTTCCTCAACAAAGGCATGATTGTCTACACTGAAGGACGTATTGAGGATGCCGATCAAAAATTCCACGCCAAACCTGGTGATATGCTGAATGGCGCGCCTATTATTGTGCTGGTAAATGGTGGCTCAGCTTCTGCTTCTGAAATTGTTGCCGGGGCTTTGCAGGACCATCAACGGGCCGTGATACTGGGTACTAAAACCTTTGGTAAAGGGTCAGTACAAACGGTTATGCCTTTAACCAATGATACCGCGGTCAAGATGACAACCGCGCGGTATTACACCCCTTCTGGACGCTCTATTCAGGCAGATGGTATACACCCT
Organism: Methylophaga sp. UBA3603; assembly: GCF_002375335.1. Classification (NCBI taxonomy): domain Bacteria; kingdom Pseudomonadati; phylum Pseudomonadota; class Gammaproteobacteria; order Thiotrichales; family Piscirickettsiaceae; genus Methylophaga; species Methylophaga sp. UBA3603. The sequence continues at coordinate 16,997 of NZ_DFMC01000002.1, forward strand.
GATATCGTGATTGATGCCTTACAAATCAGTGCAGCTGAAGATAATGGCTTCCAGCCGCTGCGAGAAGTTGATCTCAGTCGTCATCTGGAAAATGGTTTACTGGAAGAATCAGACGAAACTCCGGCCGACGCGGAAGCGGGTCTCGATGAAGAAGAGGAAAAACAGCCTTTAGCACTGCGTGATTACCCGCTTTCTCAGGCATTGAACCTGCTGAAAGGCATGAACATTATGAGCAAACGTTAAACGCTATTTTCATGGCAACGGTATTAATCCCACTCGCTGAGGGCTTTGAGGAAATTGAGGCGGTCACGCTGATAGATGTTCTCAGACGGGCTGAGATAGATGTTGTTACTGCCAGTTTGACGGAGGATCTAAACATTACTGCCAGCCGTGGTGTCCGCTTGGTGGCGGATGCCACACTGGATGCAGTGATTGATGATGAATTCGACATGATGGTTCTGCCGGGCGGACAACCCGGCACCAACAATCTGAATGCCGATCAACGGATTCATGCGTTGCTCAAACGGTTTAACCAGGCTGATAAATGGCTTGGAGCAATATGTGCAGCACCCATGGTTCTGGCACATGTTGGCCTGCTAGAGGGGGTGAGCGTCAGCTGTTATCCAGGTGCACTGAAGCCCAGCGAATGGCCAGAAATTCAATTCAGTAATGATGCTGTCGTCTGTGATAATAAAATCATTACCTCCCGCGGACCGGGAACGGCAATGGCTTTTGCGTTAACAATTATCGAAAAACTTATGGATGAAGAGACTCGCGAACAAGTGGAAACCAGTCTCGTTATTCGCTAAAACGGAACCAGCATGTACTCACTTAATGAATCAGAACTCTCGATATTACTGGTTGAGCCATCTTCCGTTCAGCTGAAAATCATCATGCGTGAATTACGCCAGGCGGGAGTGAATAAAATTGATGGTGTTCACGATGGCGCGCAGGCTATCGTGGCTATGCAAAAGTATCCCCCGGATCTGGTGATCAGCGCCATGTATTTGCCTGACATGACCGCGACTGAACTACTCTCATCAATTCGTCGACTGGATAATCTGGAAAACACCCATTTTATGCTGATCTCCAGCGAATCAAATATTGAAGCACTTGAGCCTCTTCGCCAATCCGGTGTCGTGGCCATTCTGCCCAAACCCTTTGATCACGCTAATCTGCAGCGTGCCATCCGTACCACCCTGCAGCATATTGATCCAACTGAAATTGAATTACAGAATTACGAAGTAGAACAGCTGGAAGTTTTACTGGTCGATGACAGTCTGGTATCACGTAACCATCTAATGCGCGTGTTTCAGAACATGGGCATAAACCAGATTCATCAGGCTGAAAATGGTATTGAAGCGATTGAAATGCTCAAACAACAGAGTTTTGATTTGGTGGTGACCGATCTGAATATGCCAAAAATGGATGGTCAGGCGCTGGTTGAACATATCCGCAGCGAGATGGGCAATACTTTTGTGCCCATTTTGGTTGTGACCAGTGAGCAGAACCAGACCCGATTGGGTCAGGTTGAGCAGGCGGGCGTATCGGCTATTCTGGATAAACCTTTTGAACCTGAGTCTATCCGTGAAATCCTTTATCGAGTGCTTGACGAACAAACTTAATCGGTCACAGCATTGCTGGATTTCACGCCAAGGGAAATAAATTTTTGCAGGTAGCTGACGTCCTGGTCTAACTCTCTTATAGCAGCATAAAGCGTTTTCGCCAAACCGCCTCTTCCAAGCCGTATCGCTTTAACCGGAAGCGTTTGACAAAACTCATTGGCCAGCCAGTTAGGCAACACTGTCACCGCTCTTTGTAACGCCACCATCTGCACCATAATATCCATTGATTGCATGGCTTTGGTTCGAGGGTTAATACCTGCGGGCATCAAAAACTGGGTAAACACATCAAGTCGTTCATGGGCGACGGGAAACGTCAGCAATAATTCCTTGTGCAGTGCTTCAGGCTGAATAAATTTCTGCTTACTTAATGGATGACTTTCAGCCACCAGCAAAACCAACTCATAATCAAACATCGGCTGATAAATTACGCCGACCTGTTTAACGGCATCCGGCGTCACCAGCAAATCAATATGATGATTCAATAACCCTTCCATACCTGAAAACTGAAATTGATGCACAATATCCACATCCATTTGCGGCATTTCGCGTAGATAGTCTGCCAGAATTTTTTTCAGCCATTCATAACAGGGGTGGCACTCAACTCCCAGACGCAAAATACCTGCGCGTCCCTCCGAATAGGCCTGTAAGGTCTGCTCAGTTTGCTCCAAAACCGGTAAAACCTGCTGAGCAACCTGCAACATCAGTTCACCTGCCTGTGTCAGTCTTAACTTACGACCATCCCGCTGCCATAAGCTTATTTCCAACTTTTGTTCCAGATAACGGATCTGATGCGATAAGGCGGATTGTGTGAGAAATAAGGCATTGGCTGCTGCCGTTAAACTGCCATTTTCTGCCAAGGCTCGAATAATTCGTAAATGCGCGCGCTCAATCATATATGAACATCTCTCATGAATAAGTAAATAATCATCATTATTGCTCATCAATAAGACTGATTACAATGAAGCTTTTTGAAACCGACTGAGAGGATATCGAATGGTCACCACACATAATCTTGGCTTTCCCCGTATAGGCGGCCAACGAGAATTAAAATTTGCTCTGGAGCGCTTCTGGCGTGGTGAAACGTCTGTTGAGGATTTAGAACAAACTGGTAAAACATTACGTTTACGTCATTGGACATTGCAAGCTGATCTGGACCTGGTGCCTGTTGGAGACTTTTCCTTTTATGATCACGTTCTGGACACCAGTCAGCTGCTGGATAACCTGCCATCACGGGTTGATAAAAATGCTGATGCCATGACACAGTATTTTCAGGCATCGCGTGGACAAGCAGGTTCATCCTGTTGCAATCACCAGGTCGCCGCTGCAGAAATGACAAAATGGTTTGATACCAATTACCATTATCTGGTGCCGGAATTTAACGCGGAAACTGCCTTTAAGGCATGTCCGGAACGATTGCTGGCGCAAATCAAAGAAGCAAAAGCTGCAGGTTTTAAGATAAAACCCGTTCTGGTTGGTCCGGTAAGCTATCTCTGGCTGGGGAAAACCAAGGACGAAACTGACAAACTCGCTTTGCTGAATAAATTATTACCGGTTTATGCAGAAATTCTCGATCAATTGGCAGATAACGGTGTCGAGTGGGTACAAATCGATGAACCTGTTCTGGTCACTGAGCTGTCAACGGAATGGCAACAGGCTTTGCAGAAAGCCTACTTCAGTTTAGCGAAATGTCGTGTCAAATTGTTGCTGACGACCTATTTCGGCCAACTTCAGCAAAATCTGCAGCTAGCTTGTGAATTACCCACAGCAGGACTGCATATTGATGCGATCAGTGCTGCAGATGAACTTGTCAGAGTGGTGGACTGGCTGCCTTCACACAAAGTTTTATCAGTGGGCATTATTAATGGCCGTAATATCTGGAAAACCGATCTGAATAGGGCGCTTGAGCTGCTGGAGCCGATTCATACGCGACTTGCTGAACGCTTATGGCTGGCTCCAAGCTGTTCGTTGCTGCATGTGCCTATTGATTTAAACTCTGAGCATAATCTTGCTGAAGAAACACTTGACTGGCTGGCCTTTGCGGTACAAAAGCTGGAAGAGTTATCGATATTAGCTCAGGCGCTCAATCTGGGGCGTGAAGGTGTTGCCGCACAGCTAGCAGAAAACAAACAATCCATTCAACGTCGCCAGCAGTCCACTCGCGTTCATAACCCGGCCGTTAAACAGCGCTGTGAAGCAACTCATTCCGCATCAGGCCAGCGGCAGAGTACTTATTCACAACGAGCAGCCCTTCAACAGCAAGCGCTACAGTTGCCGGCATTCCCAACGACTACCATTGGCTCTTTTCCACAGACCAATGTTATTCGACAGACACGTAAACAGTTTCGCCTGGGTCAACTGGCTGATGCTGAATATCGCCAGCAAATGCAGGCGGAAATTCGCCATGCCATCGATAAACAACTCGAGTTGGGCCTTGATGTACTGGTACATGGTGAAGCTGAACGCAATGATATGGTCGAGTATTTCGGTCAACAACTACAGGGTTTTGCATTCACCGACTATGGCTGGGTTCAGTCCTATGGTTCCCGTTGTGTGAAACCACCGATCATCTATGGTGATGTCTCACGTCCTGATCCGATGACCGTTGAGTGGATTCAATATGCCCAATCATTAACCGACAAACCAGTAAAAGGGATGTTGACCGGGCCAGTCACCATTCTTAACTGGTCTTTTGTCAGAGATGACCAGCCACGTAGCGAAACCTGTAAACAGATTTCACTGGCGATTCGGGATGAAGTGATCGATCTGGAAAGTGCCGGGGTCAACATCATTCAGATTGATGAAGCCGCCTTGCGGGAAGGTTTGCCACTTCGTCAATCTCAATGGCAGACATATCTGGAGTGGGCTGTGGAATGCTTCCGAATCACCGCTAATGGCGTGTCAGATGAGACACAGATCCATACCCATATGTGTTATTCCGAATTCAACGATATTATCGAAGCTATTGCCGCCATGGACGCCGATGTCATCACCATTGAAACCTCACGTTCGCAAATGGAATTACTGGATGTTTTTCAGGAGTTTGACTATCCCAATGCGATAGGTCCGGGTGTCTATGATATTCACAGTCCGAATATTCCATCAGAGCAGGAGATGGTGGAATTGCTCAAACTGGCCGCACAGCGAATTGATAAAACGCTGTTATGGGTGAATCCTGACTGCGGTTTAAAAACCCGTCGCTGGGAAGAAGTGGAGCCTGCATTAAAAGCCATGGTTTCAGCAGCAAAATCACTAAGAGTAAAACTGGCTGCTTGATAAAGATATGAACCGGGTAGGGGAGGTAACTTTCTCTATCCGGTTTTTTTGCGTCTGCGTCTAACAGGCCAAAACTTCAGGTAAAGCCACGTTCAATTTATTTTGAATTTGTTTGGCCAACTCCGGATCCAGACGATTAGTGCGACGATGCTGCTGACATAACGCACTGCGAAACCCAAGGTAATCCGGCTGCAATGGACTGAGTGTTTCAATATCTTCAATCCTCAGTGCGCCGGCCAAACCGCACAACATTCCAGCGGATTTTGCCTCCACAACAAACTGTTGCAGAACTTCTACCGATAAATGATTCAACAATCCCTGACCATCTTTGCGGGCAGTATCCAGCATCACGCCAGCGAATCCAGATTTTGCCAGTAATGGAATTAACTTCTGCTGTGGTAACTGATCAGCAAAGATAACGGCAATCACCGGTGTGCTAAGACTTTTGATAGTAGGCTCAAGTTGTTGAATGCATTGGATAAGGCCTGGTTCATCAAATAGCCCGATTTTGACATAATCCACACCTGTTTCAGCCATGTTGCGAATGGCTGCTGAAGTTATCTCAGCTTGCATGGGTAAATCACCCACCGTTGCACTGCAAAGACAACCTTTGTTGATCCAATTAACGATCTCAGTGACAGTTTGATGGTTTAAAGCTCCCAGAGCACCTTCTGACGGGTTTTTCATATCAAGGATATGTGGCAACTGCTCCACTAGAGATTTTGCTTCATCAAGCGATTCTACGCTGGCTAACCACTTAGTTATCATTTAGCTTTATTCCGGATTGTTCAACTTTTTCCATTAACCAGCTCCAGGCCTGGAGCTCACGTTCACCGGCCGTTTTCTCAATAGCGATAGTCAGGTAGTCAATTTCGTCGCGAACTTTATGCTCTGGCAACATGCCCAGCCGACTCACCAGAATGGCAGCCTCAATCACTGCATTCTGGGCACGATTAAAACCTCTGAAGGGCTTATGGTTTACATCGCAAATTACAGCGCCGTAAAAACAGGCTCGTGGGTCATCATCTTCCAGACGAACAATTTCCAACTCAATATGTGATAGCGCATCTGCAATATATTCACCTTCAATCTGCTGACAGGGGGAGGTGGGCCAATCACGATGCCCGGTTAACGCACCAGCAAAAATCCGTACATCATCGACAAAATTTATTGAACACTGACCATGCCGAAGCAGGTTATCGTAAGTACTGGATGGTTTGAAAGGCTTTATATGAAAGTGACCGTTTACTTCGCTTATCCCCATTGGTGCAGAATGCACCTTTCCATTTTCTGATATCGTGGTGACGATAACTTCATGTATCCGGCTTGTCAGCAGTGCCACAGGCGCGCTCCTGTTTTTTGGTTTTTTTAATATCGGCCGTGCCACAGGTCCGTTGCTGATCTTTTTGCATCGTAGTGCCTTCAGCCTTCTGCCGGGTCAGATCTTCCTGTTCGGTTTCAACAGCACAACCCCATTGCAGATCTTCATCCTGAGTATAACGTTTCCCTAATTGCCAGGCGATCTCGGCACGTGCTAATTCCACCCCCAGGTAGAAGGCATGGCCCGGATCATCTTTCACTTGCAGCTGAGGGTAAAAAGCAAACGGATCGGTATCCTGCAACAAACCATCCCGATTAAAAACAAATATCCCTTTAGGGGCAATTTTTATTCGATAGTTTGGATCTTTTATATTCTCAGATAATTGAATAATTTCCTGTTCAGTATCGGTAAAAGGTCTGCGTTCATGGCTAACCAATAAATCTGCAGTGAAATCCCGTGGCAGGCTATTGTCATCGCGAGCGGCAAACATCATGCGTCGTGCCACATCAGCTTCTTTGATGGCCCGCCTTGCATGAGGACTGACTTCCGTCGCCAGCACATTGGTAATGTTTAACTCAGAAATAATGCCAAACAGCAGTGCATTAATTCCGCTGGTATCAGCATCCGTTAACTCGGTCAGATTACCTATTCCCATCATCATGGGTGCTTCTGGGTATTTTTGACGTAAGGTGTGATAACGAACTATCGACTCTGTAAGGCCAAAATGGATTGGATCCAGAATAGGATCGGCTATCCAGGGTTTTCCCAGCTTGTCCATTGCCTCCATAGCCCGTTCGAGCGAAGCCAGTGAACCCGGCTGCGCTGGAACCAGTATCGGGATGGCATCGGTTTCTTTCGCAAGGTCGATGGTTTTTTCTGTCAGACTCAGCAGGTAATCTGCACCCGCATTGCTAGCACGCCTTAAGTCATCTATTGAAAGTGAGTCCACACTAACTTTAAAACCATTTTCATGTAGGGCTGCGATAGCTTCTTCCATCAGCGGAAATTTTTCTTCCGGAAGACAACCAATATCAATGACGTTGGCCCCTGAATCACGGTAATAATTTGCCCGCTCCAAAATACCTGCAATATCCCTTTGGGGCGCATCAACAATCTCGGCGAAGATATTGACATCATAACGACTTAAATCAGGGATTTTCCGCTCCTTACCAAAGAATATCGGTAAATCTTTAATTTCATCCGGCCCCCGCACTACCTCAATCCCCAGCGTTTTACTCAATTCAGCCAAATCTCCACGGCAGCGACCGGGAACAATGATCTGTTTACAGTCCGCATAATCATCCGGCTTGAGCCGCCGGGCGATCATCTTATCGGTCATTAATGCGGCAACTGATAGACCCAATTGATGCACTCTATACTCGAATGGCAATGGCGCCATTTCCTGCAAAACCTTTTCAACACTGGGTTGAGCAAGTTTTCCGGTGAGAAAGAGAATGGTCTCAGCCATGATCGGCGTTAACGTGTTCCAGACGCTTTTTCAAAGTTTCGTATAAAGCCTCAGCTGATTCCACGACGGTGGTTGCTTCAAAACTACGCAGAGTTTCTGTATGCGCCAGATCAATGGCTCTTGGCCATAATCTCACCATACGGTCAGGGGCAGGTGTATCGACTTCGGATATGGCATCACAGGCAAGCACAATACTCGGAACACGGCACTTGCCTGCCTGAGCATACACGTTGGTAACCAGTGTGTCAGACAAGCCCATAACCATTTTCGCCACGGTGTTTGAGGTGGCTGGTGCTACCACCAGAGTATGATAATCCCCCCGATAGAATAATCCGACCGGAGGTGAGCTTGCGGCTCTATCACGATAAATATGACCTTCGTTGTTCAAGGTTTTTGGATCGTGACCATACATACGGATAACTTCTTCTCCAGCACGACTGTAAAACAGGTCTACATCCGGTAATTCACGGATAATTTCCAAACATTCATCCAGATAATGTCCTGAACCCGTGATTGCCCAGGCCAATTTTGGCTTTTCCGGCCTTGATTGCATGCTGTTATCTCAATTGATATTAAGCTGTGAATTTTGCCAGAGTCTGACCTACTAGTAAAAATTAGATAGGTCGATCGATTATATATAAGTTAAAATTAACCACATAATTTGCAACGGATTGATGGGAGTCGCATATCTATGTCAGAAGCAGTGCCAAAAATAGTTGTTGTTGGTGGTGGAGCAGGTGGCCTGGAACTGGTTACCAAACTCGGAAAAAAACTTGGTAAGAAAAAGAAAGCGGAAGTTACTCTGGTTAGCAGTACTCATACGCATATCTGGAAACCACTTTTACATGAAGTTGCAGCTGGAACCCTCGATTCTCATGAAGATGAAATTGAATACTTGAGCCAAGCCATGTGCAGTGGGTTTCGGTTTCGTCTTGGCCGAATGGAAGGTCTGGATCGCCAAAATAAACAGATAACGGTTGCGCCAACCTTCAATGAAGACGGTGTGGAAATCATTCCCCGTCGTAGTTTTGATTATGACTATCTCATTATTTCTGTTGGCAGTGTCAGTCATGACTTTGGTATCAAGGGTGTAAGCGATCATTGTCTGTTCCTGGATACCACTAAACAAGCCGAATATTTCCAGAATCAGTTATTGGAATCTTATCTGCGTGCGCATACCCAAGGACGTCCTCTCGATGAGGGTCAGTTAAATATTGCCATTGTCGGCGCTGGTGCTACAGGTGTCGAATTGTGCGCACAACTTTACGAAGTATCACATCTGTTAAATGCTTATGGTCTTGATGAAGTTAAACCACAGGATGTAAAACTTACTTTAATTGAAGCTGCTGATCGTATTTTGCCTGGGTTACCTGAAAATATTTCAGCTGCTGCTCAGGAGGAGTTAAATGATCTCGGCGTAGAAATTCTTGCTGGTGAGCGTGTTATTGAAGTTACCGAGACAGAGATCAAAACTCAAAGTGGTCGTAATATTCCTGCAGCAATCAAAGTCTGGGCAGCCGGCATTAAGGCTCCTGAGTTTTTGAAAGATATTGATGGTCTGGAAACCAACTGGATGAATCAATTGGTGGTAAAACAGACCCTGCAAACCACCTTTGATGATGATATTTATGCCATTGGTGACTGCTGTGCATGTAAATGGATTGGTCAGGATCAGAATGTACCGCCACGCGCCCAGGCAGCCCATCAAATGGCGTCTCTGGTTTATAAATCAATCGTTAATCGAATGAAGGACAAGGAGCTTCCTGAATATCATTACCATGATTATGGCTCTTTGGTTTCTTTAGGTCGCTACGGTACAGTTGGCAACCTGATGGGAAATTTAAGTAAAGGTAGTATGAAAGTAGAAGGTTTAATGGCCCGACTGATGTACCTTTCACTGTATAAGATGCACCAAGTTGCCTTATTTGGACCGTTTCGAGTGTTGATGTTATCGCTATCTCATCTTTTTCGTCGAAGCGTACATCCAAAAATTAAGCTACATTAATAATCATTGTCATTCATACAAAAAAGGCCCTTTTAAGGGCCTTTTTTAATTTCATTGCAACTACATCGTTATTTCCACAATGACATCCTACGGGTCACTTCTGTGCCATTTAATCGATGTTTTATGGCTGCCCCGATATGTATAACCAACAGTGTAATAAAAATATACGCTAACACCTGATGAATATCGGTAAACGTTTCTCTTGCAGAAGCATTTGCTTCAGCAAGGCGTGGTAACTTCATTCCCCATAGTTTGGTGTCATATTTACTGTACATGGATTGTAGATAACCGGTTATCGGCATCGCCACCATTACTCCATAAAGTAAATAATGTATTCCGCTGGACAGCTTCTGTTGCCAGTTTGCAATACTTGTCGGCAGTGGGGGAGTCTTATGTGTTAACCGCCAGACTACCCGTAACAAAATGAAGACTGCGACGGTGATACCCATTGATTTATGCAATAAAAACCAAAATGCTCGTACGCTTTCCTGGCCCGGCGCTAATTCTGACTCTTTTGGCAGACCAACCATCCATAGACCTAAGCCGATCATAAAGAAAATCATCGCCGCGATTAACCAATGCAAAATTATCTGCCCTTGATTGTAGCGTACGTCACTCGTCGTCATTATTTGCTCCTGAATACATGAAAAAAGGCCATCCAGCATCACTGAATGGCCTTCATAACCGACCGTTGGGTTGGGGAACAATTCCCGAATGGTTTAAATATCTAGATTAGATGCCTGTAAAGCATGCGTTTCAATAAACTCTCTACGAGGTTCAACATTGTCGCCCATTAGAGTATTGAAGGTTTCATCTGCTGTTATCGCATCTGAGATCCTGACCTGTAACAACCGACGCTTGGATTTATCCATTGTCGTTTCCCACAATTGTTCAGGGTTCATTTCACCCAAGCCTTTATAACGTTGTACATGCTGACCACGTCGGGCTTCAGCCATCAACCATTTAACTGCCTGTGAAAAATGCTGAACATTTTCATTTCTTTCACCACGTTCGATCTTCGCACCTTCACCAAACAAGCCATTGATTTTGTTAGAAAAAGACATGATCTTCTGATACTCGGTACTGGCAAAAAACTCTCCCGGAACATGAAAATCGTTACTAATCCCATGTCGGGTGAAACTGATATTCACATGAGGCATTGGTTCATTTTCATTTTTTTGTAGATCAAGAACGTAATATGTTCCTGTGGGCATGATGTCATTCATGCGTTGTTCTATCGCTTTCAGCCACTCTTTCATAGCGCCAGTTTCGCTGAAATCAGGTATTGCTGTTTGATAAATCAATTCGTCCAGGAAAGCAGGGTAATAATGATTTGCCAGCCGGGTAATAATGGCTCTGATGGTTTGATATTCATTGACCAGCTGCGCTAGAGCATTACCTTCAATAGGTGCTGCATCCGTTGTTGGATAGAGCACGGCATTTGTTAAAGCAACTTCTGTAAGGTAACGCTCCATTTCTGCGTCATCTTTTACGTAACGCTCCTGTTTACCTTTTTTGATTTTATATAACGGTGGCTGGGCGATGTAAACATGGCCTCGTTCGATTAGTTCCGGCATCTGTCTGTAGAAAAATGTCAGTAGTAACGTTCGGATGTGAGAGCCATCGACGTCCGCATCGGTCATAATAATAATATGGTGGTAGCGGAGTTTTTCCGGATCATATTCGTCACGACCAATACCGCAACCTAAAGCAGTAATCAACGTGCCCACTTCGGCCGATCCGATCATCTTATCGAAACGGGCGCGCTCAACATTTAAGATTTTTCCTTTCAGCGGAAGAATTGCTTGTGTTCTTCTATCACGGCCTTGTTTGGCACTGCCACCGGCCGAGTCCCCTTCCACCAGGAACAGTTCTGACTGGGCCGGATCTCTTTCCTGACAATCCGCCAGCTTGCCTGGTAAACCTGCAATATCAAGAACTCCTTTACGGCGAGTTAATTCTCTTGCTTTTCTGGCAGCATCACGTGCACGTGCTGCATCAATCATTTTGTTGGCAATCAGTTTGGCTTCACTTGGGTTTTCAATCAGAAAATCCTGGAAATGCTCATTAACTAAAGATTCTACAATGGTGCGAACTTCTGATGACACCAATTTATCTTTGGTCTGAGATGAAAATTTCGGGTCGGGCACTTTTACTGACAGTACCGCTGTGAGTCCTTCACGCGCATCATCGCCGCTGGTAACGACTTTAGATTTTTTTGCCAGACCTTCGCTTTCAATGTATTGGTTGAGGCTTCGGGTTAACGCCGCTCTAAATCCGGCTAAATGTGTACCACCGTCACGCTGGGGAATATTGTTTGTAAAACAGTAAATATTTTCTTGATAAGAGTCATTCCACTGCATTGCTAATTCGACCACGACATCATCGCGTAATCCGGAAATGCCAATGACATGCTCGTGAACAAATGTTTTATTTTTATTCAGATGGGTAACAAACGCTTTTATCCCACCCTCATAATGAAATACTTCAGTTTTCTCATCTCTTTCATCTGTCAGGACAATTCTGACACCAGAATTCAAGAAGGCTAGCTCACGAATGCGCTTGGCCAATATTTTGTAATCGTATGTGATGTGGGTAAAGGTTTCTTCGCTTGGCCAGAATTGAATTTTGGTACCTGTATCCTGCGTTTCTTCAAAAGCTTTTAACGGTGCATCCGGCACACCATGTGTATAATTTTGTTTGTGCAAAAAACCATTACGTTTGATTTCCAGTGTTAGTTTTTTGGATAACGCATTTACGACTGATATACCAACACCGTGCAATCCGCCTGAAACTTTATAGGAATTATCATCAAATTTACCACCGGCATGTAAAACAGTCATGATAACTTCAGCTGCAGATACTCCTTCACCTTCATGCATATCGACCGGAATACCACGACCATTATCCTCAACAGAAACGGAATCATCCGGATGAATTCGAACGTTTATTTCCGTGCAATGGCCAGCCAGAGATTCATCGATTGAGTTATCCAGCACCTCAAAAACCATGTGGTGCAAACCGGTTCCGTCGTCCGTGTCGCCGATGTACATGCCCGGCCGTTTTCTGACAGCGTCCAACCCCTTCAGTACTTTAATATTGGAAGAATCGTAACTATTATTTTCAGTGGTCATAAATTAGTCCATTTACAGCAAGGTGAAGCCTAATCGTTCATTCTACTATGTATCGTCTCCGGTTGACAGCTTGACTATACTTGCTCAATCACACCTCGTTCCACGTGGAACATAATGTCATTTTCTTCTTTTACCAACCTTGCTGATAACTCTGTATTTGTCGTCGTGATAAAGGTTTGCACCTTCAATTTTTTGATCGCTTGTAACACAGAAACCTGGTGCTCACGATCAAGTTCTGAGCTTAAATCATCAATCAACAATACGCTTTGTTGTTTATTTATCTGTTGCATTAAAGTTATTTGTGCCAGGCTGATAGCAAGAAAAAAAAGTTTCTGCTGTCCTCTTGAAAACAATTCTGCAGGATCTTGCCCATCTACTCTTAATGACCAATCTGCTGCATGTGGACCTGATCGGGTATAACCAAGCGCACGATCTCTATCAATTGTTTTATTCAAAATATCAGCAAAATCTTCCCCTTTAGGCCAGCCTGATAAATATCGTAATTCAAATTTTGAAGTTTTATAATCATTGCAAAGCAACATGAACCATTCTTTAAAACTAATCACTAATTGGTCCAGGTATTCATTCCGATAGGTTGCCAGTTTCAAACCATGCGCATTTAGCGATGCGTCCCAAACTTTTATTTCACTGTTCGGTTTTGCATTGCGCAATGCTGCATTACGTTGGGAGAGAATTTTTTTGTATGCTTGCCAATGATAAAAAAAATCTTGTTCCACGTGAAACAATCCCCAATCCACAACTTTTCGCCTAAACCGCGGACCCAGTTCAAAAAATTGGTGACAATTAGCCGGAATAAATTGAAGGGGAAGATGCGTAGCTAATTCAGATAGCTTTTTTAATGGAGCATTGTTAAGACGAATCTGTAAACCACTCGCATTCCCAAATTGTAATCCAACAGGAATACCCTGAATAATTCTGGCAAATAATTGAAAATATTGTTCTTCGTTTTGAATTACATTTTTCAAATTACGCGAACGAAAAGAACGCCCCATTGCCAGCAGATAGATAGCTTCCAACACACTGGTTTTTCCAGAACCATTTTCTCCAACCAGTAAATTCACACCAGAACTGGGGTAGAGTATTGATTTATGGATATTACGAAAATGCGTAAGGGAAAGTTCTGTCAGCACGTTGCGTTGCCAGATAATAATACGATTAGTTCGTTTTAAGTTTAAGAATTGAAAACAATAAGCTATATCGAAAAACGCTTAAAAATAAAGAAGCTGGATTTACGCGTCGCTGATCAAATTTCCAACATTTCAAAATCTTCTTTGCCCACACCACATTCCGGACATTCCCAGTCATCTGGAATATCGTCCCATGAGGTGCCCGGTGGAATGCCTTCTTCAGGTAATCCTCTGGCTTCATCATAGATGAACCCACACACTAAACACTGCCACTTACGCATGAAACCTCCTGACAAAAAAGTAATAATATGAATACATCTTACAACAAACGAATTTTGTATTGGCTGACGATTTGTCATTATATTTATGCTAACTTATATAAAACAAATCATTTTCAACTTAATAAGTGGATAGACCGATTATGAGACTTCCCACCTTACGGCAATTACAGTATTTGACAGCAGTCATTGATGAAAAACACTTTGGTCGTGCCGCAGAGAAGTGCCATGTGACACAATCCACTCTAAGTGCAGGCATTCAGGACTTAGAAGACTTACTGGAAGTTGGTTTACTAGAGCGTACCAATCGAAAAGTACTCACAACACCCATTGGCGAAGAAGTGGCTGACCGCGCCCGACAAATTCTCTCTTTAAGTGATGATTTGGTGGATTTGGCGCAAGCTGAGAAAAATCCTTTAGCCGGCAGAATCAGAATTGGCGTTATCCCCACTATTAGTCCGTTTCTACTGCCCCGTGTATTGCCCAAAATTCGTAAACAATTACCAGAGTTAGAGGTTTTACTGATTGAAGATCAGTCGGAAAGATTATTAGTACAAGTAGAAAATGGCACCATTGATGTAGCAATACTAGCCTTTCCGTTCAATACGCGAAATTTGAATTACCGGGTAATCTCACAAGAAGCCTTTTGGGTAGCCTTACCCCGACAACATAGTTTAAGCAAATATGAGTCACTGCAACCACATCAACTGCCAATAAACGAGTTATTACTATTAGCCGAAGGGCATTGTATGCGTGAGCATGCTATCAGTGCCTGTCAATTACCCGCTTCAGCACAACGGCGCAGTGTACAGGCGACCAGCTTGTACACGCTGATAGAAATGGTGGCAAGCGGTTTAGGGATTACCTTGATTCCACAAATGGCTATTAATTCCGATATGGTGCGTCATGCCGATATCTGTTTGCGACCGTTAAAACAGGATAGTCTGGCAAAACGTGAAATTGGCCTGGTGTGGCGTCCTAGCTTTCGCCGAACCAGTACACTTGAACAGCTTGCCTTGAGTTTTGCTGAAGCAATGGACGAAACATCTGATTAATGGTTAACCGCATAATCTGAACGCAGTTGTATAAAGCTTTGACGGATTAACACCGAGGTAAAAGGTGCTTGAAACCTTGCGGCAAGCAAAGCTCTTGGATTGATTAAAAAAACGGCATTTTCCAGGTCCTGTTCGGGGTAGGCTCTGCTTCTGGTAAAAAAATTCTTTAACGATTTATTTTCCGATGGTGTGCCATTAACAGTGATAATTCGAGCATCAACATCATGGGAATGGACAAGTGCAGTCAGTTCATCTATTTGCTGGCCACCAATATCTATAAGCACCAGTTGAACTGATCGATTTGCTAGCCCATCTTTAAGGTTTTTTAATACACGGAAAATAGCCTCACAATCATGGCAGCCAACAGACGGAATAAAGACAAAGCTCCACTTGCCAGAAAAAGCATCATTGGTAAATACGGAATGATCACTGGTATAAGCAAGAAACTGGGGTATTTCCAAGGTTGGCTCAAAGACTGTCAACATAGAACTGCTGCTATTTGATGATTCTGCTGGCGGCGGCTGTTGACTCAGTGTTAAAAAAAGCAATAGCAATAAAACAACCAAGCTAAGATATGTCAGTAAAAAACGCTTAGAATGAACATTTTTAAACATATTTTGCATTTTTAGCGCCTCACACGCTGAAAGCGTTTATCCAATAAAATAAGCGACTATGAAAGAAAAACTGCTTAAGTCTACCTTGGTTGTCAGTTTAATGACCTTTTTATCCCGAATTTTGGGATTTGTTCGAGATATTGTCATTGCCAGACTTCTTGGGGCAGGGATGGGCGCTGACGTATTTTTTGTTGCCTTTAAGATTCCAAATTTTCTCCGTCGCCTGTTTGCAGAAGGGGCTTTTTCACAAGCGTTTATCCCTGTTCTTGCTGAATATCGCGAACGCGGTGATCAGGATCTGAAACAGCTTATTGCCGCAACCAGCGGGACTCTTGCAGGCGTATTATTTTTTATTACGCTGATAGGAGTAATCGCCGCCCCCATAATTATTCTGATTTTTGCTCCAGGATTTATTGATCAGCCTGAAAAATTACAACTGGCCAGAGAACTGTTAAGGATTACTTTTCCATACATACTGTTCGTTTCACTTACCGCATTGGCCAGCTCCATTTTAAACAGCTTTGGTAAGTTTGCCGTGCCGGCATTTACACCCGTTTTTCTCAACATTTCAATGATTGGCTGTGCGTTATGGCTGGCACCACATCTGGATGAACCGGTAAAAGCGCTTGCCTGGGGGGTGTTTATCGGCGGGGTAGTGCAGCTACTGTTTCAAATGCCATTTTTAATGAAAATTGGCAGTTTGCCAAAACCACATTGGGGCTGGAAAGATGAAGGTGTGCAAAAAATTCTGCGATTGATGATACCAGCCATGTTTGGTGTATCGGTTTCACAAATCAACTTATTGCTGGATACGTTACTGGCTTCTTTTCTCATCACCGGCAGCATTTCATGGCTGTATTATTCTGATCGACTGGTCGAATTTCCATTAGGCATCCTGGGGATTGCACTGGCCACTGTAATATTACCCAATCTCTCGAAGAAACACGCCACAGCCTCCATGCAGGAGTTTTCACACACCATTGACTGGGCGTTACGCTGGGTATTTTTAATCGGTACTCCTGCTGCTATCGGCCTGATTATTCTTGCTGAACCGTTGTTGCTTACCTTGTTTCAATATGGCGAATTCACGCCAAATGATGCCCATCAGGCATCATTAAGCTTGATGGCATATGGTTTGGGCTTATTGCCGTTTATTTTTATCAAGGTACTTGCACCGGGCTTTTATGCCCGTCAGGACACCAAAACCCCTGTCAAAATCGGCATTATTGCGATGATAAGCAATATGGGACTGAACATTGTGTTGATGATTTATCTGGCCCATGTGGGGCTGGCTTTAGCCACGGCTTTATCAGCGATGCTCAATGCTGGCTTACTGTATTACACACTTCGAAAAAAAGCAGTCTATCAACCCATTGCTGGCTGGGGCTTATTTTTTGTCCGTATGCTGCTCGCCAATATCGTATTAGTAGCGTTCTTGTTATGGGTAACGCCGATTAATGGCGATTGGATAAGCTGGAGTGGCTGGCATCGGTTTGGCATATTGATGGGGCTGATAACGACTTCTGCAATTGTTTATTTTGCTGTATTAACGCTATGTGGCGTCAGGCTGAAAACATTAGTCACACCACAAAGCCAGGAATAAAAAAAGCCCTCCATCAGGAGGGCTTTTTTAGGGCCTTAGAGAGGAATTTAGAAACGGCGGCCTATACCGATACCATAAACAAAGGGATCAATATCAGCATCAATTTTTGCGCTATTGGTGCCAAGTACATTTTTGAAACTGGCTGTCGTATCAATGTCCAGATATTTGACATCCATATTGATAAACCAATCCTGATTGATGGCAATATCCACCCCGGCTTGTGCAGCCCAACCCCAGGAGCTGTCCAGTTTGACCTTATCGCCTGGACTGCTAAGTAAAGAACTGCTCGGAACTTCTTCATCAAAGAAGTAGGTGTAGTTCACCCCGGCCCCGATATAAGGACGAATATTTGAGCCTGGCAAAAAGTGATATTGCAGCGTCAATGTGGGTGGCAGTACTTTAGTATCAATGACGTCACCCAGAGCAGCCCAGCTTTTCTCACCGGTAACCGTGTGTTCTGAATAACCTAAAATCAACTCTACTCCCCAGTTGCGGTTGATCATATAGGTAATATCCAGTTCTGGAACCGTATCGCTATCGACTTTTACCCCTTTAAATCCAGTATCTGCACCATTGAGGCTGAGAGTGCCGCTGCTATCATTTGGATTCACATTGATAACACGTCCCCGTATTAACCAGTCACCGGCCTCATAAGCCATCACGGTTGAAACAGGGCTGGCAAGACCAGCAGCAAGCAGGATTGAGGAAATCAGGGGAATTTTTTTCATGGCACGACTCCGAATAATGATCTGTTGTGGAACACAATTTCAGATCATACGGAGTATCTGGAGATCAACATTGATCCAGGTCAATAAAGTGCGGTTCAGGCTATCCGCAGCGTTGTTTTAATGCTGGCAGGTCTAAAATCGTTACTTCTTTGCCCTGAATCGACAATAGCTGCTGATCCTGTAACTGGGTAAATAAACGACTGACCGTTTCAATCGCCAATCCCAGATGGTTGGCAATATCCCCACGGGACATGGTCAATTGAAATGACATCGACGAGTAACCACGTTCACTGAAACGTTGTGATAGAGACAGTAAAAAACTAATCAGCTTTTCCTGGGCGGTTTTTTTGCCGAGAGACAACAATAAATTTTTATCCGATGACAATTCTTTGCTCAAACGGGTCATCAATTGATTTTGCAACTCCGGGATAGTCGCACTGAATTCCTGCAGGCGCTCATAAGGCAATTCGCAAACACTGCTGGCTTCAAGTGCCCGGGCTGTGGATAAATAACGTTGCTGGTAAATTGCATCCATACCAATAAATTCACCGGGGAAATAAAAGCTGGTGACCTGTTCGCGCCCATCCGTCGCAGAGATCGTGGTTTTGAACGAACCAGAACGAACAACAAAGATTGTTTTAAAAGTAGAGGAGGGTTCAAACAGAATCTGGTGGCGTTTATATCCAGCACTGCGTTTAATGATTTGATCGAGCTTGGTCAGGTCATCCCGATGCAGCCCCAAGGGCAGGCATAACCGATACAAAGCACATGATTGACAGGCGAGCTGATGATGATGTTCAACCTTAGCCAAGTCCTCAAATAATGGCGTAATCACCCGAGCTTGTGTCATTTTATTATCCGTAAAAAAGTCACAGGACATGATAACGCTTCAAACCCGCCACTGAAACAGTTATTATTTGTTTTTATTTCAGTTTTCAGGAAAGCAAATGACCGTTCGTAGCGCCACTGTTGCGCGTAACACGCTCGAAACTCAAATTGAAGTCTCCATCAATCTGGATGGAAGCGGAAAATTTCAATCCGAAACCGGCGTGCCATTCCTTGATCACATGATGGAACAGATTGCCCGTCACGGTTTATTCGACCTGCAAATCAACGCCAAAGGCGATCTGCACATTGATGCTCATCATACCGTTGAGGATGTTGGTATCACAATTGGTCAGGCATTAAAAAAAGCGCTGGGGGATAAAAAAGGTGTGGTCCGTTATGGTCATTCCTATGTCCCACTGGATGAAGCTTTGTCTCGTGTAGTATTGGATTTATCTGGCCGACCCGGCTTTGAATTCGATGTGACATTTACTCGAGACAAAATCGGTGAATTTGATGTTGATTTGTTTTATGAATTCTTTCAGGGTTTAGTCAATCATGCCGGTATTACATTGCATATTGATAATCTTAAAGGCCGAAATGCGCATCATATTGCTGAAACCATTTTTAAAGCGTTCGGTCGGGCCCTGCGAATGGCTGTCACATTAGATGAACGAGCCTTACAGCAATTGCCATCCACCAAGGGCGCATTATAATCGGTTAACGATTTTATAACTCTCACATTCTAGAGCAGGTCTTTGTTTTATGCGTTGCGTTGCAGTTATTGATTACGGCATGGGTAATTTACGCTCAGTCTCCAAAGCATTGGAAGCCGTAGCTGATAACCACACTAAAATTCTCGTTACCGCTGATCCGTCAGAGATTCGGGCAGCAGATCACATCGTATTCCCGGGTGTCGGCGCGATTCGTGACTGTATGGCGGAACTCAAAAAACTTGAACTCGACAGGCTCATCTGTGAAATGGCCAGCAAAAAACCTTTTCTGGGAATTTGTCTGGGTATGCAGGCTTTATTAACGCATAGTCAGGAAAACCAAGGCTCGGCTGGATTGGACATCATTGAAGGTGACGTTCTGTATTTTAAAGAAGCGGTTGAGCAGGGCCTGAAAGTACCACACATGGGCTGGAATGAAGTCGAACAAACCTGCGTCCACCCCTTATGGCAAGATATACCACAGAATAGTCGCTTTTATTTTGTTCATAGTTTTTATGTACAGCCTGCCGATGAAACCAAAATCTCTGGTCGTAGTCATTACGCTTTACCTTTTGCAGCAGCGTTGGCGCATGAAAACCTTTTTGCAGTACAGTTTCACCCCGAAAAAAGCCAGCATGCCGGCTTACAGTTATTGAAAAATTTTATTAATTGGGACGGTCAGTCCTGACATTTTGTTTGATGGAGAAAGCGTTATGTTATTAATCCCTGCCATTGATCTTAAAGAGGGTCACTGCGTTCGATTGCGTCAGGGACGCATGGAAGATAACACCGTATTTTCAGAAGATCCGCTGGCGGTTGCAACCAGATGGGTTGAAGCCGGTGCCAAACGTTTGCACATGGTGGATCTGGACGGTGCTTTTGCGGGTAATCCGGTTAACGCTGATGTTATTCATCGAATTTGCGCTGCATTTCCTGATCTTGATGTACAGGTTGGTGGTGGCATTCGTGATGAAGACACCATCCAAACCTACCTGGATGCTGGTGTTCGCTATGTCATTATTGGCACAAAAGCCATCAATGCTCCGCATTTCGTTGGCGATGTTTGTGCCGAGTTTCCGGGTCATATTATTGTTGGTCTCGACGCCAAAGACGGCAAGGTTGCAATCGATGGCTGGTCCAAGTTGTCCAATCACGATGTCATCGATATTGCCCAACAGTTTGAACAGGATGGTGTTGAGGCTATTATTTACACCGATATCAGCCGAGACGGCATGATGCAGGGTGTTAATCTTGAGTCCACTCGTGACCTTGCTCGCGCCATTAATATCCCGGTAATTGCTTCCGGCGGTGTCAGCAACTATGACGATATCAAGGCCCTTTGCCATTACGAATCAGAAGGTGTTATGGGGGCCATTATCGGCCGTGCAATCTATGAAGGCACCATCGATCTGGCGGAAGGTCAATCGCTGGCTGATCGTTTGAATCCACCGTTACAGTTCTGATATGGCACTGGCAAAACGCATAATTCCCTGTCTTGATGTTGATGCCGGTCGTGTCGTAAAAGGTGTGCAGTTTGTCGATATACGTGATGCCGGCGATCCAGTTGAAATTGCCAAACGTTATGATGAACAGGGCGCAGATGAACTGACTTTTCTGGATATCACTGCCACACATCACAACCGTGACACCATGGAAGATGTTGTCAAAGCTGTTGCCAGTCAGGTATTTATTCCACTGACGGTTGGTGGTGGCATTCGAACTGTAGCGGATATTCGTCGCATGCTGAATGCTGGCGCAGATAAAGTTGGTATTAACTCTGCAGCGGTTAAAAACCCGGATTTTGTTCGTGAAGCTGCCGAAAAATTTGGTTCGCAATGCATCGTGGTCGCTATTGATGCCAAACGTGTTTCTGCAGAGGGTCAGACACCAAGATGGGAAATTTTTACCCATGGTGGTCGCCAACCAACCGGCATTGATGCCGTAGAGTGGGCCAAAAAAATGGTTGAGCTTGGCGCTGGCGAAATTTTACTGACCAGTATGGATCGTGATGGCACCAAATCCGGTTTTGATTTAGAGCTAACCCGAGCTGTCAGTGATGCGGTTGTGGTACCGGTGATAGCCTCTGGTGGTGTGGGTAAATTGCAGGATCTGACTGATGGTATCAAATTAGGTCATGCCGATGCGGTACTGGCCGCCAGCATCTTTCATTTCGGTGAACATACTGTCGGCGAAGCCAAGCAGCAAATGGCAGAACAAGGCATTGAGGTACGTTTATGACGGCATGGCTGGAACAGGTCAATTGGGGAAACGATGGCTTGCTTCCCGTTATCACACAAGAGTTTTCAACTAAGCAAGTACTTACTTTAGCCTGGATGAACCGTGAGTCATTACAGCTAACGGCTGAAACTGGCCACGCTGTTTATTGGTCAAGATCCCGGCAAAAACTGTGGCATAAAGGTGAACAATCCGGCCATCAGCAAATCATCAAATCTATACGTATTGACTGTGATCAGGATGCCATTTTGCTTGAAGTTGAACAGATAGGTGGCATCGCCTGTCATACTGGTCGGCATCATTGTTTTTTCACGGAACTGCAAAATGGTGAGTGGCAAACCACGGAGCCAGTGCTAAAAAACCCCGATGAGATATATAAATGAGTGATACCTTGCAAAAACTGATGTCGGTACTCAATGATCGTAAAAAAGCAGATGCCGATAGCTCATATGTTGCCAGCCTCTATGCCGCAGGCACGGATAAAATTCTGAAAAAACTGGGCGAAGAAGCCACCGAAACGGTTATCGCCGGAAAAGCTGGCGATAAAGATCAAATTATCTATGAAACAGCCGATCTTTGGTTTCATTCAATGGTATTACTGGCGCATAATAATATTGATGTTGATGACGTTCTACATGAGCTGGATCGTCGGTTTGGCTTATCAGGCCTCGAAGAAAAAGCCAGCAGGAGCAAAAAATGACTGATTGTATTTTCTGCAAAATTATTGCCGGTGAGATTCCATCCGCGAAAGTTTATGAAGATGAACTGATCTATGTGTTCAACGATATTAACCCCAAAGCTGCCGTGCACCTGTTAGTGATTCCAAAACAACATATTGCCAGGCTGGATCAGCTTGATGAGAGTCATCAGGAATTAATTGCACATATGTTTCTTAAACTTCCTGAACTAGCTCAGTCTCAAGGCCTAACGACGGGTTTTCGTACTATTATAAATACCGGACCCGGTGGTGGTCAGGAAGTCGATCATTTACATATTCATTTGTTAGGCGGCAAAAACCTGCCTGGCTTTCATTAGGAGTGCACCATGGGATTTGGCGGAATCAGTGTATGGCAATTATTGATCGTCTTGGTCATCGTCATTTTGCTTTTCGGCACTAAAAAACTGCGTTCTCTAGGCGGTGATCTGGGCAGTGCCATTCGCAGCTTTAAATCCTCAGTCCGTGATGGCGAAGAGGAACAAAAAAACGATTCCAGCAATCTTAAACATGACGATGACAGTGAAATCCAACAAAAACAGCAGCACGAAGAACACGACTCAACTAAACGTTAATCGCCGTGTTTGACGTAGGTTTTTGGGAGTTACTGTTAATTGCCGTAGTGGCTTTAATTGTTGTCGGGCCGGAAAAGCTCCCTAAAGTTGTTCGCGTCTGCGGTTTATGGATTGGCCGTGCCAATGCCTCACTTCAGGCGGTCAAAAACGACATTGCAAAAGAATTACGGGCCGAGGAAATCAAACAAGCGTTCAAAAAACCGGATGATTTACCCGATCTGAATGAAGTTATTGATATCGATGAACCGGTAAAACCCAAACAGAATCCTTCAGCTAAAACTGATAATGATTCTGATGAAGATAAAAAGCAGGCTGAAGATGGAAAATAGTGAACAACAACCACTGATTTCCCATCTGGTTGAACTTCGGGATAGATTATTGAGAGGCATTCTGGCGGTGTTAATCATTGCCGTGTGTTTGTTACCGTTCGCCAATGAGCTTTATCTGATTTTATCAGCCCCATTGCTGGAGCATTTACCCGAGACCAGCTCGATGATTGCCACCGAAGTGGCTTCACCATTCCTGACACCTTTCAAACTGACCCTGACGGCCGCCATTATGCTGGCGATGCCCGTCTTGTTATATCAACTGTGGGCGTTTATTGCTCCCGGCCTCTATAAACATGAAAGACGTATTGTCTTTCCTTTGATGTTCGCCAGTACAGTGTTGTTTGTTCTCGGCATACTATTCGCCTATTACGTTGTTTTCCCACTGGTGTTTGGTTTTTTGACGCAAGCGGCACCGGAGGGCGTGGCTGTAATGACCGACATCAGCAGCTATCTGGATTTTGTACTGAAACTGTTTTTTGCCTTCGGATTGGCGTTCGAAGTGCCCATCGCGACGTTACTATTGATTTGGAGCGGTGTTTCCACACGACAAAGTCTTATTGAAAAAAGACCTTATGTGATCGTTGGAGCATTTGTGATTGGTATGTTACTGACACCACCCGATGTGATTTCTCAGACGCTTCTGGCCGTGCCTGTCTGGTTATTATTTGAACTGGGCCTGCAGGTATCAAGATTACTTCCCAAGGCAAAAGATTCTACCGAAGAGCTATCCTAAGGCTTGCTGATCTTTTATTGCAGTCTCTGTACTTACTGATAGATGAAAAACCTAGTCTCTATAACGCATTCGGGTGCCATGTTGCAGTGAAAGGTTAATTTCATCAGCTGTTAGCGATGCTGGAAAGTAAACGCCGGAAATTTTCGCCCCATGAATACTGGCACCGCGCAGACTGATGCTTTGACTGAAATCAATCCCGCGTAAATCTGCCTGACGAAAATAACTGTTACTGAAATCCAGACCGCTGGCAATTAGTCCCTGAAGATTGAGATGACGAAAATCACAACTGGTTAAATCAACAGTTTCACCCTTGGCGATGCGATGATTAAATTCTTCAACTTTTCCATCACGTAACAGTTGGTAAAGCGGATCTTGTGTGATTTTTGGTTCAGCCATCGTTGTAGCGCCTTAAACAGTAATATCTATCGTTCCGCCTGGATTTTCCGGATCAAAGCCAACGGATTCATTTTGGGTCGCTTCATTTACCACCGCCGTTGTCTGTAAACTGGTTGGCGCCTGCTCCTGAGCAACCGTTGTCGATGCCGTTTCGCTATTCTGCTGAACAGGTGTCTGACGGCCTACCAGCTGATTTTCAGAGGATAGGGGATTGGTCAATGTGGGCTGACCACTAAAAGGGGCAATGCCTGGAATTTCCATTTTTCTGCTCCTGATTAAAACAACAATTACAGCTTACTCTTATAATTGCGATATTGTAAACGCATGTATCTGAAAAACCATGGGTTTTCTCTCAATTTTAAGCAATATTAGCAAATACTATTTTAGTGTGGTTTTTATGCTATCGTTGGGTTTACTCAACTAAGAGGGAGTGGATGATGCCCCCGGGTAAACGGATTTTGTATTTTCTGTTCATTTTATCCAGCCTGATTGCCTGTAATCCGCAGACAGAAAAACCGTTGCGAGTAGGGACTGTTCCGTGGGCAGGGTACGAATTACTCTATTTAGCGCGTGATCTGCACTATTACAATAACGCACAGATCCAACTAAAAGAGTTGGCTTCCAGCACAGAAGTTATGCATGCCTTCCGCCAGGGCCAGCTGGACATGGTAGCGACTACCCTTGATGGTGCACTTAGGATGGCTGAAACCCAATCCGATATCAAAATAATCCTGATCTTCAATATTTCCAACGGAGCCGACAAACTGATGGTTGAGCCCACCATCACTTCACTCAAAGCGCTAAAGGGTAAACGTGTTGGCGTTGAACAAAGTGGCGTCGGCGCGTATATGATGTCGCAGGTTCTACAGCTGGCAGGGCTAGATAGAAAGGACATTACCATCATTCCTACCACGGTGAATCAGCATTCTTCTTTGCTAACAAATCAACTCGTTGATGCGGTTATAAGCTTTGATCCTGTTGCGTATAAACTTCAGCAACAAGGTTATATTAATCTGTTTGATAGTCGACAACTGCCCGCGCCAATCGTTGATGTGCTGGTGACACGTGATAGCGCTTTAACATTACAGAAAAAAAGCATTCAACAACTACTGGAAGGCTATTGGCAAGCTCGGGACTACATGGCGAAAAATCCACAGGACGCTTTCATCAGAATTGCCCCACGTCTGGATATTTCAACTGAAGAACTTGAGCTTCTTTATCAGCAGCTGATTTTGCCGGAAAGAGAACATCAGCAAAATATTTTTAATCAACAGCTGAAAACCATTATTGAGTCTGTTGCAAAGATGATGATAGAAGTTGGATTGTTAGAGAAAAAACTTGATAGTCGGCAGCTTCTAATTGATGAAACAATGGATTTATAGATGAATCCAATTCAAACCTATCGACTGACATTATGGCTACCACTGGCCATCACCCTGTTGTTTGTTTTTATTTTGTTGTTTTATTCAGTCAATGAATACCGGCATCGGCTGTTAGATATAAAAGAAGTCTCCAAGATTCAACTCCAGGAAACAGCATTACAACTGGGGCATAGTCTTGAATATGCCCTTGCCAATAATGATTCACAGCATGCACGAAGTAGTGTTGCCAGATTTTCATTACGGACTGATGCACAACTGGCAGTATTGATTGATGCTAATAATGTCATTGAATCATCTTCGTATTTTATCTGGCAAGACCAACCGGCCGAGAAGGTTCTCGATGATGAAATGTTGCAGTATGTAAAACTGGCCCGCTCACAAAAGAGATACTTTGAAACAAGTAATGAAAAAGGGGATTCGCTAACCTTTTTTTTACCTTTGCTTGAAGCGGATCAACAAAAGGTTTTAGTACTGCAGAATTCCATTAAGAACAAACTCGAAACAGCCAAAACAGAGATCCTCAATGCCATTGCTCCTTTGCTTTTGCTGATAACGATAGCCAATATCCTGATGATTTTTCTGATTCGTAAATTGGTTATAAGGCCATTAAACGCGCTGCAATACCTGACTGAACAGATCCAGAATCAACAATTTGAGTTAATCAATCCACTTAAAGGTGACACTAAGCAAGCACAAGTGGGCCAGACATTAGTCGATGCTGCCAGACAACTGCAATCTCATATCAGCATTCTGACTGAAAATGAGCAGCGTTTACGCATCACACTGGAATCTATCGGTGATGCCGTTATCGTTACCGATGCCTCAGGCAATATCACCCGTATGAATCGCGTTGCCAGCGAATTAACTGCCTGGCCGGAAGAGGATGCCATTGGACTTCCGTTACTCAATGTTTTTGACATATATCAAGCCGAGACTGGAGAGAAGCTAACCAATCCGGTAGATCTGGTCATACAAAATGGTGAAGTGGTTGAATTATCCAATCACACTGTACTGAAGGCCAGAAATGGCGTGAGCTATCACATATCTGATAGTGCAGCACCAATTCGGCTGGATCATAATCGCGGAACCGAAATTCTTGGCGTGATTCTGGTCTTTACCAATGTGACTAACCAATATCGCTTACGTCAAGAGTTACGCCAGTCAGTCGATTTTCTGAAAAACCTGCTCACCATTAGCCCTTGTGTCACTTATATTCTGGACGTAAAGCAAGATACCACGACTGAATTTCGTCTGAGCTATGTGAGAGAATCCGTTATTCATTACTCTGGGCATCCTGCCGAATACTGGTTAAGCCAGCCAGAAGTCTGGCAACAATCTGTTCATCCCGCTGATATTAATAAGGTTAAACAGACGTTGTTGACTGTATTGCAGTCAGATAAACCGGTGAGCAATCAATTTCGTTTTCGTCACCGTGATGGTCATTACATTACCGTTGAAGATCACCTGTCAGTAGTAAAAGACCAACACACAGAAAAACTGCAAATTGTCGGCGTTGTACTGGATATTAGTGAACAAAAGCATACTGCCGAGCAGAATGCATTGTTTGGCGAAATCCTCGAAAAATCACTTAATGAAATATATGTGTTTGATGCCGAAAGCTTCCAGTTTATTCATGTAAATCATGGTGCTCTCATCAATCTGGGCTATAGCCTTGAAGAGATACATAAGCTGACTCCCCTGGATATCAAAACAGACTATAACCTCACAACGTTAAAAGCATTAATTTCACCATTACGCAGTGGTGAAACGCCAAGGTTAATTTTTGAAACCAATCACCGGCGTAAGGATGGCAGTCAGTATGCCGTTCATGTTGATTTGCAAACAGCGTTCTATGGCGAGAGAGAGGTATTTATCGCCATTATTGAGGATATATCTGAACAAAAACAGGTGGAAAAGATCCTTTCTCAGGAACGTTCCTTGTTGCGAAGTATTATCGACTCATCACCCGATTTGATTTTCTGTAAGGATGATCAAGGCAGATATATCCGCTGTAATAAGGCCGTAATGGAGTTTTTGGCTACCACAGAATCAGACATTATTGGAAAAACCGACTTTGAGTTTTATCCGGAAAGAGAAGCACGCAATTATCGGCACAGCGATCAACTGACGCTGCAACATAACACCAGCCAGTTTTATGAAGAAACCGTATATGGAGCAAAGGGACAAAAAGGATTATTTGAAACCCTGAAAACCCCTCTCAAAAATGAAGCTGGCAAAACTATAGGGGTTCTGGGCATCAGTCGCGACATCAGTCGGCAATATGAAGCGGATAAGGAGTTACGCCTGGCCAGTCTGGTATTCGAGAATAGTAATGAAGGCATTATTATCACCAATGAAAACAACCTGATTATTACCGTTAATCCTGCCTTCACAACCATGACCGGCTATTCTCTCGATGATGTGGCCGGGAAAAACCCTTCGATTCTTAGTTCTGGGGAGCATGATCAGTATTTTTATGAACAAATGTGGACGCAACTTGAGCAGCAGGGATTTTGGTCGGGTGAGGTACAAAATCGCCGGAAAAATGGTAAAACCTATCCACAATGGTTATCGATCAGCCGTGTTGAAAACGCCCAGCAGCAACTGCAAAACTATGTCGCCATCATGTCTGAT
This sequence comes from Methylophaga sp. UBA3603, assembly GCF_002375335.1. Classification (NCBI taxonomy): domain Bacteria; kingdom Pseudomonadati; phylum Pseudomonadota; class Gammaproteobacteria; order Thiotrichales; family Piscirickettsiaceae; genus Methylophaga; species Methylophaga sp. UBA3603. Next base: position 45,786 of record NZ_DFMC01000002.1, read on the forward strand.
ATCAGTAAATATCGTGAAGCCGAACAAAAAATTAACTTTCTGGCACATCACGATGTTCTGACCAGTCTGCCGAACCGGGCATTACTTAAGGATCGTGTGGGGCAAGCACTGATTTCTGCTGAACGGCATCGGCAAAAACTGGCTTTACTCTATCTGGACCTGGATCGCTTTAAATTTATCAATGACAGTCTTGGGCACGCCATAGGGGATCAATTACTGATTAAGGTCGCGGAAAGGTTGAACCGGCAAATGCGTGAGGAAGACACGGTATGTCGCACCGGTGGTGACGAGTTTATAATTTTATTACCGGATACCGACGCTGATGGAGCTGGCCATGTGGCTCAGAAACTGGTTGAAAATATCACCACACCTTTTGAAATTGATGGGAATCAGTTATTTGTCACCGTTTCAATCGGTATCAGTATTTACCCTGATAACGGTAGGGATGCGGAGAGTCTAAATAAACATGCTGATACGGCAATGTATCGTGCAAAACAGGCCGGTCGAAATCAATATCAGTTTTTTACTGCAGAAATGCACTCACAAATTGTTTATAAACTGGAACTTGAACATGCCTTGCGTTTTGCTCTGGCTCGCAATGAGCTTTCTCTGGTCTATCAACCACTGGTTGATATCAAACTGAATAAAATCACCGGTGCCGAGGCATTGATACGCTGGAACCACCCGGAACTCGGGATAATCTCTCCACTGGAATTCATACCCATTGCAGAAGAAACCGGGATGATTAATCCGATAGGTCAGTGGATATTGCACACCGCAATAGGTCAATGTAAACAATGGGTAGATGCCGGACATACAGATTTATTAATTGCTATCAATCTCTCTGCGGTGCAATTCAATAATCCCTTGCTGGTCACTATGATTAACACCATTCTCCACGAACATCAGTTACCAGCAGATAATCTGGAGCTGGAAATCACAGAATCGGTCGCCATGATCAATATAGATCTGACAATAAAGCAATTAAAATCATTGGCAGATGCAGGTATCAGGTTATCTCTGGATGATTTTGGTACTGGCTATTCGTCGTTAAATTATCTGAAAAAATTCCCCATCAATAAACTAAAGATTGATCAAAGCTTTGTGTTTGACATGCTCACCGATGAAGATGATGAAGCCATCGTCGATGCTGTTATTACGCTGGCACGCTCACTCGGTTTGAAAACTCTGGCAGAAGGGGTGGAAACACCTGAACATCTTCGGGCATTGAATAATAAAGGCTGTGATTTTATGCAGGGTTATTTGTTTAGCAAACCTGTTCCAGCAGAACCATTTTTAAATTTATTAAATCATCCACCCTTCGGTAATTTAGGCGTAGACTGAATACAAACAGGTAATGGAGCCGGATATGCAACAGCAAAAAATTGATCAGATCGAAGTGTTATTACAATTTGATCCCAGTAATAATTTGCAAGGAATCAAAATTCACCATTCAACCGCTCGTGATGGTCTGGTGGAAGCAGCACAGAAATTATTTGATAACGGACTGATCAGCCAACCTGATGGCGGTTATCTGACCGATCTCGGCCATGAAGCATCTGAACATTTACATACCGCTTTACAGCTAATGTCACCACCGAATTAAACTCGCTGATAAACCTCGAAGCTATAGGCATAGTCATTTTTCTCATCAGCCGGGTGGGATTCCTGGCTGAGTAATTGCCATTGACTTTCATCCCATGCGGGAAACCAGGTATCCCCTTCAAGCTCTGCATGCACCCGAGTCAGGTAGAGTATATCGGCGTCATCAAACATTTGCTTAAACAGCGATGAACCGCCAATGACCATCAACTCTTCAGCATCCGCTGCGGCATTTAAACCATCCTCGATGGAGTGAACAACATCACAGCCCGGCGCCTGATATTCCGGCAGAGAACTCACCACAATGTTTTGCCGTCCAGGAAGAGGCCGGCCAATAGATTCATGAGTATGACGCCCCATTAAAATGGGTTTACCCATGGTGATACGGCGAAAGTATTGCAAATCAGCAGAGAGTCGCCAGGGGAGATCATTATCCTTCCCAATTAATCCATTTTCATCCATTGCTACTACAAACGCCGTTTTCATCGGTCACCTCATTCAATAACTTTGGCATAGCATAGCATCGCTGTTTTTTTATCCGGTATTATCAATTCAATTAATAAAATCAATAAGTCGGGTAATAGATGATGAATATGCTGGGATCGCTGATAGGTGGCTTGGGTTTATTTATGCTGGGGATGTGGTTGATGTCTGACGGCCTTAAACAAATTGCCGGGGACAGACTCAACCAAATCCTTAAAAACTGGACCAACAGCCGTCTGCGCGGCTTAAGTGCGGGTTTTCTGCTGACCGCGTTCATTCAACATTCCGGTGCCGTTACTCTGGCCACTATTGGGTTTGCCAATGCCGGTATTCTCAGCCTCCGAAGAGCGATGTGGATTGTTTTTGGCAGCAATGTCGGTACGACGGTCACAGGATGGTTGGTTGTGCTGATAGGTTTCAACCTGAATATTGAACATTTTGCCTTACCGCTGATTGGAATCGGCATGGCGATGCGCTTATTAAACAGTAATCGAGCCTATGCGAATATTGGATTGGCACTTACCGGTTTTGGCCTGTTGTTTCTGGGAATTGCGGCTTTAAAAACGACCTTCTCAGGCGCGGATAGTTTATTTGATTTGCACTTCTCCAGTGGATTGCTAGCGGTTGATATTTTGTTGTTTGCATTGGCTGGTTTGATTCTGACCACTTTACTGCAATCTTCCAGCCTTACTTTAACTCTTGCATTGACTTCGCTCGCTGGGGGAATTATCGACTTATTACCTGCCGCTGCAATTGTGATTGGCAGTAATCTAGGGTCAACTACGACAGCTATATTCGCCGTTATCGGCAGTCAGCCGGTCGCTAAACGTATTGTCGCCAGTCATGTTCTTTTTAATCTGCTAACAGCAATCGTCAGTCTTTTTTTGCTGGTGCCGTTAATCTGGATTATCCATTGGTTTCAGCAATTAGTGGTTGATGATGTGCAATTTACTACCACATTAGTTTTATTCCACACAGTATTTAATTTATTAGGTGTAGCACTTATCTGGAAGCTGGCCGATCCCCTAGAAAACTGGTTAAAAACAAAATTTTTAGCAACAGATGAAAATATTGCAGAAACAAAATATCTTGATAACACCACATTAAAGATTCCCAATCTGGCAATCACCTCTATTCGACTTGAATTAATCCGATTGAATAAACATGTTTTAAAGATGGTGACTCACTGTATCCATAAAAACCGTTCAATCAGCTGGTTAAAACAGCAACATGCCTTCACCGAGCAAAATATTTTAAAAATTGGCAAATTCATTCACAAACTCTATCAACAACACATTAATGAACAGATTACTGAAAAAACGGCTGATTTATTACGCGTTTCGCAGTACTGTGATGCAATTTCTGCCTTAACCGTTGCTATCGCTGAAAATCGTGCTTTATCAAGTCATCCGATTGAGGCCCAACTGCAGCAACAGCTCACCAATTTTAATGTGGATTGTTTACTGCTAATTGATGTTTCTGCATTAGATAAGCCCAATCCATCCTTAACAAACCAGCTCGACAGCTTGGAAAAAACCTATCTTTCCTTAAAGTCATTGTTATTGCGTCGAGGTGCAGAGGGAAGACTTTCAATCGCGCGCATGGAAAAAGAATTACAAGCCATATCTCAACTGCGAAGAATTTGTCAGCAGGCTGTAAAAGCCAGCCTTTTTTTTAATAACAGTCAACTCGATCATGTTATTGATAAACAGTAAAAACAGGCTTAACAACTACGGTATGCTTTGCTTATAAAACAAGGCATAAGCTGTGGATAAAATCACCTGTGGATAAGTCGTTAAGTTATCCACAAGAGATCGATCCCGCAACGATAAACTTATACACAGTTGGTTTATTATTTAACGTAATGAATAAAAAGGCTTTTCAGGATTAATACAGCTATCCACAGGACTAAAGCATTAACATCATTAAAAGATCTCTTTTATTTAATTAGTATTGTTTAATGAGTTGCATTGTCGAAATTGCCTTAGCTTGTCCCTTACGTCAGACGTTTGATTATCTGAGCGATGAACCGGTTGAACACTGGCAACCTGGTATGCGTGCTGTAATTCCATTTGGCAGCAGACAGTTGATAGGAATCGTGATTGCCATCAAACCTATCAGCGAGATTTCTACCGGTAAACTCAAAAAAATCGAACAGCAAATTGATAAACAAAGTTTCTTACCAGCAGAAATCATGCAGCTGGTACAGTGGGTAAGTCGTTATTATCATCATCCTATTGGCGAATGCTTTCAGGCAGCATTACCCAAGAAACTCCGTCTGGGTGATAGCGATGAAATGCAAACCGAAACCTATTGGGCCTTGCAACAGATACCGGCTAATAAACCGGGTAAAAAACAGCAGCAGATCCTGGATTTACTGGAGGACTATCCGGAAGGACTCAGTGAAAAAGCATTACGGGTTCAATTAGGCAATGTAAAAAGCAGTTTGTCTGCTTTGGCACAACAAAACGTAATTACTGCCAGACAACACGTTGCATTACCGGTCCCCTGTCTTGAGTTACAACAAACTGTTTCATTAAATAACGAGCAAAAACAATCTGTTGAAAAGGTTATTGCAGAAAAAGAGCAATTTTCATCTTTTTTATTGCAAGGTATCACCGGGAGTGGCAAAACAGAGGTTTATATTGAAATATGTCGTGAATTTGTCGAAAAACAGCAACAGGTTTTAGTGTTAATTCCAGAGATTGGATTAACCACACAGTTTGTTGAACGTTTCCGTCATTCCCTTGCAGCCAATATCGTTGTTATAAACTCATCGGTCTCAGATGCTGATCGTAAACAGGCTTGGTTATTGGCCAGATCGGGTAAGGCCGACATTATTATTGGTACCCGCTCTGCAGTTTTTACTCCCATGCTCAATCCGGGACTGATAATCATCGATGAAGAACATGACAGTTCCTATAAACAACAGGATGGACTGCGTTATCACGCCAGAAATGTGGCATTGATGCGAGCTAAGTCACTGAATATTCCCATTGTTCTGGGCAGTGCAACGCCTTCTCTGGAAACCCTTTACCAAGTAAAATTAAAACGTTATCAGTTACTTAAGTTAACAAAACGTGCGGGTGGAGCGACACTACCCAACATTAAACTTATTGCTGCCAATAAAACAGCAGATAACAATGGTTTAAGTTCAGTGTTAATTAATTCTATTGAAAAACATCTGCAGCAAAATCATCAGGTTTTATTATTTATAAATCGTCGTGGATTCGCACCAGTTTTGATGTGTCATGAATGTAATTGGCAGGCGAATTGCCGAAGTTGTGATGCCAAAATGGTGGTTCATCAACATCAAAACCGTTTGTTTTGTCATCATTGTGGTTTGATCCAGACACTACCGAAAAAATGTCCTGAATGTGGTAATTCCGAACTTAAAAGTTATGGCGTCGGAACAGAGAAAATTGAGCAGGCTCTGACAGCAATTTTTAACGATGTACCCGTTTTACGGATTGATCGGGATAGTACCCAACGGGTCAATGCCTTTGCCAATATGGTCAAACAGATTAATCAGGGTCAGGCGGCTATTCTGGTGGGTACGCAGATGCTGGCTAAAGGGCATGATTTTCATGATGTGACGTTGGTCGGTGTTGTGGATGCGGATCAGGCCTTATTCAGTGCTGATTTTCGAGCAACGGAAGGGCTGGCACAGTTAATTACTCAGGTAACTGGTCGGGCTGGGCGTGGCAAAAAGTCGGGGGAAGTCTTGATACAAAGCGAACAACCGGAGCACCCTTTCTGGAAAAAATTACTGCAGGATGGTTATGAAGCTATCGCTGAAAATTTATTAGCAGAGCGAATTCAAATGGAGCTGCCCCCTCATGGTTTCTGGGCAGTCTGGCGCGCCGAGGCAAAAGAAGCCGATTTAGCTATGCAATTATTACAACAGGTTGCCGAATTATTGCAGCAAACCGCATCAGCGGTCATGATTTTAGGACCGGTTCCAGCTTTAATGGAAAAACGTGCCGGTCGATATCGGGCACAATTGCTGATGCGATCCGCAGATCGTGCATCGTTACACCAATTAATCGACCAACATATCAGAGCTGTCAGCAAGCTTAAACTGGCGCGAAAAGGTCGTTGGTCGATTGACATCGATCCTACTGAATTAATCTAATCGGCTGGATGATGTCATCCGCTAGTCTGATCGGTTAAAATGCGCCATCACAATTCTGTTATCCGGACTTCATTACCTTGAAAGACCAATTAAAAGAACTTATTGAAAGTGCTTTAGCTTCGTTGATTGCCCAACAAAGCCTTCCTGCAGATGTTTCATCGGCTGATGTTCAGCTGGAGCGAACCAAAGATCGCAGTCATGGTGATTTCGCCAGTAACATTGCGATGGTATTAGCCAAACCCGCCAAAATGAATCCTCGGCAGATAGCGACATTGATTGTTGATGCGCTTCCACAGCATGAAATGATCGAGAAAGTAGAAATTGCCGGTCCAGGGTTTATTAATTTCAGCTTATCCGCTAGCTCAAGGCAACAGGTAGTGGCAGATGTCTTGAAAAAAGCCGGCCAATTTGGTCTGAGCAATTACGGCAATGGTCAGAAAGTTCAGGTGGAGTTTGTTTCGGCCAATCCAACCGGACCACTGCATGTAGGCCATGGCCGTGGCGCGGCATATGGTTCAGTAGTCAGCAGCTTGTTAAAAGCAGTAGGGTTTGATGTCCACCGTGAATATTACGTAAATGATGCTGGCCGTCAGATGGATATTCTAGCCACCAGTGTCTGGCTGAGATACCTGGAAAAATGTGGCGAACAGTTTACTTTTCCAAGTAACGGTTATCGTGGGGAATACGTCTTAGACATTGCTGAAACCTTAAAACAACAGCATGGAAATGCATTGTTGCATTCAGCATCTCAGGCTTTTAATGGTGTTCCAGCGGATGAACCCCAAGGTGGTGATAAAGAACTTCATATTGACGGGCTGACACAACAGGCCAAAAATCTTCTCGGTGCAGATGTGTATCGTCAGCTTTTTGATTTGGGCCTCAATGCCATTCTGGATGATATTCGTAATGATTTGGCTGGGTTTGGTGCCGAATACGATGAATGGTTTTCTGAGCGTTCATTGGTGGAATCCGGTGTGGTTGATGAAGCTGTGGAACAATTGAAAGCCGCGAATATGCTGTATCAGCAGGATGGTGCTTGGTGGTTTAAATCCACTGATTTTGGCGATAAAAAAGACCGGGTGGTGGTTCGTGACAATGGTCAGGCAACCTATTTTGCTTCTGATGTCGCTTATCACCTCAATAAATTTAATCGTGGCTTTGATCAGATTATTGATATCTGGGGAGCCGATCATCACGGTTACATTACGCGGGTTAAAGCCTCTATGGAGGCGCTGAATCAGGATGTCAGCAAGCTGAAAGTTTTACTGGTGCAGTTTGCTGTGTTGTACCGTGGTAAAGAAAAAGTCGGTATGTCGACTCGTAGCGGAGAGTTTGTCACATTACGCGAACTACGGGATGAGGTTGGTAAAGATGCTGCCCGTTTCTTTTATGTGATGCGCGGTGCTGACCAGCATATGGATTTTGATCTTGAACTGGCAAAATCACAAAGTAATGATAATCCGGTATATTACGTTCAATATGCACACGCACGTGTCTGCAGTGTTTTCCGCCAACTGGCAGAAAGACAGCTGAACTGGGATGAGCAGACAGGAATAGACAACCTGTCTTTATTGACCGAAGATCATGAACAGGCTTTGTTTACCATGTTGTCACGTTATCCGGAAGTGGTGGAACTGGCAGCCATAACACATACTCCCCATTTATTGGCGCATTTCCTAATGGATTTGGCACGTGATTTTCACACCTACTACAACGCTCACCAGTTTATGACAGATGATATTGATTTAAGTCAGGCACGGCTGACGCTGATCACCGCTGTCAGACAGGTTATTGCCAATGGTCTTGGGTTAATGGGCGTTTCAGCGCCACAATCAATGTAAGAGGTTTTTTGTGGCAACCAGAAGAAATACGCGTAAACAGTCTTCAAAACAAGGTGGAAGCATGCCTTGGGGACCAATGTTAATCAGTTTTGCCGTGGGTGCTTTTGTGATGTTTTTATTGCACCTGAAAGAAAATGTTCCAGCGGATAAACAACAGGCAAAAACCACTCAGCAACAGCAAAAAAAATCGAGTGTGGAACCCACTTTTGATTTTTATACGTTACTACCCGAAACCGAGGTGGTGGTAGAAAAGCCCAAAACTATTGCTAATCAACCCCAGAAACCAATCGTTTCCTCGCCACCCGAAGAAATTTCGGCACCGCCAGAGCAAACACAGCAGGCCGCAACTGAAGCACCGGCAGATGACGTTAGCTTCATGATTCAGGTGGGGTCGTTCAAAAAACTTGAAGATGCTGATGGTTTCCGCGCCAGATTAGCCTTTTTAGGTATTGAATCAAAAGTACAAACCGTCACAATTGATAATACCGATACATGGCATCGGGTGCAGGTTGGGCCGGTGGTAGGGCGAAGTAAGGCTGATGCATTACAGAAACAGCTACGTGATAATGATATTGATTCACTCCTGCTAAGGGCAAAGCATGGATAACGCAATGCACATTTTCTGCTGAGTGTCCGGCTGGACTTGAAGCAGGTCATAATGGCCCCAGTGTATTTAATTGAAAACTATCGAGGACAGCGATATGACAGAAAACAGTACGGCCACCGTTTGGCATGAAGTTGCCAGTCCATTTTGTGGAATAGCGTCCGATGATCTGACGATAGAGGTCAACGGCAATACTGTTAAAGTGCTGGAAAATGGCGATGCTGTCACCCGGCCAGGTTTTGAAACACCTATCACCGATACTCAGCCCCGAATTAACGGCAAAGAGGTCACACTGGATCAAGCTGTTTCGCATATTGCTGATTTACTGATTAACAGCAAACAACCATTAATTGCCGGTCTGGGAACAGACTTGAATGGTGCGCGTGCAGCAATGGCGCTTGCCGATAAAAGTGGCGCTACCATCGACAGTTATTATTCTCCAGCCGCATTTCGCAATATTTTGGTATTACAGGACACGGGCTATATGACCACCACACTGACAGAAGTCAGAAACCGGGTGGATTTACTAGTGCTTATTGGTACCGATATTGAATCTACTTTTCCACGTTTTTATGAACGTATGGTGTGGAACAAGGAAAGTATGTTTGGTCAGGATATTGAGTCTCGTGAAGTTATTTATTTAGGCAAACCCCCAAGTGGTGATGCATCCACTTCACCAAATGGTAAAAAGGCTCAGGTTATTGCCTGTGATAATGCAGATTTACCGGAAGTCGTATCTGTTTTACGTGCTTTAGTGAAGGGTAAACAGATTCAAACTGAAACCGTCGCGGGTATTGCAGTGAGCGATTTATTAGCGCTGGCAGACAAGTTAAACGCCGCTAAATATTCTGTAGTGACCTGGTCAGCCGGGCAGTTAGACATTGATCACGCAGAAGCGACCATTCAAAACGTATGTGAAATGATCAAAGAGATCAACGCGACAACCCGCAGTAACGGTCTGCCGATAGGTGGAAAAGAAGGTGATACGACGGTAAACGCGGTGGCTTCCTGGCAAAGTGGATATCCAATGCGTACAACGTTTAATCGTCGTTTCCCGGATTATGATCCGTTTTTGAATGACAGTAAACGTATTCTGGCGAATGATGAAAGTGATCTTTTAATCTGGGTATCCAGTTTCAATACAGCGGTGACACCACCTCAATCATCAGCAAATACCATTGTGCTTGGACGCAGTGGTATGCAGTTTGAAACAGAACCGGAAGTTTATATTCCGGTGGGTGTTCCGGGTATTGATCATGAAGGGCGAACCTTCCGCAGTGACAGTGTGGTTTCAGTGCCGCTCAGAAAATTACGCGACAGCGGCTTACCCAGCGTGTTTGAAGTTCTCAGTGCGGTCGAAAAGGCCCTGTAAACGGAGAGAAAGATGCTTTTAAAATTAACCGGCGGACGTATTATTGACCCGGCACACGATGTAAATGACGTAGTGCGGGATATTTATATCCGAGATGGACGTATTGTCGAAAAGCCGACCGATGGTCGGGTCGATGAAGAAATAGATGTAAGTGGCAAAGTCATTATGGCCGGCGCTATTGATATGCACACCCATATCGGCGGTGGTAAGGTCAATATTGCCCGTACCATGTTACCCGAAGACCATGCTGAAGCCGTTTATGAACGCACCGAACTATTACGTTCCGGCACAGGCCATGCGGCTCCAAGCACTTTGACGACAGGTTATCGTTACGCAGAGATGGGGTATACCGCAGGCTTTGAACCGGCCGTTTTACCGATTAATGCCCGTCAGGCTCATATGGAAATGCATGACACACCAATTATCGATAAAGGTGGTTATGTGATGCTTGGCAGTGATGATTTTCTGTTGCGTATGATGGCGGCCAATTCCGATCAAGAAGCGATTAATAACTATGTCGCCTGGACCATTAATCATGCTCAGGCCGTAGGCCTTAAAGTAGTTAATCCTGGCGGTATCAGTGCCTTTAAATTTAATCAGCGTAAGCTGGATTTAGACGAAAAAAATGATTTTTATGGCGTCACGCCACGCGATATTCTGCATAGATTGTCACGTGCGGTGCAGGAAATCGGTGTGCCACATCCTTTGCATGTACACGGTTGTAATTTAGGTGTACCAGGTAATATGCAAACCACACTGGATACCATTCAGGGTGCTGAAGGCGTGCCGATGCATCTGACGCATATTCAATTTCACAGTTACGGTACTGAAGGCGATTTCAAATTCTCCTCCGGTGCGGCTGAAATTGCTGAGGCGATTAATAAACACAAAAACATTACCGTCGATGTCGGGCAGATCCTGTTCGGTCAGACAGTAACCGCTTCTGGCGATAATATGCGTCAGTTCGCCGGTGCTCCACATGCGCATCCTAACAAATGGGTGTGTATGGATATCGAATGTGAGGCCGGTTGCGGTGTAGTGCCGTTCAAATACAAAGACCAAAGTTATGTGAATGCATTGCAATGGATGATAGGTCTGGAAACCTTCCTGATGGTTGATGATCCATGGCGTATATTCCTGACCACTGATCATCCAAACGGTGCGCCATTTACCAGTTATCCACATCTGATTAAGTTATTAATGGATAAGTCTTTCCGTAACGATATGCTGTCTACCTTGCATCCGGAAGCACAGAAAGCCACCCATCTGGCTTCATTGGATCGCGAATATTCATTGTATGAAATTGCTATTATGACAAGGGCCGGTGCAGCAAAACTGGTTGGTCTGGCGGATCGTGGACATCTGGGAATTGGTGCGGCAGCAGATATTACCGTTTACACAGACAACAGCGATCGCGAAAAGATGTTTGAAAAACCGGATTATGTATTTAAAGATGGTGAAATGGTGGTGCGTCAGGGTCAGGTCATCAAAATTACCTGGGGTACTACTCATGTGGTTAAACCGGAATATGACGTCAGCATTGAAAAACCGCTGCAACAATATTTTGATAAATTCCATACCCTGAAAATGAGCAACTTCAAAATCAGTAACGACGAAATCGTCGATGATGGTCGTGGTAGCTTAACGATACAGCCGCTGCATAAGGGAGGCAGACTATGATCATCAATGGCGTCAGCATTGATAAAACTTTTGCTGAAGCGTTTCCGATGAAAGGAACGCGAATTATCATTACCGCTCAGAATCTGGAATGGGCAATGCATTCAGCTACTGCCTTCACCGGTTTTGCTACATCGGTTATTGCCTGCGGTTGTGAGGCCTCCATTGAACGAACATTAGAGCCTTCTGAAACCCCTGATGGCCGTCCCGGTGTTGCTTGTCTGATTTTTGCCATGGGCGGTAAAGGACTGGCGAAACAGGTTGAAACCCGTGCTGGCCAGTGTGTTTTAACTTCGCCGACATCTGCTTTATTTTCAGGGATTGAAGGTGAAGATGGTAAAGAAATTGCTTTGGGTAAAAACCTGCGTTTCTTTGGTGATGGTTATCAGATATCAAAAATGATTGATGGTAAACGTTACTGGCGTATTCCGGTGATGGATGGTGAATTTCTAACCCAGGAAAATACCGGCGTGGTTTCCTCTGTTGGTGGTGGTAACTTCCTGATACTCGCCGAGTCGCAGCCTCAGGCACTGGCAGCGTGTGAAGCAGCTGTTAAGGCCATGAAACAACTGCCTAATATCATTATGCCGTTTCCGGGCGGTGTGGTTCGCAGTGGTTCAAAAGTGGGTTCCAAATACAAAGCGTTAAACGCCTCAACCAATGATGCATTTTGTCCGACCTTGAAAGGTCAGACTAAATCCGAGTGTTCACCAGAAGTCGAGTCCGTCATGGAAATCGTTATTGATGGCTTAAGCAAAGAAGATATAGACAAAGCCATGCGTGTCGGCATTCAGGCCGCATGTGATTTAGGCGCTGAAAACGGTATTCGCCGAATCAGTGCTGGTAACTATGGTGGCAAACTGGGTCCATTCCACTTTCATCTGCAGGAGATCATGGCATGACAGCACTGACTCTTAAACTTAAAACGGATTTGGCACAACGTGTTGATTGCTCTCCTTTAACACCCGATAAACTGGCGGGTAAAGATGTTGCAGATATTGCTGCGATGGAACTGGTCAGTGGTCGTTTAACGCTACCGGTAGAGGAACTGTTTGATATCAGTGGTGATGATGTAAATGACATTCGCTTTGAAAATAGCTCAGCCAAACTGGATCATATCGGTCATGCTATGAGTGAGGGTCGGATTACCATCAAAGGTGATGCCGGTGCTTATCTCGGGCAGTTTATGACCGGTGGAAATATTGAAATCACCGGAAACACTTTTATTTATACCGGCTGTGAAATGAAAGGCGGTCAAATAAAGATTAACGGTAATGCCGGAGATTTTGTCGGCGCGGCTCGTAGCGGATATAAAAACGGTATGACTGGCGGCATTATTATTGTGACGGGTAATACCGGAGCACGCACCGGCGATCATATGCGTCGTGGCATGATACTGATAGAAGGTAATGCGGGAGAATACTGCGGTTCACGGATGATTTCCGGCACCATCGCGGTATTGGGGGATGTCGGTAAACATTTGGGGTATGCCATGAAACGCGGCACGATATTGCTACCTAAAATGCCGCAGCATGGCATCACTGCCAACTTTAATGATTGTGGTTCACATACCTTGGCATTTTTACCATTGATGTTTGCTTCATTTAAAAAACTGGATAGCAAGTTTGCCAATGTTGAAGGATTTTCCCGGGTACAACGATACGCTGGCGATGTCGGTGGCATTGGCATGGGCGAGATTCTCGTTAAGATTTAAGGCTATTTGCTAGGGGGTTAGCCTGTCTAATCCCCGCCGTTTTTGAAACCCCATTGAACTGCTCTTGGCATTTTCACTGCCACTGGTTTACTCTCTTATTAACAGCTGCGAATCATCAGCTCAACTCCCAGAAAATAAATAGTCAAAGAGAGAAACGCCATGTCTGATATCGGCAAATCGGTTAATCAATTTATCGTTGAAGAACAAAGATCTCACCCCGATTCAACTGGTGATTTGACGGGATTATTAAGTGATGTAGTTAGTGCCTGCAAAAAAATCTCTCACTTGGTCAGCCGCAGCAATATTATTGGTCTTGGCGGTTATGCTGACAGTGAAAATGTGCAGGGTGAAACGCAGAAAAAACTCGATATCATTACCAATGAAGTAATGGTTGATCATCTGAAGTGGACAGGCCATCTGGCAGCTATGGCATCTGAAGAAATCGAAGAAATTATTCAGATCCCCAGCAAATTTCCCAAAGGCAAATATCTGATCTGCTTTGATCCTCTGGATGGTTCCTCAAATATTGATATTAATCTGTCGGTAGGTACTATTTTCTCCATTTTGCGTTGCCCTAATGATTGCAAAAATCCGACATTAAAAGACTTTATGCAGAAAGGCACTGAGCAGGTTTGTGCCGGCTTTACCGTTTATGGTCCGGCCACCATGTTGATTCTGACTACTGGTAATGGTGTCAATGGTTTTACGCTGGATAGTGATGTCGGTGAGTTTATTCTGACCCATCCCAATATGCGTATTCCCAAAGATACCGCCGAGTTTGCCATTAATATGTCCAATCAGCGTTTTTGGGAAGCTCCGATTCAAAAATATGTTGATGAATGCATTAAAGGTACTGAGGGTGAGCGCGAGAAAAATTTCAATATGCGCTGGGTTGCGTCAATGGTTGCTGAGGTTTATCGCGTGCTGACCCGAGGCGGCATATTTATGTATCCGATAGATTCCAAAATAGCCAAGCAGGGTGGCAAATTACGCTTGATGTACGAAGCCAATCCGATGAGTTTTATTGTTGAACAGGCAGGCGGGTTAAGCTCAACCGGTACCGAACGGATTCTGGATATACAACCCGAAAGCATTCACCAACGGGTACCAGTGATTATGGGATCCAGAAACGAGGTCGACAGAGTGGTGCGTTACCACAAGGATCACTAAAACGTTTGGCGATTCTCGCCAACTCTTTGCCAGCATTTTGGTCACATTAACCTACTTCTGTGTTTGGTAAGGAGAAATCATGTCGTTGAAAAGATGTTTATTACTGGGACTGATGGGAGCCTCAATGACTGCTGTTGCAGAAAATATTGATTACCAGATCAATGGGGAAACCTATCAAGGCTTTTATACCAGTGCTGCAGATAATGCCCCTCTAGTACTATTGATACACGACTGGGACGGTTTGACGGATTACGAAATCAAACGTGCCAATATGCTGGCAGAAGAGGGATATGCAGTATTTGCGGCGGACTTATTTGGTAAAGGTATTCGGCCCACAGAGGATAAAGATAAAAAGCAGCATACCGGTGAGCTGTACCAGGATCGGCAGAAGATGCGTCAACTGATAAAGGGCGCTTTAGATAAAGCTGCTGAATTAGGCGCCAATCGACAGCAAACCGTTGTTATAGGTTATTGTTTTGGTGGTGCTGCTGCACTGGAAATGGCACGTGCTGGAGAAGATCTGCAAGGTGTTGTCAGTTTTCATGGTGGTTTAAAAACACCTCCAGGTCAGGATTATGCTGATTCTTCAACTGAAATCCTGATTTTGCATGGTGCCGCAGATAAGGCTATTAGCATGCAAGAGTTTGCGGAGCTCAGCAACCAGCTTGAAGCTTTTAACGTACCTAACGAAATGATTGCTTATGGTGGAGCTGATCATGCTTTTACCGTATTTGGCATAGATCGGTATCATGCTGAGGCCGACGAAAAATCCTGGCATCGTCTTTTACAGTTTCTGGATGAAAAACGCTCAGAATAAACCTGTATGTATCGATAAGATTGTTCACAAGTTAAAAGAGTAAACGTTTGAAATTACCTCCCCATTATCGAGTTGTGCTGGCCTATTTACTGGTTGGCATTGCCTGGATCTTTTTATCAGATATCACCGTAGAATATTTGTTTTCCGGCGAACGCGGCATTACCCGGATACAACACTTTAAAGGCTGGTTATTCATAATCGTCACGACAGTTCTTTTGTTTGTATTGATTCGTCATGACTTTAATAAAATTGAGTTGGCCAACAAAAAAATCCTCGACAGCATTGAACAAGCGGTGACCGGTTGGATCCATGTTATGGATGTAAGGCATAAGGAAACCAGAGATCATTCTGAACGAGTGACTCGAATGACCTTAGAATTAGCCAAACTATCAGGCATTGCTGATGAAAAACAGCTTGAATCGATTCGCTACGGTGCAATCCTGCACGATATCGGTAAAATTGGAATTCCGGATGCCATACTGACCAAACCCGGCAAACTAACCGATGCAGAATGGCAAATCATGAAAATGCATCCACAAATTGCGTATGATATTTTGTCTAAAAACGATTTTCTGTGTCAGTATCTGATGATTCCACATGAACATCATGAACGATGGGATGGTTTGGGATATCCACAGGGCCTGCAAGGTAAGCAGATCCATTTTGATGCCAGATTGTTTTCGATAGTGGATGTCTGGGATGCGATTTATCATCGTCGAGTTTATAAAGATGCCTGGCCGGAAGATGAAGTACTTAAATATATATCTGATCAATCCGGGAAAGCGTTCGACCCGGAGATCTGTAGTCTTTTTGTAAAGAATTACAACCAACTGAAAATTGCAGCAGATTTCAGTTAAATACCCCTAACTTTTGCTGCCTGGAGTCATACATGCCTGCGTTGTTCATTGTGTTATTTATCGTCACGTTTTTTCCGATGATATTAGCCTTTATCGGGGGATACTTGCGTTACAAGCATGTTGATAAATTTGACAATCGGCATCCCAGAGAACAACAGGCAGAACTGACCGGTGTTGCCGCTCGCATATTGGCAGCACAAAAAAACGCCTGGGAAGCGTTAATATTTTATTCAGCTGTTACCTTGCTGGCATTTTATTCCAGTGTAAATTTACGGGAATTGAGTGGTGCCGCTATTCTGTTCTTGGCTTGCCGCGTTTTGCATCCAATCTTCTACGCGTTAGATTTGGCTCTTTTCCGTAGTCTGATTTTTATTGTGGGCTGGTTAAGTTGTGTCTATATTGCCGTAAGAGCTTTTTTAGCAGTCTAAACAATTAAAAAAATCCCGTTGTGGCAGGATCTAACGGGGTTTGTATTGCGTGGGGCAATAAGCTCGAGAGATATTAGGATTTCGTAAGGCGTGATGTTTGGTTTTACGACCTGAAACACGAGCACGCCATAAACGGAACGATCCCGGTTTCATTTCACGGCGCATTAATTTAATAACCTGTTGTTCTGGTAACCCGTAAAGCTGCAAAATTGCCTCAAAAGGGGTGCGATCTTCCCAGGCCATTTCAATGATCCTGGAAATATCAACTGAATTCAGAGTCTGATGCATACAACTTCTTTTAAATAAAATCTCAAGATAACCAGGGTTATGTGAAATATGCGTCTATTTAAAACCTTATTGCTGTCTCTAATGTTAACGGCTTGTACCGGAATACCGGAAGGCGTCGAACCGGTCACCGGTTTTGAACTGGATCGTTATCTGGGTAAATGGTATGAGATAGCGCGTCTGGATCATTCGTTTGAAGAGGGGTTAACCTCGGTGACAGCGGAATACAGTCTGCATGAAGATGGTCATGTTCAAGTGATTAATCGTGGGTTTAATGCTGCAGAAAACCAGTGGGAGGAAGCAGAGGGAAAAGCCAAATTTGTTCAATCCAGTGATATCGGCCAGCTTAAAGTTTCGTTCTTCGGCCCATTTTATGGCAGTTATATAGTGTTTGGACTGGATAAACTGGACTATCAATATGCGTTTGTTTCAGGACCGAATCATGGCTATTTATGGTTATTGGCTCGCACCCCACAAGTCAGCGATGAGGTTATCGCCGACTTTATCAATGAGGCCTCACAACGTGGTTTTGAAACAGATAAACTGATTTTTGTTGATCAGGATTCTGTCTCAGCTGAATGAGCTTGTACCGGATGTTGTCTCTGTTTCCATGATAATACTGTGACCAGTAAACTGGGTAGGAAAGTGAGTGTAATCAGGGTAGAAACAGCAATCCCAACCAATACAACTATACCGACACCTCGATAAAGCTCGGTACCGGCACCAGGAATAAAAACCAGTGGTGCCAGGCCAAAAATAGTGGTTAGCGTTGACATTAATATTGGTCGTAACCGCGTTGCTACTGCCTGATTAACCGCTGTATGTATTGATATTGCCTTATCGGCCAGATTGCGTCTGGCCTGTTCAACTATCAGGATGGGGTTATTGACTACCGTACCCAATAGAATGACAAACCCCAACATGGTAATCATATCAAACGGCTGAATAATGGCCGGTAATCCCATCGCATTTAATAAACTGCCCGAAGCATTCACTCCCACCAGACCAACGATGCCGCCCGCGATCCCCAATGGCACCGTAGTTAAAATAATCAATGGATAACCCCAATGCGAGAAAATAGCCACCAGCACCAGATAAATCAGAATGACGGCCACCAGCAGATTTTCAGATAAAGATTCCCGGGTAGCATCCAATTGATCTGACGCACCGGAAATTGACAGATTAACCCCTTTGGCAACTTCACCATCAGTTTGCATTGCTGGGATCATTTCACTGCGAACCTTATTCACAGCGGTTTCTAATGCTACGTCACGAGGCGGTATAATCAATAAGGTGACTGTACGACGACTATCAACCCGACGAAGTGTGGCACTATCAACTGTTTCTTCCAGATCAGCCAATGCATTTAACGGTATAACATCCCCATTGGGGGTTAGGATCGGTAAACCGGCAAGCCCGGATAGATTCTGCTGCTGGCCAGCGGTACTGAATAAAAACATATCCACTTTGTCGTCATCGATAAAAAACTCATCAACAAATGCACCATCACTTAGTGCGGCCACCGCATAACCAAAATCATCAGCAGTAAAACCTGTTTCAGTTAACCGTGACCAGCGTGGACGAATTTCAATTAACGGTTGATCCAGCGATAACGATCCTGGAATGGAGTCAATCTGAGGGTTTTCAAACAATCTCTCGGCCCGCTTCAGAGCAAACTCAGCCGTACTGTAGAGACTTTCCATATCCGGTCCGGCAATATCCAGACTGACGGCACGGGTTCCGCCCTGATCGCTGGAGATAATTGAGCCACGACCAGAAAACGCCCGCATACCCGGATAACTCTCAAATAAATCAGTTAAGGCATTCATCATCGGAATGATATCTTGAGTTCTGGTGGGCTCACTCAGTACCCGTAATCCGGTTGGAGAGGTTCGGATGAAATAATAGGCGAGCGAGGGGATAGGGGCCTCACCCTGATCAAACAGGGCCGGATCGGCGCCTTTGGCATCAGCCAGAATTTCAATGACTTCTTCACTGATGCGTAACATTTCAGAAAGATTATAGCCGGGCGGTGGAATCATGCTGGTAAAGGCTTTCGGTTCCTCTCCCTCCGGTAAATATTCTGCAGGGGGCATCAGGTGCCACGCGGCTACCAAAGTGGCACACACCGTAACAGCCATCGTTGTTAAACGTCTGACGGGGCCTTTGGTTAACCAGTTAACGCCATGCAGTATAATCCCCCGACGATGCAGATCTTCATGCGTACCTGTACTTTTTCCAAGACCAAAACGAGCGCAGGCAGCCGGAACAACGCCTACAGCAAATAACATTGAGGCAAGAATCGCTACGGAAATAGCAATCGCGATATCGGAATATAATTGTCCGGCTTCTTCCTGCACAAACAACACTGGTGCAAACACCAGGATAGTGGTCATACTGGAAGCCAGTACGGCCGTCCAGACTTCCCGAACTCCCACAATTGCTGCTTCAATTCGGTCCAGCCCCCGCCGCCTGGCCTGTTCAATGCTTTCCAGCACTACGATGGTGTTATCAACTGTCATACCGATGGCGAAGGCAATACCTGCCAGGGAAATAACGTTGATCGTCCGATCAAATACCAAAAGCCCTAAAAAGGCGGCAATGATACAAACAGGCATTCCCATCAACCCAATTAACGTACCGCGCAGGCTACGCAGGAATAAAAAAAGGATAAAGGTGGCCAGCAAAGCCCCTAACAGCAGGTTTTGTGAAACATTCTGAATTGATGACTCTACATAGCGGACATCATCTCCGATTAGTACCAGATCTAACCCGTTCGGGTTTAATAGATCACGCCGCATCTCTTCGACCACTTCCATCATGGCGTATTTGATATCAATTACATTTGAGCCTGGTTCGCGCTTAACGGCCATGGTCAAGGCCTGTTCATCATTCACTACAGCAACTTGGCGGACTTCATAGTGATCGAGTTTGATGGTAGCAATATCTTTTAACAGAATATCCGTACCATTGCGGTGTGCCAGGATGAGGTTTTCCAATTCCTGTTTATCTTCAAAGCGTCCAATGGTTCTGAGCAAATAACGTTTTTTGCCATCATCCAAATCACCGGCAGAGGTGTCGCTATTGCGGGCTCGTATCGCATCACGAACATCGGTCAGACTTAAACCGCGTTGGGCCAGTTTGGCGGAATCAATAAAGATCTGCATTTGCCGTTCAGCCCCGCCACGCAGCTGTACCTCGGAAACCCCTGGCACGCGTTCCATCTGCGTGCGAACATTGTCATCGATAAAG
Organism: Methylophaga sp. UBA3603; assembly: GCF_002375335.1. Lineage (NCBI taxonomy): Bacteria > Pseudomonadati > Pseudomonadota > Gammaproteobacteria > Thiotrichales > Piscirickettsiaceae > Methylophaga > Methylophaga sp. UBA3603. Next base: position 66,023 of record NZ_DFMC01000002.1, read on the forward strand.
TCCGTAATCATGTCGATGTTGAGATTCAGCGGGTTCCCAGGCAAGGGTGATACCGCAAAATACATGAATGCATTTTCCGAAAAAGAGCTGCTGCGAATACTCGGCTGATCGACATTTTCCGGGTAGCTGGGCACCTGGCTTAATGCATTGGAGACTTCGATTAACGTTTCGTTGATACCCACCCCAAATGGAAAATCCAGCTCTATAACAGCTTCACCGGTTTCAGCAAATGCTTCCATACGGCGGAGATTGGGAATATTCCGCAGGTACCTTTCCTGTTCGATAAGTATTTCTTTTTCGATATCCTGCGGGGTGGCACCAGGCCATTGAGTGACTACGCTGATAGTGCGGACATCCAGATCCGGAATCATCTGGACGGGTATTAAACGTGCGGCGGCAATACCTAATACACAAACAATAAGCACAATGACGGTCAGTAGTTTGCCATTGCGAATAGGCGCTTCTAACATGCGGGATTAATTCCTTTTATTATCGTCGCGAACAATTTCTACTTCATCATTTTCCTGAAGCACCTCATTGCCCCGGACCACCACTAAATCATCTGCGGTTAAGCCATCGGTAATAATTATTCCATCCGAATCTTCTCTGCCGACTTTCACATTACGGCGATGTGCCTGGTTGTTTTCATCGACAATAAATACACTTCGTCCGCCGTCCGGATGGCGTAACACCGCATCACGGGGAACCCGATAACCTTTCCTCTCATCGCTTCCCAGATAAAGCACTGCACTGGCGGACGTACCTGGTAGCAGTGTCGCATCAGCGGAATCGATAACAATACGCACTAAAAAAGAGCGTGCCTGAGCATTACTAACGGGTACCAGAGCAGTTATTTTTCCAGAAAGTTTTTGTGAGGGCAGTGCATCAGGCAGAATTTCTACCCGTGTTTTGAGGGTGATATCGGAAAATTTTTCCTGAGGAACATTTACATCCAGTCTGACCGGTTCCAATGCAACCAATTCCAACACCTGATCACCACGGTTTACCCACTCGCCTGCTTCGGTCATTTTGCTACTGATAACTCCACTGAAGGGAGCAGGCAGTTCGTGACGTTGAAATTGCTCTTCAGCCATATTCTGCATGGCCCGAGCCGCAGCAAGTGCAGCTTGGTTCAACGCAAAATTGGATTCGCGATTCGCCAGTTCAGTGGCAGAAATGTAGTTTTCCCCGCGCAGACGTTGGGCTTCATCCACCAAACGCTGGGCTTCATCAACACTGGCTTGAGCTTCATTTGTTACAGCTTTTGCCTGCTCAAGCTGCTGTCGTGCAATCGCGGCATCCTGACGCATTAATATATCGCCTTGTTTAACCCTAGAGCCGGCGTCGACTAATACTTCTTTGACCAGGCCATCTACCCGAGGGGAAAGTAGCGCCCTACGTTCAGCCGTTAACGAACCTGATAAGGTAAGTTTTTCAGTAGATTCAGAAATTATCGGTTTACTGATGCTGACGGGCGTTGCTGCGAAACTGGAATAACTAATCAGTAAAAAATATAAACCGCACAGCAATTTGCTGGAAAAAAATGAGTTCAGCATAGTGGTTCGCATGGTTGGTGGATGCAAATAATGAACATAACCGGGTTGGATAGTTCCTGAAAAATGAGTGTTAGACTGTTTTTAATTGGTAACAAGTCTTATTGCGGTATGCCAGAATAGTAACAGACATTGATTAAGACGCTGAACAGGACCAAAACAGATATGACCTTGCGCGCAGTTTTCAAAGATTGGACGGAAAGATATTTTTCTGACGAAGAAGCCGTCATTTTACTGATAGTCCTGATTTTAGGGTTTGCTGCAATCATCTGGTTCGGCAGCATGCTGGCACCTTTTTTTACCGCTCTGATCATCGCCTTTCTGCTTCAAGGTGTTGTAAATATGCTGGTCAGGCAGCATATTCCGGAAACGATAGCCGTAGCGATAGTCTTTTTGGGATTTGTCAGTGTGATGTTGGCCCTGGCTTTTTTGCTGATGCCACTGTTATGGAATCAGCTGGTCAATCTGGTGCTGGAAACTCCCAGAATGCTCTCCAGTGGGCAAACATGGCTGGATGAACTTCAGTCAAAGTATCCAACACTGATAACACCGGATGAAATACAAAACTGGATTTCAATGGTTGCGCGCGAACTGAGTGTTTATGGCCAACGAGCGCTCACATTATCGTTGGCTTCACTGGGCAATGTCATTGGTTTGATTGTTTATCTGGTGCTGGTGCCGATTCTGGTTTTTTTCATGCTTAAAGATCGTGAGAAACTGGTTAAGTTTATTTTATCGATGATGCCAGAAAAACGTGGTTTGATGAGTCGGATCTGGAATGAGATGGATGGTCAGATCGCTAATTATGTGCGTGGAAAGGTGGTTGAAATCATCATTGTCGGGACCGTCGCATTTGTTACCTTTGCCTGGTTTGGGTTGCCTTATTCGGCGTTATTGGCTGTTTTAGTTGGTTTCTCTGTACTCATTCCTTTTATCGGTGCCGCCGTTGCAACAATACCCGTTGCAGCTGTAGCGGGTTTTCACTTTGGGCTTACAGATGAGTTTGCTTACGTGTTAGTGGCATATGGCATTATTCAGGCTCTGGATGGTAATGTACTGGTTCCCATTCTTTTTTCTGAAGCAGTCAACCTGCATCCTGTCTCTATTATATTAGCGGTTCTGTTCTTTGGTGGGATTTGGGGATTTTGGGGTATTTTCTTTGCAATACCTTTGGCGACGCTACTGAAATCGCTGGTTACTGCCTGGCCGAGAGGCTTGAAGTCACAGATTAAAGCGGAATAACAACACCGGTTCAGTCATCATATCTCCATATTCTGTAAATGAATCTTTTCCGAGAAGAGCACTCTAGGTCAGCAGAAAACTCTTTTGCAATCTTGAAACAGCATCAGGAGATTTTGTATGGAACTTAACTTGGCACTCATCTGGTATCACTCATATCAACTGGGAATCGCTTTTCTGTTAGCGTTGCCAATAGCCTTGAACAGGGAATATAAAGCCCGAGGGGCTGGTATGCGTACCTATCCATTAGTCAGTATTGCCTGCTGCGCCTTCATGTTGGTCGCCAGAGATGTCTATGAAGGCGACGCCGCTGAAGCCAGGGTGATGTACGGCATTATCACTGGTATGGGGTTTATTGGTGGTGGTGCTATTATGAAAAATAATAGCGGGGTGAGTGGTACGGCAAGTGCAGCTGGAATCTGGTTAACAGGGGCAATTGGTCTATCCGTCGCCTATGCCCGTTATGAGATTGCCATTGTTTTAACATTAATGGGATTTCTGATCTTTCAGGTTGTTAGTTTTTTTAAACATGGAGATAAAACATAAAGCCGGGAAGGCTTCCTTGGGGGAGGGTTAACCACTAAGATAACAACCACAGTGATTAACTCAAGTTAATGCGTCATTTATCACCACCATCCAACATAAAAATCATGGGTCTTTTGCTGGAACTATAGCAAATTGATCCCTGTCAGCATATTAATGTTAGGGATGTTTTCCCTAAGCAATTTCGTTGCTCTATATTTGATTCGATGTCTGAACAGGAGGCACTATGCCTAATATGAAATTTGCATTACAGACCATTCCCGTCCTTTTCCTATTTCTATGCCAGTCTGCATTTGCAGAGAAGCATGTGGTCACAGCTATTGGCATGAAGTATGAGCCCATGGTAGTGAAAATTGCCCCAGGTGATACGGTTTATTGGGAAAATATGCCTACCCATAATGTGGAAACCATAGAAGGCCTTGTACCGGAAGGAACAGAAAAAATAAACACCCCTTTGGGCGAAAACTACCAGCATACTTTTGAAAAAGAAGGCATCTATGTGTATATCTGTACTCCTCATATTGGGGCTGGTATGGGCGGTGCAGTCATTGTTGGAGAGCCAACAAACCTGGAGGAAATAAAGGCTGCGGATGTTACCGGTGGTCTTGGCAGAGTTGTCAGAAAAACTATCTCCGAAGCCGAATCAATGTAAACGCTTCAATCAGCGTCCTACATAAAACCTCTCGTTGTTGGTAACGAGAGGTTTTTTTATGCCCCTTGATATTGAAATATTTACCCCTATCTACTGTTGATAACGTTTATCGTTATTATTTGTTAACCATTCTTAATTATTTGATAGAGGCCTGCCTATATGAAAGTGATGAATTATCTTGCCGCTGCGGCGCTCAGTTTTGGTGTTGCTACAATGGCGAAAGCGGAAACAGTTGAGCATTTCGAAGGGAAAAACGCAGAATCACTGGAGGAGGCTGTAACAAATTTTAAACTTTATAATCAACGGCTTGAGAGTTTACTCAAAAAAGACTCAATGTCAGCTGATGATGTGACCAAAGTCCATGAACTGACCTATACCCTGGAAAATGCTTTGGCGAAAATTAACGATGAGCTGGGCAAGTTAGCGGTAACACTTGAAGAAGTCCATCTGGCCTCGGAAAAATATGATGCTGATGCGGTTCGGGATCACGGTGATGCTTATATGGAGGTTATTAATACCATCAGTAAAATGGGTCAATAAGAATCGGCAAATAGGAACCGAGCTTCATAAGAGCAGTCTGAACAATTATCTTTAATTTTGATGTTCAGAGAAGACGATATGAAAGCCCATTACGCCGCTATATGTAGCTTGTTGTTATCAGGAAATGTTATTGCTGAGCATGAGAATTATCAGCAATGTATATTTGATGAATCACTGAAGGCTGAACTTGAAGTTTCTGGTCAACCGATAACAAGCTATTGCACTATGCGGTTTTTTGATACTGCGCCAACGGCATTTCAGGCGCTGGTGCTACTTGATAATCTTGAAGATATGAAACAACGCGATCCCAAGTTTAAAGCCTTTTATGACACGGTTCGCAACAGTGGCTCAAACGATATCTATACGGATAGGCAAATCGTGTTGATGTATATCGATAAACGCGAAGTTCAAAAAGACTGATTCAAAACAGCAAATCAATCAAAGCCCACTTCAACGTGGGTTTTTTTTGTAAAAAAAAGCCCGCCTAAGGCGGGCTTGTCGGTAATGGTCATACAGAAACAGCAAATCTGGGAGAAATGGCTGTTTTATTACATATTTAAAACATGTTCTGCATACCTTCTCCGTCAACGTTGAAGCCGATTAAAAGTTGTAGGTAATACCACCGTAGTAAAGACGCTCACGACCCACTAACTTACCTTCGTTACGGCTGGCCAAGTACTCTTTATCAAACAGGTTTTCAACACCGGTAAATAACGTTACACCCGTATTAGGCACGCGGTAATTTACCGTAGCGTTCCAAACGGTAAAGCTTGGAATAGTTCCTTGAAGACCGCTAACATCTTCGACGCGAGTATTCCCATCATCAACAAATTGTTTGCTGACATGCTGTACTCCGATTCTCGCATTCACACCGCTTTGATGTTCATAGCCAAGATCAATGTTTAACAGGTGTTCAGGTGCATATTGCATTCTGTTACCGTTAATTGTTGGATCTGGACCATCTTCATATTCGGCTGTCCAAAGATTGGTATACGCACCTGACAAATAGATATTATTCGTCCAGCCATAAATGTCACCGAAATCAACACGACCCGCTACTTCAATACCGGTTTGTTTGCTGTCACCGCTGTTGTCAAAGGTGTCACCAAAATCAATCAAGGTATTTTGGATATCATTGTGGAACAATGCTGTTTTAAAGCTTATTCCCTTGAAATACGTGCTACGTACACCAACCTCATACAAGGTACTTTCTTCTGGTTCTGCCCGGCCGCCATCTTCGCTAAATTCACGATCTGCTCGTGCCGGTGCGATACCTTTATGAACACCTGCAAAGACAGTTGTGTTAGCAATACCATTCCAGGCTACGCCAAAGCTGGGGAGGAACTCTGTATAGGAGAGGCTTTCACGACTTTCTTGAACGCCACCTTCAAAGAACTTTTCGCTGGTGCGAACATCTTCTACTCGGAAACCAGGAGTGAAAGACCAATTACCAACATAGGTGGTATTTTGCATGTAATAAGACAAGGCATTGGTTTTGATAAAGGCTTCTTCAACATCACCTGGGTTATTCGCTAGCGCCAAATCATAGTCTTCACGCTCAGCAACACTTTGTGACAGGATTTCCTGACGATGGACATTTTCTTCGTGATAACGCACACCAAAGATGGTGTCATGGTCAAGGCCAAACAGACTGAATGACAAATCACCTCGAGTTTCTAATCCTCGAGTGTAATACTGGCGTGGTGCATGGCGACCGGCGCATTGACTAGCATCTACGTCACCAGCCAGGACACCTTCCCCACCTTGACCCGGACAATTTCTGAATACGGAAGTAATATTGCCGTTACTATTTAGATCTCCGTCTTCATTCTCTTCAGTACTACGCAGACCATTGCGGAAGGTATCGGTGTAATAAGCTTGAGAAGTTAGCTTAAAACTATCATTCACTTCGAAAATATGTTGTAACTGAACGACATCGCGATCTTGCTCCCATTCATCATTTTCAATAGATGGGTGAGAATAAGGGTCTTGATCGTATTCAAAGGGGGTTAAATAGGCCTCAGTTGAATTGCGACGGTCACGAGTGTGAACTAACTTTAAAGCAAGGGTTTGACGGTCGGTAATATCCAGCTCGCCTTTAAAACGGTAGTCTTTAACATCAAACTCAGCATCGTCATAAACTCCGTCACCTTTGTTCTGATTGAAATCGAACATCACTCCGCCGATTTCATTCCCAAAACCAACGCTGCCATTTAACATACGATAACCTTGATTACCAAAAGCAGAAGTGACACTTCCTTCGACTTCACCATTACGAGGAACCGGGTTAGTCACAAAGTTCACCGCACCACCTAAAGTCTGAGGTCCATAAAGAATTTGACCGGCTCCTTTAATTACCTCAATACGATTAACTGCTTGAGAGGGGGTGGTGTAGTGCACAACCGGATCAGCATAGGGTGCCAGTTGTAAATGCATACCATCTTCCATAATCATTGCTTTGGCGCTACGACGCGGATTCTGCCCACGGATACCAATGTTTGTATCAAACCCCATGCTTCCGTCAGCAACAACATTGATGCCTGGTATTGTTCTCATTCTTTCCAGATTAGATATTGGGCGACGTTCTTCCAGATATTCTTCATCGATTATATCGAATGATCCGGGAACAGCTTCTAGACGATCCGGCAAGATTCCTGTAACAGTCATTTTGCCCGTATCAACAGTATCTTCCTCAGCCAGAACGGCATAAGGCATCAGCATCAGCGATGACATTATCGCGGTGCTAATAATTTTTGGTTTTAATTTCATTTCTCTCTCCTGAACGTAAAAAGCCCGTGCAGGCTAGCTCTACGCTGATGGGCTTGATATAGGAAAAACTCCCAAAACATGTTCGAGGAAAGGTTCTAACAAGGTGTTTTAAGTCGTAGCAAAGACAGCGACTCTGCAGGTGGTTTAAATCAACCACTTTTGCTGGAAAATAGTTTTAGCGATTGTTTAGTTTTATCATGAGAAAAATCGCAGTCATTTAAGGGTGTGGTTGTAATGGTTCATCCATATGGCTGTATACAAGCATTTCTAAAAGTTCTTGTTTAAAACGATTGAATTCGAAAAAAATGTTGTTTAAATACAACTAAACAGGGTTTTTTGTTCGTTTTAGTAAACAGGTTTAGGGAGTTTGCGCACGAATTTTTAGGAGAAATGCCTTTTTCTTGCCTTCTACTACACGTTCTTAACCAATCTAAAGATCGAAATGTATGGCAGCCTTTAGACATAAACCCAAATCAGCCTGGTTACTGAATAAAAATTGTCTTAGGTCAAATAACAGCACATATTTGCTTATAAATAGCGTTGTGGTGATGGTATGATCGAAATAAATTTATCAATTGGAGAGTCCAATGCGTCATTCCCGTTCAATTATTACTGCCGCCATTATCATTGCCATAGCGGTTTTTGTGGTGGCAATCGTTTCATCCTTTATTTCCGGAACCAGTGAGCATTACGATCGCCCAAGCTCTCCAAAAGAAGTACTGGAAAAAATGTCTGAAGCCGTAGAGGCCACGGATGAAACTGCTCAAATTGAAGAACCTGCCCAGACCAGTGAAGAAGTTTCTCAGGTAGCTCAACAAGAAGCGGATGCTTTGGAAAGCAATACTCAGGAAGCGGTGCTTGAAGATACAAATGAAGTGGTTGAGTCGGCCATTGAAACGGCTAAGGAAACCAGTCAGAGTGTAAGTGACCGTGCCAATCAAGCGATTGCTGCGGCAGAAAACACGGCAGCTGAGGGACGGGCTGAGGCAGAAGCAATACTGGCTGAAGTTGAAAAAGAAGCGGGTATTGCCGAAGAGCCTGCAGAGGTTGAACCTGCAACAGCGGAATCTAAAAATCATACCGTCACAGCCCAGGGATTAATTTATAACCCGCTGGTGGTGACAATTGCGCCGGGCGACAGCGTTTCCTGGACTAATATGAGCACACATGACACTCAAGCAATTGAAGGGCTGGTTCCTGAGGGCACTGAACTTTGGCACTCACCGATGAGTGAAAATTACACTCGTACTTTTACTCAGGAAGGTATCTATGTCTATAAATGCACACCGCATTTTGGTGCAGGTATGGGGGGGGCAATTATCGTAGGTGAACCCGTCAATCTGGAACAGATTAAAAATGCTGGCGCCAAGGGTGCAGCAAAACGTCTGGTCAATAAAGCGGTACAAGCTGCTGAAGCTATGTAAATAGGATTCCCCCGCGAGCTGATGATAGAAGCTCCCGGGGGATTTTTTTGTCTGTTATTTATCGCCAGCGCTGAATTTGTTCAATCATTAAAATCGTTTAATGGCCATTAATTCAGATAGTTAGTGAGGAATGCTGGTTTTTTTCTGTTGAAGACTAACACCTTTTGAATTTTTACTGTATTCTTGCACGCTTCCTGACCGGTTGTATGTAAACCATCAGGTCGCGGAGCGGTAGTTCAGTTGGTTAGAATGCTGGCCTGTCACGCCGGAGGTCGCGGGTTCGAGTCCCGTCCGCTCCGCCATTTTTTTGGTAGACCTTTCCCTCATAGTTAGTGCTGCCTGGTTATCAAGTTTGTTTCAATTAATAAAGCGAAACAGGTGATACCAGGATAACCAGTGAAACTTACCATCCGACGCTCGTTTCCACGCTATAACTATCATTACCAATATAAATCTGCTCAAACTTCAGAAAAATTGTTTGTAGTAGAAATCCCCCCCCCCATCAAACTAGCTGGCCACTATTATTGGCCGGAATCAGTATATCCACAGATCAACCTACCCCGGGTATGTATGAGCAAATTTCTATCTGATGATATAACGCGTTATCGATGTGATAGATGGATGGCTGACAGCATTTTATTAGGCTAATGGCTCAAATGAATTACACACGGATGCCTTTTAAGTGGCCTCAAGCAATGTCAGTTATTTGCGTCACTATAATGGATGACAATACGTTTTATATCAGCAGTATTTCAAGTCAGACAAAGAGGGTGTTTCCAAGGTGTTTATTCGTGGATGCTGCCGGGCAGCTTGCATGTCATGAGTGGTGTTATACCCCCAGTTAGCCAAATATAACTGGATAGTGGATAGCGATGGAGTGTGGATAACATCCAATAGGGTAGGCAGACGATCTTCAATAAATAAAATGGTTGTTTGAGGGTGTGATTGTTGCAAGTCGTTGAGGATTTGCGGTTTTTTCAATTTACGATCTAATCCGTAAATATGCGTCGGGATAATGTCTACCTGGTTTGCCTGAAGAATGGCCCGAACGAAACGTTCCTGCTTGGTAGTAATAATAAAAAGCTGGGACAATGGAATCTGCTGCAGCAGTTTGTCGATACCCGTATAAAGCGGGTTCATTTTTATCCAACCCGAAAAATCATTTTCAATCCAGTTATCCCTGTACTCGCCGAAGCGTTTTTTCAATTCTGTGGTATCAAGCTGATCTCGAGATAAAATAGCGTCTATTTGTCTGGAAAAGTCTGACATTAAAAGGTCGGGGTTTAATCCTTCAAATAACAGCCGACAAATTAAGATGGCTTCAAAACCGGTTTCCATAACCGGTCGGACATAGCGAAAATCAATCATGATTTGCTCAGGCAAATCTTTAGGCATGTCGTGCCAGAGTTGCGTTGCGACTTGCCAGCCAGTTATACCGGTTTCAATCGCGCTATCACAAATTACCCCGTCAAAATCCAGAGCATATAATTTATTTTCTGTCACCATCAAAGAAGACAATGCTCCGCATAGGCACCGGCTTCATTTGCGGTCCAGTCGCCTTTGGGTTTCTCTTTCATATGTACACACCACTCATCCGAGCCGACCTCGGGAGTACAGGCTGAGAGGGCTATGGTTAATGCCATCAGGCCAAGAAATCGGAAACAATAACGGATAATAGTCATTTTGAAGACTCCGGGAGGGTTAGTTAGGCTCGCGTTGATAAACGACTTTACCCTGAAACAGGGTATGGCTGACCTGATGTTGGAACAACCAGCCGCCAAACGGACTGTTTTTGCCTGCACTGATAAAAGCTGATGGCAGGCAGTCATATTGCACATCCGGGTCAATAATACAGATATCTGCACTGGCACCGGCTTTGAGCTGTCCAGCGTCAATACCCAGAATAGCTGCGGGTTGGCAGGTCAGACTGGCGATAGCCTGATGCAGGCTGATTTCATCATCTTCCACTAATTTAAGGGTAAGAGGTAGCAGGGTTTCCAGCGCTGAAAGCCCTGGCGTCGTTTCTGCAAATGGACCCAGTTTGGCATCCGCATCCAACGGTTGATGATGAGAAGAGACTGCCTGGATAACACCATCGCGCAGGCCTTGTTTTAGCTGTTCCCGATCCCGTACACCTCGTAAAGGTGGCATCACATGACTGAAACTATCGTAATTACCCAGGTCATGTTCACAAAGATGTAAGTGGTGGGCGCTGACATCGGCAGTGACAGGTAGCCCCCGATCCTGTGCTTCACGAATCAGTTTAACCGCTTTACCTGTAGATAAACTATGAAAGTGAGCGCGTACTCCGGTTTGTTCGATTAGAATCAAATCACGGCTCACGGCGATGGTTTCTGCACTTTCCGGAATACCGGATAACCCCAGCCGGGCACTGACAGTACCTTCATGTACACACCCCTGTTTCTGCAACCAGGCATCAGCTGCATTGATAAACACCGTTAAATCCAGCGTGGCGGCATATTCAAGTGCACGCCTCCAGACTACGGTATTTTTAATCTCGGTTACGCCGTTGCTGACACCGACACAGCCAGCCGCTTTTAAAGCAGCCATCTCAGCCAGTAGTTCACCATTAAGTTTTTGGGTCAATGCGCCCACCGTCAACACCATGGTACGGCCGGCTTTCTTGGCACGATCTTCTATCAATTCCACCACTGCCGGATTATCTATAACCGGATCTGTGTCAGGGGGAACGGCGAGTGTGGTGATGCCACCAGCTACCGCAGCACGTGTTTCACTTTCAATTGTTGCCGTGTGTTCCTGGCCGGGTTCACGTAGCCGTGCACTTAGATCCACAAGGCCTGGACAGACAATTTTGTTATACGCATCAATTTCAATATCGGCATCAAACCCTGCCAAATCTTCTGCTATGGCAACAATTTTTCCGTCTTCAATATAGATATTGTGATCAATATCCAGCTGGCTGGCAGGGTCAATGACGCGACCATTTAGAATACAAATCTTCATTCTTCGATCTCTGCCTGTTCTGATTGACTGGCCAGCGCCATCGACATTACCGCCATACGGATAGCTATGCCGTGGGTTACCTGCTCCAGGATGACGGATTGCGGCCCATCAGCAACCGATGATGCTATTTCTACGCCTCGATTAATGGGGCCGGGATGCATAACAATGGCATCCGGTTTGGCATATTTGAGTTTTTCTTCCGTTAGTCCGTAACAGCGGAAATATTCTCGTGCGCTGGGTAATAACGCTCCTTGCATACGTTCCAGTTGCAGGCGCAGGGTTATCACCACATCGACCCCTTCAAGGCCACTTTCCATATCGTGATAAACATGTACGCCAAGGGTCTGACTTTCTCTTGGCAATAAAGTCTGTGGACCAATAACGCGGATTTCACCAACCCCAAGTGTTGCTAAAGCCTGAATCTGCGAACGTGCCACACGCGAATGCAGAATATCGCCAATTATCGCCACGCGTAAATTGGCAAAATCCTGTTTGTGGCGGCGGATGGTAAACATATCCAGCATGGCTTGGGTGGGGTGAGCATGGCAACCGTCGCCAGCATTAATTACGCTGACATGTGGCGCCACATGCTGTGCAATAAACTCGGCCGCACCACTTTGATTATGGCGAACCACAAACATATCAGTGTGCATGGCTTCAAGATTATGCAGGGTGTCAAGCAGGCTTTCGCCTTTGGAGGTGGCTGATGTGTTGATATTAAAATTCATCACATCGGCTGAAAGTCTTTTGGCGGCCAGTTCGAAAGTAGAACGGGTACGTGTACTGTTTTCAAAAAACAGATTGATAATGGTTTTGCCGCGTAACAGTGGTACTTTTTTTACCTGGCGGTGGCTGATTCCGGAGAACTGTTCAGCCCGATCCATAATTTCGGTTAATAAAGGGCGTTTCAGACCTTCAATGGTCAGAAAATGTCTTAGCTGGCCGCTCTCTGTCAGTTGGTTACTCGGCATTAAGTGCTCCAGCTGCACGGATCTCCAGTTGTAAGCCATCTTTATTGCGCAATTTCAGATGTTGATTACGCGGCAAAATGACGGAGGCGCCAACAATATCCGGGCGAATCGGTAATTCGCGGCCATTTCGCTCGATCAGCACCGCTAATGTGACACTCGCAGGGCGGCCATAATCAAAAATTTCATTCAGCGCCGCGCGGGTAGTGCGGCCACTGTAAAAAATATCATCCACCAGAACCAGATGACGATTATCGACTTCAAAAGGCAGATCGGATGGAGACACTTGGGGGTGCATGCCAATACGTGTGAAATCATCACGATAATAGGCAATATTCAATGTACCCAGCGGGGCATCAAAAAAGTCTTCTCCTAGAATGTTCTGCAATGCTTTTGCTACCCAGACCCCGCCGGTATGAATCCCCACCAGCAACGGGTCTTTATCCGCAAGTTCTTCGCGTATGGTTTCAGCCATCTCTTCGAGCAGGTTCTGAATTTCTGCTGATGTTTTGGGCATTGTCATTGTTGGTCCAGCCATGATTGAAGAATAATTTGAGCCGAGAGTTTATCGACATCACTACGTTTGTCGGTCTGCATTTTACTGCGTATTCCCATTTGGTCGAGCGCTTCGAATGTGGTTAAACGCTCATCCTGCCAGACCACTGGGATATTAAAACGATTGTTCATCCGATTGCCAAATTTTCTGGCAGCAGCAGTCATTAATTGTTCGGTGCCATCCATATTCAGCGGTAAGCCCACAACGATAAGTCCGGGCTGCCATTCAGCCACTATTTTAGCGATATCATCCCAATCTGGAATCCCGTCCCGAGCCGATAAAGCAGCGATGCCTCTGGCGGTATGGGTTAAATGATGTCCAACCGCGACACCTATACTCTTCATACCAAAGTCAAAGCCGAGAATATTTTTCTCGGTACTCATGCATGACCTGTTGTATTAGACATCAGATTAATATCAATGCCCAGTAATTTTGCTGCCGCCTGCCAGCGCTCTTCAGCAGGTGTTTCATAAAGCAGTTCCGGGGTTGCCTGAACAGTAAGCCAGCTGTTATCGGCTATTTCCTGTTCCAGTTGACCGGCTTCCCAGGCAGCATATCCCAGCGTCACAATCGAATGAGGTGGGCCATTCTCGGTGCCTAATGATTCCAGGATATCGCTGGAAGTGGTTAAAAATGTTTCATCAGTAATCTTCAGCGTGTTTTTCCACTTTTCACCACCATCATGCACTACCATGCCCTGATCTTTCTGTACTGGCCCGCCAAACAAAACGGCTGTTTTAATCGCCCATTCAGAATTGTTGGTAATCTGCAGATGATTAAGCAGTTCCTGCATCATGATTCGGGTTGGACGATTAATAATCAGCCCCATCGCGCCTTCTTCGTCGTGTTCACACAAATAAATTACCGAATGATAGAAAAAACTGTCTATCAGCGTGGGCATGGCGATGAGAAAATGATGTTTAAGTGAGTAAGACATAAATTAAAAGAAAGTGAATCCTACCTGGAATAAACGCTCTACCTCTTTGATATAACGTTTATTGGTTAAAAACAGAATCACATGATCTTCTGCTTCAACCAAGGTATTGCGATGCGCAATAATCACTTCCTCCCCACGAACAATTGCCCCGATAGAAGTGCCTGGTGGCAAGTCAATTTCATCAATGCGTCGTCCCACCACCATCGATGAGCTTTTATCGCCATGAGCAATGGCCTCCAAAGCTTCAGCAGCCCCACGACGCAATGAATGCACCGCCACAATATCACCACGACGAATATGCGCCAGCAAACTGCCGATAGTGGCTTGTTGGGGGGACAGGGCGATATCGATGGTACCGCTTTCTACCAGATCCACATAAGCAGCACGATTAATCAGCGACAGCACTTTGCGAGCCCCCAGACGCTTGGCCAGCATGGCTGAAAGGATATTCGCCTCGTCATCATTGGTCAGGGCACAGAACAAATCCACATTGTCGATTTCTTCTTCGCGGAGCAATTCTTCATTGGCCACATCGCCAAGCAGAACGATACTTTTTGATAACTCTTCTGATAAATAATCGGCTCGGGCACTATTGGCTTCGATGATTTTGATTTGATAATCATGCTCCAGCGCTCGGGCCAATCTTATTCCGATATTGCCACCGCCGGCCAACATAATCCTTTTATAAGGTTTTTCCAGCCGCCGCAATTCAGCCATCACCGAGCGGATATCTTTGCTGGCTGCGATAAAAAAAACTTCATCATCTGCTTCGATAACCGTTTCAGCTTCCGGCAGAATAGCTTTACCATTACGAAAAATAGCGGCGACCCGGGTTTCGGTTTTGGGAATATGTTTACGTAATTCGCGTAGGGGATTACCCACTAATGGCCCGCCATGGAAAGCTCTCACCGCTACCAGCTGAACCAGTCCATCGGCAAAATCCAGCACCTGTAAGGCATTCGGGTGGCTGATTAATCTTTCAATATAATCAGTCACCAGTTGTTCAGGGCTGATTAATACATCAATGGCAATGGCTTCGTTACTGAATAATTCAGGTTTGGTGAGGTATTCCGGCGTACGGATCCGGGCAATTTTGGTGGGTGTGTTATACAGCGTATGACAAATCTGGCAGGCCACCATATTGGTTTCGTCACTATTAGTGACTGCCAGCACCAAATCGGCATCTGCTGCACCAGCCCGTTCCAGCACATCAGGATGTGAGGCAAGTCCCTGTACCGTTCGAATATCGTAATGATCCTGAAGTTTATGAAGGCTATTGGCATCGGTATCGACCAGGGTAATGTCGTCATCTTCCCGAGCAAGGGTGGCAGCAACTGAAGCGCCAACCTGTCCGGCACCGAGGATCAGAATCTTCATTACAAACCCTTATACTTGTTTACTATCAATGCCTAGTGCTCGAAGTTTTCGGTAAAGATGGGTGCGTTCCATGCCAGCTAATTTAGCGGCTTTTCCCACATTGCCATCGGTTTCCTGCAGTTTTTGCAGCAGATATATTCGTTCAAACTGTTCGCGTGCTTCGCGTAAAGGCTGGTCAAAATTGATACCGGTGACATCATCCGCTTGAGGTGGCTGCTCTGACTGCAGTGCGGTTTCCACATCATCGACGTCAATATCATCGGAATCACCCAAAACCAGCAATCGCTGGATAACGTTTTTCAGTTCGAGCACATTGCCCGGCCAGGCATAATTGCGGAGACGATTTTGTGCGGCGACAGTAAAACGACGATAAGGCAGATCGGCCTGGGTGGTTTGCTGATCGACAAAAAAGTGTACCAGTTCGGGAATGTCCTCAACGTGATCACGTAAAGCAGGTAGTTGCAAAGTGATGGTATTGAGCTGATAAAACAAACCTTCACTGAAGTCGCCGCGGGCGATGAATTTATCAAGGCCCAACTGGGTAGCACAGATCAACTGACACTCTTTTAATCTGCCGCTTTCCAGTAAATGCTGCAGCAAGGCCTGAGCTTCATCACTGAGTAAGGCGACATCATTGATATACAGCGTATTGTTTTTGGCCAGTGAAATTAGTTTGTGACTGTCTGGTGGAAAACTTTCCGGACTAACCTCAATAAATTTGCCATTGTTGTACAGGCCCAGTCTATGCAGATAATAAGCAAAACAGTGTTTACCAGTACCGCCTTCGCCAATCAGCAGAATAGGCATTTCGTGTCCGGCAATGCGTTCAGCCTGTTCACGAAGCTGAGTCATTTTGGCACTTTTACCGACGGGTTCTAATGCAAACTCATGACGCTGGGCGGCCTGTTTTGCTCGATTTTCAATGGCTAATTCAACCGCACGAAGCAGTTTGGCCATGGATAATGGTTTTTCAATAAAATCGCTGGCACCTGAGCGGGTGGCTTCGACAGCGGTTTCAATGGTGCCATGGCCGGACATCATCACAATAGTGACGCCAGTGTTCTGTTGTTTGAATTCCTTAAGCAGTGTAATTCCGTCAACATCGGGCATCCAGATATCCAGCAAGACCAGTTGAGGCTGTTTCTGGGTAAAGACAAGACGCGCTTCTTCACCATTGCTTGCGGTGATTACCCGGTAGGCTTCGTCTTCAAGAATATCTTTAATGAGTTCACGAATATCGGGCTCATCATCGACAACTAAAATCAGTGGTTTTTCGTTGCTCACGCCTAGTCTTCCTCCAGTGGTAGCCGGATTATTATACCTGCTCCTTCGGGGTTAAGGTTTTCTGCCCAGACATCCCCGCCATGTTCTTCAATGATTTTTTTGACAATCGCCAGTCCCAGCCCGGTTCCTTTGGTTTTGGTGGTTGCATAAGGCTCAAACAATTTGTCCACCATGTTTTGTGGAAGCCCCGGTCCCTGATCATTGAAAGTGATTTCCAGCCATGGCATATGCTGCTGCACAATAATGTGGTAACTAATGGCTATATCTACAGGTTTACCGGCTTCTTCACTGGCTTCAATGGCATTTTTTAACAGATTATGAAATACCTGCCGCATGCGGTTTTTATCAAGTTTTATACGAATGTCTGTTGGACTGTTCAATAAAATAAATTGATGGTTGGAATGACTCTGGTAAAGGGTTAGTACTTCCCTTAGCAATTCACCAATTGACACCGTTTCAAACTGTAAACCCGGGCTGCGGGCATAGTCGGAAAATTCATTGACCATATCTTTCATGGCCTCAACCTGCTGCACGATAGTATCAGTGAGCTTCTGTAATGTCTCGGTTTGATCCGGTGGCACCAATGACGCGTATTTATGTTGTAAACGTTCAGCAGATAACTGAATGGGAGTAAGTGGATTTTTAATTTCATGTGCCAGGCGTCTGGCAACTTCGCCCCAGGCGGCATTTCGCTGTGCCTGTAACAGGGCTGTGATGTCATCAAATACAATCACCCAGCCGGTTTGACCGGGCAGGGGGGTACCATGACACATTAAGGTTTGACGACCTTTGGTTTGCTGCAGCTCTATCTGTTGTTGCCAGGCGACGGACTTGAAGGTGTAATTTTGAATCAGTAAGGCAAAGCTATGCAGATTGTCATTAAGCTTGGCCAGAGCATCTAAAGAGCTTTCCAGTCTTTGCTGTAAATTGACGCCCAGGATCTGACTGCTGGCCAAATTGGCGGTGCGTAGGTACAGATCATTATCAATGGTAATAACCCCGCTTGATAGGCTGCCCAATACAGTGGTCAGATAACTGGTCTGTTGTTCCAGTAAGCGATGGCTTCTGTCTGAGGCATTTCTGGCTTGTGTCAGGCGTTGGGTCATCTGGTTGAAAGAGCGTACCAGAAAACCGATTTCATCATGACCTGAGGCGGTAAGTTGCATATTGTAATTCCCTGAGGCAACAGCCTGAGTCCCTTCTGCCAGTTCCTGCAAGGGTTGAACCATACGTCGAGAGATCCATACCGCAAACCAGATTGAGGCGAGCATGGTCAGGAAAACTATCAGGCTCAACGTCAAGGTAAATATGGTCACTAACGGTTTGCGTAAATAGCTCAGCTCTTTATAGTCGGTATAGGCATCCTGAACATTTTTGCCCAATGAACTCAAATGGTCATTGACCGGAAAAGCCACATGTAAATAGCGTTCTTCGGCGAGAATGGATTTTCGTGGCAACATTACCGCTGCACGTAATTGCAGTTCATCATTAGCTGCCGGATCCAGACCTATATAGTCTTCACCTTGTTGCAGACGACGTACGATAGATTCATCAGGCGCATTGGGGATAATAATGGCCGGATTTTCAATGCTGGAGACTACCAGTCGACCTTGCATATTCCAGATACTGATTTCCAGTGCACCACTTAGTTGCACCAGTTCTCGCAGGCTATTGGTGAGTCGTGCGTCCGGTAGTTCTGATAATACACCGGCCATCATTCGTGTCTGACGGAGTAAGGTACGCATACGAATACCAAATGCGCTACGACTCAGTTCCAGTGAGTCCTCCAAAGCCTGTTCGACTTTTACATCAAACCAGCTATTGATGCCACGTTGCAGAAAATGTACGGAGAACCCGTAAACAATACTGGTAGACCCAACGATCAGCAGCACAAACAAGCTGACCAGTTTCAGTGTGAGGCGGGAGCCAGGCGCTTTGCGTTTGAAGTCACGGTAAAGTCGATATAACCCCCGGGCCAGGATCCCGGCCAGTAACAGCAGGCAGACTAGCCCCAGGCCAAAAATATAAAGAAATAAATCACTGAGACGAGAGGTGTCCTGGGTAGCCGCACTGAGCATGTAGGCCAATATTAATAATAATAAAGCCAGTGAAAAATACGGTGCAGTTCCCGAGCTGAGACCTCTTATTAATTGGAAGGCCATGCCACCTCATACCAATCGCTGGCTAAATCCCATTTATTTGACAGAAACGCTCCAGGCCGCATAGGCGAAGGCAGCGCGTTTAAATCAATCTGACTGCGAACTCTTAGAGTCAGGTCACTGGTATCTAGCGTATGTTGTGGTGGCAGACTGAAATCTTTAATCTCTCCCATGGCGCTTAATGCACTTTCCATGGTCGTAAAATTGCGATGCGTTTTGGTGTCCATGGAATGTAAGAGATATTGCTGAGACAAGTCGTGATAACGCAATACATAGCGTATTTCATTGGACCAGATATTACTCTGCCATTGCCACCATTCTCCCAGTACCGGATAACTTCTGATTAGCTGGATTTCCTGTACAAAGGTAATTGGCACTCCATTATAGAGGGCTTCTTTAACCCGGGCATTTAACGGGTAGCTGATAGAAGCATTCAATAGATAACCGTTGCCTGCCGGAGAGGTGCGTGCCTGTTCTATGTAAAATGTCTCAGCCTGTACGGTTTGCACAGAGACAAACAGCAACAAAAAAAACGCCAGAAGACGTTTAACGGTGACGTAGGCAGGCATAATAGAAACCATCCAGATGGTTATCTCCCGGTAGCAATTGATAGCCGAAGCTTACTCTTCGAGCTGGAGCCCGGGATGGAAGCTGCTCCATTGCCTCGGGCTGGCGTTGCAAAAATGCTTCTATCTGTAGTTCATTTTCCTGCTTCAAAGCAGAACAAGTGGTGTAAATTAACAAGCCATCCGGTTTCAGTAATGGCCATAAATTATCCAGCAATGCTTGCTGCTGTCTGACCAACTGTTCGATATCTTCTGCTTTTCGAAGCAGTTTTATATCCGGATGCCGTCTGATAACACCACTGCCAGTACATGGCGCATCAATCAATATACGGTCAAATTGTTCACCATTCCACCAGTTTTGTGGATTGCTGGCATCCGCTGCGAGACAATTTGCCGATAAATTCAATCGTGACAGATTTTCCTCAACCTGCTTGAGCCGCTCCTGACTGATATCCACAGCGATAACTTCATTATTTGGAAATCTTTCCAGAATATGACAGGTTTTTCCACCCGGTGCCGAACAGGCATCGAGAATGCGCTGGTTTGGTTGTAAATCAAGTAAATCAACTACTTGTTGCGCGGCACCATCCTGCACAGAAACCGCACCTTCTACAAAACCTGGCAAAGCAAATACATCACAGGCTTGTTGCAGCAAGATCCCTTGAGGACAGTTTTCAATCGCGATGCCAGGAATGGTGGCTTTTTCTAATAACTCCAGATATTCCGACTGGGAATATTCCCGGCTGTTAACCCGAAGCATCATCGGCGGTTGCTGATTGTTGGCCGACAAAATGTCTTGCCACAAATCTGGCCAGTCAGCCTGATATTTTTCAATCAGCCAGGCTGGATGAGCATATTCCGTCACTGTTTGTTCAGCCAGGGTTTCTTCCAATGTTTTCTGCTGGCGCTGATAATTTCGCAGACAGGCATTGATTAATCCGCTTGCCCATTGTTTGTTCAAGCGTTTACTGGCGTTAACCGTTTCTGACAGGGCGGCATGATCAGGTATGCGTAACGAGCGAAGCTGATATATACCCACCAGAAGCAAAGCCTGAACATCAGCATCTTTCGTTTTTAACGGTTTGGAAAGTAATTGCTGAAGGATGCTTTCAAGAGCAAAAAACCAACGGATTACACCATAGGTTAATTGCTGAAACAGGGGGCGTTGAGTTTCATCCAGTCGTTTACTGATATCTACAAAAGCGGTGTTTAATGATTGGCCTTGTATTACCCTCTGTATGACTAAAGCGGCGGCACTGCGTGGGCATAATAAATTACTTTTAGCCAAAATAGTCGCCTGCTTTTAAGGGATGCGCATTCAGAAAGTCATTGGTTGGCACGGCCTTTTTACCAGGTGCCTGGAGCGATAATAAGCGAATGACGCCATCCCCGGTTGCAACATCAATTCCCTGACGGTCTGCCTGGATAATGGTACCTGGTTTCATAGCATGGTTTTGTGAATCAACAACGGATGCCTGCCAGATCCGCAGCATTTTGTTTTGCCAGAGGGTTTGGGCAACCGGCCAGGAATTAAACGCGCGGATTTGCCTATCAATTTGCTGTGCTGATTGTGACCAGTCAATATTAGCTTCAGCTTTCAAGAGTTTAGAGGCATAGCAGCTTTCTCTGTCGTCTTGTGGAATAGCCTGAGATTGTAATTCCTCAAAGTTATTCAATGTTTCCAGCAGGGTGTTGGCACCCAGCAATGCCAGTTTGTCATGCAGTTGTTCGCCAGTATCATTTGCTTCTACGGCTATTTCTGCACGTTTGATAACCGGTCCGGTATCCAGTCCGGCTTCCATTTGCATAATACAAACACCGGTTTGTTTATCCCCAGCCAGGATGGCACGTTGAATCGGAGCGGCACCACGCCAGCGTGGTAACAGGGAGGCATGAACATTAATGCAGCCCAGTCGGGGAGTGTCCAAAACACTTTGTGGTAACAATAACCCATAGGCTACTACAATCATTAAGTCTGCCTGATAACTGGCAAGGGTAGCTCGATCGGCTTCAGCTTTGAAATTGAGTGGTTGTTCAACCGGGATATGGTGTTGTAAAGCAAGTTGCTTAACCGGGCTGGCAGTCAGTTTCCGACCTCTGCCAGCCGGACGATCCGGTTGTGAATAGACGGCGCAAATTTCATGTTCCGTTGTCAGTAGAGCCGCCAGCGTGGTTGCTGCAAAGTCCGGAGTGCCGGCAAAAATGATGCGCATGGATGTCCTTATAATTTTTGTTTCTGGTGTTTCTCCAGCCGTTTTTTGATGCGTTGACGTTTGAGATTACTAAGATAATCAACAAACAGTTTGCCTTCCAGATGATCGATTTCATGCTGAATACAGGTTGCCAGAATACCATCGGCATCCATTTCAAACGGTTCGCCTTGCAGATTCAATGCACGGACGCGGATCGTGTCAGCGCGGGTAACTGTTTCATAAGCTTCCGGTACCGAAAGACAGCCCTCTTCAAATTCACGTTCGCCTTCGGTTTCAATTAACTCGGGGTTAATCAAAAACAGCGGGCTGGTTTTATCTTCAGAAACATCGATAACAATTAACCGTTTCTGTTGATTAACCTGAGTGGCAGCAAGGCCAATGCCCGGAGCATCGTACATGGTTTCCAGCATATCATTTGCCAGCTGGCGGATTTCATCCGTTACCTTTTCAATAGGCTTCGCTTTCAGACGTAGCCTGGGATCGGGGAAGTGCAATATATTCAGTTGAGCCATTTCAGTACCTGCTATAAATCATTTCACCAGCAGTCAGTTATTTCAAACTTGAGTAATATGCTGCGAGGTTGGCGATATCTTCGTCTGACAAGTTATTCGCCTGCATCTGCATGATAGCGGCCATACCACCCTGGCGTTGCTTATCACGATAAGCTTTAAGCGCTGACACTAAATACTCAGCATTCTGTCCAGCGAGATTCGGATAAACTGGCATAATTGCGATGCCTTCAGCACCATGACAGGTTGAACAGACGGCGGACTTTGCCTTTCCGGCAGCAATATCGCCTTCAGCAATAGCCAGGGAATTCATCATAACGGCAGCAATGCCGATAATAAAACACAACGTTAATTTCATGCTGTTCTCCGTCAAGTAAGTTGGTATTGCCAGACTGAAAAAGTTTAACCAGTCGAGATATCGACACATTATAAACCAAGTTTGTTGCTGGATTACTTGATTAGTGTAATCGCTTATTAGACACTATGAGCCGTTGCTGTCTGTCCAGGGATAATGGCTGCCCTGTAGCGTCCATGAGGATTTTATGATGATACGTCACATCTGTTTAGGTTTCTTCGCCCTGTTGATGAGTGCTTCAGTGCTTGCAAATGAGGTGGCCCTTAATCCTGATCATCCGGATCGTTATGTGGTCGTTAAAGGCGATACACTTTGGGATATATCAGCCAAATTTCTGCAATACCCCTGGCACTGGCCTGAAATCTGGCAGGTAAATCCTCAGGTTGAAAACCCTCATCTTATCTATCCTGGCGATGAATTAACGCTGGTATATCGTGATGGTCGGCCAGTACTCAAGCTAAGCCGTGGACAGCAGACTTACAAACTTTCACCAGAAATGCGTGAAATTCGAATGGATGAAGCCATCCATACCATTCCTTTATCAATTATCCGACCTTTTCTGACGAAACCTCGAGTAGTCGGTGCTGAAGTTCTTGACGCTGCCCCCTATGTTGTTGCCACTTCTGATGAAAGATTATTGTCTGGAGCCGGCGATATTGTTTATGCCAAAGGTATTATTGATCCTGAGCAAAATGAATTTAATGTGTTCCGTGGCGGTAAGATTTATTTTGATCCCAATACCGGCGAAGAGCTCGGCGTTGAAGCTATATATACAGGCGATGCTGTGGTGAAAGAGCCCGGAGAGGTTTCCACGCTGGGGTTAACCTATACCAATCGTGAAGTGATGGTGGGAGATAGGTTGTTGCCTGTGGAAGAAGAGGATTTTGAACTTAACTTCATTCCCCGTGCGCCATCACAACCAATGGATGGCATGATTATTTCGGTATTTGACGGTGTATCGCAGGTGGGTCAGTATCAGATCATTGTGCTAAATCTCGGTACACTTGATGGTCTGGAAAGTGGCCATGTTCTTTCCGTATATAAAGCGGGTAAAACCATACGTGATGCCGTCAGCGAAGATCGTAAAGCGATGGTGACACTGCCTGATGTGCACGCCGGGGAGGCTTTGGTATTCAAGCTTTATGAAAAGGTAAGTTATGCGATTGTGATGAAAGCAACTACCTCCATGCACCTTTTTGACAAGGTGCGTTCTGCAGAATAAAGGAAACAGTTTGCATAGATTTTCTGCTTCGCAACTGTCTCTGGCATGTCAGCTGGCTCTGCAACGTATTCCCGGTGTAGGGCCAGCCACTTTTAACAAACTGCTACAGCAAGTTCATCAACCAGCTGATATTTTTCAAGCGCCAAGCTTATTAAAAGATGTTGATCCAAAAATTGTCTCGGCGCTACAAACGCCAGATTGGGAGCAGGTTGAGCGAGATTTGGAATGGCTATCAGCTGATAATCGCCATGTCATCGATCAACAACATCATCTTTATCCAGAGTTGCTTCAACAAATACCTGATCCTCCGGCTTTATTGTATGTTCAGGGGGATATCAATCTGCTTAACAACTGGCAGTTGGCGATTGTGGGTAGTCGTAACCCGACCGCTTCAGGCAGCGACACAGCATTTGAATTCGCGCGATACCTGGCTCAGGGCGATATTGTCATTACCAGTGGTTTGGCCACGGGTATTGATGCTGCCGCTCATAAAGGCGCTCTGGCAGCATCTGGCAAAACAATCGCGGTGATTGGTACCGGTTTGGATCGAGTGTATCCAGCATCACACAGAAATTTGGCACATCACATCGCCGAAGGGGGGGCGATTGTTTCTGAATTTCCATTAGGCACTTCACCCAAAGCGGAAAACTTTCCTCGCCGTAACCGTATTATAAGTGGTTTGAGCCTTGGCACTTTGGTCGTGGAGGCGGCAGTGAAAAGTGGCTCATTGATTACGGCCAGAATGGCTATGGAACAGAGTCGTGAAGTGTTTGCTATTCCTGGATCAATTCATAATCCATTATCCCGGGGCTGTCATCAGTTGATACGTGAGGGAGCAAAGCTGGTGGAAACGGCAAATGACATTATTGAAGAACTGGGGGCCATTGCCGGGGTTGTTCCGCAAGCTTTGGAGAAACCGACCTCATTAGAGCAAGCATCGGTGCAAGCAGAATTGGATAATGATTACCAGTTATTGTTTGAGTTTTTGGGTTATGACCCGATCCATATCGATATACTTATTGACAAAAGCGGATTGACGGCTGATGCCGTTTCATCCATGCTGTTATTACTGGAGCTGCAAGGTCAGGTTGCTTCACTGCCTGGAGGACGTTACGTTCGAAACGGAACCTGATCACGCCCACAACAGAGAAGCCGATGAAAGAAAATGTAATTGATGTGTTGCTCTATCTGTTCGAAAACTATATCGATACAGAAAATAGCAGTCAGCCTGATAAAGATGTCCTGGAGCTTGAATTAGAACAGGTCGGCTTTCAGGAAATGGAAATACACAAAGCACTTGATTGGCTAGACAATATGACGGTAGTGGCTCCGCAGACAGACAATCCCAATACACATATTCGTGTTTTCAGTGAGAGTGAAATAGAGCGTCTCGATATTCATTGTCGAGGCTATTTACTGTTTTTGGAACAGGTCGGTGTTTTGGATGTCGAAACTCGCGAAGTTGTTATTGAACGTGTATTGGCATTAGACAGCGAAGAAATTGATTTGGAACAGCTCAAGTGGGTCGTACTCATGGTGCTGTTTTATCAACCGGGCCGAGAAGTTGCTTATGCCTGGATGGAAGATCTGGTGTTTGAAGATTTGGAGGCGGTTATTCACTAAATCTGACCGCTCTTATTCTCCTTAATACTGCCCGTTTTACACGGGCAGTGTTATTTAGAGCGTCTATTTTTGGTACAGGATTATATGGGAAAAAAACTCGTTATTGTTGAGTCTCCGGCCAAGGCCAAGACCATCAAAAAGTATCTGGGCAAAGATGTAGAAGTCTTGGCATCTTATGGTCATGTGAGAGATTTACAGCCCAAAGAAGGAGCCGTCGATCCGTCAAATGATTTTGCGATGAAATATCAAGTGATTGATCGCAACAGCAAACATGTCGAGGCGATTGCCAAGGCCATGAAAAAAGCTGACACGCTCTATCTGGCAACGGATCCGGATCGTGAAGGAGAAGCAATCTCCTGGCATCTGTATGAGTTATTGAAAAAGAAGGGTGTGTTAAAAGATAAAGAAACCTTCCGTGTTGTTTTCCATGAGATCACCAAACAGGCCGTTAATGATGCGGTAGCCAATCCACGCGAATTGTCGATGGATCTGGTTAACGCTCAGCAGGCACGCCGTGCGCTAGACTATCTGGTCGGCTTCACCCTTTCCCCGTTATTATGGAAGAAAGTACGTCGCGGCTTATCTGCTGGCCGGGTACAAAGTCCTGCGTTACGGATGATTGTCGAGCGTGAGCTGGAAATTGAAGCTTTCAAAGCTCAGGAATACTGGACCATTGAAGCAGATGCCACCGCTGAGAAAACCCCGTTTCAGGCGAAGTTAACCCACTATAAAAATGAGAAGCTGAGCCAGTTCAGCATCGGTCATACCGAGCAAGCTGAGGATGTCGTTTCGACATTAACAAAAGCGGCTGAAGGTAAACTGCTAGTTACCCACGTTGAGAAAAAACAACGCAAGCGTAATCCTGCAGCACCATTTACTACCTCTACCTTGCAACAGGAAGCCTCCCGTAAGCTGGGGTTTGGCGCTCAGCGCACGATGAGTGTGGCACAGCAATTATACGAGGGTGTTGATACCGGTGAGGGTGCAGAAGGTTTAATCACCTACATGCGTACTGACTCGGTGTCGCTGGCGGCAGAAGCGATTGAAGAAATTCGCATGTTTATCGGTCAGCGCTATGGGGCGAAATCGGTACCAGGCAAACCGCAGGAATACAAAACCAAATCCAAAAATGCCCAGGAAGCGCATGAGGCAATAAGACCAACCTCAGTTTTACGCACGCCGGATGAAATGAAAGCATATTTATC
Source organism: Methylophaga sp. UBA3603 (assembly GCF_002375335.1). NCBI lineage: Bacteria > Pseudomonadati > Pseudomonadota > Gammaproteobacteria > Thiotrichales > Piscirickettsiaceae > Methylophaga > Methylophaga sp. UBA3603. The sequence continues at coordinate 92,702 of NZ_DFMC01000002.1, forward strand.
CGTCGATCAACACAAACTTTATAACCTGATATGGCAGCGTACATTAGCCAGTCAGATGATCCACGCGACTTTGAATACCGTTGCCGTGGATCTGGGCTGTGGTAAGGGCAATACCTTCCGCGCCAATGGTTCTACCGTGGTAAACCCGGGTTTCATGAGTGTTTATCTGGAAGGGAAGGATGATACCAAGGGTGACAAAGATGAAAACATCCTGCCGCCGATGGAAGTCGGAGAGGTTGTTGATCTAGTCGCCATTCGCCCTGAACAGCACTTTACCGAGCCACCACCAAGATACAGTGAGGCCAGTCTGGTCAGAAGTCTGGAAGAACATGATATTGGTCGTCCTTCGACCTATGCCAGCATCATCTCTACATTATTGCAGCGTGAATATGTTGAGTTGATTAACAAACGTTTTCACCCCACCGATGTGGGACGTGTTGTCGGCAAGTTTCTGGTTCAGCATTTTACCCGTTATGTGGACTATGACTTTACTGCCAAATTGGAAGATGATCTGGATGCGGTGTCGCGGGGTGAAGCCGAGTGGATTCCTTTATTGCGCAATTTCTGGGGACCATTTAAAGAGCAGGTCGAAACCAAGGATAAAGAAGTCCAGCGTAGCGATGTCACTCAGGAACTGCTGGATGAAGATTGTCCTAAATGTGGTAAAAAACTATCCAGCAGGTTAGGCCGCAGTGGCCGGTTTATCGGCTGTACCGGTTATCCGGAATGCGATTACACCCGCAATATTGATGGTGAAGAAACCACCGCGAGTGAGCCGGAAGTGGTTGAAGGGCGTAAATGCCCGAAATGTGAATCGGATTTGTGGGTACGTACAGGTAAATACGGTAAATTTATCGGCTGTAGCAGTTACCCGAAATGCAAACACATTGAATCACTGGAGCAGCCTGAAAATACTGGCGTTGAATGCCCCAAATGTAATAAGGGCGAAATCCTGACGCGCAAGTCACGCCGAGGCAAAGTGTTTTATTCTTGCTCGGAATATCCGACCTGCGACTATGCATTATGGAACGAACCGATCAAAGAAGCCTGTCCAAATTGTCAGTGGCCGATATTGACCATTAAGACAACCAAGAGCAAAGGCACCGAAAAAGTCTGTCCGCAGAAGGATTGTGGCTTTAGTGAGAAAGTGGAAAGCGCTTAACAATAAAAAGGGACGCGAAAACGTCCCTTTTTTAATTCACCAAAGTGGAATTTTACTTTTTCCGATCCGAATGACCTAAATCCTGCTCAGGGGCAATTATGTCGCGGACCCGCTGCTTTAACTCAGTAATTTCCGGGAAACGGCCTTCCTGTTTTCTAGACCAGGCCAACTGATTGTCTGCTGTAACCTCAAAAGTACCGCCGGTACTCGGTTTAAGTGTTAATTCTGCAATCTCTCCATCAAAGGTGCTGAGCAACTCCTGCGCCATCCAGGCCGCACGGAGCATCCATCGACATTGGGTACAGTAAACAATGGTAACGCTATGCATTAGTCTGCTTTAATGTCGTCAAACACCGTATTGGCGGATTGCATTGCCAATTCAGGAGTGTCTGCCAGAACATTAAAGTGGCCCATCTTGCGTCCAGCACGGGCTTCTCTCTTGCCATACAAATGCAGTTTAATATCTGGTTTATTGAGTAGCTTATCCCAGCCAGGTTGACTGTTTCCCCATACATCACCCAGTAGATTAATCATCACCACAGGGGATATTAATTTGGAACTTCCAGCGGGTAAACCGCATAACATGCGTACCTGTTGTTCAAATTGCGATGTTCTGCAGGCATCCAGTGTGTAATGACCCGAATTATGCGGACGAGGGGCAATTTCATTGGCAATGATTTCGCCTTGCTTGGAAACGAAAAACTCAACCGCCATAGTGCCAACGTAATCAAGTCCATCAGCAATTTTACTGGCCATTTCAATAGCAGCAAGTTGCTGTGTTTCAGCGGCAGCGCTAGGCACAGTGGTTGAATGTAAAATTCCGTTGATGTGGACATTTTCTGCGACCGGGAAAGCGGTGATCTGACTATCTTCGCCACGCGCCAGAACAACCGAAATCTCGCGCTCCAAATCGATTCGCTGTTCCAGTACACATTCTTTTTGGCCTAAAGCTTCAAATGCTTCATAAGCAGCCTGTAAATCCTCACAAACAATCTGACCTTTTCCGTCATAGCCGAAGGTGGCAACTTTAAGAATGGCCGGGAATTTAATCTGAGTGCTGATATCAGCAAAATCATCCCGATGGGTTATGCGGACAAACGGCACGGTGGCAATGCCTTGCGCACGAATGAAGTTTTTCTCTATGTTACGGTTTTGCGTGCTGGCCAGAGCAGATGAGGAGGGATGCACAACGGTACGTTTTTCGAGAAAGGCCAGGGTGCTGGCGGGAATATTCTCAAACTCGGTAGTGATTGCTGCACAATGCTGAGCCAGCTCGGTCAAGGCTGCTTCATCTGTGTAAGCGGCACAGATATGCTGATCAGCGATAATTCCGGCAGGACTGTTTTTGTCTGGATCCAGCACAATAACCTTGTAGCCCATCGTCTGGGCCGCGGTGGTAAACATGCGGCCCAACTGACCGCCGCCAAGCATTCCTAATGTGGCACCTGGTAAAATCATCTACATCCTCAGTTCTAAGCTAATGGGGGAAGTGTCATATCCAGCACGGCCTGATGCTGATTTTTGCGGAACTGTTCCAGTTTTGCTGCCAGTTTTGTGTCATGAATTGCCAGTTGGGCAATAGCAAACAAAGCAGCATTTGCAGCGCCAGCTTCACCAATGGCAAAGGTAGCAACCGGAATACCTTTAGGCATTTGTACAATGGATAAAAGAGAGTCCTGGCCTTTGAGGTAACGCGAAGGAACCGGAACACCGAGTACCGGGACTAATGTGTTCGCCGCGAGCATACCTGGCAAATGGGCGGCCCCACCAGCTCCCGCGATGATACAGCTTAACCCTTTACTTTTAGCCGTTTTAGCGTATTCGGTAAGTAGATCCGGGGTTCGGTGAGCAGATACAACCTGAGTTTCGTAGGCAACGCCAAAAGCTTCAAGTTGTTCAACGGCTTTTTGCATGACTGGCCAGTCACTATTACTGCCCATCACTACGCCTACCAGTGGTTTGTCCATTGTTAGTCCGATTGTTTGTCAGAAAAGCAGTGCATTTTAGCTATTTTATTGAAAATAGGAAAATTTACTGCTGTTGGTTGTTGTCAAAAAAATGCAGCTAGAATTGAATGGTACCGGATCAATCGTTATACTAGGTGATCCTTTCTGCCGTGTTTTTGTGCGACGCTCCTCAGTTTAGACATAGCTGTGCCGGTTTAACTACCGGAGTGGAGCTGCGACGGCGCTAACAAACGATGAAGGTATGTGACGTGAGTCAGCCAACAGAACTAACACAAGGTCTTTACAGACCTGAATTTGAGCGCGATAACTGCGGATTCGGACTTATTGCTCAGATGGATGGTAAACCCAGTCACTGGCTTGTTAAGACAGCCATTGAAGCACTGGGTAACCTGACCCATCGTGGTGCAATCGGTGCGGATGGCAAAACCGGCGACGGTTGTGGTTTATTGCTAAAAAAACCTGACAGCTTTTTTAAAGCTATTGCCGAAGAGCTTGGCTTTTCGCTGGCACAGCGCTATGCAGTGGGTATGGTATTTCTGTCACAGGACGACACTAAAGCACAGTTAGCGCAGGACGCAGTTACCGCAAAGCTCATCGAACAAGGCCTGCAAATCGCTGGCTGGCGTGAAGTACCCGTTGAGCCTGAAGCAGCATGTGGTCAGGAAGCCTTGCGGCTGCTACCGAAGATGCGCCATGTATTTGTTAATGCTGGCGAGTCTATGGATGATGCGGCATTTGAACGCAATCTCTATATCGCGCGCCGTAAAGCTGAAAAAGCCATTACAGACGATAAAGATTTCTACATTCCAAGCCTGTCATCACAAGTGGTGTCTTATAAAGGCCTGGTAATGCCTTCATATTTGCCAGTGTTTTATAAAGATCTCAGTGATGAACGCATGGAAACTGCGATTTGTGTGTTCCATCAGCGTTTCTCTACCAACACCTGGCCGCAATGGCGTCTGGCTCAGCCATTCCGTTATCTCGCACACAATGGCGAAATCAATACTGTTCAAGGCAACCGGAACTGGGCCTTGGCGCGTGGTGCAAAATTTGCCACCTCGTTAATCGAGAATATGGAAGATATCCGCCCATTAGTTGGCACCAGCGGTTCTGACTCATCCAGTATGGATAATATGCTGGAAGCCTTGTTGGCTGGTGGCGTAAGCATGTTCCGTGCAATGCGTTTACTGATCCCACCTGCTTGGCAGAACGATCCCACTATGGATGCTGACCTCAAGGCATTCTATGATTTTAATTCCATGCATATGGAACCATGGGATGGTCCAGCGGGTGTAGTTATCACTGATGGTCGTTATGCGGCATGTACCTTGGATCGTAATGGTTTGCGTCCAGCCCGTTATGTCATTACCAAAGACCGTCATATTACGTTGGCTTCTGAAGTAGGCGTGTACAACTATCAGCCGGAAGATGTGGTTGAAAAGGGACGACTGAAACCTGGTCAGATGCTGGCGGTAGATACCCAGACCGGTGAATTGTTGATGCCTGAAGATATCAACAATATGCTCAAAAAAGCACAGCCATATCGCGAGTGGCTGGATAATAATCTGCAGCGTCTTCACGACACAGAGAAAGATGACGAGCATACATTGCCTTCAATTCAGGGCGATGAGCTGGATATCTATGAAAAAATGTTCGGCGTCAGTTTTGAAGAACGTGATCAGGTCATTCGTGTATTAGGTGAGCTTGGTCAGGAAGCAACTGGATCAATGGGCGATGATAGCCCGTTTGCGGTGATGTCTGAGAAAGTGCGTTCATTGTATGACTATTTCCGTCAACAGTTTGCCCAGGTCACCAATCCACCTATCGATCCATTACGTGAAAACATAGTCATGTCTCTGGAGACGTGTATTGGTGAAGAGCGTAACCTGTTTGAAGAAGGTGAAGACCATGCCCAGCGTGTGGTACTTGATTCGCCTGTATTAACTGAAAAACTGTTTAAGCAGATCCTCAAGCTCGGCGATAACGATCCTGAATACAAATCTTACCGTATCTCTCTGAATTATCAGCCTGAAATAGGTTTGGAAAAAGCGATTGATAACATTTGTGCTGATGCAGAAAATGCCGTGCGTGATGGTAATGTCGTATTAGTGCTAAGCGATCGTGATATTTCCAAAGACACATTGCCGGTGCATGCTTTACTGGCAACTGGTGCGGTGCATCAGCATCTGATTAAAGCTGGTTTACGCTGTGATGCGAATATTATCGTTGAAACCGCGACAGCTCGTGATCCACATCACTTCGGTGTATTGCTGGGCTATGGTGCGACGGCAATTTATCCTTATCTTGCCTATGCTTGCCTGCAGGATCTGCGTGCCACCAATGAAATTAGAGATGTCGAACATGCCGAGTTATGTCGTCATTATCGTAAGGGCATCAATAAAGGTTTATTCAAAATCACCTCGAAAATGGGCATCTCGACAATTGCCAGCTATCGTGGGGCACAATTGTTTGAAATCGTTGGCCTGAATGATGCTGTTGTCGACAAGTGTTTTACTGCGACAACCAGTCGAGTGAATGGCGCTGATTTTGATGCGTTACATAACGATCAGTTACAGCTGAATAAACTGGCTTGGAATCAACGTAAAAAACGCGATCAAGGTGGTTTGCTGAAATTCATCCATGGCGGTGAGTACCATGCTTATAACCCGGATGTAATTGGCACCTTACAGAAAGCGGTTCAGGGCGGTAGTTATGATGACTATAAGGCCTATGCCGCTTTGGTGAACGAGCGTCCTGCAATGGTGTTGCGTGACTTGCTGGAAGTCAAACTGGCCGAAACGCCGTTGGATATTGAAGAAATTGAAGATACTGGCGCTATCCTGCAACGCTTTGACAGCGCTGGCATGTCTTTAGGAGCGTTATCGCCCGAAGCGCATGAAGCGCTGGCGATTGCGATGAACCGCTTAGGTGGTCGTTCAAACTCTGGTGAAGGTGGTGAAGATCCGGATCGTTTTGGTAACGAGCGTGTCTCCAAAATCAAACAGATTGCCTCAGGACGCTTTGGTGTAACGCCACATTATCTTGTGAATGCTGAAGTGTTGCAGATCAAAATTGCCCAAGGTGCGAAACCGGGTGAAGGTGGTCAGTTACCTGGTGGCAAAGTTAATCAGATGATAGCTACGCTTCGCCATTCCGTGCCTGGCGTAACCTTGATTTCACCGCCACCACATCATGATATCTATTCGATTGAAGATTTAGCGCAGCTGATCTTTGATCTGAAACAGGTGAATCCTGATGCATTGGTATCAGTAAAACTGGTCTCGCAAGCAGGTGTCGGAACCGTTGCTGCAGGTGTTGCAAAAGCCTATGCCGACTTGATAACCATCTCTGGTTATGACGGTGGTACTGGTGCAAGCCCACTGACTTCAGTCAAATATGCCGGTGGTCCATGGGAGCTTGGTTTGAGTGAAGCCCATCAGACTCTGCGTGCCAATGATTTACGTGACAAAGTACGTCTGCAAACAGACGGTGGCTTGAAAACCGGTCTGGATGTTATCAAGGCAGCTATTTTAGGTGCTGAAAGCTTTGGTTTTGGTACCGGGCCCATGGTTGCGTTGGGTTGTAAATATCTGCGGATTTGTCATTTGAATAACTGTGCAACCGGTGTTGCAACACAAAATGAAAAACTGCGGACGCAGCACTTTATTGGCTTGCCGCAGATGGTGATGAACTACTTCCAGTTTGTTGCACGTGAAACGCGTGAATGGTTGGCAAAACTGGGTGTGCGTAGTTTGCAAGATTTGATCGGCCGTACTGATTTGCTCGAAATCCTTCCAGGGACGACGGATAAACAGCGTGGGCTGAACCTGCAACCATTGTTGTCGAATGCCGGTGTTCCTGCTGACAAACCGCAATTCTGCCTCGAGCCGAAAAATGAACCCTATGATAAGGGTGAGCTGGCTGAGCAAATGGTAGTGGATATTAAAGAAACCATCGTCAATAAAACCGGCGGTGAATTCAGTTACCAAATTCGTAACATCAACCGTTCAATCGGTGCCCGTTTGTCTGGTGAGATCGCCAAGGTTCATGGCAATTACGGCATGATTGATAAACCTATTCGTCTGAACCTCAAAGGTTCTGGCGGACAAAGTTTTGGTGTATTCAATGCCGGTGGTCTGGAGATGCGTCTTGAAGGCGATGCCAATGACTATGTTGGTAAAGGCATGGCAGCAGGTAAGCTGACCATCTACCCATCACCGGAAAGTGATTTTGAAACGCAAAATGCCAGCATTATCGGTAACACCTGTTTATATGGTGCTACAGGTGGTGAACTGTATGCTGCAGGTAAAGCAGGTGAACGCTTTGCGGTTCGTAATTCCGGAGCAGTTGCGGTTGTTGAAGGCGTTGGTGATCACGGTTGTGAGTATATGACCGGCGGTGTTGTTACTGTGCTGGGTGAAACGGGACTCAACTTCGGTGCTGGCATGACCGGTGGTCTTGCTTATGTGCTGGATCTGGATAACACCTTTGCGGAACGTTATAACGAAGAGCTGGTTGAATTGGTGCGGATTGACAGCGACGAAATGTCCGAAGCTGCTCTGCATCTAAAAGGCCTTATTGAAGACCACGTGCGTGAAACAGGTAGTGTCTGGGCGCACCAGATTCTGGACCGCTTTGAACAGGCGATTAAAGAATTCTGGCTGGTCAAACCCAAAGCAGCGTCATTGGATGGTTTATTAAAAATCGCCACCAAAGCGGCCTGATACAACTGGTAAAACTAATAACGATGAAAAAAAATACGTTTCAATTTTTAGATGTAGGTCGTGTCGACCCAAAAAAGCTGGATGCAAACGTTCGTAAACAGCAATTTGGTGAAATCTATGGGGAATTTGATGCATCTCAGGCAGCTGAGCAGTCAGACCGCTGCCTGGAATGTGGTAACCCTTATTGTGAGTGGAAGTGTCCAGTACATAACTATATTCCGAATTGGCTGAAACTGATTAGTGAAGGCAATCTGGAACAAGCTGCTGAACTGGCACACCAAACCAATACATTGCCTGAAATCTGTGGCCGGGTATGTCCTCAGGATCGTCTATGTGAGGGTGCCTGTACCCTAAATGATGGTTTTGGTGCAGTCACCATTGGCTCAGTAGAAAAATACATTACGGATACTGCCCTGACCCAGGGCTGGCGTCCGGATTTATCCAACGTTGTCGATACCGGTAAACGGGTTGCTGTGATTGGTGCTGGTCCGGCAGGCTTAGGTGCTGCTGACGTATTGGTTCGCAATGGCGTTAAGCCTGTTGTGTTTGATCGCTATCCGGAAATTGGTGGTCTGCTGACATTCGGTATTCCAGAATTCAAACTGGAGAAAGAGGTTGTTAAACGCCGTCGTGAAGTCATGGAAGGTATGGGAATTGAATTCCGCCTAAATACTGACGTGGGCAAAGACGTTGAATTTGATGCTTTGCTTGAAGAGTACGATGCTGTTTTCCTGGGAATGGGTACATACACCTATATGAAAGGCGGCTTCCCTGGTGAAGAATTGCCTGGCGTGTATGAAGCATTGCCTTATCTGGTGGCCAACAACAAAAAACTGCTGGATCTTCCTTCAGAAAACTATGTTTCACTGGAAGGTAAGCGTGTAGTCGTTCTCGGTGGTGGTGATACCGCTATGGATTGCAACCGTACGGCGATTCGCCAGGGGGCAACCAATGTTATCTGTGCCTATCGCCGTGATGAAGAAAACATGCCTGGTTCACGCCGTGAAGTGAATAATGCGCGTGAAGAAGGCGTTGAATTTATGTGGAATCGTCAGCCGATTGAAATCGTTGGTGATGGCAATAAAGTCACCGGTGTCAAAGTTGTGACCACTGCAATGGGCGAACCCGATGAGCGTGGACGTCGTCGTCCCGAGCCGGTCGCTGGCAGTGAAGAAATCATTTCAGCAGATGCGGTTGTTATTGCGTTTGGTTTCCGTCCAAGCCCAGCGCCATGGTTTGAAAAGTTTAATGTCAGCATTGATGATGGTGGCCGTGTGGTTGCCCCAGCTGAAGGTAATTGTGCCTATCAAACCACTAATCCGAAAATCTTTGCCGGCGGTGATATGGTCCGTGGATCTGATTTAGTGGTGACCGCTGTTTGGGAAGGTCGACAGGCAGCTGAAGGCATTCTTGATTATCTGGAAGTTTAAACTTCAGTACATATCTGAAAAATAGTGGCAATTTTATCGCACTGGGTTGGTCCTACTCGCTTGAGTAGACCTCTCAGTGCGATTTTGTTTCTGAGCTAGGAAATTTTGCCATCAACAATAAAAAGGTGCTCCGGTGTCCGAATTAAAAAATGATCGTTATCTGCGTGCTTTATTAAAGCAGCCTGTCGACAAAACACCCATATGGATTATGCGTCAGGCCGGACGATATTTACCAGAATATCGTCAGGTGCGCGAAAAAGCCGGTGATTTTATGACTTTGTGCACCACGCCGGAGCTGGCCTGTGAAGTCACTTTACAGCCACTGCGACGTTATGATCTTGATGCTTCGATTATCTTTTCTGATATTTTGACCATTCCTGATGCAATGGGACTTGGGTTACATTTTGTTACCGGAGAAGGACCAAAATTTCACAAAACAGTCCGCAGTGCAGCCGATGTAGCCAATCTCAGCGTACCGGATATGGAAGATAGTCTGGGGTATGTGATGGATGCTATCCGCCTGACACGTAGAGAAATTGATGGCAAAGTGCCTTTAATTGGCTTTAGTGGCAGTCCCTGGACTTTGGCGTGTTATATGGTTGAAGGCAGTTCCAGCAAGGATTTCGCCAAAATCAAAGCCATGATGTTTGATACACCTGATGTCATGCATGATTTGTTATCCGTACTTGCCAAGTCAGTCACTGCTTACCTGAATGCACAAATTGCTGCTGGTGCCCAGGCGTTAATGTTATTTGATACCTGGGGCGGAGCATTAAGTGGACCAAATTACAGAGAATTCTCCCTTGCTTATATGCAGCAAATTATCAGCGGTTTAACCAAAGAAAATGATGGCAGACGTGTGCCGGTAACCATGTTTACCAAAGGTGGGGGCCAGTGGTTAAGCCATATGGCTGAAGTCGGAGCTGATGCGTTAGGACTGGACTGGACCACTGATCTTTCACTGGCACGTTATCAGATAGGCGATAAAGTCGCTTTACAGGGCAATATGGATCCTTGTGTTTTATATGCTCAGCCCGAACGGATAAAAACAGAAGTAAAAGAAATCCTCAAAGCCTATGGTCACGGTAGTGGACATGTGTTTAATCTGGGGCATGGCATCCATCCGACTATAAATCCTGAACATGTCGCAGCATTGGTTGATGCTGTGCATGCTGAGAGTGTTCAGTATCATCAATAAAATCTTGTAAATTTCAGGCATAAAAAAGGGCAGGTAAAACCTGCCCTTTCCGTTTCAGTAAAGAATAACTTAGTTAGAGCTAGTGAACTCTGGGTATGCTTCCATACCACATTCCACCAAATCCACACCTTCGTATTCTTCTTCTTCGGTCACACGCAGACCCATAATCATTTTCAGTACTGCCCAGACAATGAAGCTGGAAACAAATACCCAAACGAAGATGGTAGCTGCACCGATGATTTGTGCTGAGAAACTGGCATCAGAGTTTGTCAAAGGCACTGCAAGCAGACCCCAAAGACCAACCACACCATGCACAGAGATAGCACCGACAGGATCGTCGATTTTAACTTTGTCCATAAAGACGATTGAGAACACCACAATTACACCACCGACAGCACCGATAATGGTAGCCATTAATGGAGTTGGCGTGTCTGGACCAGCAGTAATCGCTACCAGACCAGCTAAAGCACCGTTCAAAATCATGGTTAAGTCAGCTTTACCAAACAGTAATTTGGCGACAACCAAAGCAGCGATAACACCACCAGCAGCCGCTGCATTTGTGTTCAGGAACACCATCGCAACAGCGTTAGCGCTAGCCATATCGCCTAATTTCAATACAGAACCGCCGTTAAAGCCGAACCAACCCATCCACAGGATGAATGTACCTAAAGTTGCTAATGGCAGGTTTGCACCTGGTATCGGACGAACTTCACCGTTAGGGCCATATTTGCCTTTACGAGCACCCAGTAGGATAACACCGGCTAATGCTGCAGCAGCCCCTGCCATATGAACGATACCGGAACCAGCAAAGTCAAGGAAGCCAAGGTCACCCAGGTTATACATGCCAAATACATCAGCACCGCCCCAAGTCCATGAACCTTCTAATGGATAGATAAACGCAGTCATCACAACAGCAAATGCAGCGAATGCCCACAATTTCATACGTTCAGCAACAGCACCAGAAACGATAGACATTGCCGTAGCAACAAACACTACCTGGAAGAAAAAGTCAGATGCGGCAGAGTAAACTGCACCACCTTCAAAACCCTCTTCAGCAGATGCTGCCAATGCATCAGCAACCAGTGTTTCACCGCCATCAATTCCAGCCAGGAATAAACCGCCGCCGTACATGATGTCATAACCCACTACCAAATAAGAGGTACAGGCAATGGCAAACAACATAACGTTTTTGGTCAGAATTTCAGTGGTATTTTTCGCACGAACCAGACCTGCTTCAAGCATCGAGAAGCCAGCCGCCATCCACATAACCAGAGCACCACATACTAAAAAGTAAAAGGTGTCCATGGCGTACTGGAGTTGGAAGATTTGATTTCCTAATTCCATGTTAATGTCTCCTCAAGCTTACAGAGCATCAGGGCCGGTTTCGCCAGTGCGAATCCGAACCACTTGCTCAAGTGGGTAAACGAAGATCTTGCCATCACCGATTTTGCCAGTGTTAGCACCCTTGATAATAGCTTCGATAACTTGTTCTACGATGCCGTCATCAATTGCGATTTCCAGTTTCAATTTAGGCAGGAAATCCACAACGTACTCCGCCCCACGGTATAACTCCGTGTGACCCTTTTGACGTCCAAATCCTTTTACTTCAGAAACCGTTAAACCTTGTACGCCGATTTCAGAGAGTGATTCGCGGACATCATCAAGCTTGAAGGGCTTGATAATAGCTACAACTTGTTTCATAAGCGTATTCCTTCTTTAGAAAAGATGGCTCTGTTTACCAGAGCCATCTGCTTGGGGTGTGTTTTAGAATGATGAACTCACGCTTACTAAGAAACGATCATCTGCATTACTATCAACCACGGCAAAATCTTCACCATCGCTATCTGTTCCGTAATAGCCAACAGACCAATCCAGACCAGCAAAGCCTTTCGTTACACCAATGCCGTAATCGCTGTAGCTATCGCTTTTAGCAGGATCCCCATCATTACGATCTGAGTCGGTGTAACCATAATGTGCTGATAACGCTAAACCATATGGAAGATCATAATCAAAGCCGAGTTTATAGTAGATTTCGTCTTCGCCTGTATTGACCCAGTCACTAGTATAAAACACGGTAGCACTGAAGTAGCTGTATGAAAGGCCGCCATAATATTCGTTATAGTCCAGCTCTTCGTCATTTTCAGTACCTGGATACATATAACGAACCACGCCTAAATCATAGCCGATGCCACTTTCGCCAAACTCATTGGCAAAACCGGCATACACATCAATTTCAATATTCGTTTCATCGTCGATAGAAAGGTTAGAAGCCCATGTGCCAGCATAAAGACCAGATGCATGTGCGTAGTCAAAACCACCTTGAATAGCAGGTTTATCATCGGTAAAAGAAATACCTCTGAATAAGTAGTCGCTGAACAGGCCAACATTAGCACTGGTTGAATGCGCACCATCTTCGCTTTCCCATGCCATTGCTGATGAAGCGGCGAAAACTGATGTAGCAGCAAGACATATTGCTGAGAGCGTTTTGAATTTCATTTATATCTCCTCGTTTGAATTGTTTTAGTCTTGTTGAATCCGATGCGTTGATTTTTTACAACACCGTGTATTCAGACTGCCACAACTAACGCAGTTTATATGCCACATTTGAAAACACTTTTAATTACAATGAGATGGGATAATTTCGGGTTGGTTTTAGCTTAATAAAAGGCTTATTTTGGTGCGCCGTAGAAATTGTCGCGCCCAATAATGGTGCAAAATTCTGTAATGAAGATTCATAGCGAGCTTGATATGATGCCTGCACCATAGTAAACGAGAACAAAAAATGACTTACCCACAGATTGATCCTGTCGCCTTGGAGCTTGGTCCCTTAGCCATTCATTGGTATGGATTAATGTATCTGTTTGGTTTTGTTGCGGCCTGGATGCTGGCCAGATCGAGAGCCAATGATCATGGTTGGGAAAAATCTCAGGTAGAAGACCTGCTTTTCTATGGTGCGATTGGTGTAATCATCGGTGGAAGAATTGGCTATGCACTTTTTTATGATTTGCCAAATGTCATAAATAACCCATTGAATCTGTTTAAGGTCTGGCAGGGAGGCATGTCATTTCATGGCGGATTGCTTGGTGTGTTATTGGCAATCTGGTTATTTGGTCGCAAGACAAACCGATCCTTTTTTGAAATCAGTGATTTCGTCGCACCATTAGTCCCATTAGGTTTGTTTTTTGGTCGAATAGGCAATTTTATCAATGGCGAGTTATGGGGTAGAGTCTCTGATGTGCCCTGGGCGATGGTGTTTCCAACAGGTGGTCCGTTAGCGCGTCATCCATCCCAGCTTTACCAGGCGATGATGGAAGGCTTGTTACTATTTATTATTCTCTGGTGGTTCTCGGCAAAAAACCGCCCACGGGCAGCGGTTTCAGGACTGTTTTTACTGGGCTATGGGTGTTTCCGCTTTATCGCCGAATTTTTCAGGGTTCCCGATCCGCAATATGGTTATCTGGCATTTAATTGGTTCACCATGGGGCAGTTGTTATGTGTACCGATGATCATTGCAGGTTTGATTATCATAATTTGGGCTTATCAAAGAAAAACTTAATCCAGCAAAATCATCAGCCAGGTCGCTGCACTAAGCAATAAGGTCATTAATACCGCCAGAGAGCCGTAATCTTTGGCTCGGCCAGAGAGCTTATGTACATCAGTGCTGACGCGATCCACCACACACTCGATGGCCGAGTTAAGTGCTTCAACAATTAAAACAGCTACTAGAGAGGCGATCATCAAAAGCCTTTCGGCTGGAGTGACATCCAGAAAAAAGCTTACAAACCCCAGTAATAACAACAAGATAAACTCCTGCCGAAAAGCAGATTCATAACGGATTCCAGCATACAGGCCTTGTAACGAATAAACTAAAGCAAACAGCAATCGCTTAATACCAGTATTTTTCTCAATCATGTCACTCCGTCCAATTGTTGTATTGAGGTTTATTTACATATCATCAGCTCGATTTGTCCAAACTGATTATAAATGATTGAAATATTAGGCAAAGATTGTGACTGGCATGTTAAAATTCGCAATCTTTTACAAGTTTTTATCGCGGGTGAGTTATGCAGTTTCAAGATCAATATGACGTGATTGTCGTTGGCGGCGGCCATGCCGGCACCGAAGCCGCGTTAGCGGCTGCTCGCCAGGGCGTAAAAACACTGTTGCTTACACAGAATATTGAAACGTTAGGTCAGATGAGCTGTAACCCGGCCATTGGTGGTATCGGTAAAGGCCATCTGGTTAAGGAAATTGATGCGCTGGGTGGCATCATGGCAAAAGCTGCTGACCGTGCAGGTATTCAGTTCAGAATCCTTAATGCCAGCAAAGGACCTGCGGTCAGGGCAACCCGTGCTCAGGCTGATCGGATTCGTTATAAAGCGGCTATTCGTGAAGTACTGGAATCACAGCCCAATCTCTATTTATTCCAGCAAGCCGTTGATGATCTGATTGTAGAAAATGATCGTGTTGCCGGCGTAGTCACCCAGTCAGGTTTACGCTTTGGTGCTAAAACGGTGGTGCTCACAGTGGGCACTTTCCTTGGTGGTGTCATCCATATCGGTTTGCAACGTCATCAAGGTGGTCGGGCAGGAGACCCTGCCTCTGTGGCGCTAGCAGAACGTTTACGTGCTTTACCGTTCCGGGTTGATCGATTAAAAACCGGCACACCACCGCGTATTGCGACCAGCAGTATTGATTTTTCCCAGTTAGCCGAACAACCGGGTGACAACCCAACACCGGTCTTTTCTTTTCTGGGTAAGCGGAAAGATCATCCAACCCAGATATCCTGCTATATCACCCACACCAATGAAAAAACTCATCAGGTGATCCGTAATAATCTGGATCGATCGCCGATGTACAGTGGTGAAATTGAAGGCATTGGTCCACGTTACTGCCCTTCAATTGAAGATAAAGTGGTGCGTTTTGCTGATCGGAATTCACACCAGATATTCCTTGAACCGGAAGGTCTGAACTGCAACGAAGTCTACCCCAACGGTATTTCCACCAGCCTGCCATTTGATGTGCAATATGAAATTGTGCGTTCAATGAAAGGTTTGGAAAATGCCCATATCACCCGTCCGGGCTATGCCATTGAATATGACTTTTTTGATCCAAGGGATTTAACGCCTTGGCTGGAAACCAAACATATGCCGGGTCTGTTCTTTGCCGGACAGATCAATGGTACAACGGGTTATGAAGAAGCCGCCGCACAGGGGTTAATCGCTGGACTTAATGCCGGCTTGCAGGCTCGAGAGCTCGAGCCTTGGTATCCACGTCGTGATGAAGCCTATATTGGAGTATTAATTGATGACTTGATCACCTCCGGCACCAAAGAGCCTTATCGCATGTTCACCAGTCGTGCGGAATATCGTCTGATGTTACGTGAGGATAATGCTGATTCCCGACTGACACCTATTGGCCGTCAGTTAGGCATTGTCGATGATGAGCGCTGGAGCGTATTCAGTGAAAAACTGGAAGCCATTGATAAAGAAAATACCCGCTTGAATACCATGCGCGTGTCACCGGAAAAAATAGATCAACAACGTGCGACGTCTGTGCTGGGTGAGCCTCTGGCCAAAAGCAGTACGGCAATCGAGTTATTACGTCGTCCAAGTGTGGATTATCAAGGCTTGATGACATTACTGGACGAAGAGCAAATCGTTGCTGATGATGTGGCTGAGCAGGTAATGATTCAGGTGAAGTACGCTGGCTATATCAATCGCCAGCAAAATGAAGTCAACCGTTTACAGCGCAATGAAAATACATCTCTGCCGGATGATTTGGATTATAAAAATGTGCGTGGCCTATCTAATGAAGTACGTGAAAAATTACAAAATGCCAAACCACAGAGTTTAGGGCAGGCTGCGCGGATTTCCGGCGTGACACCGGCTGCCGTTTCATTATTGCTGGTTCATCTGAAACGTTCAGGCTGGAGCGAAGCCAGCTGATGGCGGTTGATTTAAAGGCACAGCTCGACAAGGGCTGTGCTGAACTGCAATTACAACTTTCCGACCAGCAAAAAATCCAACTACTGGATTATCTTGCGCTACTGCAAAAATGGAATAAGGTTTATAACCTGACCTCAGTGCGTGATCCACAAGGCATGTTGACGCGACATATCCTTGATAGTCTGTCGCTTATTCCTTATTTACAGTGCAACAGTTTGCTGGACGTTGGAAGTGGTGCTGGCCTTCCAGGTATTCCAGTGGCGATCTGTTTTCCGCAAATGGCGGTGACTCTGCTTGATAGCAATATCAAAAAAACACGTTTTTTACAGCAAGTGAAGGCCGAGCTTAAATTGAATAATGTCACGGTAATACATGGCCGAGTTGAGCAACTTACCCTGCCAAAATTTGAGGTAATAACCGCCCGCGCTTTCGCTACAATTGCCGAGATTATTGATTTAGCCGCGAGACACTGCGATGATGCGGGCAGCCTGATTTTAATGAAAGGCGTATACCCGGAACAGGAACTAGCTAGTGTTGGCGGCGGTTTTACATTGAAAGATGTGATTGCTCTGAATGTCCCGGGAGATCAGGCTGAAAGGCATCTGGTAAGACTGATTAAGGATTAATGTCAGTGGGAAATATATTTGCGGTTACTAACCAGAAAGGCGGTGTCGGTAAAACGACTACCACGGTAAATCTGGCAGCGTCGCTTGCCGATTCAGGCAAGAAAGTGCTGATGATTGATTTGGATCCGCAGGGTAATGCCACCACCGGGTGCGGTATTGATAAAGACGCCATCGAAACCAGCAGTTATGACGTCATTATGGCGGAAGCCAAAGCCAGTGATGCCATCATTCGTCCGGAAGGATTGGGCTTTGATGTAATGCCAACCAATACCGACCTGACTGCCGCCGAAGTCCAGCTGTTGGAAATCAAATTACGTGAACATCGCCTGCGACTGGCGTTGGAGTCCAGCAAGGAAAAATACGACTTTATCCTGATCGACTGTCCTCCCTCCCTGAGCATGCTTACGGTAAATGCTCTGGTGGCTTCCAAAGGTGTATTGATCCCGATTCAGTGTGAATATTATGCCCTTGAAGGACTGACTTCTCTGCTGCGTACCATTGAACGGGTTAAACAGCGAGCCAATCCCGCTTTAGAAGTGACTGGCATGGTGCGTACCATGTTTGATGCACGTAATAATCTTGCCAATCAGGTATCACGACAGTTGATAAGTCATTTCCAAGGCAAAGTCTTTCATTCAATCATCCCGCGGAATGTTCGTTTGGCTGAAGCCCCCAGTCATGGTCTGCCTGTGTTAAATTATGACCGGGCTTCGCGTGGATCAATTGCCTATATGGCGCTGGCAAGTGAATTGATGCGACGTGATAAAAAAGCAACAGCGGCAAGCTAACACACAGGTATTCCCAGCATGGTAAGTAAAAAAAGAGGATTAGGCAGAGGACTTGATGCACTGTTAGGTGACGTCAATCAGGATGAAAATAACCTGAACGACAGCTTGCAACATTTTCCGCTGGACATGATTCAACCTGGTAAATACCAGCCGCGCATGGATATGTCTCAGGAATCTCTTGAAGAACTTGCCGATTCCATTCGCTCTCAAGGTCTGGTTCAGCCGATTGTGGTCAGACCGATTGACGGTGGGCATTACGAAATCATTGCCGGTGAGCGCCGCTGGAGGGCTTCCAAGCTGGCTGGGCTGGAAAGTGTTCCGGTATTAATCAAGGATGTTTCGGATCGCAATGCGATTGCGATGGCCTTGATTGAAAATATCCAACGTGAAAATCTGAACCCGATGGAAGAGGCCAATGCTTTGCATCGGCTACGAGAAGAATTTGAATTAACTCACCAGCAAACCGCTGAGGCGGTGGGTAAGTCACGCGCGACCATCAGTAACTTACTGCGTCTGCGAAATCTTAATGATGACGTGAAGAAATTACTGGAAAACTGTGATCTGGAAATGGGCCATGCACGAACCCTGTTGGCTTTAGAGGGCGAAAGCCAATCCCAGGCAGCTTTACAAATCGTTGAAAAAGGCCTCTCGGTTCGTGAAACAGAACAGCTTATTCGTCGATTATTAAAGCCATCCACGGCAGATAAACAGGAAGTCCCACAACCTTCGCTGGAAGAAATCGAGCGAATCGAACAGCGCATCGCCGACAAGTTAGGTAAAGGTTTCAGTATCAAACACCGTCCTAATGGAAAGGGTAAGCTGGTTTTTGATTATTCCAATGTGGATGAGCTAAAACGCCTTATCAAACAAATAGGCGTATAAAGCCAGCGTCATTTCAAGTCCAACTATGTAATGTGCACATAATGAGTGAAAAGTCTGTTTCACTGTGGTGCAACTTTATTTCATTAGCGATGACTCCAAACACTTTAGCAGCATAAACTTAAACTTAGCTGCACCATAAGCTCAGGGTTTTAAAGCATTTCAATCTATTCAATATTGTAAATCCATTCGCTGGACTGACAATTGCATATTCCTGCTGACTCTAAACTAGGGAATCCGCAGTGAAATTGTTGAGCAGACTATTTAATTCATCTGAATTCATTGAAACTCAAATTGCAAGTACCACGGTGCAGGAAGATGTGGCATCAACTCCGCATTTTACCGAAGCAGAAAAACGCTTTTACCGTTCCCTGCAATTGGTGAGCAGTCAAACCGCCCAGCTTTCACGACAGGTTTTCCGTGCGCTTCAGGTTCAGGAAAACTTTTTATCAGAAATCGGCCAGCGTACTGACAAGCTGGATAATGAACTGCAGCGGGCCAGTGATTATCTGAATAGCTCAAATTCAACGGTCGGGGCTTTACAGGCCCAGATAGATGTTGAAGCGAACGAGGTAAACGCCGCAGTCGGCGAAGCGATGCAGCATATATCCCTTACCCTTGACGAAAAATCCCATAGTGTCACCGATGTGCTGGACGGCATTCTGGAAATTGGTAAAGGGGTAAATATGTTGGCACTTAATGCTGCTATTGAAGCTGCACGTGCCGGAGAACATGGGCGAGGATTTGCCGTGGTGGCTGATGAGGTCAGACGTCTTGCTGCGGTTACCATGGAACAGGCACAGCAGGCAGCCAGGCAACTGGACTTCACTCAGGTTAATGCCGAGCTGGATCAGATCCGTCAGACCAATTCTGAAAGACTGAACAGTTTTGTAGAGGTTATCCAATCGGCTACAGCACAGCTCACCGAATTATTTCAATCGATTAGTGAACAGTTGAACGCGGTGATGGAAAACACCGGAGTGATTTTTGAAACGCTGGATCTCAGTAATGGTGTTATGCAGCGTATACAAAGCAAGAATAAAATCATCAACGATGTGGTTGAAGATATGTCCACTGGACTGGAGCAAATTGATATACAAACAGCGGAGATCGATTCAGCAGTCAGGTCAATGGACAACACATTGAAAAAACTCTATCTGGTACCTGATGCATCACATGATCAACTTGACGATATTCTACAACGTGGAAAATTGAGGGTAGCGATAGAACCCAATTTTGTCGGTTTGTCGTTTCGTGAAAAACTCGGTGAGCCGCTGAAAGGACTCGATGTGGATTACGCCAGAGCTTTTGCACGTTACCTGGGTGTCGAATGTGAATTTATCGAAGCGCCTTGGGATATGTGCACAGAGTTGCTCACGGTGGGTAAAAAATATGGTGAACCGCCGGCGGATATTGTTATCAGTGCACTTCCTCCGTCGGCAGAATACGATAACGTGGCGTATTCTGAAGCCTACACATATCTGCATTGGGTATTGGCTCGCAGGAAAGGTGATAATCATATTAATCGGCTTGACGATCTAAATGGCAAAGTCGTTGGAATTATTAATGATCCGGCGGCGTTTCAAGTGCTTGAAGATTGCGGTATTCGCTGGAGCAGTAATGAAAACAAACCCGGTGAAAGGGTCCGACTGGATAATCTAATCGCTTATTCCGATCAAACGCGCATCCATAACTGTCTAGCGGATGGAGTAGTAGATGCCTTTGGGGTCGATTTGCCAATTTATTACTGGGCTTGTGAAAACCCTGCCAGTCCGTGGTTCGGCAAGATTGAAATTCTGCCAGGAAATATTGCGCCCCAACCGTATTATTACACCATGACAGTTAATGCCTGGGCATCAAGTTACCGTCTGCTGGCCAAAGCCAATGCGTTTATTCATTGGTTTAAACAACAGGATGAACGCCAGCAGATAGAACGTAAATGGCAGGGAGCCGCAGTAAATGGCGATATCAGTTACCGCGATGAGCCGGGGGATCTGATGGGGGAGGCCGAATTAAAAAATTTATACGAAGCACATTGCAGCAAATTTAAGCTGGCGCCCAAAAGTCTGTAATCGAAGGCAATGTAGTCTGAGGGGAAAAGAAGATAGTCGTTTTCTACAAAGTTAAATGTCTCGTTATTTAACCTCTTACGGGAAAATATCCCAGTTGTAATCTCCAAAAATCAGATGCCTTAGTGGAATCTTTCATAATTGTGAAGACTCTTCAAACAAAACACTAAATCAGTGTGACATCATCAATCAAAAATAAATTAAGCGATATAGTCGTTGACCGTGCAAAGGGTAGGTCTATATAATTCCCTGATTTGCTTAAGGCAAAACTAAAAGATCCAGCGGATAGAGATGGAGCAACTAGCCAGAGTCAGGCCCGTAAATCAGCTGCTAATAACACAGGTTATAGCGTTGGTTGTTATTGTGGCTTGTGTCTTATGGTTACATGGCAAGGATGTCGCCATAGCCGTATGCTTTGGGGGCATGATCAGTGTGGTCAACACACTATTGCTGAAATGGCATTTACTGAGAACAGTCGTTAAGGCTGGTGCCAATCCGGCAAAGAATCTCGGTGGCGTATACAGGTGTATTGCAGAACGATGGGTTTTTACCCTGGCCATGTTTGTGGTTGGCTTCGCGGTGTTTGAATTTTCCGCGTTACCGCTCTTGCTCGGCTTCGTCGCGATACAAGTGGTTTTATTGTTTGGAAATATGAAACAGGCTTGAGACAAACATGGCGGAAGAATTAACAACTTCAGGATACATCAAGCATCACCTGCAAAATCTGACCTTTGGTCCGAAACATGAAGAGATAGAGGCAGGCGTTTGGGCTCCAACAGGTGATTATGGTTTTGCAATGTCTTCTGGTGAAGCAGCGCAAATGGGTTTTTGGTCCATCAATGTCGACACCATGTTTATGTCGATTCTACTTGGCGGTTTGATGATGTGGTTCTTCCGCAGCGTTGCCAAGAAAATCTCCGCAGGTGTCCCAACCAATACACAGAATTTCGCAGAATGGATCATTGAATTTATTGATGATTCAGTACGTGGCTCCTTCAGCGGTGGTAAAAACACTCTGGTTGCTCCGATGGCATTAACCATCTTTGTCTGGATTTTCCTGATGAACCTGATGGACTTAATTCCAGTCGATCTCATTCCTTTAGCTGTAGCACACGGCGCATCAGCAATTTTCGGTGTTGATCCTCACGATGTCTTCTTCAAAATCGTCCCAACTACCGATCCAAATGCCACACTCGGCATGGCATTGTTTGTTTTCTTACTCATGCTGTATTACAGCTTCAAAGTCAAAGGCGTCGGTGGTTTCATTGGCGAGTTGACCTTGCAGCCGTTTGGTAAATGGGCGCTGCCTATCAACTTTGTGCTCGAAACTGTCACTTTGATTGCAAAACCATTTTCATTGGCATTACGGTTGTTCGGCAACATGTATGCGGGTGAGATGGTGTTCATTCTGATCGCCACCATGTACGGTGCCGGTCTGGTTCTAGGTTCTTTTGCTGGCCTGTTACAGGTTGGCTGGGCGATTTTCCACATTCTTATTATTACCTTGCAGGCATTTATCTTTATGGTGCTGACCACGGTATATATGGATATGGCGCATCAGGAACATCATTGAGTTTGATTGAGTTGTAACTTTATTTTTTTAGTCTTTAGACGTTTGTAGGAGAGAAAAATGGATATGGGTTTAGTTTATATTGCTGGTGCACTGATGATTGGTTTGGGTGCTCTGGGTGCCGCGATTGGTGTAGGTCTGTTGGGTGGTCGCTTCCTGGAAGCTGCAGCTCGCCAACCTGAATTAGTACCAATGTTGCGTACACAGTTCTTCCTGGTCGCGGGTCTGGTTGACGCGGTACCAATGATCGCTGTTGGTTTGGCAATGTATGTACTGTTCGCGGTAGCTGGTTAAGATCATTAACTCAACTCCCAATAGCGATAAACAAGAGGTACAGGCATGAATATCAATGCAACCTTGATAGGCCAGCTAATTGCCTTTGCGATTTTCGTCGCATTCTGCATGAAGTACGTCTGGCCGCCTATCATGCAGGCGTTGGAAGAACGCAAAAAGAAAATCGCTGATGGTCTGGCTGCGGCAGAACGTGGTCGTCATGAACAAGAGTTGGCAGAAAAACGTGCCCAACAGGTAATTCATGAAGCAAAAGATCAGGCAAGCGAAATTGTTTCTCAGGCTCAACGCCGTGGAAACGAAATTGTCGACGAAGCCAAAGGCACTGCGCGTACTGAAGGTGAGCGTATTCTCACTTCTGCCCGTGCAGAAATTGAGCAGGAAGCAAACCGCGCCCGTGATGAACTGAGAGCACAAGTTGCATCAGTTGCACTGGCAGGTGCTGGCAAAATCCTTAGTCGTGAGATTGATGACAAAGCCCACACCGACCTGCTCGATGAGTTGGTCAGCCAAATCTAGAGGAATCATAGGATGGCAGAATCAATAACCATCGCTCGCCCCTACGCATCAGCCGTATTTGCGATTGCACAAGAAAAAGGCGACATGCAGGCATGGTCTGAACTGCTCACAGTACTGGCGCAATGCGCTGCTACTCCCGAGGTCGAATCCATTTTGGTGAGTCCTGCGGTCAGTGATGAACAGGCAGTCAATCTGCTTGGTGACATTACTGGTGAACTTAGTACAGATGCTCGTAGTTTTCTGCTGCTTCTGGCAGAAAACAATCGACTGCTATTGTTACCGGAAATCGCAGAGCTATATGAAGAGTTACGCGCCGATGCGGAACAAATGCTGACAGCCGATGTAATAACTGCGCGGCCGTTGACAGATGAACAAAAAAGCAAGATTGCAGCCGCACTGAAAAAACGCCTGGGCAAAGAAATTACGCTCAGCGAAAGTGTAGACGAGAGTCTGCTGGGTGGCGCAATCATTCGGGCAGGTGATCTGGTAATTGATGGATCTGCCGTAGGTAAATTGAACAGACTGGCCAGCGCGATAAGCTAAGCGGCCCGTAAAGAGGAAACAGAGATGCAACTGAATTCAGCAGAAATCAGTGACCTGATTAAAAAGCGAATTGAAAGTTTTGACGGGGCTACTGAAGCACGAACAGAAGGCACCGTAGTCGGTGTAACCGATGGTATTGTGCGTATTCATGGTCTTGCCGATGTCATGTCCGGGGAAATGCTTGAGTTTCCAGGCAACACTTTCGGTATGGCTCTTAACCTAGAGCGTGACTCAGTCGGTGCCGTTATTCTGGGCGCTTACCAACATATTTCTGAAGGCGACAAAGTCAAATGTACTGGTCGTATTCTGGAAGTTCCAGTAGGTGAAGGCCTGTTAGGTCGTGTTGTTGACTCACTGGGTAAACCAATTGACGGTAAAGGCGATATTCAAGCCAGCGGTTCTTCTCCAATTGAGAAAGTAGCGCCAGGCGTTATTGCTCGTAAGTCAGTTGACCAGCCATTACAAACCGGTTTGAAATCCATCGATGCGATGATCCCAGTCGGTCGTGGTCAACGTGAGTTGATTATCGGTGACCGCCAAACGGGTAAAACAGCTATCGCAGTTGATGCCATCATCAATCAGAAAGGTACAGGCGTTAAATGTATCTATGTAGCGATTGGTCAAAAAGCGTCTTCTATTGCGAACGTGGTTCGTAAACTGGAAGAACACGATGCACTGGGTCACACCATCATCGTTGCGGCTTCTGCTTCTGATTCAGCTGCTTTGCAATTTATTGCTCCTTACGCGGGTTGCTCAATGGGCGAATACTTCCGTGATAAAGGCGAAGATGCACTGATCATCTATGATGACTTAACCAAACAAGCCTGGGCTTACCGTCAGGTATCCTTGTTGTTACGTCGTCCACCAGGTCGTGAAGCTTATCCTGGTGACGTTTTCTACCTTCACTCACGCTTGCTGGAACGTGCAGCACGTGTAAACGAAGATTACGTAGAAAAACTCACTAATGGTGAAGTGAAAGGTAAAACCGGTTCTTTGACTGCGTTACCTATCATTGAAACTCAGGCGGGTGACGTTTCTGCTTTCGTACCGACCAACGTAATTTCGATTACAGACGGTCAGATCTTCCTGGAAACTGACTTGTTCAACGCCGGTATCCGTCCTGCGATTAACGCGGGTCTGTCGGTATCACGTGTTGGTGGTGCCGCTCAAACCAAGATCATCAAGAAACTGGGTGGTGGTGTTCGTCTTGATTTGGCTCAGTATCGTGAACTGGCAGCGTTTGCTCAGTTTGCTTCTGACCTTGATGAAGCAACCCGCGCACAAATCAGCCGTGGTCAACGTGTTACCGAGTTGATGAAACAGAAACAATATCAACCATTATCAATTGCTGAAATGGCGATTTCATTGTTCTCAGCCAACGAAGGCTTCCTGGATGATGTTGACGTCAGCAAAGTCGGTTCATTTGAAGCGTCACTGCTGTCAACCATGCGTTCACAGCATGCTGAGCTGATGGACACAATCAACACTACTGGTAATTTTGATGACAATATCGCTGGCCAAATGCGCAGCGCGATTGAAAAATTCAAAGCCAACGGTAGCTGGTAAGCGAGGCATAATTCATGGCTAGCGGTAAAGAGATACGTACGCAGATAGCAAGCATCAAGAGCACGCAGAAGATAACCTCTGCGATGGAAATGGTGGCTGCCAGTAAAATGCGTAAGGCTCAGGAACGCATGGCGGCAACACGTCCTTATGCTGACAAGATCTTAAATGTTATTCAGCATTTGGCGTTTGCCAATCCGGAATACAGACATCCTTATTTGCAGGATCGTGAAGAGAAACAACGTGTAGGTTATATCGTGGTTTCTTCGGATCGTGGTTTGTGCGGTGGTTTGAACAATAATCTGTTCAAGGAAGTGCTGCACGAAATCAAATCCAAGTCAGATAAAGGCCTGCAGGTTGATATCTGTGCAATTGGCCAAAAAGCCTCAACATTCTTCAGCCGCTTGCCAGTGAACATGGTTGCACAGGTTACCCAATTGGGTGATGCACCACGCGTTCATGAATTGATTGGTAGCATCAAGGTTATGTTGGATGCTTACGAATCAGGTCATATTGATAGTCTGTACCTTGTTTATAACCAGTTTGTGAACACCATGACGCAGGAAGACACATTTATTCGTCTTCTGCCTGCGACACCTGGTGCGCCAAGCGAGGAAATGTCCCATCACTGGGATTATATTTACGAGCCGGATGCGAAAGAAGTTTTGGATGATTTGCTGGTCCGTTACATCGAGTCAGTGGTTTATCAAGGCGTTGTTGAAAACATTGCTTCTGAACAAGCATCGCGCATGATTGCGATGAAAAATGCGTCTGACAATGCCGGCGATCTTATTGATGACCTGCAACTGGTTTACAACAAAGCTCGCCAGGCTGCGATTACACAGGAAATCTCTGAGATTGTTGCGGGTGCCGCTGCGGTCTAACTGAATTAAAAGGGCTGAGCAGCCCGAACTTATTTGAAAGAGGAAGCAAGATGAGCTCTGGAAAGATTGTACAAATTATCGGTGCGGTCGTTGACGTGGAATTTCCCCGCGACAGTCTGCCAAATATCTATGATGCCTTGATGGTTGAAGAGGCTGGTTTAACCCTTGAAGTACAGCAACAGCTTGGCGACGGCGTAGTCCGGACCATTGCAATGGGTACTACAGACGGCTTGAAGCGCAGCTTAGCTGTATCAAATACCGGTAAAGCTATCAGCGTACCAGTCGGTCAAAAAACACTGGGCCGTATCATGGACGTATTGGGTAACCCAATCGACGAGAAAGGCGACATCGGTGAAGAAGAGCGTTGGGGTATCCACCGTAAAGCACCTTCATTTGATGAACTGTCTGCCAGTAACGAATTGCTGGAAACCGGTATAAAAGTAATCGACTTGGTATGCCCGTTTGCTAAGGGTGGTAAAGTTGGTCTGTTTGGTGGTGCCGGTGTAGGTAAAACCGTCAACATGATGGAGCTTATCCGTAACATCGCTATCGAGCATAGTGGTTTCTCGGTATTCGCTGGTGTAGGTGAGCGTACTCGTGAAGGTAACGACTTCTACCACGAAATGACTGACTCAAACGTTATCGATAAAGTATCACTGGTTTACGGTCAGATGAATGAGCCACCTGGTAACCGTCTGCGTGTTGCGTTGACTGGTCTGACCATGGCGGAATTCTTCCGTGAC
Organism: Methylophaga sp. UBA3603; assembly: GCF_002375335.1. Classification (NCBI taxonomy): domain Bacteria; kingdom Pseudomonadati; phylum Pseudomonadota; class Gammaproteobacteria; order Thiotrichales; family Piscirickettsiaceae; genus Methylophaga; species Methylophaga sp. UBA3603. Next base: position 119,606 of record NZ_DFMC01000002.1, read on the forward strand.
GAAGGTCGTGACGTATTGTTCTTCGTTGATAACATCTACCGTTACACATTGGCCGGTACTGAAGTATCTGCATTGTTGGGTCGTATGCCTTCTGCGGTAGGTTACCAGCCAACATTGGCTGAAGAGATGGGTGTATTACAAGAACGTATTACATCTACTAAGACTGGCTCTATCACCTCTATCCAAGCGGTATATGTACCTGCGGATGACTTGACTGACCCATCTCCTGCAACAACATTCGCTCACTTGGACGCAACAGTTGTACTGTCACGTTCAATTGCTGAATTGGGTATCTACCCTGCGATTGACCCACTTGACTCAACATCACGTCAATTGGATCCATTGGTTGTTGGTAACGAGCATTATGATATTGCCCGTGGTGTTCAAAACACGCTGCAACGTTATAAAGAACTGAAAGATATTATCGCGATCCTGGGTATGGATGAATTGTCTGAAGAAGACAAACTGTCTGTATCACGTGCTCGTAAAATTCAGCGTTTCATGTCACAGCCATTCTTCGTTGCTGAAGTATTTACCGGTGCACCAGGTAAATACGTTTCACTGAAAGATACCTTGGCTGGTTTCCGTGGCATTCTGGATGGTGAATATGATTCACTGCCAGAACAAGCGTTCTACATGGTTGGCACCATTGATGAAGCGATTGAGAAAGCCAAAAAGTACTAATCTCTTGGGAGGTAGCTGATGGCTATGACAATTCATGTTGACATCGTAAGTGCTGAAGAATCCATTTATTCTGGATTGGTAGAAGCGGTAATTGCCTCGGCACAAGAGGGTGAGGTGGGTATTTACCCACGTCACGCTCCATTGCTGACACGTTTAAAAGCCGGCGAAGTGCGTTTACTGAAAGATGGTAAGGAAGAGCAGTTTTATATTTCCGGTGGCATTTTAGAAGTTCAGCCACACATCGTCACTATTCTGGCCGATACCGCATTACGCGCTGATGACGTTAATGAAGCCGCTGCTTTGGAAGCCAAAGCAGCAGCTGAAAAAGCGCTAAATGATAAATCTGCTAAACTGGACTTTGCTGAAGCACAAGTTCAATTGGCAGAAGCAATGGCACAGTTACGCGCCATTGAAAGAGCACGTAAAACACGTAAGCATTAATCACGAAAGTGATGACCCAAAAAAGGCTGTCTTCGGACGGCCTTTTTTGTTTCCAGGTCTTTGCTAAACTACAAAGCTGTTACAAGGAATCTCCATTATGTCTCTGGCTATTATTATTCTCGCTGCCGGTAAAGGCACCCGCATGAAATCCGCCAAACCCAAGGTGATGCACACCCTGGCGGGTAAACCCATGTTACAACACGTCATTGATACCGCTAAACAGCTTTCTCCAAGCCAGTTAGCCGTAGTCTCTGGTAATGGTGCTGACGAAGTCGTGCCGTTCCTGCAAAATCAGCAAATCGATGTTGTGATGCAGCATGAACAAAAAGGCACCGGTCACGCAGTAGAGCAGGCCAAAGCCAGCTTTGTTAACAGTGAACAGGTGTTGGTGTTATACGGTGATGTACCGTTGATCACAGCGGATACGCTACAGGATTTGATTGAATCTGGTGATAACAACAGCCTGAAAGTACTGACAGCGATATTGGAAGATCCCACCGGCTATGGCCGTATTGTTCGTGATTATGATGACAATATGTTGTGTATCACCGAAGAAAAAGATGCCGACGAAGAAACCAAACTAATCAATGAAATCAACACCGGCATTATGTGTATTCCGGCTAAGTGGCTCACCGAAGCCTTATCACAGCTCGATAACAATAATACCCAGGGTGAATACTATCTGACCGATTTGATTGCCAAAGCGGTTAATCAGGGCATCGAAATTAACTCAGTCACCTGTGAAGATGAAATGGAAGTGGCTGGTATCAATAATCGCGTGCAGCTGGCTGAGGTTGAAAGTTATTATCAGCAGCTCAAAGCAACAGAATTGATGATGTCAGGTGTCACTTTCCGTGATCCGGCACGGGTGGATATCCGTGGAGATATCAAAGCAGGACAGGATATCACCATCGATATCAACGTGATTTTCGAAGGCAATAATACCATCGCCGATAATGTCAGCATCGGTGCCAACTGCATTCTTATTAATAGCACCATCCATGAAGGGGCGGAAATCCTGCCAAACAGCATTATCGAAAATGCCGAAGTGGGTACTAACTGCTCAGTAGGACCCTTTGCCAGACTACGTCCCGGCACCAAGCTCGCCGCCAAAGCCAAAGTCGGTAACTTTGTGGAAGTTAAAAATGCCAATATTGGTTTAGGTTCTAAAATCAATCATCTCAGTTATATCGGTGATACGGATATGGGGGCAGATGTAAATATTGGGGCAGGTACAATAACCTGTAACTATGATGGGGCGAATAAACATCGTACTGTAATTGGTGATCGGGTGTTTGTGGGATCGGATACGCAGTTAGTTGCGCCTGTCACTGTTGAGGATGGGGCGACGATTGGGGCTGGATCAACGATTCGGAAAACGGCACCTGCAGATTCGTTGACGTTGACTAAGTCGGAGCAGAAGACGGTTAAGGGGTGGCAGCGGCCGATAAAAAAGAAAAACACTGGTTAACAAATTAGATTAAACCCTCCTTTCTAGTTGACAAAATAAAAAATAAGCAATATTCTGGCCGGCATGCATATGCACTCATCTCTAGAGGTCTCGTAATTATGTCAACAGAATTTAAATCTCCTTTCGAAGTTTGCTCGGCCTTTAACGAGGAGCAGTTAAATATAATAGCACGCGAGATTTTAGATATTGCAGAGCAGACAAGGCTATCAAACACTGGTGAATACGACGACAGGTATACATTTGAGACAACTTTACATGGAAGACTTAGACAGTTATTTATTAAGCTCAGCCATGATGCCGGAAAACCTTGGCTAACCTTAGCTAGTACAGGCATGGACTACGTGCCCAAACTTAATAATATACCTTTAAGGGTTTTTAGAGATGAGCCTCGCTCTCCCCGCAAAAGAATAAAAATCTTTAACCAGAATGAAATAGAAAAAGGTCAATTAGTCCTTTTATTAGAAGATTATGATGAATATGAACAAAGTAATCAGGATCTCTACTGGAGATTAATGGTCGTAGCTCCAACAGTTATAGGTATTGGAGACGAGATTGTTGATTTAGAAGATGACTTTAAAGTAGCCCTAGCTGGCTATCACCCTATTAATAATTCTTTGGTGTCATTGTGGTATTCGGATGACAGAGTCAACAATAAATTCCAATCCGTTGGAGATAGGTTAATTCAAGAAAAGCCAATCGAGAGAAAACAAGTAGCTTTAAAAATAATAGAAAAACAAAAAACAGAACATTCGGATAAGTAAAAATGAATGAAATTCAAGGTCTGCAAATATATCGCAGCGATAAGCTCCGTTTGGCAAGGCTTGCTAAAGGACTTTCTTTAGATAATATTGGTTCAATTCTCAATGTAACAAGACAAAATGTCTCCAAAATGGAGTCAGGACAAGAGCCTAAAGATTCACAATTTGAGCTGCTATGCAAGGAGCTAGGTGTAGAAAAGAGTTTTTTTTATTCTGAACGAGGAGCACCAGTTGTTGAAGAGCAGTGCCACTTCAGAAGTATAAGAACTAGAACAAAGACAATTACAAACACAGTCATGGCTAGAGCGGAGATTTTGACAAATCTTATTTCTGAAATTGAGAGTTATTACGATTTAAATGATTTTCGAGTAAATTTTGATAATGATTTTGAAAATATTAACGCTGCAAGTATTGAAAAACTATCTGATTTATTAAGGCGAGAATGGGAGTTAGGTTTAGGTCCTATTTCTGACATAACAATTGTTTTAGAAAATGCAGGTGTAATTATTACTACGGTCGATGGGGTTGATGAAAAAGTTGATGCCTTTTCATTATCAACAAAGCGTCCAATTATTATTCGTAATAATGCCAAAAATAATCCATGTAGGTATCGCTTTGACTTAGCACATGAATTAGGTCATTTAATTATGCATGAGGGCATTGATACAGGCTGTAAATTAACAGAAAAACAGGCTAACTATTTTGCTAGTGCTTTCTTAATGCCGAAAGTAACCTTCAGTAAGGCAATAGAAAGCTTTCCAATAACCAGAGGTACTAAGAGCTTAAATTGGAAAAATATCTATAAATTGAAACTGTATTTCAAGGTTAGTTTCAAAGCGTTATTATTCAGAGCCAAGACTTTAGGTCTGGTATCTGAAGATCAGATGCGTTCTGGTTATATGTATATTAATAAAAAGGGATGGGCAAAAGGTGAACCATTAGATGAACAAATTCCATTTGAACAGCCTGCGTTATTGGAATCAATGATTAATGGGATTGGCTTCGGATCATGGAAAAGAGTTTTAGTAAAATTAGGTTTAACTGAGAATGTCATAAAAGAGTTTTTGCCAGACATTAGCTTTCCCGAGAATAAATTGAGAGCAGTAAAATAAGTAAAGTACATGCTTCATGAGATTAAGCTGAATATCTCAACCTCATTTATTTCGCATGATTGCGAGTCAGGGAATTGCGTGCCCAATTCCCTAACAACCCAAGGGCACCCCTTGTGCTGGCCTGCGGCTTCCCAATAAAAATAGTTATCTCAGGGAAATCGAAAAACTCGCTGCGCTCAAACATTCCGATTTCTAATCCTGAGATAACTATTTTTATCGGCAGCACAAAAGGGGATTTGGGAAGTAGCAGTTCGTTTGGTTACTGAAAATAAAGCAAAAAAAGCAGAGCCGAAGCCCTGCTTTTTGAATAACGATTACTTAGCTTGTAACTGAGTGAATAAGGTATGCAAATCCATCACATCCCAATGTTCAGCTAATTTTCCATCTTCAATTCTGAAGATATCAATCGCATCAAACTTATACTCGGCTTGAGTGGCTGGAATGCCCAGCCATTCATTTTCATGGGTACCTGAATAAGTCCCGTAGACCCAAACGAATTCATCATTAGCGATGATGTTTTTCAGCTCATAATGAAAGTCGGGGATAGCGGCAAACCAGTCAGCAAAAAAGGCTTTAAATCCTTCGCTGCCTTGGGCGACGGCAGGGTTATGCTGGATGTAATCTTTTTTCATATATGCATCCAGATTAGAGAGGTCTTTATTAACAAATACCTCGCCAGCAAAATTGCTCAACAAAGTTAAGTTTGGGTTTGTGTTTTGATCAGCCATTGCGTGTGTTCCACTAAATAATAAAGTTGTAAATGCGATGATGTTTAAAAAATAACGTTTCATGATGTTTTCCTTTGAGTTGCTTTTAATTGGCAAGAGAAATACTATGAGTGACGGTATCTTTCCGCAAGAAGGCACTTTAAAGTGCTATACATACTAAAAAGTGACTATAAAATGGAAACAATGGCTTATGGCTGAATGGAATGTCTATAATAAAAACTGTCCCACCCGTTTAGTGCTGGATCGGATTGCGGATAAGTGGACAGTACTTACTGTGGGGGCTTTGGCTGAAGAGACAAAACGCTTCGGGCAGCTACGTCGGGAGCTGGATGGTATTTCACAGAAAATGCTGACGCAAACCCTTCGAGGACTGGAACGTGATGGCCTGGTTAACCGTAAGGTCTATCCGACCGTTCCACCAAAAGTGGAGTATTCATTAACACCGCTTGGGCAAACTCTGATCGATTTATTAGATGGCATTAAAAATTGGTCAGAAGGTAATATTGAGTATGTACTGGAAGCTCAGCAGGCTTATGACACCCTACCGAATGAGTTCTAATATTTATAAAAAACCACTCGTTTTAATTTATTTACTGTTCATTTAATAGAAGTGCTGCTTCGCGTCTTTTATTGCTCAAATAAATCATGGCTATCGCGCCAATCAATAATATAGCCGCAAGATAACGTTCTGCATCAAGGGTGATTACGGCGTTATTCAGCCAGCCAAAGTGGTCAATCAATAAACTCATCATCAATTGGCCGGAGATAACCGAAACGGTAGTGCCTGCGATACCTATTCTCGGCACGGCGAAGACGACAACGACCATATATACCACACCGAATAACGCACCGATAAGTTGCCATTTCGGAGCGGTGAGTAGTGTTTGATCGTGGGGAGATTCAAAAAAGAAAAACAGCAGAAAGGTTATCGCAAAGCCGACAATAAACGTCAGCCATGAGCTGGCGATGACGCCGACTTTATTACCAAGATTACCGTTTATTGAGGATTGCACCGATAAAGCAATGCCGCCGAGTGTAAGCATTAAGATGGTTAATGTGAATGTCATCATGTGTTCCTAACTTAATAACCAAAGAGCGGACAGAATCATGACGATAGCCATGATGCGATAAGGATCAATGGATCGTTTTACCGAGCCCAGTAGACCGTAGTGATCAATGACCAGACTCATGGCGATTTGTCCCAGTAACACGCTGGTCATGGTGACACCGAGACCAACAATGGGCGTGCCAATTGTCAGAAACACTACATACAACGGTCCTAATACGCCGCCAGTTAATAACCATTTGGGTTGATTAAACAATTTGTTGAGATCGGTTTTGACAAAAAAGATCAGGATCAGTGACAAAATAATTGAGCCGATCATAAAGATGGATAAGGTGGCCGCGAGATGACCGACTTGAATACCCAATGGTCCCAGCAATCCGGCTTCAATGGACAACCCCATCCCAGCGATGAGTACCAATAGGTAAATAATGATCTGCACGAATGTCGTTTCCTGAGTAAAAGTTGTGGTGATTGTCTATTGATGCTTAAATTCAATCAATAACGTAAATAACAATAGATAATTGCACTATGAGCATGAATGTTTTGAAAGTATTTGTGGCTGTGGCACAGGCAGGTAGCTTTGTAGCTGCTTCAAGAGTATTGGATTTACCGCCTTCATCTGTTTCACGTTATATCGCTGGATTGGAAAAATCATTGGGTCAGCGGTTGTTTTATCGTCATACTCGAGCGGTCAAGCTAACGGAAGTGGGGGAGATCTATTTTGCTGAGGTCAGAGAAGCACTGATTAGTATTGAACTGGCAACCGAGCTTGCTAAGGGAAGTGCTTTGGTGCCCCAAGGCAATCTAAAAATCAATGCTCCAGTGTCTTTTGGACGATTGCATCTAACCAAATTACTTCACAAGTTTCAGCGACAATATAAAGATATAAACATCGAGCTGGTATTAACAGATAGTTATATTGATCCGATCATCGAGGGCGTGGATGTTGTAATCCGTATTGGGGGAATGGCCGATTCCAGTTTGAACTATAAAAAAATTGCCAATGAAAAGTATGATTTGTGTGCTGCACCTGAGTATGTGGATTCAATGGCTGAGCTGTCAGAACCAAAGGGGCTGATTCAGCATAATTGTCTAATTTATAAGGGCAGTATGGGACGGCGGAGCTGGTTTTTTAGACCCAATGCAGAGGCAAAATTTGAAGGCATTGAGGTCACCGGAAATTTATATAGTAACAATGCCGATATTCTGGTTGATGCGGCCGTTGCAGGGCAAGGAATTGTGTTGTTCCCACGCTGGCTGATAAGCAAGTATCTTCAATCCGGTGAATTGGTGCCTTTACTACAATCATGGGAAGCATCAGAAAAAGCCGAACCACAAAAGATTTATGCGCTTTATCCAGCGAATCGGTTGAAATCTTCTAAAGTCAGATATTTTCTAGATGCTATGTCAGGCTACTTTGGCGAAGAGAAACCGTATTGGGATGCGTAAAATCAATTAAAAAATAGTCATTTATGCTTCAGCTAGCGTCATGGCTTGCTGGTAATTTCTCAAACCCATTTTATCAATTAACCCTAGCTGTTGTTCCAACCAATGGGTGTGATCTAGTTCGGTATCTTCCAGTTGTTTAAGTAACATCTGGCGTGTTTCGTAATCATCTTCTTTTTCACACAGCGCGATACCTTCCCGCAGATTTTTGACCACAGCGTATTCCAGATCCAGATCGTTTTGCAGCATTTCCGGTACGGTGTGACCTACACGTAACGGTTCGCGGTGTGTCAGGTCGGGCATGCCTTCCAGAAACAAAATACGCTTGATCATCTGATCGGCATGGTCGGTTTCATCCTGCATTTCATGAGAAATACGGTTATATAATCGTGTCAGCCCCCAGTCTTCGTATATTCTGGAATGAATGAAATATTGGTCCATCGCGGTCAGTTCACCGGCGAGGAGGTTATTAAGTAAATCAATGACTTTTTGGCTGCCTTTCATAAGCGTTTTCCTTTTGGTAATCAAGTTTGGGCTGAGGCGTTATTTTATGTAAAGCTTGACTCATCAACTGGCACTTGTCACGGGTATTTGCCAATTTAAACAAATTTGTACGGCAAAGCTTGCAACACACTTAAACCAAAATCCGTTTTGTGATTTCAAACATACAAATTGACAGAATTGTTACATTTCTTTACATTATGCAAATCTAAATCACTATCATTTAGCTTTAATAAATCGTTTGGGAATCTGTAATGTATCCATCTGTTCAAAAAAACCGGTTGTTTTGTGCCCCGGCCGTCTTAGCTATGTTCGTATTTACAGCTAATGCTATCGCTGAAGAAACCGAAGAAAAGTCTCTGGATTTGCCGACAGTAGAAGTAACTTCGACTGGTGCTGATTCGTTAGGTTATATCGAGCTGGAAGAAGAACCAGTTGTTGGTAAATTAAATGTGCCGATAATGGATCAGCCATTTTCGATGTCTATTATCGATGATGATTTCATGAAAGATACTGGGGCAAAAAATATTCAGGATGCTCTACAGTATACCTCCGGTGTTTACTCTGGCGCATTTGGTGCTGATACCCGAATCGATAGTGCTAAAGTCCGCGGTATTTCCCCTGGCCTTTACCTTGATGGTTTAAGACAACTCTATGGTTCGTATAACAGTGTTCGAACCAACGTTTATGCATTGGAAAGTATTGAGGTACTGAAAGGACCTTCATCCATGTTATACGGACAGGGGGATCTGGGTGGGGTTATCAATTCGGTTTCAAAATTACCAAAAGCTGAACAGCAAGGTGAGATATGGGGACAATATGGTTCTCATAATCGTAAGCAGATTGCATTTGATGTGACTGGCCCTGCGACAGATGACGGCAAACTGCTGTATAGAGTTGTTGGTTTACAACGAGATGCTGATACTCAGGTCGATCATGTTGAAGATGATGGTTATGTAATTGCTCCATCTATAACGTGGCGTCCCACAGATGACACAACATTTTCTTTCTTATTAAATCGCCAGGAAAATAGAGGCCAGGTTTCTGCTCAGTTTTTGCCACAAACCGGCACACTTGATCGAGGACCTTTAGGTTATGTCGGTTCAGAAACCTTTGTTGGTGAGCCTGACTGGGATAGATATGATAGAGAGAAAACGGAATTAACTTTCTTTTTTGATCACAAATTTAATGATATTTGGTCATTTTCTACTACCGCTCGTTACACAGAATCTAGTACCAAAACTCGCGAGCATTGGGCCAGGGTGGGAGCAGTTGTTTCTCCTGAAGGCAATATTGCACGAAGTATTCATACAGCTGATCGTCAAACTAGAATTTTTAATCTGGATACGCGTCTTTCAGGTGTCTTTGATTTGGGTATAACCCGTCATAACCTAATTATTGGCTGGGATAGACAGGATGCATTATGGGAGGAAGAAAATTATATTTCTAATTCAACCGGTGGTGGAATTATTAATCTTTATGATCCGCAATACGGAAACTTAAATACTGCAGCCCTAGCGAATCCGGTAGATCGTGATGATAATGAAATACAACAAGTTGGTATCTACCTGGCTGATCATATTGAAATTGGGAAAGTGGTTTTATCGGCTGGTTTACGGCGTGATTTCGCCAAAAACCGGAAACTTGCTGTAAACGGACCCAATGTCACGAGTGATGAGCAGGAAACAACTGGCAGAGTTGGATTAATGTACAGGTTTGATAATGGTTTATCGCCTTATATCAGTTACTCCGAAGCATTTAGCATGAACCTCGGTACTGATGGCACTTCTGCAGCCAATACCTTAAAACCCACCACCGGTGAGCAACAAGAAATTGGTATTAAATATCTCTCTCCAGATAAAACATTGGCTGTCACAATGGCTTATTTCGATATTACGGAAACCAATCGTATCGTTCAGGGACAGACTCCTGGTGGTGTTGAGCAGGTTGGTTCAGTCATTGATGGTTGGGAACTGCAAATTAACAAACGCTGGCAGAACTTCGAAACTCAATTTGCTTATACGGACTTAAACGCAAAAAATGATAATACCGGAGACCGACTGTCTGCTTTGGCTGAAAAAACTGGTTCATGGTGGAATAAACTCTACCTGGGAAATCATTGGCGTGTTGGTGCGGGCATTCGCTATATTGGTGATGTCGTAGGTGGCGGCGGCGCTCCGGAGATTCCTTCTGAAACGCTATATGACGCCATGATTGGTTATGCCGTAGGTGATTGGGATTTCACTGTTGATGCGAAAAACCTGACTGATGAAGAATTTATTTCCTGGTGTCGTGGAGAAGGTTTTGATTGTGGTTACGGCGAACGTCGTAGCGTAGCGGCTAATGTGCGTTACAGCTTCTAATTAAAATAAACCATAGAAAAGCCCCGAATGGGGCTTTTCTTTTATAACTAAAACGATCTGCCAGTTATCAATGAACAGTCAATTATCGATAATAGCGATGTTCCCGATGTTCATAATTCCGATGATTTCCTCTGGATTCGTAGCGGTACTGGTCACGGTGATTATCGTAGTCACGATAGGATTTCGGATGTTGTTTATGCTTTGAATAATATTTTTTTGGCTGGTGGTAATGGTGTTTATGTTTTGAATAATACTTTTTGGGTTGATTGTAATAATGCTTGTTATAGCTGTAACGAGGAGCATGGTGTTGTACGACATAATCATGATGGCGGTGATCCACATAGCCGGTTGGATACCCAAGCCCGATATTTATTCTGACATCGGCTCTGGCCTGATTTACTGAAAAACCGATGATGAATAATGAAAACATCAGCAGTATGGATGTTTTGGTAATTTTTGAATTAGCCATTATGCTTACCTCACTTTAAGAGCCTTGTAACTGATAAGCAGCTTAGGTCTTTTCTTTGTAAGTTTGGTTCAAGCTATGTAAATGTAGGTAAATATTAAGATAAATGCAGAGCTTATGATGATTAAGCGGCTTTTTTTCTATCAAGCGCCACTATTCAGCTCAGATAGGCGGCCAACACAATCCAGGTCATCGCTTTAGCTTTTTGTGCTGCCGTTAAATCACCCTGGACATGGGCCGTCACTATAGCCCCTTCTTTTAACAGGCTAATGGACTCGGTGACATATTGAATGGCTAACTCGCTAATTCCCAAGGCACGAATCTGTCTTTCAATTAAGCTGTTAACTCTGGTTTTATGCTGCTGGCATTGTAGATATACGGGATGGTTTGGATCGTTATATTCCGCACAAGTGTTAATAAAAAAACAGCCATGGAAATCTGTTAGCACATCAACACGATTATGGATCCAGTCATCAACTGCATCAAATAATTCATTCAGTCCATCATAGCCTGGTTTTACCTGTTCAAGCCGCGACGCTAGCCAGTTGTAAAATTTATCATCACGATATTCGACTACTGCCTGTATTAATTCTTCTTTACTGGCAAAGTGATGATAGAGGGTTTTTTTCGCAATCCCGGCTGTTTGCAGAATCTGATTAATTCCTACGGCATGAATACCATTTTGATAGAACAGATTAAATGCGGTGTGAATTAATTGCTGACGTTTATCCATAGTGAACACCTATAAAAACTTCACCAAGTTTGACAGAGGTATACCGATCTGTCTATTCTTGATGTAGACAAATCGGTATACCTTAAATTGGGAGAGATACAATGCAACAAAATGAACAGAAGCCCCCATTTCCACCCTTTACAATCGAGACAGCGAAACAAAAAGTTCGAATGGCTGAAGATGGTTGGAATAGTCGTGATCCGGAAAAAGTTGCTTTAGCTTACACCGTCGACAGTCAGTGGCGAAATCGTGCGGAATTTCCTGTTGGACGAGAACAGATCAAAGCTTTTTTACAGAAAAAATGGCAGCGCGAAATGGAGTATCGATTGGTAAAAGAGCTTTGGGCTTTTACCGAAAATCGGATTGCGGTTCGCTTTGCCTATGAATGGCATGATGAACAAGGTCAGTGGTATCGCTCGTATGGTAACGAGAACTGGGAATTTGACGAAAATGGGTTGATGAAAACCCGTTATGCCAGCATTAACGATCTGCCTATAAGTGAAGCTGAACGCAAACTGGTTTGGCCACAGGGCCGACGTCCGGATGATTATCCTGGCCTCAGTGAGATGGGACTATAAATAACAATATTATCTGCTAATCAATCAACAAACATCTCTATAATCCACAGGTAATTAACTACCTAGAGAGAAAGTTATGGCCAGCGTTGGTTTACTTGCATTAATTGATGATATTGCCACGTTACTTGACGATGTAACGCTGATGACAAAAGTCGCCGCCAAGAAAACAGCCGGTGTATTGGGCGATGATCTTGCCTTAAATGCTCAGCAGGTTAGTGGCATTGATGCCAGCAGAGAATTACCTGTTGTCTGGGCTGTCGCTAAGGGATCTTTAATAAATAAACTGATTCTGGTTCCGGCTGCCTTGGCAATTAGTGCTTTTTTGCCATGGCTGGTCACTCCATTAATGATGCTGGGAGGCTTATATCTTTGTTTTGAAGGCGTTGAGAAGTTGGCCCACAAGTACATTCATGATGAGGCAGAAGACGACGCGCATCATAATGAATTAGTCCATGCTGTGACGACACCTGAAATTGATATTGCTGAATTCGAAAGGAGCAAAATCAAAGGGGCGATACGTACAGACTTTATTTTATCTGCAGAAATCATTGTTATTTCATTAGGCGTTGCTCAAGGCGCTCCGATAATGACACAAACTATCGTGGTTTCATTAATTGCCTTAGTAATGACCTTTGGTGTTTACGGCTTAGTCGCCGGAATTGTCAAATTTGATGATGCCGGATTGGCCCTGATTACAAGCGCAGGAAAAGACTGGTTTGCAAAAGTTAAACGTGCAGTGGGACAGAGCATTTTATGGCTTGCCCCCAAATTTATGAAATTTTTATCAGTCGTTGGAATGTTGGCTATGTTTCTGGTTGGCGGCGGAATTTTGGTGCATGGTTTAGCTTTTTTGCATCACTGGCTGGAAAGCCTGAATGTAGGAAATGCGGTGGGTGCTTTTATCGTTCCACAACTTTTTAACGCAGGAGTGGGTGTTGTTGCAGGCGCTGTAGTGCTACTAATGATTCAAGGCATTAAACGGGTTGTGAAATAAGGAGTTTTAATCTCAACAAAAAGCATTTGAAGTGGACACACTTTTGCAATTTATTTTGCAGGAATATCCTCCCAAGCTTGTATAGGAAAAATACATTCCGTATAAAGAGGTAACTTATATGCCGGAATAGTATGGAATACGATTTTTCTGGGAGAAGATAATCTTGGATAGTCTTCAGCAACAGCAGTTTGCTATTAATCTGATGGAGCATTTAGTTACAGCAACTTTTGTGCTTGATGACACAGGAAAAGTGATTATCTGGAATAAAGCCTGTGAACGGCTGACCGGTATTAAAGCCTCAGAAGTAATTGGTACCGATAACCACTGGCAGGCCTTTTATTCCGAAAAACGACCCTGCCTGGCAGACCTGCTGGTGCAAAATCGCATTGATGAGCTCGATAAACTATATGTTTACCATGCTGAACCTTCAGCCTATGGTAAAGGCTATCAAGCAGATAACTGGTGCTATCTGCCACGAATAAACCGAAGGCTTTATATCGCTTTTGATTCAGGCCCAATCTATGATTTTCAGGGGAATCTGATTGCAGTAGTCGAAACCATGCGGGATATGACGGAATATAAGACAGTTCAGTCCGCACTGGAAAAGCTGGTAGAAATAGATGACCTGACTGGCCTTTCAAATCGACGCTATCTGGCAGAGCATCTGGAAACAGAATGGTCAGCTGCATTAGCCAATAAAAATCATTTTTCTATCATCATTGCAGATATAGATTTTTTTAAACAGTTCAATGATACCTATGGTCACCAGACAGGCGATGAATGCTTAAAATCAGTTGCGAATGTGATGCAGCAAAGTTTACTTCGAGCAACTGATGTTGCCATCCGTTTTGGAGGTGAAGAGTTCTGCGTATTATTGCCGAATACCAGGCCTAAAGACGCAATAGATATTTCTGAACGGATGCGTCAAAACATTTATGACATAGCGTTAGAGCATAAAACCAGCAGCGTGGCAGATTACGTAACAATAAGTTGTGGGGTGGCCAGCATGGTGCCTACCGGTGAGAAACAGGCCGCAGACTTAATTAAACAGGCTGATGAGGCACTTTACCAGGCAAAAGCCGCATGTAGGAATCGAACAGTAGAATATCAACACGATTTATAGGTTAAAAAAACCAAGGATCTACCCAGTTGCTGTCCGAGAATCTTGGTGATGGCGCGGAGCTGGGCTCCGCGCCAGAGTCCTTATCGTAATAGCAAGAACATAGCCTGATTATCCCGGACAATATTAAGTAATAACTCCGGTTGATTAGAAACCAGTTGTTTGAATTGTTCGAGGTTGGCAACCGGTTGACGATTGACCGAGGTGACAATGTCATAACTACGTAAACCTGCGACCCAGGCCGGGCTGCCACGTTCAACCGAGTACAGCATAATGCCTTGAATTCTGCCGTAGGCAGGTGAGCTTTGTTCGATATCACCAAAAGTGGCGCCTCGCAGTTTCGGATGCACATCGCCAGTTTGGGTTTTACTGGATTGGACTTCAGTAACTTTTGCCGTCAGGGTCTTTTCCTTGCCATTACGAATGATGTCCAGCTTGATAGTCTGGCCCACCATCAATAAACCGATGGTATTACGCAGGTTATCAGCGTTTAACAGCGAAACGCCATCGACAGCGGTCACCACATCACCCACTTTTAAACCCGCTTTTTCAGCAGCAGAATCTTTAATTACATTGGTTACTACGGCGCCGCCACGGTTGTCTTCAATACCAAATGCCTGAGCGAGTTCTGGGGTAATGTCTTGCATCTGTACACCCAGATAAGCACGACGAACTTCTCCATATTCCAGTAACTGATCAGTAATCTGTTTGACAAGATTACTCGGAATAGCAAAGCCAATCCCTACATTACCGGATTGATTCGGTGAAAAAATAGCGGTGTTAATACCCACTAATTCACCTCGCAGATTAACTAATGCACCGCCCGAATTACCGGGATTGATGGAAGCATCGGTTTGAATAAAGTTTTCGTAACCTTCAAGTCCCAGACCGCTCCGTCCCAAAGCACTGACAATACCGGATGTCACTGTTTGGCCAAGGCCGAACGGATTACCAATAGCGACCACAAAATCGCCAACCCGCAGTCTGTCGGAATCCGCCAGTGGCAGAGCGGTAAGTTTTTCGGGGGGAATGCGAATCACGGCCACGTCAGTTGCTGGATCGCTGCCTACTACTTCAGCCTGAAAGGTACGGCCATCGTGCAGGGATACAGTAATTTCGTCTGCACGCTGAATCACATGATTATTGGTTAATACCAGACCTTCTTTAGCATTAACAATAACGCCACTCCCCAGGCTTTGGGCCTGACGAGTACGGGGTTGCTGTTGTTGAGGTAAATTAAAAAAACGTCGGAAAAACGGATCATTTAATAATGGATTATCCTGAATTCTGACTTCACTACGTGTGGCAATATTCACCACGGCAGGTTTGGATTGATCCAGCATCGGTGCAAGCGTGGGCATTTGATTATCATCATCCAGCCATGGCAAAGGCAGGGCAGCCACCGCAACCTGCGTCAACAGAGTTACACCGGCCAACCAGATAACAGCAGATTTCAGTTTATTCATCATTTTGTCTCTACCTCAAAATGCTTATTCAATGTTCTCTCTTGGATTAAACGGAAGTTTTTCAGCCATTTGCTGATAAAACTTTTTCGCTTCGGCAGTCGTCGCCGGAGGAGTCATTATCTGTAAAACCACAAATTGATCACCGGGCGTTTTAGCGGGAAGCCCGCGGCCTTTCAAACGCATTTTTTGACCACTTCGAGTGCCCGCAGGGATATTCAAACTAATTTTTCCAGCTAAAGTTGGGGCGGTAATTTTGGCACCTAATGCTGCTTCCCATGGCGTAATTGGCAAATCCAGGTAGACATCCTTGCCTTCCAACCGATAAAGCGAATGTGGGGCAATCTGGATTTCCAGATATAAATCACCCGCTTTACCACTCATTCCAGCTTTACCTTGTCCGCTTAAACGAATTTTTTTACCCGGTTCGATGCCGGCAGGGATCTTGACGTTAACGGTACCCGTTTGCGTGGCACCGGCAGGACGGCGAATCGATTTATTCGCGCCGTTAAACGCATCTTCCAGTGAAATAGTAATTTTGGCGCTTACATCCTCACCACGGGCAAAAAAGTTATCCTGTTGACCGCCGCCCATTCCGCCCATGCCACCAAACATGTTTTCAAAAAAGCTGCTGAAATTACCCTGACCGAAGCCACCGACATTTTCCTCCCAGCCTGGAGGTGGAGAAAACGATTGACCGTGACGGAACTGTCCACCAAACTGGTCATATTGTGCACGCTTTTCTTTATCGCGCAGCACCTCATAAGCCTCACCGACTTCTTTGAACTTTTCTTCGGCATTCACCTCTTTGCTGACATCAGGGTGATATTTCCTAGCCAGTGTGCGATAGGCTTTTTTTATCTCCTCTGGTGTTGCTGTCCGGCTTACGCCAAGGATTTTGTAATAGTCTTTGTATTCCATGGGCTCATTCGAAAAAAATTGATCTGGGTCATTAGATGGGGATGATAGGACGTTTTTCAACGTCAATTAAGGATTTTTCTGATGTGTTGTAAAAAGACAACATGAGAAAATTCGTTAAATTTTTACAACATATAATCTAGGAACCATAGCTCATGCCAACCTTACGCAAATTACCCATATTGATGGCCCTGGCCAGCATGAATATCGCCTTACCTGCTTAAGCTCAGGAAGAAGAGGACTTATCTCTGGACGAGCTGGTTGTTACCGGCACCCGCTCGGGAACGCCAATCCTCGATTTAGCGGGGAATACCGGCAGAATTTCAGAAGAAGAAATCGATTTGGTTCGCCCGGATCACATCACCGAAATCGTCAATCGTGTCAGTGGTGTCAATATTCAGCGCGGTAATGGCCAGGAGCATCTGACTTCAATTCGTTCGCCAGTGTTAACCGGTGGTGCCGGTGCCGGGTCATTTCTGTTTCTGGAAGATGGTATTCCATTACGCGCAGCGGGCTTCGCTAATGTAAATGGTCTGTTTGAAGTTAATTATGAGCAAGCTGGCGGGATTGAAGTAGTGCGCGGTCCAGGTAGTGCCTTGTATGGTTCTAACGCCGTCCACGGCTTAATCAATGTTTTAAGTCGCGCCCCCTCCCTGGAACTTGAGCGAGAAATTGATCTTTCCATTGGGCCACATGATTTGTATCAAATGAAAGGTACAGTGAGCGATACCATTGGACAGCATGGTTACCGCTTAAGCGTAAATGGAACAACTGACGGCGGCTATGTCAGTGACTCGGGCTACGATCAGCAAAAAGTCAGCTTTCGTCATGATTATTATGGCGATATCGACAGCTTTAAAACCTTATTCAGCCATACCAATCTCAATCAGGAAACCGCTGGTTATATCACAGGATTTAGAGCCTATGAAGATGAAAGTCGCTCGCGTACCAATCCTAATCCTGAAGCCTATCGTGATGCTAAATCGACCCGGTTATCCACCGAGTGGGAACGCCAGTTAACAGACTCTTCTACCTTTAGATTAACCCCTTATCTGCGCCATACAGAAATGGAATTTTTGATGCATTTTCTACCAGGACAGCCGGTGGAGAATAACAAACATAGCAGCGTGGGACTTTTAGCTGCTTATACCAAGGATCTGGATGGCGGCCACAAAGTTATTTTCGGGACAGATTTTGAATATACAGAAGGAGAGCTTTCTGAGGTTCAATTTAATCCAACCATATTTGGACAATTTTTACAGGGTGTTCATTATGACTATGAAGTGGATGCCACAGTCGTTGCCCCTTATGTGCACAGTGAATGGCAGGTATTGGACAGAACTCGTGTCACCGCAGGTGTACGCTATGAATACACTAAATACGACTACACCAACAACACTGATTCACGCGAATTTGGTACGCGATATTTACGTCCAGATAGCGGTAAAGACACATTTAGTAACTTAAGCCCCAAACTAGGTTTAGTTCAAGAGCTTACCGATAATACTGCTGCATTTATCAACTATGCTCGCGGTAATCGCGCACCACAGACTACCGATTTGTACCGTGCCCAGATTGGACCTTCGCGTACCGGTGGTGCTGATTCAGAGTCTATTGATAGCATTGAGATCGGGGTTCGTAAGGTGGGAGATGGCTTGCAGTATGAAATTGCTGCTTATCATATGAAGAAAGATGACTATTTCTTTACTGATACAAACAACGAAAATGTTCCTGATGGTAAAACTAACCATACTGGTCTGGAGCTTGGCATGTTTTACCCGTTTAATGAATTGTTTGATATTGGTGCAAATGTCACTTTTGCCAAGCATGAGTATGACTTCAACAAGCCAGGAAGCGGTATCGAAAAAGGTGACTATTTAGTAACTGCGCCTAAAAGAATGGGGAATATTCGGCTGGGTTGGAATGTAACACCAGTTACTCGTGCTGAACTAGAGTGGGTGCATATGAGTGAATATTACATTACTGATGGCAATGACAAGAAGTACGACGGCCACGATGTGTTTAATTTGCGGGCGTCCCATGATGTCACCAATAATCTGACGCTGTACGGGAAAGTGCACAACCTGTTTAACACTGAATACGCTGAACGTGCTGACTTTGGTGGCGGTGGTGGTGGCGATTATCGCTATTTTGTAGGTGAAAAGCGTTATCTACATGTAGGCGCCAGCTACTCGTTTTAAATCGCCATAAGTTAAACCAAAAAAAGCGGTGGTTGAATTATCAGCCACCGCTTTTTTTATATCTAAGGAATGCTTAAGACTGACGATGCGCTTTACGAGCTTCGAGCCGACGTAAAAATTCCCGCATGATATCGTCATATAAAGCCGGTCCCAGATAGGCATCTTCTACGCCGCTATCGATACTGGGATTGTCGTTAATTTCAATTAATACGACTCGACTTCCGCTTTGTTTGATATCGATACCGTAAAGACCATCTCCTACCAATTTCGCCGATTTTGCCGCGATTTTAAGTACTTTTTCCGGAACTTCAGAAATAGGCACCGCGGCTGATTTACCGGAATCCGTGCCTTTTTTGGTATTGTGGTTATAAATCTGCCAATGGCCTTTACTCATAAAATACTGGCAGGCATAAATCGGTTTGTTATTAAACACTCCAATACGCCAGTCGTAATCGGTAAACATAAATTCCTGCAACAGGATTATTGCCGATTGTTGGAAAAACTCTGCGGCATTGCTTCGCAGTTCATCGGCATTATTCACCTTGATAACACCTTTGGAAAAAGCGCCATCAGGAATCTTCATTACCAAAGGGAAAGTCGCTTCAGCACAAATTTTTTCCAGACCGGTTTTATCGTTTCGATAGAGCAAATGTGATTCCGGCATCGGCAAGTTATGCTTTTCCAGCAGCTCTTTCAGGTAGATCTTGTTGGTACAGCGAATGATTGAAGTCGGATCATCAATTACGACCAATCCTTCACTTTCCGCCCGCCGGGCAAATTTGTACGTGTGATTATGAATCGCTGTGGTCTCACGGATAAATAAAGCGTCATATTCGGCAATACGGATATAGTCACGCGGCGTGATCAGCTCGACATCAATACCGATACGTTTACCACTGGCGATAAAGCGTTTTAATGCCGTGGCATCACTGGGCGGCATTTTTTCATCGGGGTTGTGGAGAATGGCCATGTCATATCGGTATTGGCGACGCTTTGAAGGTTTGCGCCATAACTTATGACTGAATGCATCCAAAGCATTGGCGAAGTTATCCTGCTCACTGTCAGTGAGCTGATTAAGCGGAGCAGCCTTGATGGCAGAAATTAACCAGTGCCCTTTGTGGCTGAACTCGATTTCGATGATAGGACAGGGATACTGTTCAAAAATCTGTCTTGCCAGCTTCTGCAGGCCTTTAAATTCACATTGGCCAAAGAATACTTTCAGCTTAAAACTGGTTTCAGATTGTTTATCACTGGCCGCAATGACTTTATCCAGGTGCGTACCAAAATCCGATAAATCGTAGGCATAAAGACTTTTACGGGATAAGTCATTAATGGTGCGCAAACTCGGCATCACCCGATGACCACGTGCTTCAGCTACCATTGAGCAGTAATAGCCGGGACTTAAATATTCAAGGCCGTGACAGAGGTTAATAATTTGCGCACGCTCACTCGCACTGGGGGAGGGGGTTTGCAGATAATCATCCACTGCGATGACCTGCGCGCTTGGGAAGTAAGGTGCCCAGTCTTCGATATTTTCAAGAATTATCAAATGGTTAGTCATATGACTTTAGCGTTGCTCCTAATCAATTTAGTCAGACGATTTGTGCATCATAAAGTGATTGTGTCATGGTTGTGATAAATATTTTTGCCACTATGCTGATTATCTGGTCAAAATCATGAAAGTCGCCTATTCTTCGCCGAATTTTCATCTACAGGAGAGTTGTTGCCATGTATGCAGATGCCGTTCTGAGTGTTTTTTCTCAGCGCTATGCTGGTGCACGTGACAAGTTCATATCAGCAGTGGAAACAAGCTCCATTGTCGAACGGGTCAATAATATTATTCACCCGGTTCGCGGGCCAAAAAACGAACGTTTGTTTTGTGATATTGCCTGGGCTGGCAGTCCTAAAGCAAAAAATATTCTGGTACTGGTTTCAGGCGTTCATGGTGTTGAGGGTGGAGTAGGCTCAGCAATTCAATCTGATTTTGTGGGACGTCACCGACGTTTACCCGCCGATGTGTGTGTTGTTATGGTGCATGCATTAAATCCCTGGGGATTTGCCTGTGCTAGCCGAAATGACCACGAAGGTATCGATATCAACCGTAACTTTGTTGATTTTAATGCCAAACTTCCAGACTCTGCTGATGCGATAGCGATATGGGAAAAGCTCAGTAAGCAAAAGGACGCAGTCGATTTAGTTGGGGAGCAACGTGAGCAGTTTGATAAGCTCAGCCAAGGCCAATACAGCAAAGCCGATGCGCTTTATTTCGGTGGCGAAAAAGCCAGTTGGTCACGTCAAACCATTGAAGAGCTGGTCGCACAACTTAAACCGGAAAAACGCGATAATGTTATTGTCATAGATATTCATAGTGGACTCGGGCCTTATGGATATGGCGAATTAATCTGTGATCATCTCCCAGAAACTGCCGGTCAGAAAAAAGCGCGGCAATTATTTGGCCCGACAGTGACCGAACCGGCTCTCGGCACCTCAACTTCTGGTGTAAAGTACGGTTTGCATGATTACTTCTGGCATCAGCAAGGGGATAATGTGTGTTTTCTGACACTTGAATTTGGTACTTTTAGCAATCAACAAATGCTTAAAGTACTGTTTGCAGATCAACAGTTACAACAGTCCGGTAAAATCGATTGGTCTGATCAGAAAACGCTGGATATTAAACACGCAATGCAGGATTTTTTCTGTCCTGATGAGACCCAATGGCAAGAGCTGGTATTGTTTCGCGGGCGCCAGGTCATCGAAATGGCCCTGGAGGGTTTGACCACTAATGCAAATGGCAGTTAATCAACAGACGAATTCGATAACCTTTCGTGCGGCCACTTTAGCTGATGTAGATGCACTGCTGGATATCGAAAATATCTGTTTTGATAGCGATCAACTCTCTCGTCGTAGTTTTAAATGGATGATCAACAAGGCTAATGCCTTATTACTGGTCGCTGAGCAGCAACAAAAATTGATGGGCTATGTGCTGTTGTTATATGCCCGGGGCACTTCGCTGGGGCGCATCTATTCGCTGGCGGTTTTACCTGAATATCGTAATCAGAAAATTGCCCGGGCGTTGATGCGTGAAGCGGAGCAGGCTGCATTGACAGCTGGCCGCAGTTTTATTCGTCTGGAAGTGCGGCCCGATAATGCTGGTGCAATTAAACTTTATGAAAGCCTCGGCTATCACCAGTTTGAAATCGTCACTGACTACTATGAGGATCATGCCAACGCCCTACGTATGATGAAGGTGTTGCAGCCACAACCGGAAGAACTGCATCAGCAGGTATTTCATTATTCACAAAGTACGGACTTTACCTGTGGTCCGGCCAGTTTGATGATGGCCATGAAAACGCTGCAACCGGTGATGCATCTGGATCGTGGCCTGGAATTACAGTTATGGCGTGAAGCTACCACCATATTTATGACTTCCGGACATGGCGGCTGTAGTGCACAGGGACTGGCGTTGGCGGCATGGCGACGTTATTTCAACACTACGTTAATCACCAATAGTGATGATGTGCCGTTTGTAAATGGCGTTCGTAGTGAAGATAAAAAAGCCGTGATGGAATGTGTGCACCTGGATTTTATGCGACAACTGGAAACCTCGGAAGTTGAACAGCAGATGCGCCAAATCGATGTGAATTTACTACGTGATTATCTGAACCAGGGCGCACTGGCAGTAGTGTTGATTAGCTCTTACCGACTAAATCAGAACAAATCACCGCATTGGGTGGTGCTGGTATCGATTTCAGATACCTTTGTCTATTTTCATGATCCAGATATTGATTGGGATGATGACAAAACCCTCACCGACAGCTTCTACGTTCCGGTGACTCATAAAGAGTTCAATCGCATGTTAGGTTATGGAAAACCCCGTTATCAGGCGGCTGTGATTTTACACTCGACAAAATAATCCTTAAGAACTGCTGCGTGATTAATCTGTCACTTCAGTACAGGAGAAACCTATGCTCGATAAACTCAAACAACTTTTACAGCGAGAATTGCTCGAGGATCACGATACCGGTGATGCTGCACATTTATCGGTGAAACTTGCAGCCGCTGCGTTAATGATAGAAGTCATTGCTGCTGATTATCATTTTAAAGATGAAGAGCGGGATATGTTGCTATCTATTTTGCAGAAACGTTTTTCTCTCGATAAAGATGCTGCCAAAAGTCTGCTTGCTGAAGCCGAAAAGGCACACAAATCTGCTACAGATTATTTTGCCTTTACCTCGGAAATCAATCATCGCTATAGTCAGAAAAAGAAAGTTGAATTAATTCATATCCTCTGGCAACTGGCCAACGCTGATCAGGAAATCCATCAGATAGAGCAACACGTTATTCGACGAATCAGTAACCTGTTGCATGTCGAGCACAGCGATTATATTGCCGCTAAGCTGGCGGCAACAGGTCATCGGTAAATGGCGTTAGAGTAATGCCTCGTTCTAAGTTTGTGCTGAGCTCAGACTTAGAACGAGGATTGTTTTATTACAGTCCTAAGGCAGCTATTTCAATCCGAGCTGCCGCGCCATAAAGCTTGGATGCATCTCCATCAACATCACCTTTAGGGGCGATGCTAGGCCATAAACCGGCCAGTTCTTCCAGATAGCCTTCAACCTGTTCAACTGTATCGGTTGACTCGTTGCGTGTTGCTTCGGGAAGTTGTTCAAGTCGACGTTTGGCGATTTGGGTAAAGCCATAAGCATCTTGATATTCATGCAGATTAATGAGTTTGCCGTTTTCTACGCCCAGTGCATATTCTTCACCTGCTGTGCGAATCAAATCTTTAATACTTTGCAGGGTATTTTTTAAATCCGGTTTTGCTACTGCTTCAGCGGCTTTAATGCCGGCTTCAAGCTGTTGGTAGGCTTCATCCACTTCAGCTTGAGGTGCTTTGCTGGTCACTTTGTCGGCCAGATTGCTTAATGCATCATCAAAGCGTTCACCACCACGATATTCTATTGATGGCACCAGACCCGCATACAGTTCATCGCGTGGATGTTTCATATGGGTGATAGCCATATCGACCTGGCCTTTTTTATATAACTCATAACCTACTAACAAATGACCACGAATCAGACCCAAACGCGTTAAAAAAGCGACATCATTAGTCTTCAGATCAGTCTCGGTGACACCACCACCTTCGCCTTCACCAGCCGCAGCCAGCGTGAAATTTTCATTGGTGAAATGCATATCATGTGATATATCTGCTGCGGTGGTGTTCAAACTGATTCCACTGGCTAGTGCAACCCCAAGGCTTACCCATTTTTTACGATTTTCTTGCATAGTCTGTCTCTCTGAGTGGCGTTATGATAAGTTATCTACTTTGCCATAAATGAGTCTCATTCTCAATATGATCCTGCATCTCTCACAATGTTTATCAGAAGTTGATCTTGAAGCGATAAAGGCAACGCTTAAGGATGTCTCGTTCCATGACGGATTGAGCACAGCGGGCCGGGCCGCCCTCCAAGTAAAGCAAAATCAGCAGGCAGATATGGCGGAAATTTCTGGCATTTTAAAGCTGGTGGAACAACGCCTTTTAGCCAATGATTTATTTGTGCAGAGCACCTATCCACAACAATTCGTTCGTCTCTTAATAAGCCGTTATCAGTCAGGTATGCGATATGGCACCCATGTCGATGAAGCATTGATAAACAATCAGCGTACGGATATTTCATTCACCTTATTCTTATCCGATCAAACCCAGTATCAGGGCGGCGAACTAGTGTTAGAAGACAGCAGCGGTGAACGTAGCTGGAAACTGGATGCGGGTGATTTACTGTTATATCCCTCTACATATCTGCATCGCGTTAATGAAGTTAATGATGGTGAAAGACTGGTTATTGTTGGTTGGGTCACCAGTCGGATACGTAATCCTAATCGACGGGAGATTCTGTTTGATATGGAGCAGTCGCTCCGTCAAGAGTTCAATCAAAACGGTAAAACAGAACAATATGATCGGCTTTCCCGAGTACGTAATAATTTGTTACGACAATGGCTGGATCGTTAAGGCCGAGATATATTTAATTATTATTTCACGCAACTAAAAATAAGATAGTTTCTATGAATTGCTCTTAATTATTAATTATCTTAGAATGCAACTGATAATCATTATCATTAACGGTTGTAAGTAATAATTATGAATGCGCCATTGTCACCACCTCGTACAGAGAGCCTGGAAAAACTCTATCAAAATAATTTCAGCTGGTTACAGAGCTGGTTACGTGAGCGTTTGAGCTGTTCGTATCAGGCGGCCGATTTGGCGCAGGATACGTTTGTAAGATTGCTATCAGCCCCGGATTTTAATGGCAAAATTGAGGCTATTCGTGAACCTCGCAGTTATCTGGTAACGGTAGCAAAGCGGGTGATGATCGACCATTTCCGTCGACGCACGATAGAACAATCTTACCTGCAGGCCTTAATGCAGCAACCGGAACAGGAAGTCATCTCGGCAGAGCAGAGCATGATTGTACTGGAAACGCTATATCGCATTGATGCCATGCTGGATGGTTTGGGTGTAAAGGTGAAAACTGCTTTTCTAATGTCCCAGCTTAAAGGCATGACTTATCGTGAAATTGCTGAAGAAATGGGGCTATCAGAAAGCTCGGTCAAAAAATATATGGCCAAAGCCACGCAGCATTGCCTGTTATTTTCGTTATATGAACAGTTAGACGCATGAACGCTTCTTCAGCAGGTTTGACGCCTCAACAACAGCAAGCACTGGCAGAAGCTGCTCAGTGGTATGCAGAACTCACTGCTGAATCTAATACCGATCACACCCGGCAGGACTGGCAAAGCTGGTTATTGAAACGGCCGGAAAATCAATGGGCCTGGCAACAACTGGAGCAATTACAACAACGTTTTAACCAACTTTCAGGGGAGTTGGCTTTTGAATCACTCAAAGCAGCTAACGATGAGAAGATATCAAATGGCGATCACATTCGGCAAAGAAATTTTTCTGGAGTTGACTGAACCAAAAAAGCAGAGAATAAGGGCCTTGGCTGATGCCAGGCAGGGCCTTTTTGTTATTTGAAAGAAAATGTTAGCTTCCTCATGCAGACATATTTTGTATGTCTATAAGCATTATTGCCCTATGTTTTGTAGACCTTTGAAAGCCACCAGCGAGCAAGGCTATCTCTGTAATTTATTCATTCACCATCTTGTTATCAAGTTTGGCGCTCCCACGGATTCGGTTACTTTAACCTAGGATATTGGCAAGGTAGCAATAGCATTGCTACTGTGGGATGTGACTTTTTAATACTGTAAACAGGAGGACTATTTATGGTTGCCGAGTGGACAGATAAAGATGAACGTCAATATGAGCATATCAAGGATCAGCAGAAAAAAAGCGGTAAAAAGACCGATAAAGCTGAAGAAATTGCGGCTCGCACCGTCAATAAGCAACGTCGTGAGGAAGGCCGTACCCCCAGAAAAACTTCTCAGGGTACTGGCAATCCTAATAGCCCTTTGGAGTCTCGGACAAAACAGGAGCTGTATAACCGGGCCAGTCAGCTAAATATTAAGGGACGTAGCAAGATGAGCAAGTCGGAATTAGTGGCTGCTATTCGAAACAACTGATTTCAAACAACGTTACTGTTATTTGGTCACTTAGTCGCATTTATCCCACATTGGCCGAAGCTGACAATTAACAGCATCGGTTTCAGTTTCTGATTTGGATTCGGACTTAGAACCAGATTCAGGTTGAGATGTTGTGTCTTGGGATGGAGATGATTCGGAACCAGTCTCACGATCAAAATCACTTTCGAATGCGTCTACAAAAGCATTTTCCAGAATGGCGAGAAAGGCCTGCCAGGCACTGACATCTGGGTCATCCAGATTGCCACGTATCTCAACTTCGGTGGCTATACGGTTTTTGGGATCGTTGCGGAATATCTGGCCAAAAGCACCGACAATGGCTTGCCAGGTTGCACTGAAAACGCCATCTTGCAGATCTTCTTCCAAATCAAAGATTTCAACATTATCCAGAACGGGTTTTGCATAGCCGGTTAATTGAGCCTCCTCAGCCTGCAATTCCATCACAAAATCACCGTTACCTGATTTGAAATTAAAATTACCATAAGCTTCAGAGACTTCATTGAGTTTTGTCAGGTTTATACCGGTGATTTTTAACTTGAGTTCAAAATTATGAAAATCGCCTAAGGGATCCAGGCGGCCATCCAGTCTAGCCGAAGCGCTATCTAACACTTGCCCCTGAATATCAAAATTAGCGAATTTCAGTCCATCTCTTCGTTCAGCATTACTTAGGTTGGTTATTTCACCGTCTAATTGGTAAAAAACCAGATGTACTTGGGGATCAGAGGTAAAGTTATGAAAATGAATTTCACCATTATCAATATTTAATCGATCAATTTGTAATGGAATAATTTCCTGAACGGTCTGACGCCAGGTGGATTCTTCTTCAGGCTGGTCTTCTGCTTCGTCATCGACCAGATGGATTTCGGCATTTATCAAATCAACATCTGCGACCACTTTGCCTTTGAATAAAGATGCCCAGCTGACAGAAGTATCTATGGTTTCGGCATTAAAAAATTCCACCGAAGGTTGGTCTTTTTTAGTGATTTCCAGTTGATGAACAGAGTAGGCGCCACGCCACAGATGAATGTCGACATTAGCGATTTCTCCCTGATAATCACCCATATCCGCGAGTTTGCCATTCAAGTAATCTTTCACCATTGAAGGCAATTGCATGCGCAGAATGATTAAAGCGATAACCACTAAAACAACAAAAATCAGCGTATAGGAATAGCGTTTGGCGATCATGATGCTCTCCTTCTAAGACGTTTTAGATGAAATCCAAGCTAACGCAAAATCACCCGTCTGAACATTCAAACGGGTGACCTGATTCAACTGGTTATTTCATCATAAAAAACAACTAATCAGCACGTTGCCAAAACCGAATATCACGACAGTTTTGGGTAAATTCGTCCGTCGTTTTAGTATTGGTCAATTGCAGGCAGCCTTCATCCAACATCTCACTGATACCGGCCTTTTTCAAAAGCGGCATGGCATCTTCACCGTAGCCAATAAATTTCATGTGATTAAAGGCATCACTGACAAAGGTTAATGCTGGTGGCATTTCTGCCAGCATTTTCACACCGTCGCTACCAGGCAAAATCACAATGGCATCAAATAACACGGAAGGTCCGCCATCAACCTTTTCATCAACCTTGATGCTGTCACCAGCACTGCTGGTTATTTCACCGGTATGTGGCGCAACAACTTCAAACATTGCCCCTTCTGCTTTAAGTGATTTCTCCAGCGATTTGAAAATATCAGCATCAAATCCATCGGTCATCAAGACACCAACTTTACGGCCTTTAAAGCTATTCGGGCCATTTTTGAGAATGCTTAACTTGTCAGAAGCTGGCAAATCATCCCTTGTTGGCATCGCTGCATCAGCCGGTTCCGGCAACGGATTGATGCCCAATTTTTCAGCAACTTTTTCGGCTAGTTGTTGATCAATATTCAGCAGATGACTAACCATGCGTTTACGGATCGCCGGTGTTTTGACTTTACTGAGCTCAAATGAAAATGCATTGATAATATGCTGCTGTTCCGTTTCAGTCTGGCTTATATAAAACTGCCTGGCCTGGCTGTAGTGATCAGCAAAGGTTTCAGAACGTTCACGGACTTTTGGACCAGATACATCTTCTGGATAACTTTCAAAACCTTTTACCGGACATTCACGTGGACCGCCTTCTTCTTCGCCCCAGCTATTCGGTTCATAGTTGGCCCGTCCGGTAGGATTGCTCATTGCCATATGACCATCCTGCTGGAAATGATGCATCGGACATTTCGGCGCGTTGATTGGAATGTGGGTGAAATTGGGTCCACCCAGACGCTTTAACTGCGTATCGAGATAGGAAAAGTTTCTGCCCTGCAGCAAAGGATCATTTGAATGATCAATACCTTTGACGATATTCTGGGTGCAGAATGCCACCTGTTCGGTTTCAGCAAAAAAGTTACTGACAACCCGATCCAGCACTAGTCGACCGACAATGCGAATCGGCACCTGTTCTTCAGGGATAAGCTTGGTGGCATCCAACACATCAAACTCAAATTTCTCAGCAAATTCCTCATCGAAAATCTGCAGTCCCAGTTCCCACTCAGGGTAATCTCCCTGAGTAATGGCATTCCATAAATCACGACGATGGAAATCCGGATCGGCACCATTGATTTTTAACGCTTCATCCCATAAAACAGACTGCAAGCCTTGCTTTGGCTTCCAGTGAAATTTAACAAACTGGGACTTGCCGTTTTTATCTACCAGTCTAAAGCTGTGTACGCCAAAGCCTTCCATAAAACGGAATGAGCGTGGAATCGTACGATCGGACATTTGCCACATCAGCATATGCATGCTTTCCGGCATCAAAGTCGCAAAATCCCAGAAATTATCGTGGGCCGATTGGGCCTGTGGAAATCCGCGATCAGGTTCTTCTTTGACGGCGTGAACCAAATCAGGAAATTTCATTGCATCCTGAATAAAAAACACCGGGATATTGTTACCCACGATGTCCCAGTTACCTTCTTTGGTATAGAGCTTGACGGCAAAGCCACGCACATCGCGGGCCAGATCGGCTGAACCCTTACTGCCGGCAACGGTTGAGAAACGCACAAAGGCCGGGGTTCTTTCACCTTTACGCTGGAAAATATCAGCAGAGGTGACATCTTCGAGCGATTCGGTGGTTTCGAAATAGCCGTGAGCACCAAAACCACGGGCATGCACCACTCGTTCTGGAATACGTTCATGATCGAAATGGAAAATCTTTTCGCGCATGATGTGGTCTTCGATTAAACCTGGACCACGAGCGCCAGCTCTTAATGAATTCTGATCGTCGGCAATCGGGCCGCCTTGCTGGGTGGTGAGTGTTGAGGTATTTCCGGTAGCTTGCTGATGGGGTTCGCCACCATTACCTCGGTTTGTTTTCGGATCGGTTTTGTCCATGACTTCTCCTTGATTTTTTTGGTGTAGAGGGGTGTGTCGCGAGAAATTTCGCGATTGGCAAGGGCCTATTGATCTTTCATTGCCACCACTTCACGTTGCTCGTCATTTATTTAGAATGACTAAACTTCATTCCTCGCGCCTGTGTGGTGCATTTTCAGTCACAACAGAGGCGGCTATGAAAGATCATTAGGCCCTGACCATTCTGCGCCGGACCTAACTAATCGCATTAACCTAAGTAAAGTGAACTGCGTCACAAAATTCAGAATTAGCATCAGACAGTGTTTACAGGTTACAAAGAATTTTAATGGGGAAGGTGAATGAGGAGAGCGCGTTCGAATTGTCTGAGAAAAGGCAATTAATAAGTATTTTTAATCAGCGTTATAGTCTGGAAAAATAGCCTTGCGGATAATCGCATGCACACCCAGATTGCCATCCACAACCTGGGTAATACCAAAATCCACCGCTACCGAAATCAGTGAAATTGCTTCATCTTCACTAAGCTCATGTTCTTTCATTAGGTAGTGACGGGCTTTTCTGAAAGCGTCACGCATGGCGGCTTCCATAGAGGAGTTTTTATACACTTGCGTTTGGGCATTCGGGCCGAGCTCGGCCTGATAGTCGGAGAAACTCATGCCCTGTAATACCCATTCATCCGGTGTTTCCAGAAATGGATGACTTAGGCCATCCATAAAGCTGCCTTTTAAATCACGTTGTTTGTGTAACACCAATTGAAACACACCGGTTAAAGAACACTCGATAGCGGTGCCACATAATTCCGAATCACCTTGTGAAGCATGTGGATCACCGACCGAAAATAGAGCCCCAGTTGTGGCGACGGGCAGAAATAATTTGGTGCCTTTGCCCGCCCGCCAGTTATCCATATTGCCACCAAAATAGCTGGGTGGAATAGAATCAATCATACCGGTCTCACGCGGGGCGACGGCCATGACGCCAAAATGCGGTCTGACCGGAATAACGGCTTTGTCGAGAATACCGAACTGCTTGTCGATACTAGAGTGATCAACCGGTATGCCAGGGTAATCAATGGTTGGGTGCACAATGCCGTAAGGATCGGTTTGTGGGGTCCAGCGAAAGTTATAAATCGCCTTGGCATGCGGTGGATGGGTGTGTTGGTGTACTTCGTATACGGTCACTACTTCACGCTTTTTCGGTTCGGTGAGCAGATCGTCATATTGAAAGCCCCACCAGGTGGCGGCATTGCTACCAAAGTGTTTACCTTGATGCTTCGGGCTGCAACTGAGTCGTGGTTGAATATCCAAAATGCGTATTTCCAGCACATCACCGGGTTCAGCATCGGTGACATACACCGGCCCGGTACAAATATGTACCCCAAAGCCCTCTCCGGCACCGCGGCCGAATATCGTGGCATCCATCGGCCCGGCACCCCGCCGGTCAACGTTCTTTGTTGTACTAGTCCAGTGAAAAACGCTTTGTGCTCCGGCATCTCCGTCAATCATGCGTTCGCAGTCATCAGACGCATGCTGGGATAAGGTTTCAATCGTTACAATATCACCGGAGCGAACGGTTAATACCGGTTTGATCGCATTACTGAAATAGCCCCAGTGAACGGTTTTATCGGACACTGGCAGGTAATATTGTCGAGAAGAGTGAGTGTCGGTTTGTGAAGACGTAGTGTTATCTTGGTCGGAAACCCGTTTCGGGGCGAGTCGCAACGACAACGCATATTTAGCATGATCATCCAATACTTCCTGAAATGGTCTGCGTCGTTTTTGAATGTCATCATCCTGCAAAAAGGATTGCGGATCGGCGGTAATTGAACGAGCTGACGGTTTTGTTTGCGGACAGCCACGGCGAAGCTGTTCATGCAGATCCTGTGGCGGTGCAGAACGATAGCTTTTCGGTGACATGCCCATAAACTGTGAAAAGGTACGGCTGAAGTTTGCGGCGTCATTAAACCCCCAGCGGTAGCACAGCTGGGCAATACTGAACTGGGCAAGGGCAGGGTTAGCCAGATCAATACAGCAATGCTGTATTCGGCGGCTCTTCAGATATTCACTGAACGTTGTGCCACTGTTTTTGAACAGTTTTTGTAAGTATCTGGCGGATAAACCTTCCTGTGCAGCGATTTGCTCAATATTCAGATCCGGATCGTCCAGCCGTGAATCCACCGTTCTGCACACCCGACGCAAATGGGCCAATTGCACATCAGTAGCTTCTTCATTGGCAGCAGATTGTCTATGGGAAAGACAGGCTACCAGTAACTCGGCCAGCGTTACTTCTAATGCGGGTAGCTCATTGTGATCCACATGGGGCAACTGTTCGGTCAGTGATTGCAGCATGTTCAAGCATAATGCGCCGATACCTTGTTGTGTGCTGATGCGGTTCGCTTCCTGTCGTCCGCTACGAACCAACCTGAGCAGAAAGCTGGATGACTCTAATTTGATTAGCATGATGCGAAAACGAGTTTGCAAAGCCAGTCGCCAGGATTGAGTAGGATCCAGCAACATGATGTCGCCTGAACGTAATTTAACTGTTTGATCGGCATCCAGCACCTGCGCGGTGCCATCAAGCAAGGCGAGCACCAATACAGTGCCTTGTAACGGTTGAGTTGCTTTGGCAGTTATGGGTGAAAGAATCTGTGGAGCTGCGGTGAGTTGAACAAATACTGAGTCGCGTGCCGAGACGGACAGTGCCATATGGCCACTGTCGTCATTACGAATGGAGCTTGCAGCATCACTCGCCAGCCCGAGCCTGGAAAGTATTTCATTCCAGGCCGGCTGGCGTAGCTCTGCGGGTATAGCACTGGCAGAAAAGCGTTTCAGGTCAGTCACGGTCGTGTCTTATTCCTTGAATACTGAAGCATCCTTTCGCAAGTGTTATGCCATAACTATTAACGAGGGTATTTAGAAGATAAACCGACTCTAGTTACGCGCCGGGAACATGGATTTTTTCAGGATCGCATGCACGCCCCAGTTGCCATCCACCACTTGAGTGATACCAAAGTCGACCGCCACCGTCATCAGTGATATCGCTTCATCTTCATCCAGATGCTGAGTGGTCATTAAAAAGTGTCGCATCTTGCGATAGGCATCGCGTAAAGCTTTATCAACCGAAGATTTGCTGTAAATATCATCCTGAGCATTGGGGCCCAGTTCAGCCAGATAATTGGCATAGCTAAAGCCATGTAACACCCAGTCATCCTGGGTTTCCAGCAAGGGGTAATTGAGTTCAGCCAACGAGGTGCCGGGCAAGTCAGCTTTTTTGTGCAAGATAAACTGGAAAGTCCCTGTTAAAGAGCACTCAATGGCGGTACCGCACAACTCAGAGTCACCCTGTGATGCATGTGGATCACCCACTGAGAACATGCCGCCATCCACTGCGACCGGAAAATAAATCTTCGCACCTTTGCCAATCCGCCAGTTGTCGATATTGCCGCCGGTGTAGTTGGGCGGAATCGAGTTCACCATATCGGCTTCTGCGGGAGCGAGGCCAATGGTGCCAAAGTGAGGACGGATCGGAATACGGATATCACGCAGAATATTTTCCTTCTTGGTGATGGTGCTGTGATCGACTGGCACCCCCGGATAATCGATAGTCGGATGAACCACGCCGAAGGGGTCAGTTTGTGGTGTCCAACGATAGTTGTAGACGGCTTTGGCCCAGTTACGCTCACCCGTTGCATCGACTTCGTAGATGGTAACGACTTCCCGTTTTTTCGGTTCGGTAAGCATATCGCCGTAATGAAAACCCCACCAGGCAGCAGCATTACTGCCAAAAGTCTTGCCTTTGTAATCAGGGTTTCCACTGGGTCTGGGAGCAACATCGACAATCCGAACTTCAAGAATATCACCCGGCTGAGCGCCTTTTATTCGTACTGGTCCGGTACAAATATGCACGCCGGCTCCACCGCCGGCACCAATCTTCGCATCCATCGGGCCAGCACCACGTCGGTCGACACCTTTGCCTTGAGCATCCCAATGAAAAATACTTTCAGCACCGGGGTCACCTTTTACCATCCGTTCTGCATCATCGTTGGCATGATGGGTGAGTGTTTCCATGGTGACAAAATCACCGGACTCTATTTCAACGGTAGGCTTGGCATTCTTGCTGAAATAACCCCAGAGAACCGTTTCCGGTGTGGCCGGAATGTAATAGTGCATCTGGCCGGGTGTGTCAGCATCGATGGGAGTATTAGCGCCAGCGGCAAAGCTCATGGGCGACATGGTCACGCCCATAGCGCCGAGAGAGGCGGCACCACCGCCAACAAAAGCGTTACGGATAAATGAACGTCGCGCAGTATCAAATTCTTCTACCACGTCTTTTTTATTTTCTTCGGTGATGCCGTGTGTGCAACCTGGAGTACAAATATGTTCTGTCATGATGAATCCCCTCGGATAACTGCTTGATGTCGGAGGTGCCCCGGCAGTGCGGCACGTGCAGATATTATGTTCCTGAGGGTGAGGTTTCTTCTTGTCAGCTGGCGCACTAATTCTTGTCGAGCAGCATTAATTACGTTGTCGTTGAGGTTTTACTCAATGTCATTGCTAGGGCTTGTTTATCTTTCATATCCCCCTCTGCTGGCGGCTATTTTTGTGTCCGACAAGGCGGAAAGCACGCCGTGTAGCCTTCCTACAAAAGTGATTGACAACTCAGGCGGTCGTAAAAACAGTCCCAGCCCTTCGGGTTGTGACTGAAAAAGCGCCACTCTGCGT